>CAZSXT010000040.1:0-21489 GCA_964611435.1 uncultured Rhodospirillaceae bacterium | reverse complement strand
AACAGGAAGGTGGGTACGCGGATCAGGCTCCTTCGTCGCCGTCCGCGCATGACTACGTAAAAACAAAAAGGGGGAAGCACTCGGCTTCCCCCAAATTTCTCTCCGGCAAAAAAACCTTACGGTTTTTTCGGTGTTTGATACTCGACCTCTTTCTGGAACGGCTCCCAAGTGGTCTCATACCCGACAAAACCGGCCTCGGTCGGCTCTTTTTGCTTGGTCGTGAAGTACCGCGATTTGCCTTCCGGCACCGGATCTTTTGCGTCTACGTTGCTGCTCATAAGTCTTACCTCCGAATTTAACTAAGTATACCTTCTAGTCTGCAATAAATCAGTGTTTTTTCAGTGGATCGGCACTGTTCGCTGGGCGCCGATATCGGGCGCGACACCGAGGGGGCCACCAGCCTCGATCTCTTCGTCTGTGGCGCCCCGAACGTTTAAAACCTCCAGCTTGAAGATGACCTGTCGGCCGCACAGCGGATTGTTTCCATCGACGGTCAGGGTCTCTTCATCCATGCGGGTGACAATAAAGCTCATCGGCTGGCCTTGCTCATTCTCGGTATGGATGGTCGTCCCAATTTCGCGGTATTCCTCGGGCACGTTTTCGATCCTATCGGTGAAAACCAGGGATTCGTCCCGGGGGCCGTAAAGCTGGTCGCAATCGATAGGCACTTCGATCACGTCGCCCACGGATTTGCCCTTCAACTCGTCGGTCACGGCCGGTGCCAGAATGTCATTCGCGCCATGGACATAGCCGATCGGGAATTCCACGGTCACCAGTGTGGCGTCGGTCTTCTGATCAATCACCTTGTAGGTGAGTTCCACATATTTGTTGTCTTGGATCATGTTACTCATGCCGCAACCAATAGCAGATCAAAAAATCGATGCGCCGAAGATTTTTACTTCGCCGTCTTCATAGCCGAGAACCAGCCGGCCCAGCCATTCGCCTTCCTTCTTGGTGCTGCGCTGGCGGTACAGCACGGTGACATGTTCGCCCCGGCGGATGGTGCCGAGGAATTCGATGGATTCTGAAAGATTTCGTGTCAATTCACTGTTGGCGAATTGTTTACCGACCTCGATCTCGTTCAGGCCCATGACCAGGCTTTCAGAGAAGTGCCTGACGAATTCCCCGTACTTACCGTTATTAGACGCATTGACGAGATGACTCCACAGCGGGTTCGCAATGGCCAGAATTTCGTCGTCTGTCTTGTCGATAATATTCATCTGCCGTTCTTCAAGGCTCTAACAAAAAAGACCAACACGCGAATGCTGATCTTTCTAGAAGACCGGGCGGGAGTCCGAAATGAACGCCCGCCCGTGTTTCTTCTTATTCGCCCTCTTTCACCAAGTGGTAGCAAGGGGCTTTTTCCATCGTGTACTCGCCGGTTTCCGGGTCGCGCCGTGAAACCGTCAGCACATGCCAGTTCTCGTCGTCCAGCTTCATCGCGTCGCCGCGATAGTAATAGCCGGGCCAGCGAGTTTCCTTACGGAACAGCGTGTGCTGTGTCACACACTCGGCCGTCCGATGGCGGTGCTTCAACTCCCACGCGCGCAATAGCTCGTGGAGGTCTTTTGCCGCCAGACACTCAAGGTCTTCTTCCATGATCTTGAGTTTCTTCAGGCCGATATTCAGGAGCTTCTCGTTGGTCATGTAGCCGACCGTGACGCCGCCGCAATATTCGTCCATCAGCTTCTGCAGCCGGTCGAGACCTTGCTGCGGATTGATGTAGTGCGGGTTCACGTCGCCCGCGACGATTTCGTTGCGGTAGGTCTTGTAGTGCTCCAGCGGCTTGAAAATCTGAGCCTTCAGATCATCAAGCGTCTTTTGGGACACAACAATACCTTCGGCCTTGCCGTCGTCGATGTACTTACACGCGGCTTTGGCGGCCAAACGGCCTTCAGTGAAGGAGCCGGACGAAAACGCGTGCGGCGTTCCGCCGACGGCGTCACCGGCGCCGAACAGACCTTCGATGGTCATCATCCGGTTATAGCCCCAGAAGTATTCCGGCGGAGAGACATCCTCCGGACCGGAACACCAGGCGCCACTGCCCGTCGCGTGAGAGCCCATGACATAGGGCTCTGACGTGGTCAGTTCCGGGTTCTCGTTTTTCGGGTCAACGTCCGTCGCGGCCCACAGAACGGCCTGGCCGACGGTCATGCCCAGGAAGTTTTCCCAGCCCACCTCTTCCAGGTGGGGGTCCTGGAAGGCATGCATCGTGACCATGTGAATTGGCCCGCGGCCCGCCTGAACCTCGGAGATCAAGGCATGGTTTCTGAGGCAAGTCGGGATCGGCCGGTGAGTCCGGTGCGACAATTCCGGGTCCAGGTATTCCTTGCCGACCATTTCCTGGAGCTGAGGCCACCATTTGGTCTCGAACTCTTCACCATAGGCATTTTGGGTATAGGTCTTGAGGTGCAGGAAGTAGGCGCCAACCGGGCCATAACCGTCCTTAAAGCGGGCCAGCACGATCCGGTTTTCCATCTGGGTCATCTTGGCGCCGGCGTTGATCATCAGGCCGTAGGCTGAAGCGGAAGACCAGGGCGCGTACCAGGTGCGGCCGCTGCCTTCCCCGGTGGAGCGAGGCTTAAAGATGTTGGACGCGCCGCCCGCACCGCAGATTACGGTCTTGGATTTGAAGACGTGGAAATCGCCGGTCCGGACGTTAAAGCCGACGGCGCCGGCGACCCGGTTCTCCTTGGCTTCGTCCATCAGCAGGTGCGTGACACAAATCCGGTTGAAAACCTTGTCGGCCGATTTCTTGGCGGCTTCGGCCACGATCGGCTTGTAGGATTCGCCATGGATCATGATCTGCCAACGGCCTTCACGAAGGTAGCTGCCTTTCTCGTTGTCTTTCATCAACGGCAGGCCCCATTCTTCGAACTGGTGCACCGTGGAGTCCACGTGGCGCGCCATGTCGAACAGCAGGTCTTCGCGAACCAGGCCCATCAGGTCGATCCGGGCGTATTGCACATGGTCTTCCGGATTGTTCTCGTTGAACCGGGTGCCCATGTAGCAGTTGATGGCGTAAAGGCCCTGCGCGACCGCGCCGGAGCGGTCGATGTTGGCCTTTTCGGCGATGACGATTTTCTTGTCCTGGCCCCAGAACCGGGCTTCGAAAGCCGCGCCGGTGCCGCCAAGGCCTGCGCCGGCGACCAGGACGTCGATATTGTCTTCTACGATTGTTTTGTAAGCCATTAGTAATACACGCCCTTCTTCATGGTGAGGCCATTAGATTCCAACGTGTGGAGGCCGCCGTCGTCGAAGCGGATGTACTTCGGCTCGTTGTAGAGTAACTGGCTGTCCCGTTGTTCCTGGGTCGGACCTTCGACATCTTTCAATTTCGGGATGTCGCGGCCCCACGGCTTGGTGGTGATCGGCGACAGGAAGTTTTTCTCGGTCCCGTCGCGGAATTTGATCCGCCAGGCGATGGTGCCTTTGTCTTCTTCGCGAAGCACTCGGACACTATGGCCGAGCGGCGCAAAATCCGCATAGCCGCGAACATCAATCGCGTTCTGCGGGCACGCCTTCACGCAGGAATAACATTCCCAGCACATGTTGGGCTCAAGGTTGTAGGCGCGCCGGTAAGTTTTATCGATGTGCATGATGTCGGACGGGCAGATATCCACGCAGTGTCCGCAACCATCGCACCGGGTCATATAAACAAAAGTTGGCATCTTAAATTCTCTCTCTATTCAAACTCTTATATGCGTCTCTTAATTTGCATCTGGGCATTAATAGTGACGGGGTTGTTCGCGCTTGATGCCCAGACCCATATCCAAGGGGGCGTCTTTCAACAGCTCCATCGAGTGGCGGTCTCGGTCTTCCGCGCTGGTGCGGTCTGCCGGCTTCGGTAGATTGTTCCGCGTTTCGTTCGCGACCGACATGCGTTTTTCAAAGGCGGCAGCCGGCTTGAAGAACATGTGCGAGAACTTGGACCAGGGCACGCCGCCGAACAAAACGGTTGTGGCGATCAGGTACAGGCCCAGCATGATCATTGATCCGGGGCTGCCGGAGGATTGGGCCAGACCCCAGAGGATCGCCAGGGTGCAACTCGCCAGCAGGGACAGGATGAACAAGTCGGCCCGGACGATCCGGTTCCAGGGATTGCCTTCGGCGGCGACGTCCACCCGGATGAAGAACCAGAACCAGTAGCCGCCGACGCAGACCATCGCCGCGCCCAAGTACCACAGTTGGGCCATGTAGGCCGGGGTTGCCGCACCACCGGTGTAGCCGAACACCATAATCGCCGTCATCACCAGGTGCAGGATAAAGCCGTACATGGTCAGCAAGTGCGCGATCCGGCGCTTTTGATTGCAGAATTCCCCGGAGGTCAGAACGTCATGAGCGACCGTATTAATCGCGACACCGATGGCCTCTCCGCCGCCTACCTCTTTCTTGGCCTGAGCCTTGGAGTTTCTCCAATTTTCGAAGAAATAGCGGGCGCTGCCTTTGTGAATAATGTCAAAGAGCGTACCGGCGGCAACGAAAATCGCCATGATGACGACATACCATTGCATAATAACCGGGGAGATGGTGCCGGAGAGTTCGGCAAACGGATTTACTGAAAACATCAAGTTACCTCACGATTGGCGAGTTTGTAGCGTTAATGGTTACTTGGCTGATGGTGCAGACCGCAATGCCCGCCAAAGAAACCAAACAAACATGTTTCGGCGACTAAGGAAGTGCCGGTTTGGTTATATGCTAGGCGGAAAAACGGTTCTGAAGTCTTAAGCCGTTAGAAGAAACCCCTGTGATTTGGTCGTTCATTAATTACCTGAAACGTACTGTATTATTTGGGATTCGCCAGGAGGTTTCAACACATTTTTTATGTGTTTTTTCCATTGTTTGTCCCATTTTGCAGGTGAAAACTCTATGCTTCTGGGCCTATCCCCGCGACAACATAAGCACTAATCCGGTCTGTAAATCCGGAACGCAGTGACCTAGACTTCAAATATCGTACTCCGACAAAAATAAGCAGCAGCGATGACACAGTTAAATTTGACTTTTACAGGCGCGTTTGGCGACGAACTTTCGGCCCGGCTGGACATTCCCGATGAGGGGCAGCCGCGCGGCTATGTTCTCTTCGCTCACTGTTTTACCGGCTCCAAAGATATCTTGGCGGCGGTGCGGATAGCCAAGGCGCTTTGGCTGCGCGGATTTGCCGTATTCCGCTTTGACTTTACCGGCTTGGGCGAAAGCGAAGGGGATTTTGCGGATACGACCTTCTCCTCCAACGTTGATGATTTGGTGGCGGCGGCCAAGTTTATGCGTGAAGAGTATCAGGCGCCCCATATGCTGATCGGGCATAGTTTGGGCGGGGCGGCGGTCTTGTCGGCCTCCGTTGAAATCCCGGAAGTGGTTGCGGTTGCGACCATCGGTGCGCCCGCCGACCCGCATCATGTGGAACATCATTTCGCGTCCGCCAAGGACGAGATCGAGGAGAAGGGTGTGGCTGAGGTCTGCATTGGCGGCCGGCCGTTCCGCATCAAGAAGGGTTTCCTGGACGACATCGCAGATCACAAACTGACCGACAAAGTTAATAACATGAAGAAGGCGCTGCTGATCTTCCATAGTCCCATCGATGACATCGTCGGGATCGAGAATGCCGCGGAAATCTATCAGGCTGCCCGCCATCCCAAGAGCTTTGTGTCCCTGGACAAGGCAGACCATCTGATCACCAGCCGGGACGACGCCTATTACGTTGCGGAAGTGATCAGCGCCTGGGCCAATCGCTACGTGGACAATCAGGCCGGTTAAGCTAAATTGGTCCTAATGATCAGCCGCAGGCATTTTATCGGATTCATGGTCGCGGGCATCGCCCTGCTGCCCGCCGGTTTGCAATCGCAGGCGTTGGTTACTTTCGAAAAATCTTCGCTGCGGATCGAGACAAAGTCTGGCGTCCATAAATTTACGGTCGAGATGGCGGTGAGTGACCGCCAGCAGGCCCAGGGCCTGATGTTCCGCCGGTCCATGGCGCCGGATGCCGGGATGCTGTTCGATTACAAACGCCCAACCCGCATCACCATGTGGATGAAGAACACCTATATCCCGCTGGATATGATTTTTATCGGCGCCGACGGCCGTATCATCAATATTGCTCAGCGCACCGTGCCCCAGTCGGAAACAACCATTCCGTCCCGTGGCTTGGCGCTGGCGGTGCTGGAAGTCAACGGCGGGACGGCCGCGCGTCTGGGGATCAAGCCAGGTGACCGGGTAATTCATCCGATCTTCAAAAAGTAATCGACCTTCGGAGCACCTGCGCTACACTTGTCTCATGAGACGGGAGTGAACCGCGTGTGGATATAACCGCTTACGCAGCGACGGTCGGCCATTCGGTCTGGTTCAGCTATGACCGAGGCCAAAGCTGGAACCGGGCGCATACGCCGACCGGCGGTATCTATAATGAATCCCGTTGCTGGTCCGTGTCGGTTCACCCGGAGCGGCCGGGCGAGGTCCTGGCGGGCACCGATCTGGGCGTCTATCGCTGGGACCCCAAGGCGAGCAACTGGGTTTATATCCCGTCGCCCATGGACGATCTCCATATCCAACAGATTGCTCAATCGCCGGCGGACCCGGGAATTATATTTGCCGGTACCCGCCCGGCGGAGATTTTCCGGTCCCTGGACGGTGGCGTTAGCTGGGACCGGTGCGACCTGAGCAATTCGACCGAGTGTTGGTTCATCAATACGCCAAGGATCACGTCGATCCAGTTTGACCCGGCGGATTTCAAGACCGTCTGGGTGACCATCGAGATTGATGGCGTGTTCAAGACCACGGACCTGGGGGAGACTTGGCAAAAGTGTAATGATGGCCTGATTTCCGAAGACACCCATAATCTGGTGTTCTTTGATCACGACGACGGCACGCGGACGGTGCTGTGCTCGACGGAGGAGGGGCTGTACAGAAGTTCCGACAACGGCGCCACCTGGACCTATCACGACATTCCCATCGCACCCTGGAAATACATGCGCTGTATCCGTAAACGCGCGGATGATTCCGGCGTCATGTTTCTCTCTGTCGGCGATAAGCCGTCTGGAGAAACAGGCATGCTGCTCCGAAGCCGGGACTATGGCGAGACGTGGGAGGATGCCAAGCTGCCGGGGCACGTGAACAGCACCATTTGGTGGATCGCGACCAACCCAGCCGATCCGAATTTGATTTTCTGCCATACCATCCTGGGCCAGATTTTCCGTTCACAGGACGGCGGGGAGACATGGGAAAAAATGACCAGGGAGCTGGGCGAAATACGCATGATGGCCTGGCAGCCGGGCGTTTAGACAAAGAGGAGAACATTAATGCCGCACAATTTGGAAATACCCGACTACGTCATCGAACGGATCATGGCCAAGCGGGGCAAGCTGAACGTGTTCGATACATTCGATCCGGCCAAGACGGCGCTTGTCGTGATCGACATGCAGAACTTTTTCGTGGCCGAGGTGGAGACCGCGATCAGCATTTGCCCCAACATCAACAAGTTGGCGGATGTTGTCCGCGATAAGGGCGGTGTCGTCGCCTGGGTGAAGCTTACGGTGGCGGAGGAACTGGACGGTCCGAGCCTTTGGCCCATCTATCACGACTATTTCTTCACGCCGGCAAAGATGAAGGCGCACAAGGACGGCCTCACCATGGGGACAGAGGGGCATGAAATTTTCCCGGACCTGGTGGTGAAGGACGAAGACATTGTCACGCTGAAGACCCGGTTCAGCACTTTCATCCAGGGCTCCTCCGATCTGCATGATCAACTACAGGAACGCGGGATTGAGAATCTGCTGGTGGCCGGGACGGCGACGAACTTCTGCTGCGAAACCAGCGCCAGGGACGCGATGATGATGGGTTACCGGGTGGCTATGGTGTCGGACGCCAATGCGGCCCGGTATGACGAAGACCATCTGGTCGGGCTGACATCGGTCTGGCAGAGCTTCGGTGACGTGCGAACCACCGACGATTGCATCGACAATCTGTTGGCCTAGAGGAAAGCAGTGGCCAGCAGCTTCATATACCGGCCTCATGTGGTGGAAGGCGAGACCCTGGTCACGCCGGATATCCTGATCGACGACGTGTCGGTGTGCGTGGCGGGAGAATCTCTGATCCGGTCACCCAACGACCGGCTGTCCATGAACACGGAAATACAGTCCGTGGGCGATAGTTGCGCCGACGGCGCGGTGGCGCTAATTGGGGCGGGGGCCGGGATGTTGATCGGGCTGGCGTCCATCCATCGGGATCGCGCGCTGGACCGGGCGCTGGGGTTTCGGGAAGGCGCCAAGCTGCTGTGCCGTCAGGCTTGGCGGTACAAAGACGTGGCGGGTCACCTAGGCGATTTGCGCCTTACCGTGCGAATGTCGGACGACTTGGTCCTGCAGGAGGAAACGCTCACCGACTTCACGAATGACATGGAGATTGAGGAGCTGCCGTCGGGTGCTGTCGTTCTCTATGCAGGCCTACCAATGGCCCTCGTGACACCGGGCAGTGCGGTCTATGAGTTGACGTTGAGTGATCCGGTGTTGAACCGAGATTTGAACTACCGCTATTCAGCGGCCAAAATAGATGATCCGGCCTGATGAGCCGGAGAGGGAGGATTTCATGACCAAAGCATATCCATTTTTCAGGGCAGACCATGTAGGCAGCCTGTTGCGCACCCCGGAGTTGATGGAGGCGCGGCAAAAATGGAAAGCCGGCGAACTGGCGGCTGACGCCTTGCAGGCAGTGGAGGATGAGGCCATAGCCGGCGTCGCCAAGCTGCAGGAAAATGTTGGTCTGAAAGCCATCACCGACGGGGAATACCGCCGGGAGAACTGGTGGATTGATTTCATCAGCCAAATTCCCGGTGTGGAGATCGCCGGCGATGATGAGTCCGCCGAGTTCATGATCGATGGCGGCAAGGGGTCCGGCTATATCCCCAAGGTGGTCCGAACCGTCGGCAAGATCACCCACGACAAGGCGCTGCTCGGCCGGGATTACGAGGTGCTGGCCAAGGCGACCTCCGAAACGCCCAAGATCACGCTGCCGTCGCCGACCCGCATTCACTTCCATGGCGGACGCGCGGCCATCGATGAAACCCACTATCCGACCATGGACGAGTATTGGGCGGATGTGGCCAAGTTCTATCAGGATGAGATTGCCGCGTTGGAAGATTTGGGCTGCCGCTATATCCAGATCGATGATCCGGTGCTGACATACTTCCTGGATGATCGGATGAACGAGAACCTGCGGCGCATCGGTGAGAATCCGGACACGCTGATCCATGATTACGCCAAGCTGCTGAATGCCTGCGTGAAGAACCGTAAACCCGAAACCCATATTTCCATGCACCTCTGCCGGGGCAATGCGGCGAGTTCCTGGATTGTTTCGGGCGGCTATGACCGATTGGCGGAAGCGATCTTCCCGGTGGTTGATGTGGACACGTTCTTCTTGGAATACGACGATGACCGCTCCGGTGATTTCGAGCCACTAAAACACGTCGCCAAAGACCGCAACGTTGTGCTGGGTCTGGTGACGTCAAAATTCGGCGAGATCGAATCTGCGGATTCCATTAAGCGGCGGATTGATGAAGCGGCCACGATTGTGCCCATGGACAATCTGGCGCTCAGTCCGCAATGCGGGTTTGCCAGCATTGATACGGGCAATTTGATTTCCGTCGCGGATCAGAACGCCAAGCTGGAACTGGTGGTGAAAACCGCGGAAGAGGTGTGGGGCTCGGCCTAAACGTCGGTGCGGACGGCGACCACTCTAATTTCGATTTCGTTGCCGGCGTGAAGGTCGACGCCGTGGCAGGACCGTTCTGGCCAATGGTCGGGATTGTCGCCGATCCAGTCTGCCCAGACTTTATCCGCCATGGGCTTATTCTCGATATCGTTGAGGATCACCGTGACCGAAATGATCCGGGACTTATCCGAGCTCAGGTCGGCCAGAACCTTGTCCAAATTCTCATAGGCGCGTTTGACCTGGTCTTCCGCCGACAGGGTATAGTCGTCGCTCATGCCCAAGGCCCACACCAGGTCTTTGTAGGCGGAGCCCCAGCGCCGGGTCGGCACGTTGCCGGGACCGCGATCAATCTTCGCCATTTTTGCCTCCTCTGTTCTTCAAGCTCTTTTCCAGGCGACCGTCAGGCCGTCATCCAGCGGCAGCATGGAGATGCTCAGACGTTCATCCGCCCGCAGCCGCTCATTCAGCGCTCGGATGGCGACCGTGGACTTTTCCTGATTGGCGTCGTTCAGCACGTTGCCGTTCCAAAACACATTGTCGAAAGCGAGAACGCCGCCGGGTCGCACCAAGACCATCGCCCTGTCAAAATATGTGCCGTAGTCCTTTTTGTTGGCGTCGATGAAAGCCATGTCGAAACTGTCGGGGCCATCAGACTCGATCAGCGTGTCCAAGGACTCGGTGGCTGGCGCAATTTTCAACTCGATCTTGTGATCCACGCCGGCGTCCTGCCAGTACTTGGCGGCGATGTCGGTGTAGTCCTCCACCATATCACAGGTGACAAGCGCGCCGTCATCGGGCAGCGCCATGGCCATCGCCAGGGAACTCGCGCCGGTAAACGTGCCCAATTCCAGCACCCGTTTTGCCCCGCTGATTTGCACCAACAGCGCCAGGAATTGGGCCTGTTCCGGCACCACAGCCCAACCGCCTTCTCGCAGTTGGCTTGTTTCCTCACGGAGCCGGCGTTGCACATCCGTCTCACGTAGAGACGTCTGCCTTAGATAGGAGAGCAGTTCCTCGCTCGCCGGGCGCATGTGATCGGGCATGGTGTGTGCCTACTTCCGCATCTTGGAGGACGAATTGACCATGGCGTGGAGGCTGCGGGCGTAGGTCTCGGCTTGTGGCATGGGCAGGCCGATGCCGTTGGTCGCAAACTCCTTCACCGCACGTAGGGCAGGGTCGGGGATGCGGGCGACCTTTTGGATCGTGTCTTCCAGGGCTGTGTCCAACTCCGCTTCCGGCGCAATGGCGCTGATCAAGCCGATGGAGAGCGCATGCTGCGCATCGATGTAGTCCGTCGTATAGGTCATATAGGTGATGGCCTTGCGCGGTAGCCGGTCGATCAGCGCCGACATTACCATGGTCGGCATGATCCGGTGTTCGGTCTCCGGCACGTTGTAGCTCGACGTGTCCGCGCCGATGGTGATGTCGCAAAGCGCGGCCATGGCGCAGCCGAAGCCGCTGGCGCGTCCCTGCACCTTGCCGATGACGGGAAGCGGCGTGCGCCGAAAAGCATCATAGAAATTGAATACCGTGTCGAAAAAATCCCGCATGTCATAGGCTTCCGGGGCGACGACATGAGGCGGTTTGCCGCCGCCATCGCGGCCCATGCTGAAGTCCGGGCCGGTGGACTGCAGCACGATCAACCGGGAATCTGCCGCCGCGCCGTCCATGGCGCCGATCAGCTCCAGATTCATGGCGTCGTTGACCTTGTTGCCGTTATCCGGGTTGTCGATGGTGATCCAGGTAATGTCGTCTTTCTTTTCGATGATGACCGTGTCGGACATGCGCCCCTCCCGAGATTTTCAATGCATTCGGATATAAGTCATACGGGCCCTTGCCGCCACCATTGTTTGACTTATGTACGGTTAGGTAGTCTGGTGACCGGACTAAATTTTTCGAGTATTTCGCGTGACCCTTGAGCCCCTCCTGACAGTGCCGAACCTTCTCGCCGTGCTGATTGCCGTCGCGGGCGGGGTTGTGCGCGGATACACCGGGTTTGGCTCGGGCTTGGTCATGATTCCGCTCTTGAGCCTCATGTGGCACCCGGTGGACGCCATTGTCACCACAACGGGCCTTGGTGCGGTGGCGGCGTTGCTCCTGACGTTTCAGGCGCTGCCACTGACCAGCTGGAAAGACACCGGACCCATGGTGGCCTCGGCCATCTTGATTACGCCGTTGGGCACACTTGTGCTGATCAGTTTTGATGCGGACATCGTCAAGAAGCTGATCGCGGTATTTGTGCTGCTGGCCGCGCTGATCAGTCTCTTCGGCTACGAATACAAAGGCCCCCGCGGTATCATCCCCAGCTTTATCGCCGGCGGCATGGCGTCAGTGATCAACGGCATCGCCGGCGTCGGCGGGCCGCCGAGCGTTCTGTATCTCGTATCCCTGCCGGACGAGCCCAAGGTGCAGCGGGCCAACATCGTCATCATCATGGCGGCTATGGGCTTGTCGGTGCTGGGCTATACCATCGCCAGCGGCAAGGTCGGCGGGCACGTGTTTATGAACGTGGTGCTGTTGGCTGCACCCTATGCGCTTTCCATTTGGACCGGCGCCTATCTGTTCAAAGTGCTGCCGGCCAAAGCGTTTAAGATCACCGTGCTCTGGATGCTGATGGGGATCAGCATCGCCATGCTGGTGGCCTAGTCGATCTTTGGCTTATTGCGAAAGGCGGCCAGGGACTTCCGGGTCTGATCACCAATGAAGGTCAAGGATTTATCCCAAGCGGACCGGGTCAGGCGCTTCACCACCGTATAGGCAATGCCTGTCGCCAGCCAGATATGCCAGGTCTCGATGGGATAGTCGGGGAATTGCCCATCCGCCTGCAGCTTTTCACCAAGCGCATAGACCGCACCGCCGGCGAAGATCGCCGCTGCATAAGACCAATAGGCGCGCTTGGCGCGAAGGGTCATACGGATAAGGCGCATGGGTTCATCTTCGTCTACGGAATATTCGGATCGACCTTATAGCGGTCCATCACCCGGCCGAACCGCCAGCCGTAAAAATTCACGCTCTTAAAGAGCCCGCCGGTGACAAACGGCTCGCCATTCCAGAACGCTTTGGCGGCCGCCAGGTCCGGCACGTCGATCAGGTTGAGACTGCCGATCTGCCGTTCCCCATCATCGGAGAGCAGCGGCCCACGGGTAATGTAGAGGTCCTTCTGGGTGGCCTGGTAGGCCTCGTGCTCGGCGCGCAGTTCTTCCCGCAACGCGTCCGCGTCGTCGTTATCCATCGCCTCAATCAGGAACTGGACGTTTCCCTCAACCCGGGGGCAGTCCCGCCATGTGTAGGGCACGCTGGCGCTCCATCGGTAAATCTCTTAGTGCTTTTGCAGACCGGCGATGTAGTAGGGCTCGTCTTCCACATTGGCCTGGGCGGCGGCGCGGTCGGGCAGGTCGATCAGGCGCATGCTGCCGAGTTCGGTCTGAAGGTCCTCGGTCAGGAACGGCCCAACGAAATAGGATTGCGGCCGCATATCGTCCAGGAACTTCAGGTGCGGCTCCCGCACTTCATCCCGCCCGACCGCCGGATTTTCTTCGTCGTAGAGCTTGATGTAATACAGCATCGCTCGGCTCTGCCTCTGATTTTGATGGTTGAGGGAGTTTTCTTGCCCCACCCCCCGAAGTCAAGAAACGATAGGCTGTAACGTGGTGCTGGCCAATTAGTCGATTGTGTACGGGTTCACATTCGGTAATAATCGTATCGCGTTAATTTGTGATTTATATCTACCGTAAATATTATGCAGGATATCCCATGAAAAAGCTGTCACTTGTTATTGCAATTTCTGCCACGTTTGTCCTCGCGTCGCTGCCCCATAGCCGGCCAGCTTCGGCAGAGATTTCAAACGAGGAGGATATCAATTTTGTTTTCTACGCCCCCGGTTTGAAGAACGGACGATACCTCTGGTTCTCGAAGGGGTGGGGGTATGTCAGCTATGGTCTCTGGCTGACTTCCGCACCATACGCCTGGGTTATTCATATCGTGTCGGGTGGTGGGTATACCTGGGACGGAAACGACAACGTTGAAGCTGCGTTGCGAGTCATTAACAGCGGTTCTAAAAAACAGATTGAGGCGTCCAATTTCGGCAAAGAAGGGTTTGTCCGCAATGGCTTGGGCTCCGTCGAATACAAAACCTTTGACGGTGTGGACGCCACGGGACGGGAAGCGCGTCCCCAGCACTGTATCGTGTTTTCACAATTTTACTCTGCCTACAACCGATTGTACGGCATTTACTGCGACGTTAAGCCGCTGTCACGAGAGATCATAGAGGCTGCATTGAGAGGCCTGGGATCGAAAGTGGAAGGGCCGCTACCGCCTAAGCCACCGGGCTGGGGACATTAATTCAGCACGTGGGTTGACTGTGAATCGGAAATGGATCAGAAACCCCCTCGCATATCCGCCGTTCGGGGAGTAGCGCAGCCTGGTAGCGCACCTGCTTTGGGAGCAGGGGGTCGGAGGTTCGAATCCTCTCTCCCCGACCATTTTCATCCCGGAATAAATCTATAATATCAGCCCCCATGACGCTGCCGGTGATTGGCGCGCGAGGGAGGAAAGATTATGGGATTACAACACCCGCTCATCAGTTTGGATAAAGTCTCGGCGATGTCGCCGGGGCCAGGGATTTCGGTTCGTGTGGCCATTTCCGGTAACGAAGGGTCGTCAACGATGGCCGTTCATCAGACCTTCGATGCCGGGTTCGAAAGCCCGGTCATGTCTTACGCCGGTTGCGACGAGATCGCGTTTTACATGGGCGGGGAAGGGGAGCTGATCTCTGGCGGCGAAACCCATGCCGTCCGCGAAGGCGCTTGTCACTTTTTGCCCAAGGGTGCGGCATTTCAGATCAAGGCGGGCAGCGGTGCGCCACTTGAGATGCTGAGCTTTTATCTGGGTGCCGCAAACCCGGCCGACACCCAGCCGGCCATGGCGGAGAACGGCGCGGGAGGCGCACGCGCGACGGTGTTGCATCTGGATGACGTGGACCCGGCCAACATGGATCAGAAAGACGGGTGGTTCATTACCGATTTCCGCTTGCCGTTCGGGTCTCACAACGGCTGCGAAAGCACGCTGTTCCGGGCGCGATTCTTCCCGGGTGCGGTGCATAAGAAACACCGCCATGAAAACTGTGAAGAGATTTATCACATCATCAGCGGCCACGGTCTGGCCGGCGCCGGCGATGATCGGGTAGAGGTGCGCTCCGGCGACTTCCACTACATCCCGGCGGGCACGGAGCACTGGCTGCATAACCTCAGCGACAGCGATCCTATCGAGGTGATCGGCGTCTATATCGGCGCGGGCAGTGTACCGGAAACGGGCTACGTCTATATGGGAGACGTGACCGAGGCTGATTTGGCCGAGCGGACGGCGTAAGGAGCGCATCATGATGAGAACCGCTGTTGTGGGCCTCGGTTGGTGGGGCCGCTATATGGTCAACGCGCTCCAAGGCGACAGCCATTTGGAAGTGGTGGCCGGGATGGACGTGAATCTGGACGCCGCCCAGGATTTGGCCAAAGAATTCGATTTGCCGCTGTTTGATGACTACCAGTCGGTGCTGGATGATAAGAACGTCGATGCGGTGATCCTGACCACGCCTCACGGGTTGCATGAAGAACAGGTCCTGGCAGCGGCGGCGGCGGACAAACAAATCTTCTGCGAAAAGCCCTTGGCGCTGACAGCCGATGCCGCCAAGCGCATGGTGGAGGCCTGTCAGGCAAAAGGCCTGGTCCTGGGCATCGGTCACGAGCGCCGCTACGAAGGCGCGCTCGAGGAAATGAAGCGCATGCATGACGAAGGCGAACTCGGCACGCTGCTGAATATCGAATTCAATGCGTCTTACAACCTGTTCGCCGGCACCCCGGCGTCAGGCTGGCGGCAGGACCCAAAGCAGGCCCCGGCAGGCACCATGACCGCGCTGGGCGTGCATCAGACCGATTATATTCAGACACTCGCCGGTCCGGTCCGGGAGATCACCGCGCGTATGAGCCACCGGTCTGATCTATTTCCCGCCGAAGATGTGCTCTCTGTGCAGTTTGTGTTCGAATCCGGCGCGCTTGGCACCTTTACCAGTATCGCCACCACGCCTTTTTATCAGCGGATGACCGTGCTGGGGGACAAGGCCTGGGCGGAGGTGGTCGAGGTCGCCAACGTGGATAAACCCGATCCGTCGCTATTGCGCTGGCGCGGGCTGGATACTGAAATCCACACGCGCACGTACCAGCGCACCGATACGGTGGTCGCCAATTTGCATGCCTGGGCCGATGCCGTGGCGGGGAAGGGGACCTACCGCTTTACGCCCGAACAGCTGTTGCACAATGTGGAAATCCTGGACGGAATCGTCCGGTCGATGGAGAGCGGCAAAACGGTCACCATCGGCGGGTAAGCGTCTATTTCCCAAACACTTTGGTCAGCAGTTCCGTCGTGCGCTTCGCCGGGTTGTCGCGGATCGCGGCCTCTTCCTTGGCCAGATAGTGGAACAGGCCATCGAGGGCGAGCCTTACCGTGTGGTCCGACAAATTAGCTTTGACGTTCGGGACGAAAGGCAACGATGAATACTGCCCCATCATCTTGTCGTAGGATGCGATTGCGCCGACCTGATCCAGGGCCTGATCGACGATTGGTTTGACCACGTCCGAGAGACTGCCGGAGCTGGTTTTCTTGAAATACTGCGTCGCCGCGTCCTTGGGGCCGTCGTAGATTTTCTTGGCGTCATCAAGTGTCATGTTGGTGACCGCATCCCACAGTACTTGTTTGGTCTGGGGCGCAGCCGCTTCGGCAGCGCGGTTGATTTTCAGTTCCACGTCATCGGCGAGGCCCGACATGCCGAACCGTTTGAGGGTCGATTGCACAGTCTTCAGGGAGTCCGGCAGAGGGATGTGAATGTCAGGATCGCTGTTATAGCCATCGGTTTTGCCCACTTGGCCGACCACATTCTCTGCGCCTACGCGCAGGGCCTCTTTCAAGCCCGCGGTGATGTCGTTAACCGATAGTGCGCCGCCGGAGCCACCACCGGTCACGCCTGGCGCCACGCCTTCGGTGGCTTTCTTGAGCTTATCCAGGAAACTTTGTGCCTGGCCCTGATTGGGGGTCGTGACGGACACGGCAAGGGCGGCGATCGCCAAGAGTGATAAAAGACGCAGTTTCATAGTCGTGAGCTCCAAATTATCTAGGGTCCGGACCCTAATACATTTCAAAATATTCTTTGTGTTCCCAATCGGTCACTTCCGAGAAAAACCGCTCGACTTCCGCGTGCTTGAGGTGGAGCAAGTAATCGACGAACTCGTCGCCCAGGGACCCGCGGAACATGTGGCTTTCACTTAATGCGGAAAGCGCTTCAAGGATATTTGACGGCAAGCGCTGGGCCGACGGATCATACGGATTGTCGGTCGGCGGAGGCGGTTGAGTTTCGTTCTTGATGCCGTCCAGGCCGCTGATGATCTGCGAGGCGAGATAGAGGTACGGGTTGGCTGCCGGCTCGCCCACGCGATTTTCCAGGTGCGTTGCGGGGTCGTTCGCGCCAGCGCCGACGACCCGGACCATGGCGCCCTTGTTGTCCTTGCCCCATACCGTGCGTTCGGGCGCGAGGGAGTTCGGCTTATACCGCTTGTAGCCGTTGATGGTCGGCGTGGTGAAGACCGTCGCCGCCGCAGCGTGTTCAATTAGTCCGCCGACAAAACCCATGCCCACGTCCGACAATAGTGCGTCGTCGCTCGCCGGCATAAAGGCGTTCGAGCCGTCTTTGGTGTTCAGCAGGGACTGATGCAGATGCCAGCCACTGGAAAAAGCGTTCGGCAGGCCCGGCCGGCACATGAAAGTCGCGTGATAGCCGTTGCGCTTGCAGATCTGTTTCACGGCGCTCCGGTAAAGCATCATGTTGTCGGCGGTTTCCATACCGCCCCGGGGCTTGAAGGTGACCTCGATCTGGCTTGGCCCGAATTCGCACTCCATGGAACGAAGCGGCAGGCCGAGCTTGAGCAAATCCCCGCGGATCAGTTCCAGGACGGGATCGTACTCGTCCATCCGCTGTTCGGTCAGATAGTGAAAGCCGTGGGCCAGTAGGCTGACCTCCGGCGGTGTCGCCGGCTGCCCGGCGTCTGTCGGGGCCAGTTTCGGGTCTTCCAATCTGTAGATGTGGCACTCGACCTCAAGGCCCGCCAGATAGTCAAAACCGGCGTCTGATAATTTCGCCAGCGCATCCTTGAGGATTTGCCGCGTGAAGAAGGGAATGGGATTGCCGCTCGGGAAGTAAACGTCGCACAGCATCCAGCCGGTTTTGGGGGCCCAGGGAAGCACTTGAAAAGAGCTCGGGATCGGCACCATGACGATGTCACTGGCGTTGCCCATCTCCGGATTGCCAAAGCCACCGCCCGGCGTAAAGACCGGGAATACGGTCTTGTGGGACGTATCCTTGGCCAGCAGGGTCGTCGTGTTGGTGCAGCCATTACGGAGCGCCTGTTCCGCCTCGTCCGCCATGACGCTTTTACCACGCAAGAGTCCGTGCTGATCAGGGAACGACAGCCGGATAATTTCCAGGTCTTCGGCTTTGATCCGCTTAAGGACTTCCGGGACGCGGTCCTGCTCGGCTTTGTCCCGGAGGCCGTGAGCATCCACGAAGCCGGTTCGGCCCATATAGTCGTTTTGATCGGCCATTATCTGCGCCTCTAAATCGGGTTTTGGTTGGCCCAGGGGGACTTGCCGCGTTTGGTGCGGTCATGGGCCTGCCATTCGTCCTGCCAGTTTGTCATGCTGGCTACGGTGTCAATGGCCATGGGGCCGGTGAACGCGTCCGCCTGGGCGCCGTTCAGGACCATGGGCGGCGTCTTGCCTGCTTGGTTTTCCTCGATGGATTGTAAAAGCAATTTGCGGAAAGCGGTTATAGCTTTATCAGCACTACCCAGATGTTCTTGGCTTCGGTCAAAGATCGGGCCGGCGCTTTCCACTGCCCATTGGTCGTGTACGTTGATGTCGCGGCCCATGCCGGTGTAGGTCTCGTTCCGCTGTTCCTCCGGATCATAGCCGTAATCGTTGCGCATGTTTATGCGGGGCTTGTAGTCGGGGAGGGTGTAAAGCTCCAGCCGTTGCTCCCGCATTGTTTCCTTATCCACCTCGTTGTGGAAGTCGGTGAAGATGCAGTACCACCAACTGTGGGTGTCATCGATAGGCACATGCCATTGGGTGATGCACATGTCCTTGGTCATGGGGATGGTGACCGCGTTGGGAAACACCATGTTGGTGACCCGGACGTGCATGGTCTCCGGATTGATCTCCCGGGTGGTGATGATGCGCAGGCCGAAATCCTCTGGCACGACATTGATCTCCGGCCGATCAAAATTTCGCAGTACGGATGTAACTGACAAATCACTGTCCCCGGAGGTGCCGCCGAACTGCAGGCCGTAGTCGATCTCGTTCTCGTCCAGATAGCGATGCAGGTAGGACGCATGGGACGGATCGATGCCGACCTCCACAACTTGCAGCCAATTGCATTCAAGATAGCCTTTGAAGGCAAATGTGTGGCTGTCGGGCGCGGTGTAGCAATCAAATGATGGCAGGGCTGGGGGCTCGCCGGGACCCATATAGGCAAAGATAATGCCGTTGCGCTCCTCACACGGATAGGATTTTAAGGTGACCTTTGTGTGGAAATTGCTGTCCAGGGGCTCCGCCGGCATTTCCAGGCACTTGCCTTTGACATCGAACAACCAGCCGTGGAACGGGCAGCGCAGCCCTCCGTCTTCCAGCCGGCCATAGGCCAGATCGGCGCCCCGGTGCGGGCACGCCCGGCTGACCAGGCCATAGTCGCCTTTTTCGTCCCGGAACAGGACCAGGTCCTCGCCCATGAGTCGCACGGCTTTGGCGGCCCGATGGTCAGTCAGTTCCTCGGTCAGGGCCGCCGGCTGCCAATAGCGCCGCAGCAGATCGCCGCAGGGGGTGCCAGCGTCCGTTTGTGTCACCAGATCGTTCTGTTCCTTGGTCAGCATGGGTTCGCGTCTCCTACCGAAATTTCTATACCAGAATCAACGGCTTTTCCAGGAGTGCTACGCCGCCCAATCGGCTTTCCCCCGTTGAAATCGCCCCCGAAAGGCAGTACATGGAAACCGGTAACCCTTCTGATACTCGGGTAAGGATACGCATTGCCATGGAAGCCAGAATTTATCAGCCGGCCAAGACCGCCATGCAGTCCGGCCGCAACAATACGCGGAAGTGGATTTTGGAGTATGAACCGGCGGAAGCAAAGCGCGCCGACAGCCTGATGGGGTGGATCGGATCCGGCGATATGCGAGGCCAGGTGAAGCTCAAGTTCGACAGCCGGGAAGGCGCCATCGCCTATGCGGAGCGGAACGGCATCCCCTACAGAGTGCGGGAGCCCAAGTTGCGCCGGGTCCGCCCGAAAAGCTATGCGGATAACTTCCGCTATGACAAAGTCGGTTAATTTTTCATCGGCTTACGAAAAGACCCGCCGCACACCCGATACGGCCCCGTAGCTCAGCTGGATAGAGCATCGGATTTCTAATCCGACGGTCGCAGGTTCGAATCCTGCCGGGGTCGCCAATCTTTTCAATGACTTACGGGTCATCGGCGATCAAGACAGCTTCGACATTGCGGAATAAATGCGGAATAAAAACGCATTTTGACCATCGGATTTTTTTTCGACGCAAATGTGAGGGTTTAGTCACACCGACCCACAACGGGGTCAAAGTGGCTTCTAGGCCGGAAAATAAGTCTCCTTTATCAAGGAGCTTATCATGCCGAAATTAATCAAACGCGAAACCGACCTTGCCATCAAATGGCTGCAAGACGACCAAGTTTGGTATGTAGATATGAATGCCATTGGCGGCAGTCGCTTGAGGTCTAAACAAAAGGCCGAGCTTAAAACCAAGCGCCGGGAAGCATGGCTACGCTGGTGCGGGCAAGACGTCGAAGATGCTGCACCCGAGCGCTTATGGACGCTGGACGAGGTCCTGGCTGATTACACCGAGTTGTTTAATGACCGGGTCGCTAACGACGACGACCGGTGCGGTGACATGCACAAATGCGCTACCATCAACCGACTACACAAAATTCTGGCCATCAAACTTGGCGGCATCAAAATGGGCGTGATGGACCCTCGGCATCTCACCATCGACATGATGGTCGACGAGCTTTGCCCAGCCATCAAAAAACTGAGCTACCAGGGTAAAACGCTCTCAGCTATCACCGCATTGAATTATTATAACTGCCTGCAAGGCATGCTCGACTTTGCGGTTACCAAGGAGATCGTCTCAAGGAACGTCGCTAGGCTTGCCAAGTCAAAGCAGCTTAAAAAGCGCGTCATATTCCCCAATCGTGAAGTCAAACAGCGCGAAAATCTGGTCGAGGAGCTGACGCGAGTCTCGCCGGATACCATCCAAAAAATCCTCGACGCCATCCCCACCCACCGTGAAAAACTCATTATGTTGACGGCCTGCCAGACCGGCCTTCGAGCTGGCGAACTTTGCATGGTCCGCATCTATGACCCGCAGGATCACAATCTTGGCGGCATCGACTTTGACAATAATTGCATATGGGTGGAGCAGGCTAAAAAGCGGGCCTATCAAAAGTCGGATGAATATGTGGGCGCACCAAAATCAGTTAAAGGTCGTCGACGCATTCCCATCATGCCCAGCCTTAGCGAAATGCTGAAGAATTATTGGTCAGATTTGGACGCGAAGATGCGGGGCGAGGGGTGGTTATTCCCGACGACGCACGGCACTCGGTCTGACGGCGACAACTGGCGCAACCGAATTTTATACCGCGCATGCAAGAAGGCGGGCCTTCCAAGGA
>CAZSXT010000039.1:0-29909 GCA_964611435.1 uncultured Rhodospirillaceae bacterium | reverse complement strand
CGCATGTGACACCACAGACTTTTCCATTTTCCAAGCACCCGTGCATGTACATTCTACATTCTACTAATACGGCGGACTTATTTCATACATACACACAGACACCTCCGAGAATACAACAAAATGCCGACGGCAAACGGAGTCCCGAACGCAAGTTCGCTCATGATGCCACGCCAAATGGGCGGCGCGCAGGGGTTTAACGGCAACCCAGCATCGGCCATTGGCATGACAAACCAGGTTGCGAATCCGCTGGCCCTGTTCAATGGGCTGCAGATGCCAGTGAACCAGTACACTGGCCAGAATGCCGTTGGCCTGGAGGACGCGGTGGCCGGTGCGCAGATGTGGGCCACGCCGCCGACGGGGACGATGACAGTCCCCCAGATCCAGACGACGCGCTTTGAGTACCACGTGGGCGAGTTTGTCAACTTTTGGGAGAAGTACGGCCACCAGGGTATTTTCAAGGTGTACCGGAACCGCCGCACATACACGGATGATGTGTGGTATGAGATCCCTATTGTGCACAACAAGTGTGTGGAGATTGCCCCGGAGGGAGCTCCATACACGATGACTACGACGAGCAGCCAGAGGATCCACGCAACGATGACGCGCTGCCAGACTGCGGAGCAGTCGTTCCTCGAGCCGCTCTTCTTCGAGATGGGCAAGAAGCAGATGGCCGCCAAGCTCGCCGAGAGTCTGAATGCCTTCCGGCGCTACGCCGATCAGATCTTCATCGAGGAGGTCCGCCGGTGGAATCCATTCAGTGTTCTGTAAGTTATTTCGTGCCGTGTATACAAATTGGCACACGAAAACTGACGCTCTTTTTTTTCAACAAAACAATAACCATCCACACAGGTATGGCACGGCCGTTTCCATGGACTACGATGCCATGTGCAACCAGCACTTTGCGGCGATGAAGGCGTTCTATGCGTCGATCAAGCCGATTGACAACCACGTCGATGCTGTTATTGCCGCGGCAAAGTTTGCCGGCAACCGCATGTATGGCTCGGACGCAACAAACTACGACACGCTCGTGATTCCGTATGGCGCCGACAAGATCCTGGGCGTGCGCCCGGACAGCTCCAGCCTGCTGTCGGGCAAGAGCGGCGGGGACGGAGCTGGGATCCGCATGATCACGGAGAACCTCGAGGGTTCGGGCATGCGCATCATCCGCGACTGCAACCCGGCCACGATTGGCCAGCGCAACGACTACCTCACCCAGCAGAAGCGTGTTTTGCTTGTCCACCCAGACGAGCCCGACGCGGGGGAGCTCTCTTCGCGTATAACCGAAATCGTCGGGCTCAAGACGGAGCCCAATATTGCCATCAGTTTTATGAAAAAGGTGTACCAGTCCAACCTCTTTGCAATGAGCCAACCCGAAGATTACACTGGAGGGGAACAGCTGGGCGAAGTGGGGAAGAAGATCTTTGCCCGCGTGGGAAGCCCAGCCTTCGAACAGGATGAAAACAGCCCTCCCGCCGACTGCTTTGGGAATCTTTCTCGCCAATACATGACGGTCGAAATTCTGATGAACATTGTCAAGAGTCTGAACCTTCTGGACGATGGCCAGAAAAGCGTTTTCGACGATGTAGGCAATTCATTTGACTGCGTGGATTTGGTCAAAACCGAGGAGGGCATCATTATGACATCATCAGAGGACTGGAAAAATGTTCTAACAAGCACTGGCAAACAAACTGGAAATGCTAAAATGATGCCATTTTGGGTAGACCAGGTACTCGATGAACAATCGCTGTATGGAGGCGAAAAGACAGCGCGACGATTGGCCAACTACCTTACTATCAAGCTGACAGCGACCAACTTTTACCGCCTGTCGCTGCTGGGGGTGTACATCCCGGTGACGTTTCTCGTTTTCCGCAACGTGGTGTGCGCTGGCGAGCCGGCAACGTGCATCAAGACGGGAGATGTCGGAGATTTCCTCACCTATCTTCCGATGCTGGGCGACGACACCAACTTTGCCGACCGGAAGTTTCTGCGCTCTGCGTCGATGCACGTAGGCATCATCACGACGCACCGCGAGAACATTCTGAATGTGAACGACGTGTTCCCGCGAGGCTATGTCACTGGCCACGGCGACAAGTGGATGGAGCGGGGCACGGGCATGCTTGACTTCCACCAGGGCATGGCGGCCGTGAACAAGGACCTGGGCTGCATTCCGGTTCCGCCGATGATGTTCGACTACAAGAACCGCATCATGATCATGTCGGAGGAGATTTACGGCAAGACGGGCCGAGTGGGTCGCAATGACTATTGCGCGCAGCGGTTTATGGCGCCACTGTTTGGGCTGATTACAGAGATCCAGCATGACAATTCTGAGATCCGGAACAACTCGTTTCCGCGCACCAAGGACCGGTTCAGCGTGACGCTGGAGATTGGCACGACATTTTCGCGTGCGAGCGAGTCGGCCGACCTGAAGAAGGTGACTGAGAACCGAGGGTCGCTGCGCGGCATTGACTGGCCTGGAAACGGCGTCGCCCCTACAAACCCGATTTTGCACAAATGTGTGAATCCAACTACACAGCAAGTGTCTCTCAGTGCGTTTTGAGGGCCATATACTATTATACTGATATAAATGAAAAGTGTGTTTATGGGTTTATCTATTTTTAAATTTGGCTCTGTATATTATCGAGTAGTACACAAAGGAAAAAAAGACAAACGACAGGACCATTATTGCGTAGTATTCCACAAATGTGAGGTTTAACGATTGTAGTTCGTATACTTTGGTAACGTCGTTGTGCACCATGTAGATGAACAAGAAGCGCTCCGAGGCAAAGAAGACGCCTAGAATGGAAGACAGCTTGACGAGGTTTGTGGATCCGTAGAACGTTACATTCAATATGGACTTAAACTCCACGCACAAGTACATTGTGTGGACGATGACGGGCAGGTAGTGGATGTAAAAGTTGTACGTCCACGTGACTCCAGCCGAGTATGTGCTGAGAGCGTCGCTGGCGATGGGAGAAACCTCGACGATGACCGACACAACAATCGCCACCGTCCACGATATCGGATAGACAAACGGAAGAAGAAAGGCATCGACGAGAACGTGAAACACAGATGGCTTTATATTGGCATTGGAAACCACAGCGAGCCAAGAGCCGGTTTCGTCTTTTTTAAGAACGTAATCAACGCAATAAAACCAAGCAACGGTGGTCTGTGCTATCCACGTCCACTGTGTAAAATGAACTAGCGTGTCGTCAACGATGATGATGTCGAGGATGATAAACACCGTGCACGATATTGCATAGAACCAGATAAACCTCAGCCACCATCGGGACACGATGCGCGATAATGATTGCGACCATGATGTCGGTTTGGCTCCCAGCATCTGAATTATGGAAAAGAAAGATGAAATGGTAATGTAAGTTTAATTCGACGTGCTCATATCATTTATGGTTCCGGAAAAGGCCAATTGCATGTCTTGCATTCCTATTCTTGTACGAAGGCCGTATCGTTTTCTCTCTGTGCGCCGGTTCATGACTCGGTCCGAGAGGCCTTTAAGAAATGGGCCAGACAATTTGTTTCCATATGCCACAAGAAAATCACACTGCACGGCCTTCATCTGCGCCAAGACGACCCGCCCAAATCGGCGCTTCTTGTTAAGTGTGCCCTTGGAGGTCGAAATGGCGTTTACAACACTGAGCATCCACTCGAGAAGGAAGACGAACACACTTGAGAATATCACGCCCCATCCCAGATCGAAGCGCGTGGAGACAGTGAGGGGCAGCACAATAAAGTAAAACAAAAATGGAAACACAAAACGCACGAGCAGAACAAAACTCGGCGAGAGTGTCACAACCCGTGTTTGAATAATATTGTCTATACGGTTGGTTGTTTCCTGCATCGACACCCCCATCTGGTCATAATAACAGTCGTTGAAGATGTCGGATACGATGGATTTTAGTCTCGGCCGGGTCGTTGTCTTCGGGGCAAAAAAATGCTCCTGCGAAAGATCAACGAGATCATAAAAATCAATGATGCGCTCAATGACGTCTTTTTCTATGTCATTGAAGGTAAAATTTTCATCTTTGTCAAGGCGGCGCAGATAATTTATAACACTTTCGTTTGGGGCCATTTTTTCCCCCGTGGCGACCCGACGGGAGCCATCCTGCCGATATGCCAAAAATGTCGTGAACAACACGGACAGAGAGGTGAGAAGATCACAGGCGCGTGTCATCATCAGAGTTGCGTTGGTCATTTGCGCCGTTATAAAAAAGGCCAGCGGAGGTCCAAACAGAAAGACAAACATTGTGCCGATGATATCACCCATGTTTTTCAGGCCATTCTCATCTTCGTTTGTGTCCTGTATAAGGTGTATAACCGCAGTCGCAATCCCCGTCAGCAGGACAGCCGCGATGGTTGTTTTCCACGTGTCGGAGAAAAACTCCGAGATCATTTCTGATGCCGTCATCTTGAGATCATTGATAATGTCGGCCTCTTCTTTATTGTTGCCCATCGGTACTGTTGTATATCGTTTGTTGCGACCCATCTATCATTGGTTATAAAAAAAGAGATGTTTTAGTATCTTTGTTCTATTATACACGATAAAAGTATGTATATATGTTTTATTTAATAGATGGATACACAGAGCATTATACCAGTGCATCCCGATTCGCATGCACTGTCGCCGTAAGTTTTCTGTTCTGTATGCATGTAATAAATTGTTTGCTGATATGTTGTTCAGATACACGCAGATTGTCCACCGAGACGTCTCAGGCGCCTATGTGTTTGACAGCGGCAGGGGGCTGTTGTCGTACTACACCTTTGCATCTGCTCCAAACAAGCACTTTAAGGGCGACAAGTGGGCCATTGAAACACTGAAATGGCCACACGAGTCCGACAAAGATACACGATCTCGCACAAGCAATGCAAAGTTGTATATATCATCTGACAAAACCACATTTCTTGCGCTATCGAACGATTTCTGGGCTGGGCGGGGCCCCGACGGTACGTGTGTTTTTTGGCGCATAGACATGCAGCTCCAGGCGAAACAATACGCCATTGCCATGCCACGTGGGTTTCTCGTCTGTTTGGCAAAAATGGAGTGCTGCAACTGTGACATGACGCGGATTGTGTTTGCCATAGAGAAGGGTATTTACTTTCTTTGGCGCGAAGAATGCCCCGACCAGTGTGTGCGGCTTATTGTCAATTCGGTCGAGATACAAAAGCACATATCATATCTTGTTCACCCGGAATCCGGCGACACAGATCCAAAGAAGAAGAAAAAGAGCAAAAAGAAAAGGAAACCAGAGCATGCCGCGGCCGTGTCAATGTCAAACATGATGGTCGTCATGAGTGGCCGCGGAGAGGGGCTGTGGCTGCTGTGGAAGTTGCCCCTCTTTTCTCAATTCGTGCTTGCATACTATGTGCTTGGAGACACCGAGGAAAAGAACGCACTGTGCTTACGTGTGTGCAAAACTGTTACAAAGAACAGAATCTCCGTTTTTAGTCATTCTCGCAAATCAGAGTGTGTATATATCGCTGATGAAACCAGCGTAGTCATGCACACGGCGAGTAAATCGAAGCACGCCCTGGATTACGTCATCATCGAAAAGCTTATGTGGAGTATCCCGCGCCTGCCCAATCGCAACGGATCGTGCATCATGCGAGACCGCTCGGGAGAGCTGTATTTCGTGCTTAACGGCGAGCGGGTCTATGTTGGGGCCGTTCTGCTGAACAGCGACAAGACGGCGGTGATTGCCCCCCACAGAGGCAGAACAAACAACGGCATTGGCGTTGTACACCAGCACATCAAACCTGAGTGTCTGTGTATATATTATGCAGACATGGACGCTCACATGAATTTCGTAGAGACTCGTGTCGTATTCCAGCGGAAAACTCTCTCTGATACTTACAAGTAAATGATTTGTTTTATAATTGGTCATATTCAGATGCTTGTGATTGCGCTCCTGTCTGTGATTTCGTATGCGTGTGCCACGGTGGAGCCATATGGCCTGTCTTCTGCGTATGTTGATTGGTCTGCCTTTGGCGTCAGGCCGTCGTCGGAAATCCGCGGAATGGCATATGACTCGACAACAAGGGCCTTTATTTTCCCCACGCTCAATCTAAACGCAACCAGCCTCGATGGCTCACTGCTGGCCTACAAATTCTCGGGGACGCCGATTTCAACTGTTTACCTGTCCTCGAGTTCGGAATACGGCCCGGCGATATACTACTGTGAATACAACAGCACTGCACCCAAAAAAATCAACATGGTTACAAACATGGAGTATCCTCTACCAGACGCCGGAAAGACGTGCCTGGGGCTTTGGCTGTCAGAGTCGTTTACTCTTTACATGCTACTAGACGATGGCTCCATTGTAGCCTACTCCGAAAGGGATTCCAAATACAACGAAGCGCCGGCTGTGGCTAGCAACAGCATTCTATCGGTGCATGGCTTGGCAACAAGCGTGTTTGTGTATGAAAACAACAAAGTCATTCTTGGCTCTATTGATTCCAATCATCTCGGTCTTTATACAGTTGCTAGCGGCCTGGCCGAGACACAATGGTACCACAACAGCCACATGAGGCCATCTGGTGCCGCGCGAGTAGATACATATGGCGGGCAATTGCTTTGTATGAACACGATGGACAAGGCCGACTATGCGATATATTGCCTGACTCTCAAGAGGGCCAAAGATCCAGTCCCACAATAACATTGTGTCTATTTTTTATTTTGTGGGTGGTGTGTGTGCGTTTTATTAAAAATATTTACAAAACAAAGTTTTTTGTCCTTTTTGTCTTGAAAACGACCCGTGTGCAATTTTGGAAATTCAGCTGGAGGCAGTGTGCAAATATAAAAATCCGTTTCTGGCCACGCACAGGATTGCACACAGCCTCCAGCTGAATTTCCAAAATTGCACACCACTTCCACGCAAAAAAAATTGTCCGCGTTCTGGATTTCCAGAGTGCATTTTTAACAATCTGAAAATAAAACACAACGTGAATTTTAATACAGACTGCAATGGAAATATTTGTCAAGGCGCTTACGGGCAAGACTATCGTCGTGGAAATAGACCCCGGCGCCAGTGTTACCAACCTAAAAAATATCATCAGTGCCAGGGAGGGGATCCCACCGCCACGGCAGAGATTGTTCTTTGCAAAGCGCATGCTGGAGGACTGTCGCTCGCTGGTCGACTACAACATTCAGACGGGCTCGACTCTTCTTCTTGTCCGCCGCCTGCGTGGGATGATCAGCGCATTCACCACACTCGCCGTGGACAACAACAACGGGCTGGCCGGCAGCGACAATGTAACTGTGGATATAAACGATGCACCGCAGGTTGCGGAAACGGACCAACCGATTGCACATTGCACGAGGTCGAGAAAACGCAAACATGACCTTGTAACTGTGGATACAAACGATGCACCGCAGGTTGCGGAAACGGACCAACCGATTGCACACCGCACGAGGTCGAGAAAACGCAAACATGATGTTATTGGGAAGTGAAAATAAAACCAAATATACAATTTTTCAAATAATCACAGATCTATATGAAAACGTGCACGTGCAACCGCAAGCGACGGCGCGACGAGTCCGAACCAGATCCGGTTCTCGACGCAAAGCTGAAAAAGATCCACGACCAGCAAGTGCAAATTGGCGATCTGTTGATCGAAAATATGAGACTGGATGACGAAATCAACGAGCTACGCAAAGCCAACAAGGATCTCCAAGAAAGCAAAGATAAAATATCAGAAACATTTGACGCCTGCAAGTCCATGCTGCTTTACAACTACCCACACATGCGTTATTACCGCAAGGATGAACTCGTAGATCTGCGCATGTTTTTGTGTGGCCACACCGCGCACAAGTCGGACATTGCCATGATGCGGGATTCGTCCGGATACTACCACTGTGTATTCAACTGCGATAAAAAGTCGAAATGTCTGTATGTCGCGTGGTTGCCGTATATAAACATGTTGTGGAAAGCGATGAGCATAAAGTGCAAATTGTGCGGCGGAGAGACACTCGACATGGATGAACACAGCGAGGCGTGCCCGTCAGTGTTGGTTGCATGCCCCCACTGCGACCAGGATTTTTCGCGTGAGGTGCTGACGGAACACATACAATCTCAGTGTGGCAAGATTTCATGCATCGAGCACATTGATGAGATTGACGCACTCGCTGAAATGCTCTCGATTTCGGGTTCCGTGCAGTGCACATTTTACGGAAAGCGCGACGATGTCGATTTGCATCGGAAGTCGTGTATTGCACATAAAACATACGAGAGCCTGATTACACTCAGATCTCCACTTGTGCGAATCGCAAACTGAGTGTGGATGGGGGCGTTTTGGTGGACTTTTATGTGATAGAGACAGATTTCGTGGGTGCCAGGTTGCAATGATTGTTTGAATCTATTTTTTTACACCACAATACAGAATGAGTTCGCTACATCTGCCTGGCATTCAAGTAAACAGTTTGGCTGTTACCGGTCGCACTTATGTGAATGTAACACGCGCAAGTCAGACAACGTTCTCGCGATGATATGGGGCTCTTTTATAATCATTGAATGGCCATTTTAACACAAAATAGATGAACTGCGACAGGTGCGACTCCAGAGTGGCCGAGTATCATTTGGAAGATCGAGTGTGGCCCAACCGGACGATGTGCGTGTGTGTTGTGTGTCTGCGTGAGATTTGGATCTTTGAGAAACTAACAGGTAAATGTATTTAGATTTGGGCATCTTAAGTGAAAAGTTTGGATTTCAAGGGGCGTTTTAGATCCTTGTTTTGATAGAGATAGAGTCTTTTTCAGCAAGTTTCCCGCTTGTGCCATACAAATCGTGCTCATTTTTATTTTATTTTCATTTAACACCGAGTTGTTTTTGTTTATGAAATTGTAGATCAGGAACGCGTAATCCGCTTTATAACCGAAGTCAAATCCGCCGCACTCTCGTAGCAAGGAGGTATTAGGCCCTCAAAGAACTCGACATACAAGGTTTGGTTGAAATACGAAACATGAAAAATACGATATACTTTATTTCCGAAGTGCATGTAGTGTATTCGAGGGTTGCGCAGAATTTGCTCCACGGTGCACATTCTATTTTTTATAACAAAGAATGACAGAGGCCAGAGAAAAGATTTCAACGGAACGAGCTGCAATTCAAAAGATTGGATTGACAGAGTTTGCGCGCATTAGGCTGCACATGCTGGACATCATGTCCAGTGTTACCGGAGATTACACCCTTGCGAGCGTCAGTTATGTGCTGTGCGATGGGTCATCCCTCGAATTTGTGCGACAGGGCGATGATGGAATTCCCGTCTACTAAAATAAAAGCAACGGGGCTGCCAATTGAAACGACCACACACATAAACGAGATACATAAAATGTAGTTTTCAGCCACTCGACATGATTTATAAAATGAACAATAAAAAATAAACCTAGATGCCAGTGTGTCATTTGCCGTGTCTACAAGACGATATTATCGACGAAGCCAAGACATGGTTTGACGGCGTGGATGACAAAGACGCGGTTTACAGGGCCGTGAGTTATGGCTCGCAGGGTGGCCGTCTGGGGGTGTTTTATGTAGTGGCAAATGCCTGCTGGTCGCAGATCGGCCGCTTCTCGGACGAAGACGACGCTGATCTCAAGCTCATCGCCACATGCATCTACAACCTGTGTGTCAAGTTCAGTGGGATTTTTGGGTGCCAGGAAGGCGCCAAGTTTTACGAACTGGTTAATTGCGCGATTGATGATATTTCCAGCACAAGTGGAAAACTGGCCCTTCAGAGCATTGCCCGCAGTATCTATAAGATGCATCGTAAGAAAAATGTTAATAAATGAAATGTATTTAGAAATGTCTTCATCGTCATCCGCTACATGCGACAATGCGCAGATCGAGTGCAAGCGCCCGGATGCAGGCGAGGAGGATTTGCAGATTGAGTGCGAGTGCAAGCACCCGGATGCAGGCGAGGAGGATTTGCAGATCGAGTGCGAGTGCAAGCGCCCAGACATACAACCACCAAAGGCGGAATGCGAACTGGCGCGTGGATCCGAGAAGAAGCCGAAGAAGCGCACACTGCGCGAGCACATGGACGAGGAGCGCGGGTACCTGGCGGCGCAGCAGAAGAAGAAGTTCCGGATTGCGTTCCACGACGACCTCGACTATCTGTCGGGGCGGGATCTGGCTAACATGGTGGAGATGGATGAGGAGCAGAACTGCGTCTCGTTTCTCCGCATCTCGGTGGTCAAGGAAGATCCAGTGAACTCCCGTCTGACTGACGACGGGATTAATCTTGGCGTGAATTTTCGCAGCGTTTACGCCGGGATCGAAAATGGAAACCACGTATTTTTGTGTGGGCGAAAGCGCACAAGGGTGGTGTATCCAGTAATGAAGGACCCCAGCGCCAAAATCGGCAAGAAGCTCAAGTGCGAGGACGGGGAGACGAAGGCCTTCTTCTTTGTCAAGCGCGATGTGCGCATTGTCAAGTTTACACTGAGAATGCTGCACGAGCTCGCCCAGCTCCCCGAGTCTGAGCGCGCAGAATTCAAGCTTCGCCGCTATGTCCAAGGCCAGGAATTCTACCTTTTGCCACTGGAATGGAGATTTGGGTCGTTGTCCCCGCAAGGCAGCAGCGCGTATTTCTGGCACGGGGAGTTTGCCGGAATAACCGTGCCGCTGTCCCCGCTCGAAGAGGCCCTGGACCTGCAGGTGGAGCATTTTTGTTTTATAGAAAACAAAATGGAAGAATCGTCGCTAGAATAAAAATATGTGTGTGTGTGTGTGTATTGTACTAAAACAGAATGGACATATTCAACCTGTTGCCTCTCGAGCTCTGTGTTTTCGTGGCACGCAACTATCTAGCTCTCTACGACTGTTTCATGTGGATGCACGCAAGCCGGAGGCTCTTCTACATGTTTTGCTGGGAGAGGCACGGATTGCACGGAAGATGGTTTGCGGAGAAGTTTCGTGTGATTAATCCACGTTTTAGTAAAAAAATAACCACTGTCGACTGGGACAAACTAGCCACGTTGCCTAGCTGGGAGAAGCGCCTTATTCGTTGGAACGAACAAAAAATAGTCTCGTTCGAAATAAGAGACGAGAAAACAGCCCTGCGGTATACTTGGGCTCCGTATCTTGATCTTTCCTTTGTGGGAAAAATTAACAATACAAGTGCATTTGGGCGCGTGCGTTCACTCAGTCTCTCAACATGCAGGGGCCTCGGCGATGCAAGTGGACTGGGAAGTGTCGACAACTTGAATATATCCTGCAGCGATGTGAGCGATGTGAGTGGACTGGGCGGGGTCCGTGTACTTAATCTGGCCGTTTGTCGAAACGTCACAGACGTGAGCAGTTTGAAAGGAGTATACTCTCTTAACATCTCGCATTGTCCGGGTGTAACGGACGTAAGTGCACTGGGAAAAGTACACGACCTCAATCTTTTCAATTGCCCCGGCGTCGAGGATGTGAGCGCACTGGGCAATGTGCATTCGCTTGTTATGTCTTATAATCCAAGAATAAAGGATGTGAGTAATCTCGGAAATGTACACAGTCTTACTATATCGAATTGCACGGGTGTGACTGATGTCAGTGCACTGGGCAATGTATGTATTCTCGATGTGTCTGGCTGCCCTGGAATATCTGATGTCAGTATGCTGGGCAACGTCCGCCGCCTGAACATTTCGGCGTGCCACGGGATAACAGACGTGAGCGCGTTGGGTCGGGTGTCGATCCTGTACATGAGTTCGTGCAAAAACATTAGCGACGTAAGCGCACTGGGCGGTGTTGTATTTCTTGATATGTCATTTTGTAAAAATATAACCGATGTTAGTGCACTGGGTGGCGTTTACGGCCTTAATATATCCGGGTGTGTCAATATAACGGACGTAAGTTCCCTGGGAGGAGTCTGCATATTAGAAGCATTTCACTGCACTGGAATAACCGATGTGAGTGCACTAGGTCGCGTGCAATATCTTGACATCTCACACTGCACTGGAATAACCGACGTCAGTGCACTGGGTCGGGTCCATAGTCTCAACATTGCGTTTGCCAGTGGAATAACTGATATAAGCGCACTAGAAAGTGTCAATTTGCTTAACATTGATCGGGATTTGTTTCTAAAAAGAAGGGAGATTGGCAATAAAACATAACGGTTTTTTATTATTTAATTATATAACAAGATGGATGTCAGCGCAATAGAACGTCGCATGAAAAACGCCAATTTTTTAACCGACGAGGCTTGCGAGATTTTAAAGCGGGGAAGCAGCTTCACGGAAATACCAGACGACTATTATCGGGCCAATCTTAACACGGTCAACGAAATGCTTAAGGATGGCCATTCAATCGAAAAAATGCTTGTATTGTTTTGCAATTCCCTGTGGTCTAGGATCAATGCATGGCAGGCCAAAGACGATGCTATTATCAAGACTATGGTGTGCGGGTTGTTTTTGCTCTATACAGACTTTCACTGGGTTTCTCCAGAAGACTTTGAACAGAATAACTTTTTGGACAGTGAGAGGGATCTCTTTCTAGAATTGGCGAAATCGGTAATCTCTGAACTTTCCGAAGAAACCGCAAAGAACGTCTTTCATTCCATGGCGGCACACATTTACTGTAGCAAAAACTACCAAGCTCCGCCGACATCAGATTTTAAGCTTGCCGTAGAGTATGCTCTGGGCCGCTGTTATTTCAACGATGTCTACAATCAGGAAAAGTAAAGTTTTATTGATTTTGAATTTGTATACACTAGATGAATGTAATCTTTCTTGTCTTGCTTGCAACTGCACGCGCCCGAGACGCATCTGTCCTGTTTTCCCTGTCGTCGTATTTTACCAATGGCAAGATAGCAACGGTCCAGGGCATTGACACCTTCCCCGTCTTTTATGCCGACCGCAGTGTTCTCAACACAAGCACGGCCGCAAATTGCACGTCGAATCAGGAATTGGCCGTGTGCTGGGTGTGGTTTTCTGAGGGCTCGGATCTTGTCACTGCCTACGTCGACTTTAACTACTGGGCTCCTGGCTATGGATCTGCAATATACGTGTGTAAAAATGAGTACTGGAAAGTGGAGATTCACGACAGCTACGAGAATGAGATGCTGTATTATGCTTTGTCGACCCCGGTGTACTGCCCACCCCCGGGCCTAGGAATCCCTGATCCCGCGCCCCTTTTTATATCGCTGGACTATCTGGTATACGACTCTCCTATAGGCGACAACTACACTTTAACCCTGAATGTATCCACATATACAAACGCTGTAGAAAAAAACTCTACGACGGAACGAATGTTTGTGTTTGACGAGAACGGAAGGATAGAGTGCGTAAAATTAAGCGATGTTGCATACCTGATTGTGACGACCCAAAGCGTCCCGTATTTGCTTTTTGGATCTCCGGAACTATTAAGCCCGGCTATCATTGAAATCCAAAACATACCGATAATCGGGGGAAGTGGCATCATTTATTACTTTGGGGAGACTGGACACAATTACGCTGCTGTTTCCATTACACCCGGTTCGTTTTCCGGTGACTGTGAGCGGTCTATTGTGCTTACATTAGCCGCCGACCCCAGCCCTTACAACGTACAATGGCTGTCAACCAAATTTACACTTTTGCTTTTTCCTAGCCCGGTGTCTTCTTATTCTCCGTATCCGAAAGACAGCATCTGTCGTCTCATGACAACGATTAACAACCAGAGGTGTGGAATTGTTAATTCCAACAATGTAGTGGTACTGCGCTGCAATATAACAGCAGAGGAGGCCGATCCTGTATTTGTCCACGTCCCCCAAAGCACGGAAGAACAAGACGGATTTGTCCACTTTTGGTTTTGGCCAACCGGAAACGAAACGTCGTGTTTCTGGGCTCCGAACGACATGAGCAACATTGATTCGTGTGCGTCGAGTGGTTCCATTCTGTCTCTTTGGCAGACGGACCCGGGGGTTATAATGGCGTCGTTTCAATTCGATCTGTTTGTGCATGTTGGCCTGCGCGTTGACGATACGGACGATTACTACATTACAATGGAAAATGTAAGGGATGGTGCTATTACTTGGGATTTAGAGCTATGTTCCGTTTTGCCAACGAGAAGCCCCACACCGCATCCAACTCCTACGCCAATGGTTACGTTTACGTTCAAATCGGCTCACGGGACGTGTGGAAAATCAAATAGAATTTATTTGGCCGACTTTGATGACGCGACTCCAGAAACAACAAAGCTTCAAATTGAAAAACCAGGCAAGGATCTGCTGGGTTATGTGCAAATCTGCATTCCAACCAAATACACAACGCAAGAAGAAAAAATGCTGTGGGCATCGACATTGTGCGGGGGAATGATCATGAATAACTGTCGCAGTAAGGATTATAAGTGGGACACTGAGACTAACCAGTTTCAGCTTGCGGAGTGGTTGAAACCAACTGCTGACCTTTCGAGTTGTGCGAGCGGAGAGGCGTTTAAAGAGGAAAGAGGGGACGATAATGATGTTCAGTGGTATTTCTCCGGATTCACAAACAACCTTTCAAACTACACGACCCCCTTTTTACAGTCACGGGCTCTTTGCTCCGTGGGTGTTATGGCGGTGACAGGCGGATTTGACTCTGGACAACTAAACAGCATTGCATTTGAAGCATTGCACGGCGGCTATATAGCATTGGACGGTGGCTTTGAAGTATTGCACGAAGGCATTGAAAAGTATGTGGATAAACCACCGAATTCCCAAACTACTGGAACAATAGACGTTGATGATTGTTCTCAGTATGGATCATTCAACTGGGCGATCATCGCAGTGACCAACGAAAGCGTTGATTGTGGCACAGACCCGGAGTTTACCGTAGAGGGATTTCCCATTTCCGGCGATGACGTCCCCCCGGACGGTCTAGCGGACCCGTATCCTTCATCTGATACTTCAATAAATCCAAGATGCGAACAACAAAGATACCAAAAAAGTGCAATCCTAGGAGATATCCCGACAACACAAGCTCCAACAACACAAGCTCCAACAGTGCAGGGCGTGGATTGGTGGCAATTTGCGGGGGCCGGTCTTTGATTCTTAGACAAAACAGAGCCAATAGCCTGGATAACTACATTTACAATATTCCGTGTTTTAAAGTGCGTATTTTAAACGATTTATATCCTTGGTATTAATATGATCCCGTCTCTCAAAACATAAATAGATTATGGCCACCAACCACAGTGAAATAGAAGGTATGCGATGCAGCGACGAGGCATTTGAAGGCAACATCATAACGGTACAGGATCTACAGCCATATACGTTTTACGCTGACACTGAGGCTGTTAATCGCGGAACGGTAAAACTTGATTGTGGAAAGAGTTTGATTGAACTGGAAAATGTGCCAGAAGAGATGAAGGATTTAACAACGTTTTTTCCCGTAGCATTTTGCCGAGCCACAATGACACTTTTTATTTTGACAAAGACAGGAAACGGTGGTTACGAATTTTCAACTGCATTGGTGGAAAATGGAAAATACATCCCAGAAGCAGATCAATTCTCACCGTTCTCATATGAATTGTTTAAAGAAGTGTTGAGTTTTATACTGACCGATGATGTCGTATTGATTGAACATTTCGACTAACTAAAATGTTTCAATCTTTAAATACAGATGGCATCTGCATCTATTGTTTTGTTTTTCCAAATGCTGATCCGCTCGTTTTATGGAAAACCCAGCCGGTTTGAATGTGTGTGGCAAGGAACCACTGATCCATGGAAAAAGTGAAAATGTTGGGTAATCGTAGTTAACTCCATATTCATTCCAGATACATCATCAACCCAACATGAACAATCCGCAACGGGCCCTTTCAACCATTGCACCAACACACGGCCTCCACGAGGTCAGGGCCACGCTATACACATCAAATGGCTCAGAGATAACCTACAAATATTTACTCCAAGAGGGTGGCCAGCTGTCATTGATCCTCCCTGACCACTTCCAACACCCAAACCCAATTCTTATCGGGGTGTTTCGTCTCGGTGAACTTGTATCAGAGGGAGTCTGTGTTCAAAGCCCGGGTCCTTACCCTATTGCAGAGTTTGCAAACATTGTGACCTGGGAAGTCATGAAAGGAATTGACATAATCCTGGCATTTGGTGGAATTAAAGGTCTGGAACTCGCTGCTCTCATCATGAAAGACTATCGTGATGGAACGGAACACACGTTCACCGATCAAATGCGATTTCTCTCGGCAAGCATTTATGTAAAGGGGTGCATTTGGACACCAATCAAGCCAATGAAGAAGTGCATTGAAGAAGTTAAGGAACAAATGGAGCAGTCACAGGCCCCACCGCCAGAGATTGAGAAGTAGCAAGGAACCATAGATCCGTGGAAAAAATGAAAATGTTGGTTCATATTTCTTATAACTTTAACATTTTAAAATAGAATTACATTTACGAACGATGTCTCCCTCGCTTACCTATTTGAACATTACCGCCTCTGCAATCCATTATGCGTCTTTTATTGCTTTGTGTGTTTTGCTTGCACCCCACTTTGAACGCGGCAACATTGCAACATATTTCTTTGTGCCAGTGCTCAACGAAACGGATCAAATGGACGCTAAAACGTTTGATCCAATGTCAAAGAGCATCTTTTCGGTTGGAGCAGCGATACTTGTAGAATGTCTCTGGACTGCAAGTGCACACGCATTATACGCATACAGCTCGATTAGAAACGGAGAAGACGGGTTTTACTTGAGCCAGTTATCAGCCGGAATTTCTACATATAGATGGTGCGAATATGCGTTATCTGCATCACTGATATGGGCCATCATGGCAATCTACAGCGGTATACGAGACACGATATCTATTGTGTTTATCTTTTTGTGCACGTCTGCCGTCATGTATACCGGTTATATCAGCGAAAAATCAAAGCGAGCGACGTTTCCTATCGCGGTTGGATTTACAATATTGTTTGTTCAAATAATAATGACCGGGATTCAATTGGGAGAAAACACGGCTGATATCCCCGACTTTGTGATACCGCTGTTCTCGGTGATTGTTTTACTCTACTGTTCTTTTGGCATTGTGCGAGTTGTCAGTGCGTTTGCTCACGAAAACAAGCCAAAACTCAAGTCAGAAGTTGCGTATACAATACTTAGTTTGACCGTGAAATTGATTTATAGATTTGTGTTGGCGTCTCGCGTGTTTAAGTGAAAATAATATATTTTTTACCGAAATACACATAAACAGATGATGTTTCTTTTCATCATTTTTGCAGTCGCAATTTCTTTAACTCAAGGCACGGACAACAGCAACTGCACATGTCACCCGAAAATACAAGATGTATATCAAGATTTATTTACTATCTTGGTTGTATTTGACAAGAATGTAACAATTCTTGGACATGGACACGAAGGATGGTGGATGATTTCCGAATATTGTGGAATATATAAAATTGTCGAGTTGTATCCATTAAACTTTAATACAATATACTTTTACCATGATTACATCTGTGGAAACTCAACATTGATTGTAAAGAAAGAAGGAAGTAAAATGATCCAAGACAAACAGGGAAACAACATGCTTTTACATGGTGATTTTGAATTGTTTACAATTGAAACCTCATAAAGTAAATATCTTTTTTTTTGTATAATAAGAATCACCGCAGATGGGGATCGAACCCATGACATTTGATTTATAGATTTGTGTTGGCATCGCAAATAGATGCAGTAAACCAAGACAAAAAACGAAATATAAAAATACTTTTATACAGTAAATTCATTTTTTTATTTTTTAGAAGTGCCCTTTTTAAAATGCATGAGCTTGAAATACCCGCCATCGTCACTGGTTCACTTGTAGTTCTCAGCTATGTCCTTGTTGCCAATCTTACCAAAACGTTTGAGTTTTGTCCACGAGCCTCAAGATATGCCGGGTCGATGGCATACTTTGTTTTCTTCGCGGCCAGTATTTGGTTTCCCACGTGGGGAGCAATATCATACAATTCTGCATCCTTTATATACTTGGGACTTTTATTAGCAGGAGTATACGGATGGCCCGCTTACGCAACATTGTGTCTGGCAGGTATCGCAGCTCTGGAAAGTTTGTTTGAATCTGCCAATCACCCAGCGTTGTGGGTGTATATTCTCCCAGCGGTTTATTTTTCGACTGCGGACTGTGTGTGGACAGGTCACTATCATCTTTCTTCGTCTTTGACTGAAGTAACCGATGCACCAATCTACATTCCAATCGCCGTGGCATATACTTTGTATTTTTCCATTATTGCTGTCGCTGCAATGATCCAAGGTTGGGGGTATGGACATATTCCAGCTCTATCACTTTTGATTTTTGTTCTTGCTGCGCATTTCACGTTTGGATTCGTGACAAGCATGAAAAGAGGGGTTTGCTTGTCTCTCTCCGAAAGGTATTCGCAATGGGTTAATATTTTGGCTGATGTTTTACTTGTTGGTGCACTCGCTGCAACTATTTTAGCTTTTTTTTATTCCCTGGCATTTTGGTTTGCAGTTTCGACGGCGGTTGTTGGAAACATGTTCTGCGTGAGTGGAAGAATAACAGCACAACAAACACGAGAATGGAATATTGTAGCAGGCGAATAATAAAAAATTATAGCTAAAGTCCCCAAAACAAGGCAATGTAAACACCATGCTGGCATCTCGTGTGTTTAAATGAATATTTTAAACTATTGTTACTCACGTTTTAAAACAAAGTATAGATCAACACGATGTTTTTCAAGGCTTCCGGCTTTTTCAAAACGCCTTTATTCCCTGGCTACTACAACAAATTTTACTTTTGTGGTAGCCACAAGTGCACACTTGATATATCGTTTTGTATAATAAAAAAAACACCGCAGATGGGGATCGAACCCACGACACACCGATTAGAAGTCGGACGCTCTTTCCACTGAGCTACTGCAGTTTTTTTAAGCGCCCGACGGGACTTGAACCCGCGACAACAAGATTAAAAGTCTTGGACTCTAACCAACTGAGCTACGAGCGCACACCAATAACAATTGACAAAATTATGCCATTGGAAACATTTCTTTTTATTTAAAAGCAACACGTGACTCTTATGGTGTTTAAGGTTTATTTTGTATTTTTATTTGGTTGGAACGCTGTGATAGTCACGCGCATGATATAAACACCGCAACAATTGAACCACGTACAGAATATCATGCAACGCGAATGTGTAACTAATGCCGAGAATGAAGCGCACAAGAAGAAATTTAATTCAAGCACTGAGGACAAACTCAAAGAAGAGTTAAAGAAAGTGATAGCGGACTGTCACGCAACATTGGATCGGGCATGTGAAGCTGCGATGGGGATGGACTGGAATGATTTGCGCCAACTTAAGTTGCTGATTGAGAGCTTGAAGGAGTATTCAATAGAAGAGATTGGAGACTTGATTGAGGACGGCGTTTTGGTGGAATAATTGAGTCGATAACGGGTCTACGAGCGCACACCAATGACAATGAAATAATATTACGTTGGAAATATTTCTTTTTATTTAAAATCAACACGCGACTGTTATGGTGTTTAAGGTTTTGCTTATGTTGCTCTTCCTTGTTCATTGAATTACGACGGTACAAACAAGGTGATGCAAGCAAACCTGAAACCAGCACACAAGGCTGGTATAGCTACTCATTATAGCGGCGTGGTTGTTTTTCCGCATAAAACCAATATGGATAACGGAGAGGACAATATGAAGTAAAACACGGAAGAAGAATAAGAGGACACGGTCAATTTATTTGTACTCTAAAATCAGAGCAGGGTTGATCTTACTCGCGCGCCCTCTGATCTCTCTCTTCTCCTCTTCAGATATGATATTAAATCCAATGCCAAGGCATCTTAGTGTTTTATTGTGTCTTGTCGCATTGATCAAAGCCATGATGCCGTGTATGCTCATCCCGTTGGCATTGACGTTCACGTATTTCAATGTCGTGTTATTTGTTAGAAACACAGCAAGAACACAAGCACCATCATCGCCAATGTTGTTTGCACACAGTGTTATTGAGGGTATGTGGTTGTTGTATTCAAGCATGTTTATCACCTCCGGTAAAGTTCCAGTGTCTATGCCAAGTGCAATCATTGTTAAACATGTTATCGAACCGTTGGTCTTGATAATCTCAGAGTACTTTTGAATTTGAGCAATGGAAATCGGAGGATCATCAAAGTATCGCTTGCGAATTTCCAGCTTTAGACAGTGAACACTCCCGATGTTTGAAAATAATGGGGAATCCTGCTCAATGTCTCCGGGGTTTGAAATTGTATAGACGGTCATAAACTCGGAACGATAACCAAGAACGCGGTGAAATATATCGCTGCATTTCTCTGTGAAGAGCATCACATTAATAAAGTTTGCATGGCTCCAAGACGCCAGGCGGTCTGGGTGTTTCATCCAGAAGGTAAGATTGTTGGAGTCATTCTGCCAGGTATCCAACACACGAATACACCACGGGAGCTTATCTTTGAACCACCACTGTCGAATTCCATGATGCCCGAGCAAAACACGAAAAAGATAGGGACTGCTGTGCATCAAATGAAGAACATCTTTAAAGTCCAAGAAGTAGCGGCAAAGGAATATCCACAGCTCAAGTGGCGGCAAAATGGTGTCAAAATCCATCTACAATCGTGACAATAAAAACATATTTATTAAAAACACTTGCACGTGAATCTCAACAACGGCTTGCTCTTATTTTTTACTGATTTCAATCCTTCTGCAAATTAAACACACTTAGCTCCAATTCCTCGGGCATGCGAGTGTAATTCCTCTCGATAAAGGCGTCGTATTTCCTCGAACAGTAGAAAAACACAGGCAGAGAGACAATGGCGGATAACGCAATGATGCTCGCGACAATCCAGCGAACTGGGTCGGATTCACGAACAATACTATTTGTGTTGTTCATGGTATCTGTTGGATGTATTTATAAACAAAATTGACTGCAATTTTATTTTTGTTTGAACAAAATTAAAAGATGAATCGCGTTATTGACAACGAACAGAGCGCGCGAATACAAATTGGATCCATGGAGTATTTCCAGCTTTTACGAACAGCAACAAGCATGCTGCATAAAGACAAACTAAACGGGCCGTGTTCAGTTGGCTTGCTTTCCCTGGATGGCAGCATTATTGTGTTTAAAAATAGCACGGAGAAAACGATGAAAGGGATAGACATTAAATGATATTTCAATTATTTATTTTCCTCTTGGTATGGAATAATATTTGCCTGTGTCATTGCCTTGATTTTGCAGCGCGTAAATTGCCTCTTCAACTTGAACCACAAAATCCAAAACAAAATTTCGCCAGCAAAAGTTGAGATATATACAGGCACATTTGGTTGGTAGAAAGAAAATGCGCATTTTCCAACCAAGCGACCAAATATGGCCCCAATGAACAACACGGGGAAAACAAGCTTTTCCTGAATCTGGTGGTCGCGGTCGGAAGTAACGCCCGTGATACAATACACAAAACTTTTCAAAAATATTAAACCGATAATGCTAATATTAGCTGCGATACCATCAAACAAGAAACACATATCCGTGGTAATGTAGAATACTAGTGATGATATAATCCAGCACCTGATCGCATAAACACAGACAGTAGTAAGACGCCAAATTGCATTGCACAATAGCACTATTAAAAAACACATGCACGTCTCAAATGCAACCATGAGTTTGTACTGTAGACTATGGTTGTCCGTTTTAAACGCCTGCATACAGACACTGCATTTCAGAGGTTTCCCGTCTCCCGTAATATATCTCGCATACTCGCCCAGGCAGATTTTGTGGCACTTGCTTTTACACTGGCAGGCCCGTATCCACTCCTGTTCTATGACCCGTGTGTCCGTTTCGTTGTCCAGGCAGTATACACATGTTTCTCCGCTCATTGTCTGTGTTTTAATGAAATGTTTTGTATTCCTTATTCTCTTTAAATATTCCATGAAAATTAGACGCTTTCAAAGAAATCCATGATATTTGCAAGCCTGGAAGAGGAAAAGATATGCTTTTATTTTGTGTCACGAAAAAAAAGCATCTGGGCCGATATCGAGCGGCTCATCAACGAAGACGCCTGTGCCTATGACAAAATTGAATCCTACATCAAATACGGAATTTGCACGGGAAAGGCGAATAAAATTGTATTTTCGTTTTTCCCGGCGCATCTCCTCCCCAAGATTACGCGGATTCCATTTTTGCCAACGGCGCACAAACTGGTGCTCGAACGTTCAATCCTGAACACAAAAAGCAAGGATTACGTGGAATGCCCGGTTTGCAGTGAAGATTCGATTGTTATCAAGGCATACCAGCCAGCAATGCCAAATAATATCCACAGTGTTATGGCTGTTGTGTTATTCTCTAAAACAACGACAAGATGGTGGTGTGTGAATTGCGAAATATATATATGATTTCATTAAATTAATAATTAATACGCAGATGGCATCACGAATTACGATTGAAGAGCGCAACACCGACGAGTGGCCGGCTGATCTCCTCGACGAGCCCACGGACGTCCTAGCGAAGCGGTTCATCGATCAGTACAAAAACGAGTACCCCAAGTTTGTGTCGCGCATGTCCGACGTTGTGTTCATCACAAAAGACAATCGGCATGACTATCTCGTGCGGTGTACGTCTCAGATTCACCAAGAAGCCGACGACCAGGAGCAGAACCCCAAGCGTAGGCGAACGGACGATGCCATGGTCAAAACAGAGACTTCGGTCACTTCGTTTTATAGTTCACAGCTGGAGTCTTTTAACGCGCGGCTGGTGAGCATCTCCTGTTCCCGCAGCAAAAGCGGAAAATATTGCGGCAAGACGCCCGAGGAGATTCGCCAGATGTGGGCAGATACAGGTTTGTTTGTTTGTATTGTATTTTATAATTTGTATATATATATTCCAACTTTTTTTATATATTTTACAAATAAAAGCAAAGCATGGTACGCTCATGCACGCCGCGCTTGAAATATACCACAACACGCAGAAGTACTCCGCGGACCCACGGATCCAAATTGAGATGAAGGCCCACTCGGAGTTTATGAAAACGTTCAACAAAATGTTTCCCGACTGGGAGGTTGTCTTGACCGAGGCGTTGCTTTTCCACGAGGACCCAGACTGCGCCAAAAAGCCACACGGAGAATGCTCGCCGTGGTTCGGCGGCTCGTGCGATATTATGGTGCGAAACAGCAAGACGGGGAAAATCGGGTTTTTGGACTGGAAGCGGGTCCCCGACATTGATCCACACAGCAGCGGTAAAAAGGGCAAATCGTATCCGTTTGACCAGTACAAATGGAACAAGTTTCTGAAATACTCGCTGCAGCTCTGGTTGTACATGCGGACGGCCGAGCGCACGTGCGACATGGTGGGTGACCCGTCTATGCTCATAATTGTTGCCATCCACCCAGACATCCCAGGCAAGCACTATGCGTTTCATCGTGCAGCCAATCTTGCGCACATTGCAGACTACATGCTTGATAACTACCGAAAAATTATGAGAACGGCTGTCAAGTGACTGTATGATTTTTTTTTCATTGGTATTGATTATTGAAAAAAAAATCAGTCGTCTCGTTTTCTCACCCTACTGGCATGCAACTCCTCCTCGTCCCTTTCTTCATGCTTGTAATGGACAGTTCTAGATAGTTTAAAGACCCTATTAAAGTCCTGAATTACACCAATCTCGCTGCTACTCTTACGGATGCTCCGAGCGTTAAACGATAGCGACACAACACCCGTGACATCGTGGAGCACAAGATGCAATCGGCCCATTCTAGTTTCTGATACAACATAACTGAGCTGCTCTGATTGGTTTGCGTAACAGACACAGTTCAGTAGATTAACTGGAAACCAAAACGCGCGGATCCCCGTGTCATCCTCCACCATGACCACGTGTTTGAATATAAAGAAGCGCTTGTTTTTTCGCGTGCATATAACCTTGCACGCCGGCGAATTCGGCTGCTCCATGATTGCAGCCATCATGTTGTCCATATTGAACGACATGATTTCACTCTTCACCAGTTCGGCCGGGACAGTCTGGCTCCCTTCTACAAATCTGGGGTCCCCGCCGCACAATATCGCGAGGACATCATTCTTTTTGTTGTTTTCGATCATACAGTCCTGCAACGACGCCTCGGAGGTCGACGAAGATGAGGTCGTGCTGCTCGTCGATGTCGTGCCCCTTTTTGTACTTGGTATATACTGGTTATATGACCCTGAACCCAACCTACTGTTAAGGTCGTCTAGCCACTGTATCTCTAGAGAACAGATACTATCTGGCCCAAATACAACTCTTGTCGCTGGCATAAATGGCAATGTATATGAGCGGTTGACAATAATGTCACTAGACAGAGTGGACTCCAATAACAGTAGCTCGTCGTCTTTTGTCTTGGTTGACCCCAAATACGCCGGCAGCTTCTCAAAGGCGCCTATATCAGCTCCTCCGAAAGGCCCGAGAACGGCCCAGGGGGTGTGACTTTGTTCTCCGGCCAGTAGCATGTTCACCTCTCCGCACTTCAGATGGAGATTTATGTCATATATGCGTATGTCTTCTGGCACTATTAAAGATGTTTCACTCATAAGGGTAAACGCGTATTCCGTATCCCCACTTGTTCTATATACTTGAGTCACCAATACATTCTGTCCCGCAAAGTTGATCGTCACAAAGGCAATAAAGTAGTCTCTATACGGAGTGTGATCCTGTAAAACCGTCCGTATAAAGCACATGTCCGAGCACACGACAACGGCGAACCCTGGCACCGTCCTATTCAGATTGAGCCCCGAGTCTCTCAAGAGTATGGTATTCTCGCTTGTTTCCCAGGCAGTGCTCCCCCGAAACGAGCACAGAAGCGTGAATTTGATCATCTTTATTTTATAATAAACAGAAAGACAAGGAATTCAACAAAATGTCAAATAGCAAACAAAACAGCAAAACCGACCAGGCGAGTGCCAGCGTGGCAGATAATGTCAAAAATGCAGGTGATATAAATACGCTTGATGAGTTGGCTGGTGTGGGTAACTACAAGATTGTTGATGCAGAGAGAAGCCTCTACAGCCGCCTGGAAGGCCGCGCAAAACATGGGCTTATTGCCTCTTATGTAATCCATATTTTGCTTCCAGTCGTCTCCATTGTTCTGTTTTTCGCTGGCATTTTCCGCTCGGACTTTTTTGAGTACAATGTCACCCACTGGCATCCATTCAGCGGAATGTCGGCGAGTGATTGGACGGGAACAGTAACGGCCATGTCCGAGGCTGTGGTTTACATGAGCAAGGCGGCGCTGTGGATAATGCTGCTCTACATCTTTTTTGCGTGTCTATCCCTTGTATATGGCTTTTTCCGCAATGCGGGTGTTGCAGGGTTTTCAACATGGTCCCACTGGGTTATTATCACCGCTGAATTCAGCCTTGGTATGATTCTTATTGTGTTCTGCAAATATCTTGAAATTAGCATGACTTGGCCGGGCGACGTCGAATTTGACATCGATGATCACTTTGGGACTGGCGGATTACTCTGCTTCATTGCTGTTGTTTTTTCAAGTGTAAAGTTTCTCGCATTCATCATCCTGGAATTTCTTGTTGACACGCATATTTACACTGATGCTATGACTGGCAAGAAACCGAGATTTGCATCTCAGAAAATTAAGGATGATACCATGAGCTCCAAGGGTAAAATATTCTCGGGTGTGATCTCTTGGGCAAACGCATATAAACGTATGCAAAACAGGGCCCAATAAACAACGGCTTTTACGGATCTAACACTGGCAAAAAAACATGGATTTGGGCAACGAAAAAAACATATATATTTTATAAATAATCCCCATACAAGATCCCCGTGTATGTGAGAGTAAGGTTGTGGATAAAATAATATCCAGAGTAAAGGTAATCAACAAAATTGATTTTAATTTTAATTTTAATTTTCACCCCCTAACCCAATGCAGATAAAAATGTTTGTTTATAGTTGTTCGTTTCTGTAATAATGTTGGGCCACACTATCGGCCCTTTTGTTGGTAGTAATCTGTGACAAGGGGCAGCGTGCCGCTGGTGCGTAGCTCCCCTTGCCAGTTTACATAATCAATTGCGCCTTCTGTCCATGTTGTGACAACCTCGTCTGGGGCTTTGTCTATTATTGGTCCAGACCCGGAAGCGTGGGTCATGGAAAATGCCAAATATGGCACTGTTTTAGATGGGCACACGGTCATGGGTATGATAAAGTTGCTGCGTCCATACGCATTGGATTCTCCGATCCTGTGGAGATTCAGTGCCGTCGAGAATATTGAAAACTGGTGGTCAAACGAAGGCCCGACTGTCGCATATTCAGCTGGATGGGACCATTCGTAATCTTCAAACCATTTCCTGGCGTAATAAAATTGCACATCTGTTATTCCGGCGTCGTAGCTGGGATCCGTGTTGAATATAGCATCCAGCGACGACTTGTCTGTCGTCGTTTTGAGCAAATCGTCGTACACCCGCTGTCTTAATGCATACCAATAGGAATACAAATCCGTCTCGTACAACCCAGCATACGACTGTTGAATAGATGTTAGGGTGTAATGGTCTGGATATTGTTTGACCATTGCTGATATCTCGGAACACACCCAATATACTCGATCTAAAATAATGTCACCCGGGTGATCAATGTTTACGGTGAGAACATTGGAGGTAGACGGAAAGTTGGTTAAAAAAATATTTTGCATGTACCAAGCAAACACATCTCTACCTGAAATTTCGTCCTGCTGGTCGACGATACTCGTTGAATACGGGCGAACGCGACCTGTATAACCGGCGGCTCTTTCTACGTATATTTCGCCTTTTCCGATAGCAAATGAGGTGAGATCTGTCCCCGTGCATGTGCACTGGGTTGAACATGGTTTGACTGCGACCGTGAATGGATCCCCGCCAGTGAATAGTGACGTTAATTCGCCATAACCAAACAGAGCAGACTGAAACCCAATGTCCGAGAGAAAATAAAGCGACTTCCACGTGACGGTTTCTAAATTATACAGTTGCTCTCCTCCGGTGTGACAAACGACATACAGAGACTCCATCATTAGTTCGTAGTTATATGCCGAGCTGACATCGGAGCCATTTATGAATATAGCGGCGAGACTGACACTCGTGACGCTATTGGATGAAAATTTTAATTGATAGCAAGAAAACCCCTCAGTGATGAACCCATACTCTGTCGATGGCATTTCAGGCAGCACAAGCTGTGTATACGTTCCAGTAAAAAACGACGTCGAATAGTTTACGTTTTGGAGTGTCCCGGTCAGCCACGGCGGGCAGACTGGTGTTTCTGTATACTCAGGGGGAGTAGAACAAGGATAATCTTCCGTGCATGCATATAATACAGCGTCCATGTTAAAATAATCACAGGTGGTTATTTCACAGAACCCCACCGACTTTGGACTCAAGGCAGGGCACATTGGGCACTCGATTTTATTCTGACTGGATATACTCTTTTGTATACAGCGCACACAATCCTCGGTGGGTGTCAGAGATGCATGCGTATGCTCAAAGAGATAAACAACAATGTTTCCAAAGCGCAGTTGCGCTTGTTCGGCCCTTTGATTCAGCAGATCTGTTCGTATACTGTTCACTTGCGCAACAGAAATTCCACCGAGACAATAAAGTTCCAGACTATCGAGAGACCCGCTAATATAGTCGATAGATATAACCGACTCGCACGTCGACACTGATGTTTTGTAGGTCGTGTTGACCGATGTATAAGATGGGGTTTGCTCTGACTGAACAATGCCGACGCCAGGTTCACACACCATTCTGAATTTAACATCTTTATATATATTGTCCGTGAACTCTAAAAGAGCCGGGATTGATGTTTTTGTCTGGCACCCTCCATCACAGTAAATATACGCGTTAATTTGAAGAGATAATGGAAGGTTGTACACGTTGGCATTACTTGGCCAGGTTTTAGTCCCAGGCTGATCCAATGGAAGACTGTAATTACCCAAATTGACGTTGCTCATCGATAACACGCTGTCTGACAGATTGCCGGCGTAAAACTTCAGTATATGAAACTCAGTCTCCGTATACATGGCTATCGATACTCTTAGGATTGAATAAGCCTCTACTGAACCCTCCAGCAAAAGTATGGGGAAGGCACTGAAATTGCAGGGATTCGGAAATTCAATTGCCATGAGACCCGGGGCCGAACGATATATCTCGTAATTTAACTCGCTCCGCTGTGTTCCTATTCGTATAAACGCATCAAGTTCCAAGTTACCGACAAACTTTAACGCCAAAAAGTTCGGATCTTCGGCTTGGTATCTTTGTTCTTTGCTGATCGTAATCCGCAGAGCGAGTCCTTTAATGTTATTTTCGTTGTAATTGTTAGCCTCCTGGAGATCCAAGATAAGTGCAACGTGTTCTTTAATTGCAAATGGTTCCAATACAAGACGAAACGGGACGTCATCGAGCGGGAGGGGAGTCGGTGGGGCATCGTTTGGATTTTCCTTTAGCCCGTAGTATCGATATTTACACGGACACTCTGGTGTGCACGCGCGCATCGACACCCGTTTCAACGTCGGCTGGAATATATCACTGATGGTAAACAACTTAAACTGGTGCACTGGACTTCCTGGCGCCAAAAAAAGCCGCGCCGCATCAGACGACAGTGTCGTCTCGTTTGGAAAGACCAGCGAAAACGCCATGTGGTGCAGGCCCCCGGTATAAAACCCTTCAATAATCGGAGAGCCCTCCGCCAATGTTTCCAGGCGATCCTCCTCTTGCAGCCTCTGCAACTCTGGTGACAGCGGGACCTATAAAATCAATATTAATTACATTGTTTTCATATTCTTTCCATTTTGTTTTGTTTTTTTTTACTTACCACATCAAAGTAGTCAATCATAGCCAGCTGCGCTTCCATCACATAGTTTGGCTTGTCAAACGCCGGGAAATCCCATTCTATAACAATATCCCAGCCAACATATGTTTCATTGGATGCTCCTCCAGGAAACCCATCTACCGTTGTAACAAGAATACTTTCTCCATACTTGGCATCAAAGGTCGTCGGCTCGACTTGCACGCTGTCCGTTTCATCAAAACAGGGGTCGGCTGCTCTGCAATCCACAAGATGATCAGACACAAGATCCCATGTAAGAGCCTTGTTGAGTATTTTGTACTTTTGATTTGTCGCCGTCGCCCCACTGCCCGAGCTGAAAAGAATCTCCCGGGCGGATTTGGTAGCAAGCAGCGGATCCAAGTTGTCAATATTCACCTCCTTGCCCAGCAGCGAAGCCTGCAGAATAGACGTGCAATATCTGTAAAACACGCGTTAAATTATAGCCTGGAACAAACATAACATTATACATTTTTTAAATCAAAACTTACAGACCGAGAAAATCGCTAGTGTATTCCAATCCACCGAGCAGAGATACCCCCCACTCCTCGCGGTACATTGGCGTGTAGGGCAATGGCCAAAATCTCCCACATATCTCATTTGGAATGCCCATGGTCGTCCCCGTCTTTACTATATGATTACTAGCCGTAATTGTAAATTCATCACTCCGGTTCAGCGTCGAAAAAAACGGAAATCGGCTGGCATAAACACACTGTGTTCGCGTCCTCTCAAAATCACGAGGCAAGTCCACAATCCAGTTCGAATACAAAATATCAATGTCCTTCTGCATTTTTATCTCGATAAGCGGCCGCAAAGCTAGATCTTTTATCGACCCGCCTGGCCCCAAAACATGCGTGGTGTGTTTTGTTTGGTTGTAATCCTCCCCTAGCACTTTTACAGACGACGGCCCAGCTTGAAGCACATCATGAGGAAACCTATACACACTTGGACTTGCTTCATACACTGCATTCAACGTAATTGAAAGACAAAGACCTAAACATAAAAGAACCGCAACAATCACGCGTTCGTCTTTTTTCACACTTTTGCTCGTCAGCATTTTTTTTTCTAAAAAAATAAATATTTTTTAATTTTTCAAAAAAAATTTCAAAAAAAATTTTGGGTGCCACCTTGCACGAAATGTGGGTGACACGAAATTTTTTT
>CAZSXT010000038.1:16820-32123 GCA_964611435.1 uncultured Rhodospirillaceae bacterium | reverse complement strand
CCATGTCGCCACGCATGACCGACTCAAGAGTGGTGCGGAACCACGACTGGTAGCCGTCATTCGACATGCCGAAGTCGATGCCGTAATCGTTCGCGTAGTTGTTGATCAACTGCGAGGTAGTGAGAACATCACCCTCGTAGTCGTAAACCTCAACACCGCCGATCATCTTCGTCTTATCGAAGTCGATAGCGTCGATGATCTGGTCAGCCATCCACTCGGCGTCGAAGAACTGCAGCTCGCCAGCCTCGTTACGGCCACTGCCGTAGAACATTTGCTCCGCGTACTTACGGGCCGTAGCGAAGTCAATCTCAGCGCCAGCGTCCTCGTACTGCTCGATGATGTCCGCAGCACGCTCCGCCATCAAGTCATCGAACAACTCCGGCGTGTACTTAGCACGCTCACGCTCGGCCTCAACGTAGGAAGTGAGTTGCCCACGGAACCAGTCAGAGTTCTCAATCTTCAGAGTGATGTCAGCGTTGGTCGGGGTACGACCCTCCGCCGCCTCCGCAAGGATCTCGTCGAGGATTGCCTGCAACTCCGGCTGCTTCCGCAACGTAGCGGCAGATATGCCGAACGCCTGACCGAGTTCCTTACGGTTCAGGTCATCAATCTGAAAGTCATATCCAACGCTCACTGCTGACCCTTCGCAAATTCCTCAAGAGCATTGCCACGGTTAGCCAGCGCGTTATCCAACGCCGACATGAAGTTCACTGCAGCGAACCGCTCCGCGTAACCCTCCTGCGATTGCGCGTACTCACGCGCAAACCGCGTCGCGTCAAAGCCACCGGACGTGACATTGTTCGCGCCGTTCGTCCTGCGGACCGGGTTCGCACGCTCCTGCGCGTTCAACAGTTTCTGGTACGTCTGCACCTCATCGTCGGACGCCGTGCGTCCGAGATACTGAGTGAACGTCGCATCGAGTTGCGCTCCAGCCACCGCCTCATTCGTTAACGTGACGGAAGAGGTCGGGCCTCCGCCTCCTCCACCTCGGCCACGGCCCTCACCCAAGCCAGCGCGGAATACGAGGTAGTCCTGCCACGGTTGGTTTTGGCGGCTTGCCGAGTCGAAGAACTCTTCCCATGAGTTGAAGCGGGTATCGAGCAGCAGTTCTTCCAGAGCGTCGTACTCTTCCGGCTGCTGCGCCATGCGGTTACGCATCTCCTCAAGGAGTTCTTCTTGCGTCTTGTAGTCCGGGGCGTTCTCAAACGTCATCGTCGGGCTGGGGACGTTTCCGCTCGCGTCAGGCGCACGTTGGAAGTTTTTGTACGGGGCCAGATAACTACTCGGAGCGGCGAGATACAGCGGTATGTTGAACTGCTCCGTCTTGTCTGAGTAACCCGTGATCACTGGAAGCTTCGTAGAAGCGCCAGTCAGATCCTCGTAACGATTTCCCGACTGTTCTACTGTTGGCTCACTCACCCGATTCCCCTAACGGTACGGTCAAGTTGTCCTGCTCAAGGAAGTTGTCGTAGAAGTCCGCGAACTCCAGACTGACCAGTCGGTAGTCCGCAGCCCACGCCGCGAACTGCTCACGAACAGCGGCGCTGTCAGCGCCATCAGCGATGGCTCGCTGCGCCAGTTGGCGCTCCCTCATGTAGTTGCTGATGTGTCCCCACAAGGGCGACTGCCCTTGCGTGTCCATGAAGTTCTCATCGTTCAGCGCCTTATCGATGCCAATCAAGTACGACGGAGTCATGTCCAAGTACATGCGGTACTGGGCGTTCCACGTTTCCCCGTACTTCTGTGGCATCTGCACGTTAACGAAGTTGTCCCACTTCTCTTTCACTGCCGCTGCAGCGTTCGCCTGAATGCTCACGCCCATCATCGCCAGCGCGTCGTCACGCGCTTCCTTCTCCTTGCGGTACTCGCGCCACGCCTGCGACATAAGCAACTCGACCTGCATCTCAGCCGGAGTCAAGCGACGAGAAAACTCCTCCGCCGTCCCCGGAACCTTCTCCATCGTCCAGTACTTGTAGACACCCTGATCGAACTCCGCTGCCTGCGTACCCGCAGTCAGCACGCCGATAGCACGCGGATCAGTGCGAGTAGCAATCTCACTGACCAGCGTGCGATTGTTGTCAATCACATCGAACGACTCGATGGTGTAGCCAACAGTCGGAGAAACCTTCTGCGTTGTCGACTCGATCATCGGCAGGAACGCCGTACCAAACTTCTCGACGAACGTGTCGACCTTCTGCCGGTACGTCATGTTCGGGTCAGCCATCAGTTGCCGCCACGCGTCCTGCTGAAACTGGTACTTGCTCGTTCGCGTCGTAGCGAACGGAGCAACCAGCGACGCGAGGATGCTGAACCTGTAGAACTGGTTGGTCTGATCCATGATCTCGCCAACGTCCGGCATGTCCGCAGGGTTACCGCCATCGGCGTACCAGTCAACAAACGCTGACTGCATCATCGAGTCAGCGATCCCCAAGTACATGCGGTCGTCTTCGCCCTTGCGCCACTGGTTCACCTTGCGAGCGAACGACGGCAAGATTGCGTCAGTCGGGCTGGGGATCACACCGAAAGGTGCGATCTGGTTGTAGATCGGCTCCGGCAGTTGATCACGCAGAGTGCGCTGCAAGTCAGGCTTACCCTGCATGAACACCGACACCGGCACTTGCACGACCGGGCCGAAGCCCGGAAGGAACGGAGTCTCGCCCGGAGTGACGACGTTGATCGCTCCCTGCGGGATAGCCACAGGTATCCCGCCGGTCACGTTCTCAGATAGCCAATCGTTGATACCCGACGGCAGGCGGATGTACTTCTCCTGAGAGCCAGTCAAGAAGTCCATCCGGTCGGACTCGACCGGCTTACCTTCCGAGTCAACAACCATGCCCAGTTGGTTGGGGATGTTCCACAAGATCGAGGCGCGAGCAGCAATCGAAGGATCGTTCACGATCATCCGGCTCCACACCTTCAGGCTGTTCTCCCACGCAGGGAAGAACGGCACGAGGAAACGGAAGAACGCCGCCGGGTTCGACAGACGCTCAATCGTGTACAGCGTGTCCTTCAGGTCACGCAAAGCCCGAGTCTGAGCGGTCTTATTGATCCGGTTCAGTACGTCCTCGCTCAAATCCACGCCTTGGCGTTGCGCGATCCCGACCATCGAGTCGAACTCACGCGACCACACGGAAGCGAAGTACGGATGCCGGACAAGGCCCGTCTCAGGGATGTTGCCGAGCCACTTAAAGATCGTGTCGATGGGCTTGCGTGCGTACTCACCCAGCGATGCGGGGCGAAGAATCTCCCGAGCCTCACGCCCATGAATGGCCGTGAGCATGTCGTCGTAGCCCTGCAGGTTCGGCTGGATCGCCTCACGCAGCGCCAACGCGGAGGGTTCACTCTGCGTCGCTACGAGTCGCCGTGCCTCCTCGGTCGGTAGGTAGCGGAACAGCATGCTCTCAACGTCGACAACGTGACCCTCGATCTCGTTGCGCTTGATACGCATGTCACGCCGCCAGAAAGCGGCGTCACCCGAACGTGCCCAATCCAGAGCGTCATCCATTGGGTTCGCTTTACCCGCAGCGATTGCCTTCAGCATCTGCTTCATCAGCGGGTCACCCTGAAACTGAATGACTGCTTGATTCAACTCGTCGTAGTACTGAGGATCCGTCGGGTTAACCCGCGTGTAGTTGCGAGCGTTTAGGACAAGATCCTGCTCACGCATCAAAGAAGACTCAAGGAACTGCTGGTTCGTCTGACCCATCGAGGCCAGCTCCCGCAGCACCGGGCCTTCAGGCCCACCGAACGCCTCGTACTCCCGGTCACCAATCTTGCGGCGCGAGTTCGCTCGCTTCTTCGTCTGCATCTTCTTGCGACGAGCGCGAATCTCAGCGATGCGAGCCTTCTGCTGCTCCAGCGCCTCCTTCATGGCGACCATCTGCGGGTCATTCGCCTTGACGCCCTGCTCGATGAACTCATCGATGCCTCGCTGCTGCTGCACCAAGTCATCAATCAGTTGCTCTTCCCGCTTCAGCAGGCGCTTCCCGTTCACCCGACGGTTCGACCACCGTCCAGCGTTCGTTGGGAAGTTCACGCTCCACGCAGGAATGCGAGACAGCATCGGCAGCAAGCCGATGGAAGCCATCGAGCGGAGCCAACCCTCGGCGACGTTACGTTGCGTGTAACCAAGACGCATCAACACTGACGCTTTCCACAGCGACACCGCTGTGTCCAGTCCGCCCTTGTAAATCGCTCCACGGCGCTTACGAGCGAAGTCACGACCCGCCGCCATCAGCGGATCCTTCTCATCAGCGAACTTCACGAGGATCTTCGCCGTTTGCTCCATAACGCTCATGTCGAGCATCGGAACCTTGGTCTCCAACTGCGAGCGCAGTCGCGGGTCGACCCTGATCAGGTCGCCCTTCTCGTCAACCAAGTACGCACGACCGCTACGGATCTTCTCAATCGAGTCCGCTCGACGCTCATCAATGAGGCGGTACGCCTCATCCAGTAAGTCTTTGCCCGGAAGATCGTCAGGATCCAGTGTCGTCGGGTTATCGGCCAACCGACGCTGGTACTCCGCTTGATCGATGCGGCCCTTGCCGTACAGGTCCGCTGCCTTCTTCTGCTCCTTGGCGTTCTTCTTCGCCAACTCGGCTGCGTACATGCGCTGGAACGAGCGAACCTCGATCTCCTTCACGGCAGTGAAACGCTCACTGCCGCCAGCAGAGTTACCCCACCTATTCATCATCTCTGTCGTGAACTGTGGATCGTCGCGCAATATCTTTGAGTCAGAGAGTGCTGCCCTCATCTCATCCGATGAGTGACCCACCTCGTAGCCACGAACATCGATCATTCCCGCAGCTCGTGAACCCTTGATCCACGTCCACATGCGAACCTTCGGCAAGTAACTCGACGCCCGGTACACCGTCTCGTGCATCAATGGCTGCGTGCCCGTGCGCCCAACGTCGAGCAGAAGTTCCTCATACTCGTCAGGCGTGATCTTGCCTTGATTCCGCGCCTGATCCAGATCGCGCTTACGGGCGCGATTCTTACGAGTGTTCGTTGCGCGGCTACCTTTACCGCGACGCCAAGCCGCCGCGATCCGCGCAGCCTTCGCGTTGTTCTGACCCCAACGCTGGATCGGCTGGAACGAATCCTCCGCCAGCATTACCGCGTTATCGATACCGGCAACAGCCTCGTCCAGTTCCAGCGACTTCAACAAGTCATCAAACACGGAGTCATTCGCACGCATCTGTGCGACAAGATTGTCAGGGTTCACTGCCGCTTCTAGCGGTCGAGCGAACAACGCAGGGATCTCTGATGCTCCCGCCTGCAGCGCGAGCATCTCGTACTGATCCGGTGCTGACGCACGGAGCATCTGTACGAACAAGTCAGAGCGAGTGTCCTGCAGCCGCTTGATGTAACTCGGGTCACCGAGAGACGCGCCAAGGAAGTTGAGTGCGTCTTCCCTGTTGTTGATGCGAGCGCCAGTCTCAGCGAGAACGTCACGGTACGCGCCACGGAACTCATACAGGTTCGTCAAGTCATCATACGAGCCATTGACGATCTCATCGGCCAGCACGCTGGCGCGGTTATTCGCGCCCATCCGTGCCGCCTCGATCTGCGACGTAGCCATCCGCGTGACCTGTGGGCCAGCGATGTTCATGCGCTTACTCGTCAAGCCACTGAACGCCAGAGAGTTACGGGGCATGCCCGTGACCTTCTCGATGGCGCGACCACTGCGACCGAAGTTCGTGCCGAGGCGAGCAACCTTCGTTGCCTTACCGAGCAGCACCAGCGGGTCAAGGAAGAACATGACCGTCGTGTCGATCAGGCCGGAAGTCCAGTTGACGTTGAAGTCCTCGTCGAGGATGTTCAGGTTCGTCGGACCCCACTTGGCTTGACGCACCGTGGGGTTCAAGATGTTGTCCCCTGAGATCCGCGACTCAAAGATCTGACCGACGGTGACGTCGCGAGCCTGCTCACGCGTCAACCCAGCGCCAGTGATGTTCGACGCGAAGTACGAGTACTCGTCACCGACAGCGTCGTAGAAGTTTGTGACACCGCGAGCAGTCGCACTAGCCATCGGGCCAATCACGGGGACGGTGGAGAAGTCGTCGAACCAGAAGCGATCAAAGATCGAGTCGTACTCTTCGTTCTGCTGCATCACTGCGGCCTTCTGCCGCGCGATGCGCTGACGGTCAAGTTCCGCCTGCGCTGCTTCGGACTGCCTCTGCAGGTTCGTCTCACCCGGTGGCGCGGAAAGCGGCGTCAGTTCAGGCAGAGCCATTGGCTTGCTCCTCACTGATCAGACGCAAGAAAGCATCCCGCTCTTCAGCGGACTTCCAGTTCGTCATGCCGATACCGAAGACGATGCCTGTGGCGTGCAAGCCCAGAACATCCACCGCTGCTGCGATGTCTTCTTCAAGTGACGGCATCAGGAAAACGACCTCAAGTGGCGGACGAAGCGGACAAAGGAAGCGGGAACACCGGGACGGTTAGCAGCCTGCTCAAGGGCAGGCAAGTACGCGGCGATCTGTGTCGCGTCAATCGCGGACTGCTCCATCGCCGAGCGGGACATACCAATCGATGCGCGGCCCGGACCCGGACCACGATCCATGCCAGCGGTAACCGGCTCATCGGGGCGCTCCGTCGGAGCGTCCAGTGGCGTGATCTTCGGCATCGAAGCGGTAGCCATAGGTGCTGCCTGCTGCAAGCCACGCATCTCTTTCTGCTCACCGTAAGCAGCATCAGGCATGTCCATTGGTGACTGCGACTTGATGCCGTCGGTGCGCTTACTCATCGCGCCGGGACCAGACACGGGTGCTGGGTTTTTCGGCGAACGGTAACCACCTACAGCCATGCTTAACTCGCTCTCAATGCTCGCCGTGCGTCATCATCCATACGGGCGAACGTCTTCTTGCCAGTGTTGCGACTGGCTTTTGTTGCGGCCTTCTTGAACAACTGCTTGCCGATGGTGTTGCGCCACTTCTCGCGGCGAGCCATCTCCTTCTTCCGGGCAGCCTTGCGTTCCGCAGGCGACATGCTTTCCAGCTTCTTGCGGAATGCTTCGCGACGGTTGAACTCCTCGCGAGTGATCTTGCGCCCGTACTTGTCGCGCAGGACAGACTTGGCCTCTTTGCTCTTCGGCTCTTGGTTTTTCTCTTCCGCCGCTACTGCTTCTTCCGCAGCCTCGGCTGCGCCCTCCGCTGCGATCTTCTCGTCACGCGCCTTGTTGTAGGCGTAAATGCCAACCGCTGCACCCGCTGGCACACCGATACCAACAGCAGCTCCGAAGAACTTCTTCTTGGCGGCGCGGTCACCGCTCGCGTAGATCGACTTAGCGCGATCCTTGATCGCCTTCTCTTCCTCGGCGGTTAGGTATCCGCGCTTCCCGCGAGTGCTTTGCGGGTCCGGTGCGCGACCGGGCATCGGGAAGCCACCATCAGGTGCTTGCGACTTAGGACGCTCGGACAGCGGCGTCGAGACGCCGCGAGTTGACTCTGGCTTACTGCCAGCAGCGAACGGACCCTTGGGCTTCGGGCGCTCAGATAATGGCGTCGACTTACCCGGCTTCGCAAATACGCGTGGGTTCTCGCCCCCGGAGCGGACATCCTCCGTCTGCTGCTTCGGGGTCGTCGACTTCTTCGTCGTCTTCTTCGTGGTCTTCTTCGTGGTCTTTTTGGTGGTCTTCTTTACCGTCGACTTCTTAGGAATCGGCATCTCCTCCGGCGTCTCCGCCGGAGTCTCCGCTGGCTGCTCTTCCTTCTTCTTCTTCGGCTTACGACCCTTCGGAGTCTTCGGGGCAGCAGGCTCAGGGCCACGGTTCAAGAACGCGTAAGGGTTGTAGTCGGCTGAAGCCGCGACGTTCGGCGTGAACCCCGGTATCTCGCTCGCGTCACCAGTGGGTGACGGACGAGTCGCGAGATCATCCATGCGACGCTGCACGAACTCTTCGCGGCCCTCATTCCACTTCGCGAGCGCCGCCTCGTACCGCGCCTTCTGGCCCTTACCGGGGAAGTCCTTCTTGACCGGCTTCGGGTTGATGGCGTCGTAAGCGACCTCCGCCTCAGTCTGCGGGTTCAACGGCTTCTGGTTGCGTGACGGCTTCAAGCCTTGCTCAGCCAGCTCCTCACGCTCAGACTTCAACCCAGCAAGGCGCTCCCTGTCCCGCGCAACCGCTTCCGCTGCTGCACGGTCAGCCTCGGCGCGAGTCATCGCGCCCCGCGTGCGACCAGACACAACCTCCGTGCGGTTACCGCTCGCGGCAAGATCAGGCCGAGCCATCAGGCTCTCAGTCCTAGCACCCAGCCTTGGGTCAACGCCTTCTTCCGCCATCACCTCACGCTGGGCTGCGTCCTGTCGCCGCTTCTCCGGGCTATCCGCCCTGTCATTGAACGCCTTGAACGACTGTTCCCGACGCGTCGGTGATGCGGTTTCCTTCAAGCGACGGCGAGTCTCAGCCTCACCCAAGAACTCACGAGGTGTCTTTCCTTGCTTCGCGGCAAGTGCCGCTTCCCTCTCTGTCAGCACCGGCTGGTTGCCGGGAGTCGGCAAGCCGCCATCATCGATGCCAGTTCGTGGACGGGCATCATCCGTGCGCGGAGTCTTGCCCCTCGGGAATCCTGCCGGAGGGATTGCTTGCGGTGCAGGAGCCACTTGCTGACCGGCCTCTGCTAACCGCGTCATCTCTTCCGACGAAGGTCGCGGCCTCGGGTAACGCGTCCCAAAATCGGGATCTTGTTGGAGGGTCTCAATGACTCGCCTCTGTGGCGCTGGGCGAGCCTGACCGCGTTGCAGTAGCGCCTGCGCGATCTTGTTTTTGTCACGCGCCCGTTGTGCATCAATCATGCTTTGAGGCTTAACGGGCGGCTTTACCTTCGATGCAACCTTGGTCGTGCCCTTCGCTACAGCGCCAGCGGCCTTACCAACAGGCAAAGGCACGACGGAAGCGGCGATGATCGCCGCGCCCAACTCAGGAGAGATGTCACCACGCTCAACCGCGTCAATCGTGTCCTGCTCCGTGAGGAACCCGAACATCTGCTCAAGCGCACGACCCCACGTCTCGCTCTTATCGCGGACAGGCATGATCTGGTCAGCCTGCTGCCGTAGACGTGCTTGCGCTGCACCTCCGCCACCCGGCCCGAACGTGGGCATAGACGAAGACGGGTATTGCTTCGCCATTGATGGTTGGTAGGTGCTGGCAGATGGGCGGCTCTTAATGAACTGCTTGCCGGGTGGTTCTCCCCTTGCCATGCGTTTCCTAACTACTTACTCGACTTGCGCCTTTTGTAATTTGGGTCGAAGAGGCCGGGATAGTTTTTGTTTTTCGCGTTACCGGGACCGAACGGGTACTTCTTGTTCGGCGGCTCGCCACTCGGCGTCTGCTTCGGCTTCGCCTTCGACCTCGCCGTCTTGGGTTTCGTTACCGTCTCACCCTTGATGCGCTTCGCCTTCGCCACGCGCTTGCGGTAACCGCGAGCGTCGTCCTCGTTGATGGCCTTCTTCGCGTCGGCCATGCCTTTCTTCGTGTAAGGGAACTTCTTCCCTCTTACGTTCGGCACGACTACTTAAGCTTCGTGTTGTTGCCCTTGATGCCCTTCGGCTGCGAACCCTTAGCGACCTGACCGCCGCCAACGACACCGCCGCCGTTCTTCTTCGGCTGGACAACGCCTGCTCCGGTCGGAGCCTTGCCCATTCCGCCTTGCTTTCCGATCATGCGTTTCTCCTTATGCGGGAACTTGTCTGGACAATGCGCCAGACAGAACGGGCTTACCTGTGCCCGTCAAACCAGCGAGCAGCCGCTGCATAGGCGGTGGCGCTGGAAGAACTTCGTTTTGTACCGGCCCCTGCTCGGTGGCCGCTTCGGCTGCAGCATTCGGTGCGCCCATGTTGGGCAACTCGTCCGCCTCGGGCTGCTGCTGCTCAGGGGGCTTCGGAGGCTCAAACGCTTTCTGCACCGCATCCTCAAGAGCAGTGCCCTTCTTCCGCTCATCGATGACGGTCGCCAACTGCTTCACGATGTCTGTCGGGTTCTGCCCGTTGGCTGCCATCTGCGGGATCGCCGCAGCCAGAGAAGCGACACCAGCCTTCAGGCTGTCGCGCATCTCCTCCATGTCAATCGCTTGCTCCTCTTCGGAGGCGTTCAACTGGATCGGCAGGTTGCGTCGCGTGAACGAGCGGGAAATCAACTTGTCGCCTCGCGCCTGCAGCGCGAAGATCAAAGAACGGTTGGGGTCAAGCCCAGCCATCAGCCCGTGGTTTATGGAGATCCCATAGTTACCTTTAATGTCGGCTGATGGCCGGTACTTCAACTTGTACTGAACGCCGTTAGCGGTGGCAGATACCTCGCGCTGTACCTCGCTGAAGTACGCTTCGTCGACGGCCAACGCGAGAGACACCGCCTCTCCAAGCGTCGCGCCCATGATCGACTGAGCGGTCTTGACCTGTGAATCGAAAGCAGCCTGCAGAGCCTTCACGCCCTGACCAGTGACAATCGACCCGTCCGCTTGGCCTGCTCTTGACTCTGGGAAGCGAGTGCCGAACTTTAATTCTTCGGATAGCAGGTTGTTCTCAGCGAACGACATGCTCGGCACATCCAACGGGATACGCCGAATCTTCTCTGGTGTGTTCGACCGGATCACAGAGTCCGGCCCGATGCTCAACTGCGTCACGTCCTGCGGCAAAGCCAGCGGAGCCTCAACGCTCTTCTGTGTCGCCTCCATCATCAGCAACGCCAGACGCGCCTTCGCCGCGTACACCGGCAGCACGTCATCGAACTGACCCCGCGCCTCACCATCAAGTGACGGGCGCAACGCGACAACGACAGGAACCTGACCAATGCGGTTTGGCGTCTGCGCCAGCAGTAAGCCCTCACGCTCCGGCAGGAACATCACGCTCGTGTCCTTGTCGTAATACCGGACAACCTCAAGCATGCTGTTCTCGTCCGTCTTACCGAACATGCCCCGCTTCAGGATCTTGTCCGCCTGCTCAGGGAACATCGCCGCGAGGTCACCAGCCTTGCGGCGGAACAAGTGCGCGTACACCTGCATGTCGCCGAAACGATCCATGTCGAAGTACGCGCCCTCGCACGACTCCACATGAATGTGAGGCCGCTGATCAGCAAAGTGCGGTTCTACGCGCAGCGGCACAAACCCGTAAGTAATGAACTGGTCAGCGGCACGAATCAAGTTCGTACTCATCTTCGACGCAGCGACGTAATAGTTAGCGATCTTCGTGCGCTTATCGGCCTTCGTCCGGGCGTTCTCATCCAACGTCGAGTCACCCGAAGCGGTGATCGACGGCAAGACGCCAACCTGCTCGCTCAAGTCCTTAGCGACGACATCGATCATGTTCGCGATGATCGGCTTCGACCACATGCCCTCAGGGAACAAGCCGGGGAAAACCTGCTCCGCGTGCCCCGCACGCACAGCCGCAACCTCATGCATGCGCTTGTCACGCTCACTGTTGCGTTTGCGGATCGCGTCAAACTTCGCCGCGTAATCGGTCATCTACAGCCTTCCAACTGTTTGAGCCGTTGCCAGCTCGTCAAGGGAAACCACATAACGGGAGTCCACGTCATTCCTCGACGCGAACTGGTTAGGCAAGAATTGAGAAACCCCACCCGCCTGAGTAAGTACTTCCCGCGCCACGATCTCGCAGAACCACAACGCCATGACGGCGTCCATCTTCAACTTGCTGCCCTTCACACCGGGCTGCCAAGTGATCAACTGCTCGATCAGTTTCTTAATGTTCTCAAAGTTGCTCGTGTCAGGTAACTCGATCAAGTTGTCATCAGCGTGCTTGAACGTCTCCTGACCTTCACGCTTCGTCTTCGACCCAAACAACGGCGCAAGAGAAGCAACACCAAAGTCCGGGTCCGACTTGTTCGTGGACGTGTGATGAGGTCGATACGCGATCCCCCGAGTCGCCAAGAATGACCTGATCTCCTCATCCTGCGTCAGGAACAACTGGAACGCGTTCGACTCCACAATCACCGTGTGCGGCTTAAACCTGTCCGCCCACGAGTAAATCAACTCGCGGATAGCAGCCGGGGTCGGCGAAGGCATCACGCTCACGTCAAGGACGTACCGTTTCTGCGTGCGCCGATCCACCGCGTAAGCGACAGCAGCAGTCTCACCCGCCATCGCCGGGTCAATCCCGATCACCCGGTAGAAGTTCGACGACTCCGACGGGTGACCAGCCGCACCGGATACCAATGGCCCCGGCTTCCTCATTCCATTAACCGCGCCTCTGACGCATACCGGGTCAAAAATGGCATCCTCTGCGACATCGAGGTTCTGATACACCAGCGACCATTTGCCGGGACCAACCTCATTGCGGACCACGTTCAACCGTGGGCCGCTCCACCTCTCAAAGAAACCATCCTCATCCGGTTGGTCACCCTCAGAAAGGGGAAGATCACACTTCGGCCACAACGTCTCCCAATCACTCGGGTCATCGCCGTAGCCAAGAACAGCAGGCATCGCGAGATACGTCCAAGGGATCTTCGCGTCCGTGTAATGCTCAGGGTTACGCAGCTCCCGATACAGATCAACCGGAGCAACCCGCGTACCCACAACCAGCAACTGACCACCATTCGGAGGAAGGCGGGATGCCACTTCCTGCCGGATCCAGTCCTGATGCTTCTCCCACTCCCCCGCGTTCGACAGGGTCACGACGTCGTCCAGCACAATCAGATTCGCACGCGAGCCGTATATGGCCCCGCCTGCTCCTAGTGCTTCGACGGTCGGGTCTTTCTCCCCGGAATCGCGTGCATCCCCGCCCAAGTAAATCTTGTTCGCCGCCCACTGGTCAGCGGTGGCCTTATAGCCATCCGCTGGCCCGAAAGCGAACTGCATGTCCGCGTAACGAGGATGCGTCAACCGCTGCTTAATCGCATACAGGAACTTCTTCGCCTGCTCCTGCGTCTTCGACACAATCAACACGTTGATGTTCGGATCCTTAGCGATCCGATACGTCACATAATTGATCGTGATCGTCATGCTCTTCGCATGATTCGGAGGGACATTAACCAGCAGGCGAGAAAGCCCAGCCGTGCCCTTCTCATAAACCATCGAGTCGTGAACCCAACCGGGTTCACGGCCCTCCAACAGGTCAGCCACATTCTGCATGTGCGGCCAAACCTTCGTGAACAAGTACTTCTCGCTGAACTCAGCGAAACCAATATCCGAGTCGCGAGCCTCCCGGCTCGCGTCCACCCGACCCAGCCGGACAGAATCCATCCGGTCAGCGAAATCCTTCGACTCCCGACGGCGAGTCTCGTACCACGAGCGAGACCGCCGGATCACCTTCAAACCCTGCTCAATCGTCCGGCCCTGCCGGACCAGATCCAACAGCTCCGCCTCCGCAACCGCAGGAGCCACCCGGCGACGAGGTTGCTCCTCCGCCTTCCTCGGTTTCCTATCCACCCGGCCTCCAAAGGGGCAAAAAGGGGGGACCGACCGCCAAAGACACTCCACCCGATTAAGAACTATTTGAGTGAGCAGCGCAGGCGGCCTTAAGGGCCGCCAGCGCAGCGAACGAAAAACACTCTCTATATAAGAAGAGGGCTAGAGAAAGGGTGTTTATCAATACCCGCGACAAAAAAAGTATTTACGCGCCCCATAAAACCGCGAAATTAGTCCCGCCCCCGACTTGGTCGAAATTTTTCTTGGGACTACACACGCGCGGGGGGGCGGGGCGGTTAAGCATCCGGGGGTCAGGGCGGCGGGGGTACTTCCGTACAAGTCCGACGCGTGCGACAGAGGCAAAAAACGGTCCCGCGCGGGTCTCGCGGGGCACAGTGCGGTCGGGAAGGGGGGGAGTGCATGAGGGATGTTGCAGAATTGAAATAGGTCGGCGGATGGTCCGCCGGTCGGAAGGGAAGAAACGATGAAGGTCACACCAGAAATGACGGTGGACGCGATTGCTCGCGTGCTTGCACAGACGGTGGCTCGCAATGAGGCGCTTGGGCAGGGGCGTCCGGCAGAGTACGCGCAGTTCGAAGACGGCTTCCGCTTCGCGGTGGAGGCGGTGGGGCGTGCGGTGTCGGTTCTGCTGCCTCCGGGTGAGACGACGCTGACGTGGACGCAGCGGATCGTGTCCACGCCATCGCAGGATGCATGAGGGTTGTCGCAGCATAGTGGTAGACCGGGGGCGTGCCCCGGTCTTCCGCTATGTCGTGATGGTCACGACAGGAAGGGAGCAACATGAGCAAGGCAACAGGCGCGGTCATCTGGCGCGGACCGTCGCGGTGGGACGGCGCACCACTGGTGGTGGTGGTGACGTGGCACAGCGGCAACCGTAAGACGGGTGACATGGCGCAGACGTGGATCCTGCGGGAGGATCTCGCGCCGCTCGACGCTATCGCGTCGGGTGACGATGCATCCATCTGCGGGGATTGTCCGCATCGCCGTCGGCAGCACGCGGACGGCTCGATGCGGCGGACGTGTTACGTCAACGTGGGGCAGGCTCCGGCTGCTGTGTGGAAGACGCTGCAGCGGGGCGGCTACCCGGACATGACCCCGGCGGAGGCGTCGGAATTCCTCGAGGGTCGGGGCGTGAGGCTCGGCGCGTATGGCGATCCGGGGATGGTCCCGGTCGACGTGTGGGAGGCGCTCACGGCGAAGGCCGCGATGCACACGGGCTACACCCACCAGTGGCGGGATCTCGATGACGTGTGGGCGTCGTTCATCATGGCGAGCGCGGACACGGTCGAGGATCGTCGGGAGGCTCGGCAGCGGGGCTGGCGATCCTTCTACGTCGCCCCGGTGGGCGAGGCGGTGGCGGATGGTTCGGTGTTGTGCTTGAGCGAGGCTCGCGGGACGTCGTGCCTTGACTGCGGGGCGTGCGGCGGGACGAAGGGTCGCGACACGGTCGCGGTCGATATCTTCATCAACGCTCACGGCGGGGCCAAGGCTTACGTCTGAATGCAGGATGCTTGAGGGCCGTGGTTGCATGGTGGTAGATCGGCGCTGGTCGATCTACTGCCATGTCGTGGATGGCCCACGACAGGAAGGGAGAGTGATGGGTTACCTATCGCAGATTCGGGACGTGCTGTACCCCGGCGGTGACATGGACCACGAGTGGTCGCCGTCGACGCTGGAGCAGATCGCTGCAGTGATCGCTGAGTGGGAGCAGGCGTGCTGCGGGGATGAGTGACCGTGACCGCTTGGTGGTTGCCGAGCCTGCTGGCTCGGCGGCTGCCATGTCGTCGACGGTCGACGACAGGAAGGGATAAGCATGAGCAGGGAAATTGAACACGAGATCCGTGACGCTGTGCTGCGCGGACTGAAGATGAACGACGCGGTGCGGGTCCACCCGAACTACGGCGTCGAGGATCAGGTCGTCCGAGGC
>CAZSXT010000038.1:0-16720 GCA_964611435.1 uncultured Rhodospirillaceae bacterium | reverse complement strand
CGACGCGGTGCGGGTCCACCCGAACTACGGCGTCGAGGATCAGGTCGTCCGAGGCAACATCGTGGGCTGGTCGACGGGCTGGGGGCCGGACATGGTCGAGGTGCGGATCAGCCACGACACGGTCTGGAGTGTGCCTCGCTTCGCCGTGATATCAGCCGAGATGTACGACGACTTCAAGCAGTGGGAGAAGCACTGCGAGGCCGAGGTGACGGCATGAGCGCGGCGACGGAGTACATCGACATCACATGGACGTGGGAGTCGGCAGTGAATCTGTATGTGGCGCTGCTGATGGATCCCGGATGCGAACACGAGGTGAAGATGCAGTGCAAGCAAGACCTGCTGCGCCTCGCTAAGGCAGTCGACGCTGAGCAGCAGCCGGAGCAAGTCTGCGATTGCGGTGCTGATCTCAGCGAGTACAGCGACACGGCCTACGACCACCTCTGTATCGACTGCGCCGAGGCGGTGACTTCCTGAGTAGGTGCGAGCGGGGCACGGCGTGAGCCGTGCCCCCATCGGGCAACTCAGCCCACGAATGAAGGGAGCAAGACATGACACCGGAACAAATCTGGGAAGAGGCCGAAGCGCACGCGCTGGCATCGGCGAGGGCGTGCGTGCCCGAGCCGATGGTCGTCACGTCACGCACGGCCACGGAGCAGAAGATCTACTACGTCCCGCAGGGCGTGTGTGGTTTCGCTTCGATCCGATTCGCAGGCAACACCGCCTTCGGGCGGTGGGCCAAGCGCGTCGGTCATGCCACGCCTGCGTATGGCGGTGGCTTGGCCGTGCATGTGCGTGAGGGCGGTCAGTCCTACGAGATCAAGGATGCGTATGCGCGGTCGTTCGCCGCAGTGTTGAAGATCCACGGCATCAAGGCTCGGGTCGAGAGTTATCTCGACTAACGCAGGATGCATGAGGGCTGTGTCACTGTTGATGGTGAGAGCCGGGGTAACCCGGCTCGATCCATGAGCCGTGAAGTACACGACTCAACCAGATGAAGGGAATCATCATGTTCGGAGAGATCACAAGCACGAACCCAATCGTGCGGACGGGATGGCTGCAGGGGTACGTCAAGACGTACCGCAGCGAGTTGGAGCGGGTGTTCGGTGAGCCGAGGCTCGACGCATCCTTTGACGGCAAGGTGACGTGCGAGTGGGCGGTCGCTTTCGCTGACGGCACGGTCGCCACGATCTACGACTGGAAGTCGCACACGCCGACACAGCACGAGGTCTACCAGTGGCACATCGGTGGCACGAATGACCGGGCGCTCGCCAACGTGGCGGCTGCACTCAAGATCGCGAACGCATCGTTCGCCCTACCCGTACCGAGCGCGTGAAGTACGCGTCGGTCTTCGCTGGTGTCGGCGGCTTCGACCTCGGGTTCGATGCCGCTGGCATGCAGCCGACCGCTCAAGTGGAGATCAACAAGCACAGTCGAGCGATCCTCGCTCGGCATTGGCCCAACGTAGAAAGGACAGACGATGTCATCAGCACCACTGGAAGCGACCTCGGATCTCCCGACCTCATCGTCGGCGGGTTCCCTTGCCAAGACACAAGCCAAGCAGCGCCGCATCGCACTGGCCTCGCCGGGGAGCGAGGCCGTCTCTACTACGAGTTCGTCCGCCTCGTCGACGAGGTCGCACGGCTCGTCGACGAAAGCAAACCGCGATGGGTCTGCATCGAGAACCCAGTCGGACTCCTCAAGTCAAAAGGGGGGAGGGACATGGAGGCCGTGGTCCGGGGGCTGGAAGACCTCGGGTATGGGTGGGCCTACCGGGTGGTGGACGGGCGACATCTCGGATCGGCCCAGCGACGCCGTCGAGTCGTCATTGTTGGACATCGTGGAGGTGACGGTGGACCCGCATGGCAAGTGCTGGCTGACGACGACCTCGGCAGCGAGTCACCTCAAGTACTTGACGAATCCCGGCGGGACTCCCGATCCAAGGTTGGAAGCGTCGTTGAGGACGATGGTCGAGGACTGATCTTCCGTAAGTCACGTCGGCCTCGGTCGAAGGATGACTACGCAACGTGGGTGATGGACGGGCAAGCGAACACGCTCACGGGATTCGACAGCGGCAACGCTCGGCAGACACACATCGTGGTGCAGGGCGGTCGCGCTCGCACGCTGACGCTCACTGAGTGGGAGCGGCTGACGTGCTTACCGGATGGCTGGACTGAGGGCGTGCCCGACAGCCACCGCTTCAAGGCTCTCGGTGATGCCATGCACGCAGGCATGGCCGAGTGGTTAGGGCGCAGGTTGATGCACACGCATGAGTCTGTGCCGTTCATCGGATGAAGGGAACACAGATGGTCAACATCGATACGGACACCGAGTACGACGGGTGGCAGCCGACGTGCAAGAACGGGCACGACAAGCGCACCTCGGGCTGGACGCAACTGAATGGCTGCCGTGAGTGCAAGCGAGAGGCAGCACGTCGATACCGGGAGGCACGCAAGGCCGGTGTCGAGAAGCAAGCGAGCAAGCAGCAGCCGAGAAGGGATCTCGGCTTCGACAAAGTGAAGGGGCAGTGATGGATCACATCTGCTGGATCGACGACACGGTGTGCGAGGACTGCGCCGTGGCATACATCCCACTCGATGGGTTGGACATGACCGAGCTTCAAGACGGCTCGGTCTTCGTAGTTAGGGAGGAAGTATGAGCGACACGAGGTATGTCGAGTGCTGTGACCGGATGGTCCCGGCATGGGCAGCGATGCCCTTCTTCTTCAGCGACAGGCTGCCTGTCTTCCTGTGCAAGGTGGGCGAGGGCTGCACACGGGAGGAAGCATGAGTGAGTGCGATGCGTGTGGTCGGACACAGGTAGGCCACGTCGTGGAGGGATTGAACTTCTGCCACGAGTGCTACTACATCTATCGAACCAACAGTTAAGGAGGAAGCATGAGCGGCTACATCATTCTCCTGCTGCTCCTCATCGTGGGCACGGTCATCCTCGCCCACGAGATGGGACGGCAGGTCGGGTACGAACACGGTCTCAATGACGCTGAACGCAGGATGTCAGAGGGATATGAGAAGATAAGAATCAGTAACACCAACAAGGAAGGGGTTCAGGGATGAACCGTTTGGAACTAGTACGACGCGAACAGAATGCACTGAGCAAGACCTTGCTCGACGTGCATGAAGAAACCACGGTCGAGGGTGTCCTCGACCGAGCCAACCTCAACTTTGAGGTGGAATTGCAGGAGTTGAGTTCTCAGGTGGTAACACCAATGCCTAACTCCGATGCCGGGTTCAACGTAACTCGGGTCAACTACACACAGTCAGGGGTTGTCCGCATGGACAACCTGAAGCCCATCGGCGTGGTCGGTGAGCGGTACACACCGATCCAGAATCGGGATGCGTTCTCCACCCTGCAGTACCTGCAGGATGAGGGCTTCATCACCGGGTACGAGCAGGCCGGGATGCTCGGTGACGGGCAGCGGTGCTTCATCATCGCTCGGCTCAACGACAGCATGACGCTGACCGACACGCACCACGGTCGGATCATGTTCGCCACCAGTCACGATGGCTCGGGCGCATTCCACGTCCGTGCCCTCGCCGAGCGGCTGTTCTGCAGCAACCAGATCCCCAACCTCGCTCGTCGAGGCAAGGGCGTGATCAGCATCCGGCACACGACCAGTGCGAACGCTCGCTTGCAGCAAGTCAAGCAAGCCGTGCTGTCGGAGATGCGCTGGTTCGATGAGTACCAGAACTGGTACGACAAGATGTGCAGCACCGATGTCGACTGGCGAGTCACCAGTGCGTACCTCAATCAGGTCGCACCGAAGCGTGACCCGAAGATGTTGTCTGAGGTCGAGCGCCGGAACGATGAGCGCAGGCAAGCCAAGATCCTTGATCGGATCACCGGCCAGTTCAACGCCAACATCAAGGACACCGTGGCTGCCCTGTTCCAAGGCGCAGTCGAGTACTCCGACTACGACAGTCGGGGTCGCAACGCCGACCGCATCCTGATGGGTCGGGACATCGAGTTCAAGTCTCGTGCATGGGACGCCGCCAAGGCGCTCGTGTAGCACCAAGCCGCCGGACAGGCGGGGCGTCATCCCTTCCGCCCTGTCTGTCCGGCTTTCTCATTGGAGGGTCAATGGCTAAGACAGAGAAGCATCCGCATCGATCAGGCTTCTGCATGACAGGCCACTGCGACAACTGCCCTCACGCCTTCAGCGTGACCCGTAGAGACGGGCAGGGTGAGTACAGCAAAGAGTGGACGTGCGAGTGCATGTGCCACAGCGAGCGGGGCTTGCCGTGGTGAACAAGAACAGCAAGGAAGTGACCGAGATCAAGAAGGCACTCGACCACGAGTACGAGGAACTGATCGACGCCGCTGTCGCAGCAGCGGAGGCATACGAGAAAGTCCACGCCACTCGTGAGCAGTGGATCGTGGTCGCTCGACCACTGCGAGACGGGCCGGTCGTGACGGTCGGCTCGTGGACGACACGGCATCAGGCAGAGGTGGCCGAGAAGCAATTCGTGTCAGCACACCGTGACAGCAACGAGGGCACGTTCAGTTTCGTGACCCGCATGTACCAAACGAGCTGGATGCAGAAACTAGAAGGCAAGTAAGACAGGGCGGGGCCAGTCCACATCTGGCCCCGCCCCTATTTTTTTGTCTCGGCAACGTCAGTACGGACTCTTCCCACCAAGAGCCTCGATCAGTTGCCTCATCCCACGGCGAGAGATCTGCTCAACTCGCTGCGGGGAGATCCCCCACTGGTGACCGATGTCAACCAGCGTTAACCCATCACCCCACCGGCTCACGACGATGCCGTAGGTGCGGGTGTCCAGTTCTTTCAAAGCCATCTCAACGTCATAGACGAGGGCGAGGATGTCTCCGCCCTCGCTCGCTGGCTTCCGCTTCCGCTTCTGCCCCATGTCTGCCGGGTCGAGGATCTGACCAGCCGAGTCAGGGCCACCGTTGTGGATCACCTCGATGATCTTCTCGATGGTGGCTGGCCGGTAGAAGTACTCATCCTCCGGGCGGTAGCCGGACCGCTCGGCCTTCTCACGTCGAGCGAACTTCTCACACTCCCGACGCATCGACAGGATCAGTGCAGCCTCGCCCTGCTTACGCTCGCTCGGCTCATCTCGCACCAGATACTCCTCGACCTTCCGCTTACGACGTGACGCGTACTCACACGCCACCTGTCGTAGGTCATCAGCGTCGACGTAGCCCTTGTAGCGGTCGGCTATGGGCCGAGCCGCTATGGCTGCCAGTTCAATCACCTCGATCCAGATCGGATCATCTGCCGCAATCATCCTGCGATCACCTGTGCAAGTTCTTCATGTACGGGAGGACGTGCGGGATCAGTTCTCGCAGGACTTTCACGTCCTGCTCGCAGTGATACACGACCTCATCCATCGCATCCTTGTCGAGCGTGGCCGCTAGTTGCCACTGCTCCCAACTGATCGCTGTCTTCGACTCGCCCAGTTCAAAGAACTTCTGAGCGTTCTCCAGTTTCGCACTGCCGATCCGCATCGACGATGAGTTCAGGAACCATCGAGTGTCCATGTGCCACTCGACGTTCACGGGTCGCTCGCCATGCTTGGCTAGCCGAGCGTTGATGAAGGGGATGTCGAACAGTTTGCTGTTGTGTCCGGCTATCAGTTTGTATTTCTCCAGATGCTCACGGATAGCGAGGACTAGTTTGCTGTCGTCGATCTTGCTGCGTCCTCGCCACGGCTTCTCATCCGCACGGAACGTCGTCACCTCACCCGTGTTGCCGTCGAGGAATGAGCAACAAAGCACTCTTCCCATCAGACCGGACAAGTCAGTTGTCTCGATGTCGAACACCACGCTGGGAATCATGTTGGGATCTCCTCGATTCGTCGTTGCCATCGACCGAGCTGGAGGTCGAGGCCGACCAGATAGTTGATCGCGTCAGCGATCTCCTGCCTGATCTCTAACAGCATCCGAGGTGGGTCGAACTCTTCAATGCGCTGATGATCTTCTTCGTCGTACTCACGGCTCCCACCATCAGCGATGCGGAAGCGTGCGTAGTTCGTTGCTCGACGGTGGTGTTCGATCAACTGTTCAGTGGTCAGCCCGAAGGGCGGAGTGATTGGCGGGGGTGTGATCACGGAGCCTCCTCTACAGCGCCGATGAGTTCGGCGAAATGCTCTGCTCCGTACTTCAAGATTGTACTATTCACGTCCTCACCTGCAGGGAGTGACACGCGTACAGCCTGCGGCACATCCTTCATTATGCGAGCCGCCAGTTCAGCGCCGGGATTGCTGCCGTCGTCCCTGTCGGAGTCGTTGTCCATCACCAGTAGGACACGCTCGATGCCGTCGAAGCATCGAGCGAAGTGTTTCTTGAAGCCGTTGGATCCGGGGATCGCTACGGCTGGGAAGCCAGCAGCCGTGGCAGCCGCAGCATCCAGTTCACCCTCAACCACGAGGATCGTGTCGACAGCGTTGACGAGGGCACGCACGTTGAACATGCGATGGGCCTGCCCGGTCGGTGCTTGATACCGGGAACGCTTGTCTTGCGACTTGATCGAACGGAACTTGAAGCCGACGCAGCCACCGAGTGGCGTCAAGTATGGGATCGACAGGCAACCGATGAATCGTTCCTCGTGCCCCGGCGCTGGCTCGGACACATAACCGAATAGGAACTCACCGCTGACGTCCAGCAGTCCACGCTGGTCGAGGTACTCCTCGGCTGGCGACCCGCTGAGTTCGATGTGGTACTCCTCGGCTGCCCGATCCCACATCATCCGCAGCTTCTTACTCGTCGTCATCCTCTTCTTCCCATTCCTCTTCGTCTTCCCACTCTTTCCAAACTCTGATCGCAAACATGCATGGGTCATGCACGAAGATGATGTCTTCGCGATCTCCCTCTTCAACCAGAAGAAGTTCGACGTCCTCTTCCGGCATGGTCGGCAAGGGGTTGTGTGTCGCGCACACCGGCAGGCTGATCCAGCCTTTCGTCACGCCGTAGACAAGCCACGAGTGAAACGCCTTGTCGTCCTGTGACTCACTCACCCCGGCATGCTCGGATCGTTGTACTTGTTCCGATCTTTTGCAGGCCAGTCGAACATCGCAACGGTGCTGTCTCGCTCGTGGTAGTGCGTGTTCAAGATGACATCGAAATGGAAGTCGGGCGGGGTGTGTTCGCCGCACTCAATGAACATTGCTGGAGCCTGATCAGCAGCCACCACATACAGGTGACCCGTCGACTTGTCCCAGTCAATCTGAGCGGTATTCGCCACCTTGTTGTCGTCGAGGAACCGCATCAGTGTGCGGAGATCCTCTACTGTCTGCGCGTTGGCTCGCACCGCTGCGTAGCCATTCATCTCAATCAACATTGCTGCACATACCTTCCACAGAATTTGTTGTCGCATCGAGCGACGTACTTGTTTGTGTTGGTGGTGCTTGCACCACAGTGAGGACAGGTCAACATTCCTTGCCCCGCTTACCAAGCAGGTTGAATGTGTGGTCGGTTGACCAGTGGTGCTTGCCCTCCAGTCCCGGCTTCTTCGGGTACGGGTTGACCATGACGAAGGCGATCTCCCACTGCACATACTTGGGAGCCTTGGCCGGACGGACACCTACCCACTCGGGGTAACCGGCACGCTTCGCGTAGTGATCCCAAGTTACGCCGATGGTCTGCACGATGCCGCTGCCGTATGGCCCATCCGCTCGCCAACGGAAGTTGGATTCTCTCTCCGCTACGCAGGTGAGAAACTGCTCGGCCTTCTTCGTGTAGTGCGCTCCCCTGTACTCGGGCGGGTCGAAGTCCGCCTTGCCCGAGAGGGCGACGGTCATTAGCAGTGCTTCAATCATCTCGCTTCTCCTGTTTGATCGACTGTGTTGGCAAACCCGTCATCACGTCATTGCGTGACGCGATCTCGACCGCCTCAGTGGGCGTGGCTCCTGCTTCCAAAGCGCCGATGGCATACGCAGCTCCGCTGCCGATGGCGTACAAACCGTCGGCTCGATGCAGCACGCTGTAGTCCTCGTTGACCTGCACGAGCGCACCAGCAACAGCGATGAGCAGCACGAGGATGTCGTCCTTCTCGGCGTCGGGCTGCCAGTCAGCAGCCGACAGGAACTGCTTCAGGCTCGGCACGATCATCGAGCGAGTGAACGATGGGATGTCGGTGACGCCATCCCAGTACGGAGGCAGCCACAAGTACTGGACGAGGTCGCATGCGTGTGCGCTGCCAGCGGCAGCGATAAGCGTTTGTTCCCGCTGCACGATCTTCGCCATGCGGAACGATGAGTACGGCCTGTTATCAGATGTGGTAATCGCATCGGCGACGATGACCGACCCGTTGAAGTCTTCGACTCCGACGATGGTTGTCATTCCGCACCATCCAGCGGGTCAAGCAAGGGGATCAGGTCGTAGTCCCAGTTCAGGAGGACGACGGGCTCAAGGTCAGTTGCGAGGTTGCGGTCTCGACGACCAAGGTCGTGATCGATCTCGTGACGGCCTCTTTGGTGGAACTCCCACGGACGGAAGGACGTGATGTGCCCCGTGCCGTTGCTGAACCCGAAGTAAACGTAGGTCGGCACGTTCAGCAGTTGCTCGATGTGTACCAGTTCGTCGTACTTCCTGCGTTTGAGTATCAAGCCGCCGGGGTACTGCATGACTGCGGCCTTCGACTGCTTGCGCGTCTTGACCTCGGCGACCTTGACGACCTTGCCGTCACGCACGCCGATGTAATCGACGGCGGAGAACTCGGCGCACGGGAACCACTGCACCTCGGGGTTGTCGTTGAAGATACGCCGGATAACCAGTTGTTCCTTGTGCTTGTCTTGCTCGGTCTCCAACTTGATCGTGTTCACACGGACCTCCGCATCTTCGGTGGGATCCACCGCTTCGACTTGGCTGGCTTCTTGCGACGCACATCGCTGGCCGGTTCATCGCCGGTCAGCGTCTTCAGGAACTCCTTGGCTTGCCCGTATGACCAGCCCTCGTTCGCTTGCAGCAGGGCGATGCCATCTCCACCAGCACCGCAGGCGTGGCAATGCCACAAGCCCTTCTCCCTGTTCACGGACGCGCTCGGTCGACGGTCGTCATGCACCGGACACTTCATCGATGCCTCGCCGTAGCGAGGCTCCGGTAGGTCGTAGTGCTGCAACACGGCGAGCAGCTCGTCCTCTTTGGTCACGCGATGCTCCCCCAACGGAGCAGCGAAACGAACTGATCAACGGTCATGGTGATGCGACCCTCGCCCGTGCCGGACTGGCGCGTCTTCGTCGCCACTACGCCGAGGCTGGGCCGGTCGTACTTCAACTCGTAGTTGCATGCCTCGATGTCGGCCTGCCGGATGAACTCCTTCATCTGGCCCCACGCGTTACGCACGTTCTTGCACTCGATGACGATGTCGAAGTCAGCGCCTTCGATGACCACGTCACCCATGTCCTTTGCGCCTGCCCGTGGCATACGGCGAGCCTTCAAGCCGGACTGGTTCAGATGCTCTTCGCAGTCCCGTTCCCACTGGCTGCCCTTGCGCTTACCGGCTGCGCTCACGACGCGTTCACCCATCGCTCTTCGACGAGGATGTTTCGCTTCGCACGGATGCGACGCCGATCAGTCGGCGTCGTGCCACCCCAAATGCCGTGCCTCTCGTGATGCAGCGCCCACTCAAGACACTCATCGATCACGGGACAGGTTCTGCAAATCTTGATGGCTTGGTTGTTCTGTTCGCTCATGCCGCCGAGTTCGGGGAACCATGCATCAACGTCACTGCCGTGGCACGCAGCACGCGCACCCAATTCATGCGGGTATGTCATACCCATTGCCTCCTAGATCGGTGGGTTTCTAGTTCCTGCAAGGTGGAATGGAGACTCATCGACTCAGCGTCGACGTACACACACAGCGGGTTCTCTGCTCTCGGGTCGGCGACACCGTCACGGTTCTTGACCGGAGCGACGTAGTAGTGATCGCCATCCATGCAGATCGTCAGGATCAACTCGGGAAATTGATTCACTTTTCCCATCGTGGACGACATCGACTGCGGTCGAAGCGCAGTCGTCTCCTCACGCGTGTGATGCAGCACCAGCACGCACGCCTCGGTCTCACGAGCGAGCGTGTGGAATGACTGGACGGCATCGAGCAAGCCAGCCCAACCATCAAGTTCGGTGTGGACGTTCAACAGAACGTCGACAACGATCAGGCTCGGCGGGACACCCAGCAGTTCCTCAAACGCTTGGGTCTCTTCCCAAACGTCATCGAGTGTCGGGTTCGGATCCCGATCAATCCTGAGACGGGTAGTCAGGGGGGCCAACTCGTTGGCGACATCGTCGACCCCCTCCGACTCCCGCATTTCCTTCACGTCATTGACCGTCCGGTTCATCACGATGGCGGCGACGCGGTTGGCAAGCGTGCCCTGATCGGAGTCGGCGCTGATGTACAGCACCGGCTCGCCTTGTCGTGCAATCTGGACGGCGTACCAAAGAGCGAACAGCGTCTTGCCGCGACCGGGGGCGGACGCGCACAAGGCCAACTGACCTCGGCGGAATCGAATCCCTGCGGAGGTCAGCGGAGGCAGGATCTCAGGGAGATCCTGTCCCGCTGCGCTGCTGCCTTTGATGACATGAAGGAGGCTTCTCACTTAGTTCGGCCACGCAATCTTGCAGACAGCACTGGCGTCGTACTTGCCTTGCCGGAACGGCGACTCGTTGACGCACACGAAAGCCTTGTACGCCTTGCCCGACTTGTTGATGCCGTTCTTCACGATGCGAGGCCCGTGATCACAACTACCGGCGTCCGGTACGCCACGCGTGTAGTTGTTGTTGAACCGATCCTGCATCTGCTCGATGCCGCCTGTCGGCGGCGCAACCACACCGGCATCCTGCAGGTTCTGGACAGCCTGCTCGACCGTCGGTTCAGCAGCCGGTGTACTAGTGGCGCTACCGCCCTGCAATACAACCTGCTCGATGTCACGCAACTCGCTCACGCGAGCCGTCATTTCCTGTGCCGTCTCTGCACGGCACGTCAGCAATTCGCCCTTCGGCCCGACCTTGATAGTCAGGCTGAATGGTGCTTCGGTCATTGCCATTCCGATCACTTTCCTTTCTGGTGTAAGGGATATTCGGAACTCTTTCGGCCCGACTGCGCGACGCAGTAGTCGCGCACACCGCACCAACTGCAGTGGTCGGACACGTTCGGGACGAACGAACCCGCATCAAGCGAGTCGTTCATTGCCCGGAAGCTGTAGTCGTAGAAGTCCATCGACCACGGTGCGAGGTCGAACAGGTCGTCGACCTTCGCCTCACGGCTCATGTAGTAGCCGCCCCACTTCGGTCGGATGCCTTGCGTTTTCTCGATGATCGATGCGTACAGACCCAACTGCGGTGGCTGCTGGCGCTTACGGCCTGTCTTGTAATCGACGACGATGAGGTCGACGCCGTTCGTGAAGACGGCGTCAATGATCGCCTTCACTGGTCGCCCACCGAACCAAGCGATGGCATCCCACTCGATACCGGGCCTGCCATCCGGCAGGGTTGCGATCTCCCAGCCGCAACTGGATAGCCACTCGACGTATGCCTCGGCCTGACGCAAGCCTTCGCCCTGCCACCAAGCAGCGTCCTCACCGTTCGGCTTCTCGCGGCTCTTACGTCCACCGACCGACCAGTCATCAACCGGGACGCCTGAGCGGCGTTCCAGTCGGACCAGTTCTTGGGTCCAGATCTCTTGCCACTCGCTGGCTAGGTCATCCATGATCGATCTCCGTCGGAAGGGTGACGTGCGTGCCACAGGCCACGCACTTGGTGATCTCTTTGTGACGCGTGACGTACCAAGCAATCGCGCCGTTGTCGTCGAACTTCACATGCGTGGCGAACACGTCACCGAGGCAGTCGATGTTCGGGCAGATGCTCGACGGGAGCGGCTCAAGAATCTTCACGCCGTGTCCCGCCCACGTCCTGCAATCGCTGGTAAGCAGCGTGGTTGATCTTCTCCAGCAGCGAATGGACAGCGTTACCCGCAGCCATCGGCAACGATGGCTGCTCGGGAACCTGCTCCACCCGGCTCAAGTAATACTGGTGCTGGCAACGAAGCCACGTCTGCAACTGGGAGTGCGAGCGATGCTCGGGGATCTGACCCATTACGTTTCCACCTTCACATAGTCGAAGTCGTTGGTGTCCACGCCCGGAATCTCGTAGGCCAGTTGTCCTGTTTCGACAACGTCGTTGAAGCCCATCGCTTTGACAAGCTCCAATGCGGGTCGGCGATCCTTCACGTCGGCGTACCACGGGAAGATAACCAAGCAGCATTCACCTGTTGGGTGAATGCAGATGTCCGTGTCTCCCTGTCGAAGGCTGACGACTGCGCCGTCAAGTACATCGTCACTGCATTTCACAGGGGTGAATATATATCCTTGGTGTGACAATGACTAGTGCAACGCCTCCGCGTGTCGCCATCTCCTGCAATCAGTCAAGTCGTTTAGCATTCCGGTGCGCTTCAGCGTGGGGGCTATACCGAATGACGGTGACGGGGATACCCGGACTGCCTCCCCTGACCTCCCCGATTGGGGGGGTAGGGGGGGCTGCCCAAAATCAGGCTCTGGGGATGAACCCCGAGCAAGCCGCTAAGGCTTGCGAGGGTTACGGATATACATGCCGTCGACCCTTGGTCGACGCTTGACGTAGAAGAACCCTTCCATCGTGTCGTAGTCGTAGTGGACTACCAACTTCTTCTCGTGCAGCTCCTTCGACCAACGGTCGAACCGGCGCTTGTCGATGTCGCGGACATCAAGTCCGCGATCCAATCGCGCACCGATGCGAAGCATGTTCAAGGTGTAGTTGTGATTGTGGTCGAGGCTGATCCTCGGCCACGGGATCCAGTCGGAATACTTGATCCGGTTGGTCGCGCCGATGCGCGACATGTGACCGCTCACCGATGAGAGCGCCACATCCTCATTAAACTCTTCCTTGATCCGCTGCCGGATCTGCTCGTGATCCAAGCCTTCGTCGATCCACTTCTCAAGGATCGAGTCACTTGGCATCTTCCGCCTCGCTGGCACTGCTGCCGCCCTTCCGCGTTACCAAGCGCCGCCGCCGCTGTGAAGGAGCCGACGCCCATGCGTCGGGTATTCCTTCCTTCAATCGTTATGCACAAGGTAGACAAGTTGTCCACGATTGTCCACAGCACATGCTGCAATGAGACAAGATCATTGATTTTGTTCCATAAATACGGCCAAACCGGACAAAAAAATAGGACAATCTAGGCGTCGTACTTATAGCCAACAAAACCTGTCACTGCATTCATGCTCCCTGTGGACACACCCTGCATTCGTGGTTGACAGTTTGGTTCCTGCATTGGAGAATCCTCCTATGAGAGAACTACCTGAAGGATCGATCTCCTTCGCCGAAGCCGCCAAGCGATACCTCGCTTGGCGTGAACAACTGTTCAGCGCCAACACCGTGAAGAACGACCGGGTTGCGATTCGCCGCTTTGAGAAGGCCGTCGGCGAGGGCTGGTATCTGGACGAGATCACGCCAGACATCGGGTCAGCGTCCCTCCAATACGTTAGAGGGACGGTGGCTCCGACGACGGCGAACCAGTACTACTCACAGATGCAGGGATTCTGGAAGTGGTGCATCGACGAGGAACTCGTCCCGCTCAACTTCAACCCGTTCCGCAACCAGCGGTGTCTCAAGGTTCAGAAGAAGGAGTACGAGCGCCTCCACCGGCACGAGTTCAGGCCCTTCATAGAAGCCATCAGGAGGCCCGAGGACAGGATTTTGTGCAGCGTAGGTCTCTACCTATGCGTCCGGGCCAATGAGGTCTGCAGGATGCGTTTGAAGGACGTTAAACTAGAGGCTGGCTGGGCCGACGTGATCATCTCCAAGTCCTACGACGCGGACACCATGCCCATCCCCAACGAGCTGGACTCCGACCTCCGTCAGTGGCTCACCCACTACACCTCGATGGTCGGGCCACTCGACCCCGAAATGAAGTTGATCCCCTCGCCCGAGAGCAACGGCCACTACATGAAGTACCACCCGTACCGCTCACCAGCGAAGCCCGAACGCACGGTTCACCGTGCCGCCGAGGACTACGGCATCGAACTACCCAAGGGTCAAGGCGCACACTTCCTCCGCCGATCCGGCGCACGAGCATGGTTCGACGACCTCTGCGAGCAGGGCGTCGACAGTGCGCTCCGCACCGTCTCAGCCCACCTTCACCACGCCGACACCACCACGACGGAGGGCTACCTCGGCGTGTCCGGTGACCGGGCGAAGCGCAATCAACTCCTGCACCGTCGTACCATGTTCCCGTCAACAGAGACGGGCAACGTCGTGTACCTGCAGGAGGCAAAGTGAGAGTCACCTCTATCGCGTGCGATAAGTGCGGGATCGCAGAGACCAAGCGCCCAGTGACCCAGTACTCCATGCGCCGGGGGACTCGCCGATGGACCGGCGAGTTGTGCGACAAGTGCTTCGACGCACTCCTCAAGGAATGGGATCCATCCGACCTGCCCCGAGGGCAGCACCGGATCGTCGAGACCAAGATGGAAGACATAGTCAAGGCATAAAAAAAAGCGGGGCGGAGACCGAAGTCTCCGCCCCAATTCTTTCTCACCAAGCAGTGAGATCCAGCAACCTCAACGTCGCCTCATCGAGTTGCCCGTGCGACTGCAATCCGTTGCTCGACTGGAAGCCCCTCAGGATCTCCACCAGCCCACGGTCCAGTTCATTCCCACCGGGAATGTTCAGTCGCTGCCGAACCCTTCCCACTACCGGATCCGATCCGCCCTCCATCACGAACGGCACAAGCGACATACTCACTAACTCAACTCCACATCCACTGTCTGCAATTGAATGGTCACGATGCCGCCAAACCCATTAGTGAAAGACGGCGGGGAAGTCTGCTCAAATTGAACAGCGCGAACCACGCATATTCTCTCCTCACCAGTCGAGAAGTCCTGAAGTAGACACGCGCCACCAGACTGCTCCAACTTCTCCAACGCCTGCAATCGCAGCCACGGATCCGTAGTGCGAACCACACCGTTGCTGTCCTCTTCCTCCTTGAAACACAGCAGCGGGAGAACAATCGTCCTCGACCGCAGCGGTGCTGGCAGCGCACGCAACTGCCACTCATCAAGAGTCGGACCCTTCGTGTCATCCACGTCATCCCGAGACAACGTCACCTTGATCTCAAACTCAGTGTCCGGCAGCAGGTTCGCCGACAAGGGCACGTTCAATACTTGACCCAACGGAACGGAACCGAAGTCAGCGAACTCACCCTCCGGGTTCGACGCTCGCACACCAAGAACACCGCCAGTGTTCTGCGAGCGGATCGCGAACGACACCGGCTGCTTGTACTCAGTAGTACCGAAGCGGATCCACCCTGAGTAAAGCTCGCCCGTCGGGGCGAGCCGTGTCGCGTTCTCCGCAAACACCTTGCTGCTCGTCGTGATCAAGGCACGACCAGTAGTGCCGATGAAGGCGACAGAGACAGGCGTTCCCTCTGCGATAGATAAGTCAGACGCAAACGCGTAGAAGTCACCCACCGACTCGCCGAGGTCGATACGCCACAAGCCCTTCTGGCCCAGCCGCAACTCGGATCGAGTTGCGTACACATACTCACCATCGAACGTGACATCAGCGATGTCATCCTCGATGCTCAACGGGCCGTAAATGAAACCAGTGCCGCTCGTGTTCTCCACTGCCACGCGGATGCCACGGTTCGTGGCAGCAATGACGTAAGTGTTCAGGTACGACTTCAACGCCCGGAGCGTCTCCCCGATGGGGAACTCCGCCGTCGTGATCGGCGTCAACATCGCACCGTTACCCGTGGTCGATGTGTCAATCGTGAACGACAGCACCTTCGACTGCACGCCAATCGTGATACCAACGAGGATCGCAGACGTGGCCTCGGCCACGGCAACGAAAGTCATGTCAGTGGATGCGTACTCAAAACGCGAGTCACCTGTCGTCGTCGACAGGTCGACTGTCGCTGGCGGTGAGGATGGGTTACGAGCCAACTCAAACACGCGAGCAGGCAGCGGGTCCGTGATGTGGCAACCGACGATCAACCGATCCTTCACATAGCCGAGCGTCTGCACCGTCCACGCTCCACCCGGAGCGTCGTACAACTTCGTCACAGCAAGTGACGTGTCCACCTCGTAGATGCCGTCGGCTGCGCCGACGATTGCAGCGGAGCCATCAGTAGCCAACACCTGAGCCGTAGCAGTGAACGCGGTCACCTGCACGACCGTGTCAGTCGAAACCTGATACAAGTACAGGTTGCCTGAGTCGATGAACCAAGCGCCCAAGGAACACGTCTGCGCGTGCGAGCCACCATGCGATGCCGCCTCATCGGTGTCCTTCAGCAGGGTCACCTGACCCTGCGTCCAGATGTCAATGTTCGCCGACTCCCTGTAACGGAACACGTCCGCATCGTCAGCGTCGTAAAACTCTGAGCCGCCACCTCGATGCCACGAGGTGGCCGACCGCAGCCACCAGTTCGACAGCGAGTTCTCACCAGCGGAAGCCTCTTGATCGACGCGCTCCTTCTGGTACTGCGTCGTCACGCGGGAGATGGCAGCAGAGTCAGACGCTGCACTCAACCACGGCTGGTTACCAATCGCGTAGTCCGCAGCGAACGAGCTGCGGTCGTAGCGAGCCAGCCGGTCGATGATGTCCTGACCGATAGCGAAAGGAATGTCATTGACAACTGCCTTATTCTCAGCCACCTAGCACTTCCACTTCCGTCGAGCCTTACGCAAACGAGAGTTCGGATCCTTCGCAGC
>CAZSXT010000037.1:2110-34245 GCA_964611435.1 uncultured Rhodospirillaceae bacterium | reverse complement strand
GCTTACTGAATCAACACAAGACCCAATCAGCCAAAACGTTTTTACACAACCAAGATCATTTGCTGAAGGGCGACCCTACACGCGCACGTCTGTTGCTGAGTGGGGGGGCGAAGTTAGCTTGGTCCGTTTCAATAGAGAGAATTCTTTTCGATGTTTTTCTCGTTCGTTCCAGGCTACGGATGGGGCTTACTTCCCCGGCACGGACCAACTGTCGTATCTGATGGCGTCGATGTCGACGGCGGCGCCGTGGCCCTTGGCCGGTCCGCGGGGCAGGTCCTCGGCGCCCTCGTACCCGCCGTGGCAATAAAGCTCAATCACATTCCCGGACGGGTCGCGGAAGAACATCATGGTTTCCACCCCTCGGCGGGTCCAGAAATTGCTGGACGGAATACCACAGGCGGTCAGCCAGTCCTTCATCTGTACCAGGGCCTCGGCATTACAGGTCAGCCCCACATGCGGATATTCGTTGCTAGGCGCGATGAAGGTACAGCCATCCGAGCCGATGCCGATATGGGTGCCCCATAGCTCGAACATGGCGAAGGCGCCTTCGTGAACCAGCTTCTTGCCGCCCAGGACCTCCGTATAGAAACGGATGCCTTCGTCCAAATCCCGGCACGGGAGGCTGACATGATCCAGCCCGTCCATCGCCGGCGGGCCTGAAGGGGGAGGGCTCATGAGATTTGGTCTCCTGCGAAGATGACGTCCGAGGGTAGCGCGATCAGGAACAACCGATCAACTTTCCTCCAACGCCGTTTTGGCGGTTTTTTTCTTCGCCTGCTCCCGGCGCAGCAAATAGATGCTGCTGCCCACGATGACGGCGGCGCCGATAAAGCTCCAATATCCAGGTATCTCGGCAAAAATGATGATGCCGAAAATGAAAGAATACACGATCCGCAGATAATCGAAGGGCATGACAAAGCTGGTTTCCCCCAGTCCCAGTCCATGGGTGAACAATCCCTGGCCCAGGATACCGACCGCGCCGGTGAGGATCATCAGGGCCCATTCCGTCGGCGTCGGGTCCTGCCAAGTCCAGATCGCCGGGATCATCGCCCAAAGCGTGGTGAACAGGGCGAAGTAGAACATGATGGTGACCGTGCCCTCGGTCCGGGTGAGGAGTTTCACCGTAAGAACAACCATGGAGCCGAAGAATGCGCCACCCAAAGCCGACAGCGCCCAGGGATCAAATCCTTCGCCGAATGGCCGGGTAATCATCAGCACACCGACGAAGCCGACGCCGGCGGCCATGATGCGCCGGGGACCCACATCTTCGCCCAGGAACAACGCGGCGATCACCAACAGGATCAGCGGTCGGGAAAACTGGATCGTGACCGTATCGGCCAGGGAGATATGAATCAGGGCGAAAAAGAACAACGTATTGCCCATAAAGCCGACGAAACCACGCGCGGCGTGCAGGTGCAGCTTACTGGTCTTAAGAATTTTGAAGCCCATCCGCCAGACCACCGGTAGCATAACAATCAGCCCGGCGAGGAAGCGGATGAACAGCACCTCGAACGGCGGCAGGGACTGGCCGATGTGTTTCACCAGAGATGCCATGATGATTAAGAGGAACGCGCCGACGGAGACAAGTAACGCGCCGCGTACGTTGGGTGAGAGGCGTTGCCAGGCTGCAATAATTGGCAGCGGCTCTTTGGCAGGCGCTTCGGCCGGGTCGGGTTCGGTCGTCATAGGGCGATGTGCTTTCGAAGTCCGCGACGGGACGGGCGATCATTAGCGGTAGAGGTCCCCTTAAAGTCAAGCCGGGCCCGGTGTCCTGATGGGATAAAAAAAGAATGATATTTCTTTAGTTAGGCTATATCTTTCGCGACAGAATTTGAGGGCGGGGACGTTAGGTCCTCCATGAGCGCCAAAGAGCTTTTTTACATATGTCCATCGCGGAAATTTGCCCCGCTTTCTCTGGCCTTTTCATTTGGTTTTGAGTAATCCACTTACATTCAAATTTTACGGCTTTCAGTCTTTTCGCAAAGGACGCGTTTCAATGATGCGTATGATTAATTTGTCTCCCCGGATCATGGTAGCCGCTTCGGCGCTCTTGGTGCTTTGTGCGTCAACCAGTTTGGCCCAAGATCGCGCCCTGTCTGATCGCGCCAAGGCGGCCGACAAAAACAACAACGGCCTGATTGAGCGGAGCGAGGCCGGCGGTCCGCTTGCCGCAAATTTTGACGAAATGGACTGTGATAAAAACGGTGGGCTCGACGGTGCGGAGATCAGAGGGTTCTTCACCGGGGCCGGGTGCCCGAAACCAGCGCCCAAGGCCGCGGCAGCCCCGGCGGCGTCCAAATATCCGCCGCTGAACGAGCGGGCCAAAGGCTTGGATGCGAACAACAATGGCCTGGTTGACCGAAATGAAGCGCGCGGTCCGCTGCAAGCGAACTTCGACGACATGGACTGTGACAAGAATGGCGGTTTGGACGGCGCGGAAATTCCGGCTTTCTTCCAAGGTAAAAGCTGCGCAGACCTAACGCCAAAGACGGCCTCGGGCGCATCTGCCGCGAAACCGGCAGCCAAGCCCGCTGCCGGGGGACGTCCCACCGGCCGGCGTGCCGGTGGCCGCCCGCCGCAATCCGTTCAGCTTGATGATGCACGGATCGAGGTGATCACGGACACCTATACGGTTGTCGGCCGGGTGGTCGCGCTGCAGCGTGGTCCCGTTGCCGCGCGGGTCAGCGGCGCCATTGATGCGGTCAACGTGGGCGTCGGCGCGCGGGTCGCCAAAGGCGATGTCCTGGTCTCTTTGGCGAAATCCAAGTTAGAGGCGGAGCGCCGCCGTATCGCCGCGCAGGTGGCGCGTCAACAGACGAACATGCGGAATGCGGAGCGGGAGCTCCAGCGCATCAAAAACCTCAAACAGTCCGCAGCCTTCTCCCGTGCCCGGTTCGAGGATTTGGAAGGACAGGTCGCCGAGCGCCACGCCCAACTGGAAGAAGTGCGAGCAGCGCTCAATTCCATCCAGATAGATATCGCCAACGCCAGTATCAAGGCGCCTTATGACGCTGTGGTGGTGGATAAGCACGTGGAAGTGGGCGGCTTCGTCAATGTCGGGGCGCCGGTGGTGACCTTGTTGAATGAAAAGGCGTTGGAGGTGGAGGCTGAAGTTGTCTCCACCAGAGTGTCCGGGTTGTCGATAGGGGCCGCCGCTTCGGTGATCTCCGAGAGTGGTGATAAATTTCCAGCCAAGGTGAAGACCATTATTCCCGATGACAATACCCGGACCCGGACCCGGCCGGTGCGTCTGAGCGTGGACTTTGGAAACGATGGCGGCAAATTCGCCCACAACCAAAGTGTTTCAGTTGAACTGCCCATCGCCAACGGTCAGAAAATTGTAACCGTTCATAAAGACGCGGTGGTGTCTCGCGCCAACGGCAGTGTCGTCTTTGTCGTAACCGGTACCACGGCGGCCATGCGGACGGTCCGGATCGGCCGGGGGATCGGCAATAAATTTGAAATTCTCGAGGGATTGAAAGGCGGCGAAAAAGTCGTCGTCCGTGGTAACGAACGGCTGGGCGCCGGCGGCGCCGTTAAAGTCATCAACTAATCCAAGGATGCAACGTCCATGAATATCATTCGGCTTTCGATCCTGCGCCCCACGGCCGTGGTGGCGATGGTGCTGATGATCGTGCTGTTCGGTTGGGTGTCTTTGAGCAAGATACCCATCCAGATGGCGCCCGATGTGCGCCAGCCGGTGATCATTATCAAAACAGCGTGGCGTGGCGCGTCGCCCGCGGATGTGGAACGGGAAATCGTCTCCAAGCAGGAAGAAGAACTAAAGGGTATCGAGGGTCTTCGCAGGATCGTCGGCGAAGCGAAGCACAACGAAGGCGTGGTCACGCTGGAATTCGCGCCTGGGCTGGAATTCAACCGGACACTTCTGTTGACCGCCAACCGGCTGGACCGGGTGACCGGCTATCCGGAAGAGGCGGACGAACCGGTTATCAGCACCTCGGGCACAGAAGACAATGCCATCGCGTGGTTCAGTCTGTCCCGGCTGGACGGCAACGACCGGGAGATGTCCACCTACGGCGATTTCCTGAAGGACGTGATCCGCGACCGGTTTGAGCGGATCAAAGGCGTCGGCGGCGTCAATCTGTTTGGCGACAACGAACGGGAACTTCAAGTAATCGTCGATCCGGCTAAGCTGGCGCAATACCGCATGACTGTGCCCGAGGTGATCAGCCGGCTGCGCGCCGAAAATGCCGCAATCACCGGTGGTGAGGTGAATGAGGGCAAGCGTCGATACGTGGTGCGGACCGATGGCGAGCTGACCACGCCGGAAGAGGTGCGCCGGATTCTCCTCCGCAGCGAGGGCGGCGGAACGGTTGGCCTGGGCCGGGTGACCGTCGGCGATGTGGCGGAGGTCAGCGTCAACTACAAGGAAGCCTTCGCGCGGGCTCGACTCTTGGGCAAGCCGGCGATGGGGCTCAACCTGACGCGGGAACAGGGCGCCAATGTTTTGGACACCATGCGGGAGGTGCGCCGGGTCGCCAACGAACTGGCCGAGGGCCCGGTCCGCCAGGCAGGGCTGCACATGCGCCAGGTCTACGACGAGACGGTCTATATCAACTCGTCCATCGACCTGGTCATTCAAAATATCTACGTCGGCGGCGCGCTGGCGATTATCATCTTGCTGTTGTTCCTGCGGTCCTGGCGGCCGACGGTGGTTATTGCCGCGGCGATCCCGGTCTCCGTCATCGGCACCTTTGTGGCCATGGCGTTCCTCGGGCGATCCTTGAACGTCGTCAGCCTGGCGGGCATAGCCTTCGCTGTCGGCATGGTCGTCGATGCAGCGATTGTCGTGCTGGAGAACATTTTCCGGTTGCGGCAACAGGGCAAGAGTGCCGCAGAGGCGGCCTATGAAGGCGCGTCCCAGGTCTGGCCGGCTGTTTTGGTGTCGGCCCTGACCACGGTCATGGTGTTTATCCCGATCCTGTTCATGGAGCTGGAAGCGGGACAATTGTTCCGGGATATCGGCGTGGCGATCTCCGTCTCGGTCCTGTTATCGCTTCTGGTGTCGGTCACGCTGATCCCCGCGCTCTCGAACCGGGTGTTCCGCACCGAGGCCGTCGAATCCACCATGAGCTTGCCGATTGTTGATCCGCTGGCGCGCGGCTTCACCAATTTCTGGGTCGGCTTTACCCGCTATGTTGTCGCGCGAAAGGCTCAAGCCTTTGCCATTGTGTGTCTGATTACAGCAGGCGCGGCGGCATTTGCCTGGGTTGCGCTGCCGAAGCTGGACTATTTGCCCACCGGCAACCGGAACTTGGCCATCGGCTTTGTTCAGCCGCCGGAAGGCTACAACCTGGACACGATGGAAGAAATTCTGACACGGGTGCAGGAAAAAACCCGCCACCTATGGGCCAATGCTGCGCCGACCGGTGAAAAAGCCGAGGGAAATGAAGCGGACAAAAAGATAGAACGGTTTTTTGTCGTGGCGCTCAGAGGTCGCGCGTTCATTGCCGCCACCCATGTGGATGATTCAAAAGCGCATGAGCTTATTCCGATCATGCAAAACCCCGCTCGAGAAGAACCCGGCACCCTGGCTTTTGTTTTCCAGCCGTCTCTGTGGGGACGCTCTATCGGATCAGGGCGCGGCATCAACGTGGATGTTTCTGGACCAGATTTAGAACAAAATTACGAAATCGCCCGGACCGTATTCTTCCGCCTGATCGGCAACTTCCCGCCACCCCAAGGCAACCGGATCAGGCCATTGCCGTCGCTGTCATTGGGCGAGCCGGAAATTCGAGTAAAGCCTGATCGCCTCAAGCTATTGGACAATGGCGTGTCGGCGTCCGAGTTAGGCCTGACTTTGGATGCGTTTAATGATGGCGTGCGCGTGGCCGAGGTGACGTTTGAAGGCAAGCGCGTCGATTTGACACTCAAGGGCCCGAAGCCCAAGAACGAGTTTACTCAATCGATCCACAATCTGCCCATTGTGACCCGCGATGGCCGTATCGTGCCTGTCGAGAACCTCAGCACCATCGAGGTGACCAGCGGCCCGACGCAAATCCGTCGTATCGACAGGGCGCGGACGGTGACGTTGCAGGTCAGCCCGCGTGAAACCATGCCGTTGGAAGAGGCTATTGATACGATCCGCACCAAGGTCGTGGGCCCCATGGTGCAGCGTGGATTGCCGGATGGGGTTCAAATCCGCATCTCCGGCAGCGCCGACAAGCTGACGGAAACCTGGAACGAAATCGTATTGGACATCCTGCTGGCCATTGTCATTGTCTATCTGGTGATGGCGGTTCTGTTCGAAAGTTTCATTTATCCCTTTATCGTCATGCTGTCAGTGCCGGTGGCGGCTGCCGGCGGCTTGATGGGGCTGGCGATCCTGAACATGTTCGTAAACCAGTCGTTGGATATGTTGACCATGATGGGCTTCATCATCCTGATCGGCATTGTGGTCAATAACGCGATATTGCTGGTCCACCAGACCCTTCACCATATCCGGGAAGAAGGCATGGCGGCAGACGCCGCCATCGAGGAGGCGACCCGCAACCGGATCAGGCCGATCTTTATGTCCACGTTGACCTCGGTGTTCGGCATGATGCCGCTGGTCATGTTCCCTGGCGCGGGCTCCGAGCTCTATCGCGGTTTAGGCTCCGTGGTTCTGGGTGGCTTGTCGCTCTCTGCCGTGCTGACCCTGGCGCTGGTGCCGCCGATCATGTCCTTCTCGGTAGGCCTCATCGAAGGGCGGAAGTCCAAGGGCGACGACGGCGCTCCGCAGGCCACGGCGGCGGCGGAGTAAATTTGACATAGATTGATTCGGATTCCGGCCTTGCACGGGCCGGGGCAGGGGCGTATATCCGGGCTCAATTTTCCACGGAAATCAGCGGTTTACGGACTCGCGGGTTTCCCGATTCGACGCTCCTTATTTGCCATGTTAGACAACGCTCTCAATCCGGCATCTACGCAGGCATTTTCTGCCGCGTGTCCGGTCTCCTGCCTCTCTCCCGGAGCCAGTATTACATGACGCCTAATCAATCCCAGCTTGCCGTAGACGCCTCTGATGACTCAGCCGCCCAGCTGGGGCCATCTCTTCAAACCGATATGGCCAACGCCATCCGCTTTTTGTCCGCCGACGCGGTCCAAAAAGCAAAATCCGGGCACCCCGGTATGCCCATGGGCATGGCCGACGTGGCGACCGTTCTCTACACAAAATTTTTGAAGCACGATCCCAAGGACCCGAACTGGGCGGACCGCGACCGCTTCGTCTTGTCCGCCGGGCACGGATCGATGCTGCTGTATTCGCTCCTCTATCTGACCGGATACGAGGACATGACCATCGACGAGATCAAAAATTTCCGGCAGTTGGGCTCAAAAACGGCGGGTCACCCGGAATTCGGCCACGCCTCGGGCATCGAAACGACCACGGGACCACTGGGGCAGGGGCTGACCATGGCGGTCGGCATGGCGCTGGCGGAACGGATGGCCAATGCACGCTTCGGCGATGCGCTGGTGGACCACTATACCTACGTGATTGCCGGTGATGGTTGCTTGATGGAAGGCGTCAGCCACGAGGCAATTTCCTTTGCCGGCCACCTGGGCCTCGGTAAATTAATTGTGCTGTTTGACGACAATGGTATTTGCATCGATGGCGGTACGGACACGGCGGTCTCTGATGATCAGCTGGCCCGCTTTGCCGCCAGCGGCTGGGATGTAGCGTCCGTTGATGGTCACGATCCGGATGCGGTTGCAACCGCGATTGAAGCCGCCAAGAATTCTGACCGGCCATCCATGATTGCCTGCAAAACGGTGATCGGTTTTGGCTCACCCAACAAGCAAGGCACGGCGTCCACCCATGGCGCACCACTGGGCGATGATGAAATCGCCCTGACCCGGGAAGCTTTGGGGTGGAGTGCGGAACCCTTTGACGTGCCTGATGATGTTCTCGCCGCTTGGCGGGAGGCCGGCACGCGTGGTCAAGCCGACCGGGATGCCTGGACCCAACGGCTGAAATCCTCCGGCCGGGAAGACGAATTCAACGACGCCATGGCCGGTAGCCTCCCGGACGGATGGCGGGATGCGGTGATCGCCCACAAGGCCAAGGTCTCCGAGGAAAAACCCGGCTGGGCGACGCGCCAAGCCTCCGGCGAGGCGCTGGAAGTGCTCAATGCCGAGATACCAGAAATGATCGGCGGTTCCGCCGATCTGACCGGCTCCAACAACACCAAGACCAAGGATGCCACTATCGTGAAGCCGGGCGAATTCGGCGGACGCTATGTGCATTACGGCGTTCGGGAATTTGGCATGGGCGCGATCATGAACGGCATGGCGCTGCACGGCGGGGTCATCCCGTACAGCGGCACCTTTTTGGTATTTGCCGATTACATGCGCCCGGCGATCCGGCTCTCCGCGCTGATGGAGCAGCGGGTGATTTATGTGCTGACCCACGACTCTATCGGACTGGGCGAAGACGGACCGACGCACCAGCCCGTGGAGACGTTGGCGTCGTTGCGCGCCATTCCGAATTTGAACGTTTATCGGCCGGCGGACGCGGTGGAAGCCGCCGAATGCTGGGAGATGGCGTTGGAATCCCGGGGCACGCCGTCGGCGATTGCGTTGACCCGCCAAGGGGTGCCAACCGTACGCACAGAGCACACCGACGACAATCTATCCGCGCGGGGCGCCTATGTCCTCTCCGAAGCAGATGGGGAACGCCAAGCCACCATTCTGGCCACAGGCTCCGAGGTGAGCATCGCGATGGAGGCGCAAGCGGCGTTGAAAGCGGACGGAATTCACGTTGCCGTGGTATCCATGCCGAGCTGGGAGCTGTTTGATGCCCAACCGGCGGACTACCGCAAAAGTGTCCTCGGCTTTACCCCGCGTATCGCCATTGAGGCAGCGGTCTCTCAAGGTTGGGAAAAGTATCTGGGTGAAGCGGGCGCTTTTATCGGCATGACCGGCTTTGGCGCGTCGGCCCCGGCTGGTGAGTTGTACAAGCATTTCGGCATTACCGCTGAAGCGGTCGTTGCCGCTGTAAAGGAACGCGTTTAATCGGCTGTCTTGAAGGACGGCGCAAAATAATTGGAGGTGGGAAAATGAACATCGATCAACTGATTACAATCGCACAGACCATGGTGTCAGATAACCGCGGTCTACTCGCGGCGGATGAAAGCACCGGTACGATCACCAAGCGGCTGGATTCCATCAATGTGGAATCGACCGAGGAAAACCGCCGGGACTACCGGACGATGCTGTTCACCGCAGAAGGGCTGGGCAAGTATATCAGCGGCACAATCCTCTATGACGAAACGATCCGCCAGAGCGCCGCAGACGGCACCCGGCTGGTGGATATTCTGACCAGCCAGAACATACTGCCAGGCATCAAGGTCGATGCGGGCGCCAAGGCGCTGGCCGGTTCTGAAGACGAGAAGATCACCGAGGGGCTCGACGGCTTACGTGACCGTGTCGCCGAGTACGTGGATCTGGGCGCGAAGTTCGCCAAGTGGCGGGCGGTTATCACGATTGGAGACGACATGCCGTCCGGCTATTGCATCAACGTCAATGCTCATGCTTTGGCGCGTTATGCCAAAATTTGCCAGGAGGGCGGATTAGTGCCGATCGTCGAGCCCGAAGTGTTGATGGATGGCGAGCATGATATCGACACTTGTGAGGTGATTACCGAGGATACGCTGAATGCGGTCTTCGCAGAACTCTATGCCCAAGGCGTCGCCTTGGAAGGCATGATCCTGAAACCCAACATGGTGATTTCCGGCAAGGACTGTGCGGAACAAGCCGGCGTCGAGGAAGTCGCCGCCCGGACCGTGGCTAGCCTGCGCCGCTGTGTGCCGGCCGCCGTGCCCGGCATCATGTTCCTGTCCGGTGGGCAAAGTGAGACGGATGCGTCAGCTCACCTCAACGCCATGAATGCCAACCACGGTCCCTTGCCGTGGGTGCTCAGCTACTCCTATGGCCGGGCGCTACAGGAAAGTGCGCTCAAGGCCTGGGGCGGGGACAATGCGAATAACGCCGCTGCTCAAGCCAAACTGCTGGAGCGCGCCCGAGCCAACAGCGCAGCCTGCGCCGCTCAGTACATGGGAGAGGCCGCTTAAGGCCGGACCGGAGCGATGACCGCCTTCAAGATTGCCCCCTCAATCCTGTCGGCGGATTTCGCGAGACTGGGTGACGAAGTTCGCGCCGTCGACGAAGCCGGCGCGGACTACATCCATATTGACGTCATGGACGGCCACTTCGTGCCGAACCTGACCTTTGGCCCGCCGGTCATCAAGGCGATCCGGCATACCACCCGAAAACCATTCGATGTTCACCTGATGATCGATCCGGCTGGGCCGTATCTGCAGGACTATGCCGATGCGGGTGCGGATATCATCACGGTGCACGCAGAAGCGGACATTCATCTTCATCGCAATCTGCAGGTCATTCGTGGGCTCGGCAAGAAAGCCGGCGTATCGATTAACCCGTCCACGCCCGAAACGGTCCTTGAGAATGTCATCGATTCCGTGGATTTGATTTTGGTGATGTCGGTCAATCCCGGCTTCGGCGGGCAGAGTTTCATTCCGTCGCAGCTTGAAAAAATAAAAAGAGTGCGCACGTTAATCGGAGACAGGAATATTGAATTGGAGGTCGATGGCGGGGTAAAACCCGACAATGTTGCCTCCGTTATTGAGGCCGGTGCTGACGCGGTTGTGGCCGGCAGCGCCGTCTTCCAAGGGGACGACTACAAGGCGACTATCGGCGCACTTCGTAGCGCGGTCGCATAAGCTTGCCGGGGCCATCGGCAGATGCCCGGCGCCATTGAGTAATTTATGAGCTTAACACCTCAGGCCCTTAGCTCTTTGCAGCATAAGATCGCCAGTCACAAGGACGACGCCGTCGTTTCCTTGATGTCCGACTTTTTCCTGCATTTCGCGTGGGAGAAACGGTGGTTTTTTATCGCGTTGATCGTTGGCGGCATCATAATGAGCCTGCCGCTTCCCAATAATCTTTCTCGCGAGGGGATGATCGTTCTGGCGATGTCGGTGATGGCGACCATCATGTTTATTACCGAGCCTATTCCGCTGCCGGGTGTGGCGTTGCTGATCATCCTGGGACAAGTGTTCCTACTGGGACTGGATTCTTCGACCGTAGCCAAGACCCTTTGGAATGATTCGGTGCTGTTCATCCTAGGTTCGCTGATGTTGGCGGTTGCCGTGGTAAAACAGAAACTGGACAAGCGGCTGGCCTGGCTGATCGTGCGGATGACTGGAACCAAAACCTCCCGGATTTGCTTCGGCATTTCGGCGACCTCTGGGCTGCTGGCGTCCTTTGTTGGTGAGCATACGGTCGCTGCGATGATGCTGCCGGTGGGGATCACCTTGGTGACTCTTACCTCCGATGATCCACGGGAGGTTAGAAATCTGGCTGCGGTGTTGTTGTTTTCCATCGCCTACGGCGCCTCTGTTGCCGGTATCGGCACGCCGTCAGGCGGTGCGCGAAACGCCATCATGATCGGCTATTGGCGTGAATTTTTCTACGATCCGAGCAACCCGGAAACGGCTAAGTACATTATTGATTATGTCCGTTGGATGGTTTTTGCCTATCCAATGTTCCTGCTGCAATTGCCGTTCGTTACGCTGATCCTATTCCTGACTTTCAGGCCGGAGCAAAAAGACCTGTCCAGAGCCGTTGTGAAGTTGAGGGCGCAGGTCGAAGCCGAAGGCCGGATGAAACGGTCTGACTGGGTGGCTGTGGCGCTTTTTGGCCTGGTGCTCTGTGGCTGGATACTGATCTCCGACAAGGTCGGGATGGGAACGGTGGCGCTCTTGGGGGCGACGGCATTCCTTGTCGCCGGCCTTGTGAAATGGGAAGACATCAATTCCGGCGTGAACTGGGGCGTGGTTCTGCTTTACGGGGCCGCGATCTCCCTGGGGATCGAGATGAAGCACACAGGTGCGGCGGAATGGGTCGCGGTAAGCTTCCTTGGTCTGCTTGAGCCGTTGGGCGCCAATGAAGGATTCGGCCTTTGGGCCGCTGTTTCTGCCCTTACCACAGCGGTTACCAACACGATGTCCAATGGTGCAGCGGTCGCCGTGCTGGGCCCGATTGTTCTGAAAATGGCCTCTGTTGCGGGAGAAAGCCCTATTATAATCGGCTTTATAACGGCTGTTTCCTCCGCTTTTGCCTATTTAACGGTGGTCGGCACACCTGCCTGTACTATTGTTTACGCATCCGGATATTTAAAAACGACGGATTTTCTAGCCGTAGGTTGGAAAATGGCGGTAACATCAACCATAATCATGTTGCTGGCGGCTTGGCTCTATTGGCCGCTACTTGGCGTCTAGGTTGTCAGCGTAAATATTGTCGGTGGAGGGACTGAAAATGGCTGAGATAGACCTCAGTCTGGAGGAACTACAAGAAAAGCGGGCCAATCGTTTCCGGATTCTTGTCTGCGTCGATGGGTCCGAGGAATCCTATCGCGGTCTTCGGTACGCCGGCGATATCGGCAAACATCCCGATTCTGATATTATCCTCCTCTATGTGCGCCCCATCGATCAAGGGATGCGCACCGGCGGGCTTCAGGTCCGGGTCGCGCGCGAAAACATGCTCAATTGGGGGCTGGATTTGCCGGGGATCAAATACCTGAAGATGGGCTTGGACCGTCTCATCGAAAATGGCCAGATCGCCGAGGACTGGAGTTCAGAGTTTACCCATACCGATGTGGATGGCGATCCGCTGGGGGACAATAAGACCGTCTACACCAGCCCGCGGAATGGCCGGTCAGTGGTGCTCAAGCTGAAAGTTGCGCCGTCGGTGGCCGTTGGCATCCTCGATCAGTATGAGCTTGGGCCTTACAACATGATTATCCTCGGCTCATCCAATAAATCCGGCGGGATCGCAAAGAATTTTTGGGACCCTGCGGTGGCCGAGAAGGTGGCCGTTCATGCGCCATGCTCTGTTTGTATTGCGCGTGATTTGGAGGTCGGACACGGTCAGCTCTTCTGCACCGATGGCTCGGACCGGGCAATGGACATGCTCCTGAAAGCGGGTGAAACCTCCAAGAGGGTGGGGGCGAATGTCTCCGTGTTGTCAGTCGCGCTGGATCAGGATGGAGAGGCCCAGGCTAAGGCTAACGTGGAAAAGGCCGTCCAACATCTGAAATCCATCGATATCGAACCGGTGAGTGCGTTTACCCGGATCGGCAACCCGGTGCAGGAGATCATCGAAGCCGGAAAAGACTATTCCTTTATCGTGATGGGTGATACCGGCCGGACCGGACTCAAGCGCTTCTTCATGGGCAGCGTGGCCTTCAAGGTCATGGAGTATGCCCAAAACTCGGTAATGATCATCCGCTGATCCTGCGCGCCGACGCCGGACGGTACTGTGATGAAAAATGCCAAAATTTGGCCGTTTTTTGCCGGTACTAGTTAGTCTCCACAATAGTCGTTAAAGGCCTGAAAAGACTAGTACTGTGCCCATGCTTGATTTGAAATTGACTATTCGCGCAGGCGGTTTTTCTGCCGCAGGCGTGGTTTTCGGATGTGTTTTGATGGCCGGCGCCGCAGCGCCGACACCCGCCCACGCCGCCGTTTGCAAGGAATTCCCCAAAGTTGAATATTGGGTGAATGATCCCAAGGCGGTGCAGAAAACCGTCGATTCGCGTTTTGGCGGTGACTGGGGAGAATACATCGACCGCTGGCGGAAATATCAGGAAGCCATGGAGCAGAACGTGCGGAGCGGAAAATCCGCGCTGATCAAGTCCCGCAATCTCACGCTGGTGGGCGAGACCCTCAAAGCCCATGTGGAAGACATTAAGGCGCGAATCGAGGTTCTGGAATGCCTGCAGGCCAAGGCCGTCGGGGGAGAGGAGATTCTTCCCGCCGCCGCCACCGATGTTGGGTCCTGCCCCGATTTTCCGAACGTGGATTGGTGGGTGAATGAACCCGAGGACATTCGCAAATCGGTTCGCCTGCAATACAAGGGAAATTGGGATGCCTATATCGCTCGCTGGCATACCTACCGGAAAAACATGGACCAGAATGTTCGGTCTGGAAAGTCGGCGGTTATCAAGTCCCGTAATTTGACCCTAGCCGGGGAGACCCTGAAGCAACATGTGCGTCATATCGACCAACGGATTGCGGCGTTAAAGTGTTTGAAGGTCAAGGATGAGCAATTGGCGGCATTGGCGTCTGATGTTAAGCCTCAAACCGCTTCCTCGCCGGCGAAGCCAGCCCCCGCACCGGCGACGCCCCCACCGGCTCGGCGCCAGCCAACCGAAGAGGTCGAAACGGTTGCAGTTACCGGGGGCGGTCTGGATTTGGAGATTACCGCCAAATGCCAAGCCGGGGCGCCTATCTTTCAGATTACAAATTTAGGCGATAGGTGGCCCAAACTGGGGACGGTAAATATCTATAATACGGCGGATAGGAGTACCCTGTCCAAACGACGGATGCGTCTGGCGAATTCTCAACAGGCGACATTTGGTGTGCCGGCCCGCGTAATCGCGGCCAAGAAAGTCAAAGAGGTCGGCATCTTTATCGAGCCGGGTTGGGAAACTCGAAAGTTCGCATACGACTCAAAAGTGATCTGTTAATCTATTGTTTTACATAGAAATTAGTGGCATCGGTAAACAGCAATTGACTTGCCGTACAGCCTTCTACATAGATACCAATAAGTAACTGTCGAATAATTCCCAGCGCCCTCAACTGGGATGTGGGGTAGGGGTAAACCAGGATGAAAGACGGCCCGGTAAATGGGGCAAAAGACCGTGATCAGGTTCACGTCCTGCCGCTCGACATCATTCCGTTGGAAGCAAAGGCGCTCCAAAAAACCCGGATGCTGAAAAATACCCACCTGGAAACGGTGCTGGAGTTGTATCAGGATAGCAGTGCGGGTAGCGGTCAAATTGAAATCGGGCAATTACGGACTGTTTTCAACGAAGTGGGCATGTCCGATATCTCTGTGCTGCAGAAACTATCCCGTCTGCACAGCTATGATGTGTACAGTCTGCGGCGGGTGTTGCGGGACCTGGAAATCCCTGTCAAAGGGGATGAAAATCTTGAACTCTCCCAGGAAAAGCAGGACGAGTTGAACAATTATATGCGGATGTTCACCCGGCCGCTCATCATGCACATCTATGGCGACCATGACGTTAAGCCGGATACGGCCGAGGATATCCTGTCGTTGTTTCGTGATCCAGATACGGAGAAAGCGCTGACGAATTTGAAGGCGTTTGCCAGGCTGTTGCATATTCAGGTGCACGAGGTCCCCGATTTCCTTCCCGATATGGGGGACTTGTTTATGTCGATCTCGTACTATAGAGAGTACATGGACCGAATTGGCCCGATTCTAGTGAATTTCAACGCCTCGGTGGAGGAAATCAAGGACAACCGCCAACTTCAACAGGACCGGTCCCTGATCCAAAACTGCGAAATGGTCCAGCACCGGATGAGGACCTTGGCGGCAAACGTCGTGAAACGCTTCCGGGCTTTCGAGACGATGAATAACGATATGTGGGATTCCGTGTGCTCTGAAAATTTCAATCTCATGGGAAAAACCATCTCAGGTAGCCAGACCGAAATGGGCGGCGCGCTGTGTACGCTGACGGTTAAAATGATGGCTTGGTCGCAGAGATTTCCGGATCGTCACACGGGCGGGCCGAACAAATGGGCCGACTTTATCTTGACGGATATGCGTCAGGGCCTGGGACAAGGTAAATGAGCGCGGGTTAAACCGCCTCGCTACTACACCTTAGTTGAAGTCCTTCCGCCGTATTGGCGACCGTGGCCAAACAATTATCAGCGTTGCCGGCGGGGATGTTGACTGCCAGGCGAAGCGTATAGCCACTGTCCGAGGTGGCTTCCGCTGACAGATGCACGATATTTGCGTCATATTGAATGAAGGCCTCGCTGAGCCGCGCCACAAGGCCAGGCTGGTCGCCGCCTTCGATCGTGATGTTATGGGTCGTTTCACCGGAAGGTCCGTGCCTCGTATCCAGAGTAAACGGCGCAACCGTGATCTCGCCATTCTCGATCTCCGGAAGCTGTTCGAGGTGACTTCGCAAGGCGTCCGCCGTCAGATCATCCGGCGCATCGACCACCGAAGAGAACTCTGCGCCACCACCCAAGACCGCAAATGTCGTGTCTCCCAGATTAGCGCCCAGATCGAACAAACAACCGGTAATAGCGGCCACAAGACCTTTCTTATCGGGGCAAAAGACGGAAACGAGGAGAGAATGAGTCATGTGACAACCTTGTACAATTTGGCTGATGGGCTGGCGCGTATATAGCGGGCCAGTGTGGAGAAATCCAATTAAACTAAATCAGCCGACTCTCGGATGACTCGGTTGGTTGTTTCCCAAAGGTCCAAATTGGCCAAGTCTTCTAGCCGGAACCAGCCGACATCCATAGCGTCATCACCGGCGACGGCTTCACCCGAAACGTAGCGGGCAGCGAAGTCGATGAGCGTATAATGGGATTTCACCGCTTGCTGCTCATCGTGGGTGATGCCGTCAATCACATCAACCAGCGCGGTGATCTCGATTTCGATGTTGGTTTCTTCCTTGATTTCCCGGGCGGCGGCTTCCCGCACGGTTTCACCAAGCTCCTGTAGGCCGCCTGGAATGCTCCATTGGCCCAGCCTCGGCGGTTTTCCCCGTTTAATCAGCAGAAATTGATCGCCTCTCCAGACGACAACGCCGACTCCGACACAAGGAAGATCGAGATAGGTCCGTTCGCCGGTCGTGTTTTCCTGGGGTGAAATCGGGAAGGTCCTCGAAAATAACATGGGTTGGGCGTTGAATTCTGGTGATCAAGGTTACAGAATCAGATATGTATTTACGCCAGAATAGGCGAAATCGTAAAGGACTCTGGCGCGGATGTCGTCCAGCGGTATTCTAGAACGGATTGTTTTTCAGGCAGGTGAAAGCGTCTTCAAGGAAGGAGACGTTGGAAACCGAGCCTATGTGGTGCAGGAAGGCCTGATTGAAATTTTGAAAGAATCCGCTGATGGCGAGGAAATCGTCCTAGGCTCCATTGAAAAGGGCGGAATCTTCGGCGAAATGGCGCTGATCGATGATCAGCCGCGCATGGCGACGGCGAAAGCGGCGGCAATGACAACGGTTATTGTCATCAATCGGGAAATGTTCCGCAAAAAACTGGCCAAAAGCGATCCTTTCGTGCGCGGCCTGTTGGGCATTTTCGTCAAGAATATCCGGAACATGGTGAACGACCGCATCAACAATTGATAATCTTTGTTTCGCCGCTAAATAGACACATTAAGCCTCAACAATCTTTGGACCGGCACCTAAACCCTAGGCTGATCCTACTTCGGAGAACAAATGAATACTGACCAGAATACGTCTGACCAGAGCTCAGCCGGGATTCTGCATCCCGTGGCGAAACGCACGGTGTTTGGCCGATTGCGGGCCTATTTCCTGGCGGGAATCCTGGTCACGGCGCCCCTGGCGATCACCGTGTATCTGGCGTGGCTGATCATTGGCTTTATTGATCATTCCATCACGCCTTTGGTGCCGGAAAAATATAATCCCGAGAGCTATCTGCCGTTCTCCCTGCCGGGATTGGGTCTGGTCATTCTTATATTCGGTTTGACATTGATTGGCTGGCTGACCGCCGGCCTGATGGGCCGCTGGGTGATTGGTTTCGGCGAGCGTATTCTCAACCGGATGCCTGTAATCCGGAGTGTTTATTCCGCGACCAAGCAGATTTTCGAGACGGTGCTGGCGCAGCAATCCAACGCCTTCCGGGAGGCGGTGCTGGTGGAATACCCGCGGCGCGGTATTTGGGCCATTGGCTTTATCACCGGCACCACCAAGGAAGAGGTTCAGCATCTGACCGAAGACGAGACCGTCAACGTGTTTTTGCCGACGACTCCGAACCCGACATCCGGTTTCCTGTTGTTTGTGCCGCGCAAAGATGTCGTGCATTTGTCGATGTCGGTGGAGGAGGCCGTGAAGATGGTGATCTCCGGCGGCATCGTCACACCAAAAGATCGCCGGCCGGAGGAAGAGAAAAGCACCTCCGTTGTATCCTCCGCAACCTACGAGGATTTGGACGTTCTCCGCGAAAAGGAAAAAGCGCCGGTGCTGGCGCCCAGTCAGAAACGGGCCAGCAACGACTAGCCCGATCTCAGGAATTTCACGGCGGCGTCCCGTTCAAACAGATACAGCAATACTCTCAACCGCTGCCCGCGTTCGCCTTCCAACTCCGGGTCCATTTCCAGGATAAGCTTGGCGTCGTCCCGGGCGGTCGCCAGCAGGTCGCCGTGCACGGCCAGATCGGCCAAGCGAAATTCCGGCAGGCCGCTTTGTCTTGTGCCCATCAGTTCGCCGGCGCCGCGCAGGCGTAAATCCTCCTCGGCAATGACAAAGCCGTCCTCGGTGTCGCGGATGATTTTCAGCCGTTCTTTGGCTGTCGCGCTGAAGTTCGGGCCATAGAGCAGCAAGCAATTGGAGGCGTCCGAACCGCGTCCGATCCGGCCCCGAAGTTGGTGCAGCTGTGCGAGGCCGAACCGCTCCGCATGTTCGATGACCATCACGGTGGCCTGCGGCACATCCACGCCCACTTCGATCACCGTGGTGGCGACCAGGACATCCACATTGCCGGAGGAAAAGGCCTCCATCACCGCGTCTTTCTCCGGGCCTTTCATTTTGCCGTGGACGAGCCCGGCGCGGGGGCCAAAAACCTGATTCAAATGGGCATACCGGTCTTCTGCCGCCGCCAAGTCGAGAACCTCGGACTCTTCGACCAGCGGGCAGACCCAATAGACCTTTGAGCCTTTGTCCAGAGCGCGCTTCACGCCATTCACCACTTCATCAAGCCGCTCCAACGGTACCGCCCGCGTATCGATGGGCAGGCGGCCGGCTGGTTTTTCGGTGAGACGGGAGACGTCCATATCGCCATAAGCGGTCAGGGTCAGGGTCCGGGGAATGGGCGTTGCGGTCATCACCAGGACATCAACCGCGTTGCCCTTATTGGTCAAAGCCAGACGCTGGTGAACGCCGAACCGGTGTTGTTCATCGATGACGGCCACGGCCAGGTTTTTGAAGTCAACGCCCTCCTGGAACAGGGCGTGGGTGCCGATGGCGATATTGGTTTCGCCGGACGCCAGCCGTTCCAGGATACCGGCCCGGGTCTTACCCTTGTCCCGGCCGGTGAAAATCTCGGCGCGGATGCCGGCAGCCTCGGCCAAGGGCGCGATAGTTGCGTAATGCTGACGGGCCAGGATTTCCGTCGGCGCGAGCAAGGCGGCCTGAGAGCCGGCCTCGATGGCGTGGGCCATGGCCATCAGCGCCACCACGGTTTTGCCCGCACCAACATCGCCTTGCAGCAACCGGTGCATACGGAGATCGGAGCCCAGATCGCCGGTGATTTCTTCCACCGCTTGCTTCTGCGAGTTGGTCAGATCAAACGGGAGGGCTGCCAGGATTTTCTTCTGCAACTCCCCGGTGCCGGGGATGGGACGGCCCTTGGCGCGCTTGAGATGCCGGCGGACCATGGCGAGGGCAAGTTGGTTGGCCAAAAGTTCGTCATAAGCCAGCCGCTGGTGATCTTTGGTCTCCAAGGATAGGTCCAGATCAGATTGCGGATGATGCACCGCCTTGATGGCTTGGGCCCAGGGGTTCCACGACTGTTTGCTAAGATAAGCCGGGTCCAGCCATTCCTCCGGCTCCGGCACAAACTCCAGTGCGCCCTCAATTGCTTTGGAAAGTACCTTGAGAGAGAGACCCTGGGTGAGCGGGTAGACCGGCTCGACCGCTTGTAATTTTTCCAATTCTTCCAGTTTGCCGACGTGGTCGGGATGGGCCATCTGTAGCTCGTTGCCGAATTTCTCCACGGCGCCACTAACCACGCGGATTTCGCCCTCTGGCAGGATGCGTCGCAGGTAATCCTCACGCGCGTGAAAGAACACCAGGGTCATAAAGCCCGTCGCATCAGAACAAACGACCTTGTACGGCAAGCGGCGGGTTTTCGCAGGCCGGTGCTGACCGACTTCGACGGTTATGGTGGCGATCCGGCCTGGTTCTGCCTCGCCGACTTTGGGCGCATAACGGCGGTCGATGATGCCGCTGGGCAAATGCCAGATCAGGTCAATCAGGTGTGGACCGGCCAATTTCTCGATCAGCTTGGCGATCTTCGGCCCCACGCCGGCGAGCGTGTTCGTTTCCTTGAACAGGGGAAATAGAATTTCGGGCCGCATGGAAGAAAGGTAGCCGGTGCTGGGGAGGGGGGCAACGGGGCTGACAGGCGCGTCCGCAAGCCTTATATCCTGTGCAGAATTTTACCGCATCTGGCGACGGATCAATGGACGCAGACCGCAAGCGCATGCTCTACCGGGCGACTCACCGGGGAATGAAGGAAACCGACCGGCTGGTTGGCGGGTTTGCCGAGGCGTATCTGGCAGACATGCCGGCGGATCAGGTGACGGCTTTTGACCGGCTTTTAGATGAAAGCGACAACGATCTTCTCAATTGGATCATGGAACGGGAGGCTATTCCGCCTCACCTCGACGCCAATTTGATCCGGCAAATTATCAACTTCAAGAATACGCTCTAACCGTGGACCACATTCCCGACCCAGACTTCAAACTTGATTTGACCCTTTTGGCTGGCGTGCCCGAAGGCTATGACGCGCTGGTGCTGGCGGAAATGGCTGCCGATGCGCCGATGACTTTGTTTGTTGCGCGCGATGACCGGCGGTTGACCTCGGTCCGGTCGTGTCTGACGTATTTTGCGCCGGCCCATCGGGTGATCGAGTTTCCGGCCTGGGATTGCCTGCCTTATGACAGAACCTCGCCTAAGAACGATATCGTCGCCCGGCGCATTGCCGCCTTGACGGAATTGGCGGGATTATCCGCAACCGGCAACGGTGACGGCGTGATCCTGTTGACCACCGTGGCGGCGATCATGCAGCGGGTGCCGGGCCGGTCCATATTCGAAAACGTTTCGCTGACGGTCAACGCCGGGCAGGGCGCGGTGCGGGAGGACATCCTGAGCTACATGGAGGCCAAGGGCTACTCCCGGAGTGAAACGGTGATGGAGCCCGGGGAATATGCCGTTCGGGGCAGCATCATCGATCTGTTCCCGCCGGGTTTTGGCGAACCGCTCCGCCTCGACTTCTTTGGCGAGGACCTGGACACGATCCGCAGTTTCGAGCCGTTCAGTCAGATGTCCACGGGCAAAGTGGACGGGTTTTTGCTCAAACCCACGTCTGAGTATGCGCTGGATGAGGACAGCATCTCCCGGTTCCGGACGGGATACCGGGCCTTGTTTGGGGCGCCGGCGTCGGAAGATCATATTTATGAATCCGTTTCCGCCGGACGGGTGGCCCGCGGTCTGGAACATTGGCTGCCGCTGTTTCACGAAGAGATGAACACCCTGTTTGATTTCGCCCCCGGCGCTTCTGTGGTGCTGGACTATCAGGCAGGGGAAGCCATCGTCGCGCGTGCCGATCTGGTGCGGGACAGTTTCGAGGCCCGCGCCGGGTTTCAGGCCAAAGGCCTGGCCATGAACGAGGGCATCTACAATCCGATCCCCGCCGATAGGCTTTACCTCACCCGCGACGAAATCAGCAGCCTGCTGACCGCGCGACAGGCGTTTGGGTTCCACCCGTTTGCTGCACCCGACGCTGCGGAGCGGATTGTCGACAGGGGCGGGCGGCCCGGCCGGGACTTCTCCGACGTTCGCGCCCAGCAGGAGCGCAATCTTTATGACGCTGTGCGAGAGGTGGTGGAGGCGGAATGCGCCGCCGGACAAAAGGTGATGCTTACGACCGCCTCCGATGGTTCCGGGGAGCGGCTGACCCGGATATTGGGTGAGCATGGCCTGAAGCTATCTCATACGGAGGCCTGGACGGCCCTGGCGGAAGACGAGCCGGCCACGGCAGTTCTCGATCTGGAACGGGGATTCAAGGCGCCGGGGATTACGGTCATTACCGAACAGGACGTGCTGGGGGATCGTCTCCGCAGTTCGGGTCGCCGGTTGAGACCCGACAACTTCCTGACCGAGGCATCGACGCTCAGCGCCGGTGATCTTGTGGTCCATATCGAACATGGGATCGGCCGGTTTGAAGAGCTGGCGACGCTGGATGTGGCCGGCGCGGCCCATGATTGCTTGCGGCTGGTTTACGACGGCGGCGACAAGCTTTTTGTGCCGGTAGAGAACATTGATGTTCTGTCACGCTACGGCGATGAGGAAAATCAGGCGCGGCTCGACAAACTGGGCGGGGCGGCCTGGCAAGCGCGCAAGGCCGGGCTCAAACAGCGCCTGCGGGAGATGGCTGATCAGTTGATCGCCGTTGCGGCCGCCAGGGAATTACAACCTGGTGACGCGTTCCACCCCGAGCAGGGCGCGTTCGAGGAATTTTGTTCGGGCTTTCCCTTTTCGGAGACCGAGGATCAAGCCCGGGCCATCGATGACGTGGTCGCAGATCTGGCCAAGGGCCGGCCCATGGACCGCTTAATTTGCGGCGATGTGGGCTTCGGCAAGACGGAGATCGCGCTGCGCGCCGCGTTTATCAGCGCGTTGGAGGGTAAGCAGGTGGCGGTGGTCGTGCCGACGACGCTACTGGCGCGCCAGCATTTCCAGGTGTTCTCCACCCGGTTCAAAGGCTTCCCCGTGCGCATTGCTCAATTGTCGCGGCTGGTCTCCGTTAAGGACGCCAAAGAAGCCAAGGACGGTCTCGCCGACGGCACGGTGGATATTGTCATCGGCACCCATGCGGTGCTGGCCAAGGATGTAAAGTTCCAGCGGCTGGGCCTGATGATTATCGACGAGGAACAGCATTTCGGCGTCGGGCACAAGGAACAACTCAAGCAAATGAAGGCCGGGGTGCACGTTCTGACCCTGACGGCGACACCGATCCCCCGGACCCTGCAATTGGCGCTGACCGGGGTTCGAGAGCTCAGCCTGATCACCACGCCCCCGGTGGACCGATTGGCCGTGCGGACGTTTGTCCTGCCGAAGGACTCGGTGGTTATTCGGGAAGCCATCAACAGGGAACGGTTCCGCGGCGGGCAGGTGTTTTACGTGTGCCCCCGGGTCGCCGATCTGGCGCGCCTGGAAGAAGAACTGTGGGAACTGATCCCCGATCTCAGGATTGCCGTGGCCCATGGCCAGTTGGCGCCGAGCCAGTTGGAAGACGTGATGTCTGCATTCTATGACGGAGCCTACGATCTTTTGCTCTCCACAAACATAGTTGAGTCCGGGCTCGATCTGCCGACGGTAAACACCATTATCATTCACCGAGCCGACATGTTCGGTCTGGCCCAGCTCTATCAACTTCGCGGGCGAATCGGTCGGTCCAAGGTGCGGGGCTATGCCTACCTGACCCTACCGCCGAACCAGCTGTTGACGCCAAACGCCCAGCGCCGGCTGGAGGTGATGCAGACTCTCGACAGCCTGGGCGCCGGATTCATGCTGGCGAGCCACGATCTGGATATCCGGGGGGCGGGCAACCTCTTGGGCGAGGAGCAATCGGGCCATATCCGCGAAGTGGGGATCGAGCTCTATCAACAGTTATTGGAAGAGGCGGTGGCCGAAGCGAAATCGGCAGACGGTGTCTCGGCGTTCGAGACGCACGACTGGATGCCGCAAATCGATGTGGGCGTGCCCGTGCTAATCCCGGCGGACTATGTGCCCGATCTCGGCATTCGGTTGAGCCTGTATCGGCGAATTGCTTCTTTGGGCAATGAGGCTGAGATCGAGGCTTTTGCCGCGGAGTTGATTGACCGGTTCGGTTCCCTGCCGGAGGAGGTTGAGAACCTGATCAACACGGTCGGCGTGAAACAGCTTTGCCGGACCGCCGGTGTGGAGAAGGTGGAGGCCGGGCCCAAGGGCGCGGTGATCAGTTTCCGCAATGATGATTTCAGCAATCCTGCGGGCCTGGTGGCATTCATCACGGCGCAGACAGGGACCGCCAAGTTGCGCCCGGACCACAAACTGGTTTTCATGCGGTCTTGGGATACGGGCGAGAAACGCTTGGCCGGCGCGCGCTATCTGCTCTCCGAACTGGCAAAGGTGGCGGCGGCCTAAAGTTGCGCAGCGCTTGGGATCTGCCTAAATTCGGTAGGGTTTGGTAAACTGGTTTCATGCCAATATCGACTATGCCGAAATTCAGAAATCTGCTCGCATCACTGACATCCGTCTTTGTATTGTCCGCATCGTCCGTCGTTTTTGCGCAGGGGGTGGGTCAAGATTCCCTCTTTTCACTTCTCTGCGTCGGGGAAAAATCGACCGGCTTCAAGTGGGAACGGGGCCAATGGCATCCCGCCAATTTCACCACCGGGCGCTATATTGTCACCAAGGTTGACCTGGACGGCGCCACCGAGATCGAAAAGCAAAACTGCCGGTCAAATTACGAGGAAACGAAATCCCGTAACGGCCCGTCGACGCTGAACGCTTGCTACAACATCAGGGGCGACGGTGATGACTATCATGAGGAGTTTTCCCGATCCTGCACCGAGCACTGGGTTGGCAAAAGGCTGGACCACATAGAATGTGACCGGCCGACCAAACTGTTCTTCCAGCCCAATGGCAACTTTATTTTCAGCTATCTCCACCCGAGCCTGAGCGACCGGCCGCGCGGCGACTACAAGGACTCGCTCTTTGTGTCAGTGGGCCGGTGCGCAGTGCTGCGCTAGGTCCCGGAAAATTCCTTGTGGCTCCCCCGGACAATGGGATAATGGCCGAATAGGAATAACACCGGCGTCACGTCCTTAGGGAACTTCAAATCAAATGAGCGGCAATGATACAGACTTTTCAGGCGCGCCGTTCCGGCCGTGCCCCCTGGCGGCGCCGTCGCTGAATGTGGATCGGCGAGCGGACGGCAGTATTATCCTGACGTCCAAAGACCCCCTAAAGGCCTATGACCGCCAGATTGGTGAATGGGTGCGCCGTTGGGCCGGTAATCGGCCGGACAAGGTGTTTCTGGCGGAACGGGATGCATCAGGCGATTGGCGGCGGGTGAGCTATGCCGAAACCCGCCGAATGTGCGATGCCCTGTCGCAGGCTTTACTGGACAAGGGGTTGGGGCCGGAACGTCCGCTGATGATCTTGTCCGAAAACTCGGTCAATTTCGGGCTGCTGGCGCTGGCGGCGATGCAGGTTGGTATTCCCGTTGCGCCTATCTCGCCATCATATTCGTTGGCGAGCCAGGACCACTCCATCCTCAAGCCGATCTTTGATTTGCTTAAACCCGGCCTGATTTATGTGGAGGACGGCGCGAAGTTCGAAAAACCGCTGAATGCCATAAACGATGGCTCCTTTGAGGTGGCGGTGAGCCGCAATCCGCCGGCTGGTTTCAAGGCGTCCGGCTTTGATGAACTGGCGGCGGCCACGCCGACTGCTGCGGTGGATACAGCCTTCGAGTCCGTCAAAGGGAGTGACACAGCCAAGTATCTCTTTACGTCTGGCTCCACGGGTACGCCCAAGGGTGTGATCAACACCCACGAGATGCTGTGCTCAAATCAACAGGCCAGCCTGCAGGCATTGCAGTTCCTAAAGGACTATCCGCCGACCTTTGTCGAGTGGCTTCCTTGGAACCACACGGCGGCGGGTAACATGATTTTCAATGCCGTACTGTTTAATGGCGGGTCCTATTATCTGGACGCCGGAAAACCGGTGCCGGGACTGTTCGATCAGACCTTGGAGAACCTTCGGGATATTGCCCCGACCATCTATTTCAACGTGCCCGCGGGTTTTGGCCAGCTCTTGCCGCATTTGGAACAGGACAAGGCGTTCCGGGAGCATTTCTTTCAGAATTTGAACTTCACTTGGTATGCGGGCGCGGCCTTGACCCAGGACTTGTGGGACCGCTACGAGCGCGTAGCCTATCAGGCAACGGGGCAACGGATGGTCATGACCTCCGGCTTCGGGACGACGGAGTCCTCGCCCACGCTGACCTTTGCTCACTGGCCCGAAAGCGGCGTCGGCAACATCGGCATCCCGGTGCCGGGTTGCGAGGTGAAGCTGGCCCCCGTTGGCGACAAGATGGAAATCCGCGCCAAAGGCGTGTTCATGTCGCCGGGCTATTACAAAGAACCTGAACTGACGGCAGAGAGCCACGACGAAGAGGGGTTCTATTGTTTCGGCGATTCCATGATCCTGATTGATCCCGACGACCCGGAAAAGGGCATGCTGTTTGATGGCCGCATATCGGAAAATTTCAAGCTATCATCCGGCACATGGGTCAGTGTCGGCACGCTCCGTACAGATGCGATTGCCGCTGCCGCACCGGCCATTCAGGACATGGTGATCTGCGCGCCCGATGAACAATATTTGGCCGTTTTGGCCTGGCCGGACCTGAGCGGCTGCCGGCGGCTTTCCGGTCTGGGGGCGGAGGCAAGCGTGGCCGAGTTGATTGGCGATGAAAAAGTGCGAGCGCACATCGCCCAATCCCTCAGTGCACATAACGAAACCGCTGGTGGATCAAGCCGCCGAGTGAAGCGGGTATTGCTGATGGAAGAGCCGGCGCAGATCGATGCCAAGGAAATTACCGACAAAGGCTATATCAATCAGCGCGCAACCCGGGAACGCCGTGCGGACTTGGTGGCCGAACTCTACGCCGATCCGCCGTCAGACCGCGTCATCGAAATCGATTAAGCGTCTTCTGTAACAATCAGCGCGTCGAGAGCTGTGACGCCGTCTCCTTCCGCATGGACAATCAACGGATTGATATCGATTTCGGTGATGTCGGGGCGGGTCATCATCAATCGACCAATAAGCGCAGCGGTTCGGGTCACGGCATCAATGTCGGCCGGCGGTTTTCCCCGGAACCCGGTGAGCAGCTTGGCGGTCTTGAGGCTTAGTAATTCCTCTTTGATCCAATCCTCGGACGCCCAGGCAGGCAGCAGCTTCACATCACCCAAGGCTTCGACCCAGATACCGCCAAGCCCCACCAGAAGTACGGGTCCCCAGTGAGGGTCGCGTTTGGCGCCGATCACCAATTCCGTGCCCCCGCCGGACATGGCTTCGACCAGAACGCCGTCCAGCTTCAGGCCAGGAGAATAGGCCTCTATATTAGCCAGCAGTTTATCATAGGCGGTTCGCAGTTCGTCCTCATCGGCGATGCCGACCATAACGCCGCCGGCTTCGGTCTTGTGCGCCAAGTCCTTGGACTGGGCTTTCATCACGACCGGGTAGCCGATGTCGTTCGCTCGTAAGGCCGCTTCGTCGGCGGATATGGCAAGTCCGCCCTTTGGAACACTAATCCCCATGGCGGAAAGGATTTCCTTGCCCCGCCATTCGGCTTGCGCGCCGGAGTTCATATCCGGCAGGCCCGTAATTTCTTTAGCCGCGGCGCGTGTGCCGGTCTGTTCTAACTTTTTTGCGTACTGGGTGACCCGAGCGATGGCGCGCAACATCCGCTCTGTCGAATAGTGCAGCACGATATTGGCGTCCCGCATGCGTTGGGAGAGATCATCGGCCAACGGCCGGCCGTCATTCATCGGCGACGCCGCCAGCAGTTTCTCGTTTCCGTCAATCAGCGGGATCAGCCCATCCATATATTTGTCGCCCAAGAGTGCAAACGGAATGGAAATCGCCACGCTGCCCAACTTGTCGTCATCTAACAGCGCCCGGACGCCATAGCCCAGCAGCTCCGTCTCGAATGCGGGCTGGGTGGTCATATCCACAGGGTTCTTGGCGTTGACAAAATCCGGCAGCCGGTCGTTGATCTTTTTCAATGTTTCGGGATGAGGTTCGGGATACTCGATCCCCATATCTTCCGCGAGGTCATGAGCGATACCACATAGCGCGCCGGAAAACGTCACCAGCCCTGCGCCCTTAGACGATGGATTGGGATAACGGGCGAGCATCTCTGTCACATCCGCCCATTCCTCCAGCGTATCGACCATCAAGACGCCAGCCGCCTCCGCCACCGTGCGCATGGTGTCATAGTCGCCCGCCAGTGAGCCGGTATGCGACTGAAAGGCTTCCTTGCCTTTGGCGCTTCGGCCCGGATGCATGACGACAATCGTTTTGCCGGCAGCCCGCGCGGCGGCGACGGCTTCCAGAAAAGCCGCGGGTCGCTGGATTTGTTCCGTGTAGGCGGCGATGGTGCCGACCGCTTCGTCCTGGATGAAGAAATGCAGGAAGTCGCAGAGGTCGAGGCCGGCCTCGTTGCCGGTGGTTGTGTTGTAGGCGACGGGCAGGCCGCGTTCCGTCAAAATACTCCGGAGCTGATTTACCAGTCCGCCGGATTGTCCGACAACGGCTAGGCCTTTCCCTTTCTCGGGTTTAATCAGTTCAAAGGGCGGGGCGCGGAAGAGAAAGACCGTCAAGCCGTTGAGGAAATTGAACAGCCCCAGGCAATTTGGTCCGACAAGACCAAATCCGCTTTCCTGCACCATCTCAGTGATGCGTTGTTCCGCTAACTCGCCTTCGCCGCCGGTTTCGGCAAAGCCCGACGCGAACACAACGCCGCCGCCGACTTTCCGGCGGATGCAGGCGGCGATCGCGTCGGGAATCCCGGCGCTGGGGATCATGAAGATGGCCAGATCGATCCCTTCCGGCAGATCGTCGATGCTGCCCAGAACCGGGCGTCCGTCAATTTCACCCGCCTGGCGCCCAACCAGATGAAGCTCCGCCGAATAGCCTTTGCTTTCAAAATTCTGGATGGCGTTCTGGCCGGGGGAGCCGGGCCGCGCCGACATGCCGATGATCGCGATGGACTTGGGCTCAAGGATGCGGCGGACCAGGGCAGCGCTCTCCTCGGCGGAGCGCGATACGGCGGCGTTATTGGCGTTTGAATTAGTCATGGCTCCCCCGGTAAGGCCTCATTTCGAGGCAAAATCGACATGTTTCCCTGTGGTCTTGTTTTCCTGCCCGGCTGGATTAATGTCAACACTGATGGGCAGGGCTTGCGCCCTCGCATTAGGATTTAACGGGGGCAGGGAACATCATGGCTGATGAAGTCGTTTCATACGAACTGGATGGGGAAATTGCGCTGATTGGCCTGAACCGGCCGGAAAAGCGCAATGCCTTTAACGACGAGGTTCGGACCCAGCTTATCGAGGCGGCGGTGCGCGCCAACGAAGAGGCGAAGGTGGGTATTGTCTTCGGCCATGGGGACCACTTCTGTGCGGGGCTTGATCTCGCCCATCTCAAGGACCGGATGGCCAAGGGCCAGCGGATGCGGGACCAGGTGACCCGGCCCGACGGCGCGCGTGGCTTCGACATTATGGCGCGGGGCGATATTCCGTTTATTTCAGCGCTCAAAGGGGCGGTGATCGGCGGCGGTCTGGAGATCGCCGCCAGCACCCACATCCGGGTGGCGGACAAGACGGCGTTCTTCGCCCTGCCGGAAGGCCAACGCGGTATCTATGTCGGTGGCGGCGGCTCGGTCCGGGTGGCGCGGCTGATGGGCGTGCCCCGGATGATGGATATGATGCTGACCGGTCGGGTGATGTCCGTGGACGAGGCGGAGCGTCACAACGTCGTTCAGTATATCGTCGATGAAGGCCAGGAGATGGATAAAGCCCGGGAACTGGCGCTGCAAATCTCCAAGAACCGGCCGCAATCCAATTTTGCCATGATCAACGGCCTGCCGCGTATTTACGACATGGGCTACAACGATGGTCTGTTCGTCGAAAGCCTGCTGGTCGCGTCGATCTATGACGAGAACTCCGCTCAAAGGATCGACGAGTTCCTGCAGAAAAAAGCCAAGCGCATCGAAAAGCCGAACGAGTAGGGGAGCTCACACAAATGGCGCTACGTGATACCGCTATTGTCGGCCATGCCGAGACCAAGATCGTTCCGCGCAGCGACGTGGACGTCTGGGAACTCGGCGCCCAGGTGATGGAAAGCCTGATGGCTCGGACCGGCGTGGAGAAAGATGAAATCGACGGGCTGTGCCTGTCATCGTCCATGACCGGGGCAGGCAATCCGTTTTGGTCGCAGGCGACGGCGGATTTCCTGGGGCTGGAACTCGGCTTCTGCCAGACCGTGGACATTGGCGGCAGTTCGCCGTTGGGGGCGATGGCGCGCAGCGCCGCCGCGATTGAGGCCGGGCTGTGTGAGACGGTGTTTCTGCTGTTTGCCGATACCCAGGCGCGGGAGTCGGCGCAGCGGTTCCGATCTTTCCATCCGGAGTTTCAGTTCCCGACCGGGTTAATGGGGCCCCCGGCGGTGTTTGGCCTGATCTCTAACCGCTACGACCATCAATTCGGCCTGGATTTTGAAGCTTTGGGCAAGCTAGCTGTGGCGCAGCGCAATGGCGCCGTCCTGAACGAGAATGCCTGCGAAAAGCTGCGAACGCCCATCACTGTGGAGGACTATCTGAACTCCCGGATGATTTATGAGCCGATCCGCCTGTTGGATTGCGTCATGGTCAACGACGGCGCGAGCGGGCTTCTGTTGATGAGCCGGAAGCGCGCCAAGGAAAAGGGCTACGACAAATTTGTCGTGCCCACCGGCTATGGCGAGCGGACCAACTACAAGGAAGCGGACCCCATCTTTGACCCGACGGAGTCCGGCCACGCCGTTGCCGGTCAAAAAGCAATGGCCGCCGCCGGGATCACGCCGAAGGACGTTTGCTCCTTTCATCCCTACGACGACTTTATCATCGCCATCCTGTTGCAGCTGGAGGCCCTCGGATTTTGCGAACGGGGGCAGGGCTGCGCCTATGTGAACGAGACCGACTTCAACTTCGGCGGCGATCTGCCGCTCAATACCGGTGGTGGGCAAATTTCGGCTGGTCAGCCAGGTTTGGCCGGCGGCGGGGTGAACTTGGTGGAGGCCGTTCGGCAGTTGTTTGGAGAAGCCGGAGAGCGTCAGGTAAAGAACACCAGGAACGCCATGGTCACCGGAATCGGCGGCATCGGATACGGCCGCAACTGGAACACCAGCACCGTGGCCATCCTGGAACCGGACGGATAAAGCGATGAACGAAGCAATGGATTTCACCCTCAACGGTATAATGAATGCGGAACGTCAGGCGATCCGCCCGATGAGCTTTACCGAACCATTCTGGGAGGCGACCAAAGAAAAGAAACTGGTGCTGCAATATTGCCCAGAAACCGATCAGTATCAGTTTTTCCCGCGGCCCATGAGCCTCTATACCGGCAAGCGCAACGTGGAATGGCGGGAAGTCTCCGGCGAGGGGGAACTCTACAGCCACACTATCGCGCGCCGTTCCCGACCGCCGTATCAGGGACATGAGCCTTTCGCCGTCGGTCTGGTTACCCTGGACGCGGGGGTGAACGTCATCGGCAATTTGATCAATCTCGAAGAAGAAGACATCAAGGTCGGTATGCGGTTGAAACCCTATTGGTATCCACTGCCGGAAGGTCATCATCTGTTGATGTTCGAACCCAATGGATCTTGAAACCTCCGAAGATCAGCGCCTGATCAGTGAGAGCGCGGAGAAGTTTCTCCGCGAGCATTATACGCACGATGTATTTCGCGCTCTGGTCGCCGGCGAAACCCGCTGGCGCGAGGACATTTGGGCGGGCTTTGCCGAGATGGGATGGCTTGGCCTGCCATTCGCCGAAAAACTGGGTGGGTTCGGCATGGGCGGCGCGGAAGTCGCCACCCTTATGGAGGCGTTCGGCCGAGCTTTGGTGCTGGAGCCCTATATTCCGACGGTTATTCTTTGCGGCAAGTTGATGGAGTTTAGCGGCAGCGCTGATCATCTGCCGGGAATTATTGCGGGTCAAACGCGGCTGGCCTTTGCGCACGATGACGGAGGTGACGAGACCGCAGCCAAACCTGATGGCGACGGCTATGTGCTGACAGGCTCGAAGAAAGCGGTGACCGCCGCGCCCATGGCGACCGCCATACTCTTCTCCGCGAAACTGCCGGAGGGGGGAACAGGTGTGTTTCTCGTTTCCGCTGAACAACCGGGGCTGAACATTCGGCCCTATTTCACTGTGGACGGCGGTTGCGCCGCCGACATCACGCTGGCCGATGTGAAGGTGGGGGGAGGTCAGGTGCTCGGCGATGGGCAAGACGCCGGTCCGGCCATTAATGCTGCCCTGGCCCATGGGATTGCCGCGGCGTGCGCGGACGCCGTGGGCGCCATGGCGGAGATGGTGGAGCAGACCTTGGACTACACCCAACAGCGCGAACAGTTCGGCCAGCCCGTCGCCCGGTTCCAAGTGCTGCAGCATCGCTTGGTGGATATGAAACTGGCTGTCGAAGAGGCGCGCGCCTCGGCATTGTTCGC
>CAZSXT010000037.1:0-2010 GCA_964611435.1 uncultured Rhodospirillaceae bacterium | reverse complement strand
TTTGATCGCCGATCCGGAGACGGCGGCGTCGGCGCTGCTGATAGAGGCGGCGGAGTAAGACGCGATGGATTTGAAGCTTACTGCCGATGACATCGCTTTCCGGGACGAGGTGCGGGCGTTTTTTGCCGAACACGTAACTGACGACATGCGCCGAGCCATGAAATTAACGACTGGATTCATCAACGATCCACCGGTCGGCAAGGAACTACACAAGGCGCTTTACGCCAAGGGCTGGGCCGCGCCCAATTGGCCGGTGGAATTCGGCGGCACAGGTTGGACCCCGGTGCAGCGCTATATCTACGAGAGTGAGTATGCCCTTGCAGGCGCGCCTCGGTTTAATGACCAAGGCACCCGGCATATCGGGCCGATCTTGATGAAGTACGGCGCGAAGGAACAGCTGGAAAAATATCTGCCGGCCATCCTCAGCGGCGATGACGTCTGGTGCCAGGGCTATTCGGAACCGGGATCGGGCTCCGATCTGGCGTCGCTCAAGACTAAGGCCGAAGATAAGGGTGATCATTACCTGGTCAATGGCCAGAAAATTTGGACCACCCATGCGCAGTTTTCTAATCGTATCTATGCGCTGGTGCGAACCAGTTCAGAGGGTAAGAAGCAGGCCGGTATCACCTTCCTGGTGATGGATATGGGACTGCCGGGTATGACCGTCCGGCCAATTCGGGGCTCCGGCGGAGATCATGAATTTAACGAGGTTTTCTTCGAAGACGTGCGGGCGCCCAAAACCGGCCTGATCGGCGAGGAAAACCAAGGCTGGGAAATTGCTAAATACTTGTTGGAGTATGAGCGGGGCGGCAATCCGCAAGCGGCCCGCGCACGGTCGAAGTTCAGCGCCATCGCGAAGCTCCTGAAAAGCCGGTCGCCGGGCGATGAGGAGTTGACGGCGCGGCTGGCGGAGATTGGCATGGACATAGACGCTATGGAAATGCTGGAACTCACACTCTTGTCCGCACTTCAATCAGGTAAAAATCCGGGGGCGGTGTCGTCACATTTAAAGCTTCGCTGGAGCACGTTGCAGCAGGAAATCGCCGAACTGGCGCTGGATGCGTTGGGCGTCGATGGTTTGAGATGGCAGGCGGAACGGCCGCTATATGATCAATTGCAACTGGCGCCCGAGGATGAGGAACTGTTGGGCTATGGGCCCCGCTATCTTAATTACCGCGCCTATACGATCCTGGGTGGAACGTCGGAAATTCAAAAAGGGATTCTCGCCAAGGTGATGCTGGGGCTGTAACGCCTATACCGCCTATACCGGGTCTTAATCAGACATAGCAGGTAGAACGTTCTCGGCGGAAAGTTCGCGCTTCCGCTCCTCGGCTATATCGATCAGACGGTTTAAGACTTGCGGCTCCTGCGCGCCGGAGACGGAAAAGTTTCCGTCAATGATAAAAGCCGGCACGCCACTGATCCCGAGCCTGTGGGCGCGGGAATTTTGGTCCCTAATTTCCGCAACATTTTCGTCACTGTAGAAATATTCGCGGACCTCGATTCTATCGAAGCCCAGCCTCTCGGCGATGTCATAGAGGGCGAGACGGCTGCTGGTATCCTGACCTTCCAGGAAATAGGCCTGATACAGCGCCTCGGTTGCTTCATTTCCTAATCCCCGCCGGCTCGCGAACTGCACCAGGCGGTGGGAGTCGATGGAGGAGGGGACGCGGGTGATTCGGTCAAATCGAAAGTCAATGCCGACCGTATGGCCGGCTTCCGCGATAGCCCCGTACACCCGGTCGGCCCGAGACCGGTTGCCGAATTTGGCGATCAGGTAATCTTCGCGGTCCATGCCTTCGGGTGGCATGTCGGGATTCAGCAGAAAGGCATGCCAATTAATATCGACGACAACATTCGGCCGGCTCGCCAGAGTTTGCTCAAGCCGCCGTTTTCCCAGGAAACACCAGGGACAAATCGTGTCGAAGATAATGTCAATTCGCATACCGGGATTAAAGCTACTGCCGTTCTGTCCCGCAATCAATGAACTCTGCGGGGAGACGGCTTGGC
>CAZSXT010000036.1:0-36511 GCA_964611435.1 uncultured Rhodospirillaceae bacterium | reverse complement strand
TCGGCGATGCCGGGGAAGGAATAGGCGCCGCCGAAATGCAGATGCATGGGCATGACCACGCGTGGCTTGATCTGGTCGATGATGTGGGTGGATTCTTCGTGGCTGAGCGTGTTCATCCCGTCAATGGGCACAAACAGGATATCAATGCGGCCCAAATCCGAGACCTGCTTCTTGCTCAGGAAGTGATGCAAATGGCCGAGATGGGCCAGGCACAGGCCCGCCGCTTCGAACACAAAGACCGAATTGCCGTTGGTCGCGCCGTCGCCGAAATTAAAAATGTTGGTGGGCAGGTTGTAGACCCTTAGATCCATCAGCCGCACATGGTGTCTGGCGATGCCCCCCTTGGGGTCCCAGCCGCGCAGCACGTGCTTGATATCGGGATCGAGCACATCCGTATAGTGGCTGGTATGGGAATTGTTCATGGTGACGATGTTGGGGACCTGATCCGGAATGTGGAAACCGGCATAGTCGGTTGCGGCTGTCGCGCCCTTGGGCGTTTCGATCTGGAAGGTCGAGTGGCCGACGAAGGTCACCCGCACATTGCCGGCCGGCACGGCGGTCAGCCGGAAACTCGCCCGCTGGAACAGGCTTTGGTTGTTCTCCACAATGCCCAGGCCGCACGGGATGTGGTTCGGCGCCTTCTGGGCCTGGGCCGGCATGGCGGCCGCGACGGCCAAGCCTGCGCCGACCAGCAATGATTTAAGGCCGTTCAACATCGATCAGGCTCCCTAAAATTGTGATCCGTCGCCGCCGTCCTCGGCGGTCATCACCAAAATTTCGGTTTTCATCGGCAGTTTCTGGCGGTCCAGAATGATCTTGATCGACGATGTGCGTTTCACCGGATAGACGGCCTTGGCGCGCTCCAGGAATTCCTGGATGGTGAACATGCCGTTATAGTGCATGGGAATGATCAGGCGCGGATTGATGCCTTTCAGGTTGTGCATCAGTTCCTGATAGCTTTGGGTGACCCGGCGGTCGACCGGCACCAGCATCACGTCGATCCGGCCCAACTTGGTGAAGGCCTTTTGATCCAGAATGTGGCGCAGATGTCCCATGTGCCCAACACACAGCCCGTGGGATTGGAAGATAAACATGGAACTCGAATCCCAATAGGAGCCGCCGGTCTCCGTCAAATTGGTGGGCAGGTTATAGACCCGGAGATCCTTCATGATAATGTCGTGCCGGGGCGGCTTGCCGTCGGTCATGCTCCATCCCCGGAGAACATGGCTAATCGACGGATCGATAATATCGGTGGAGTGATTTCCCCGTGCAATGTTCATGGTCGCGATATCGGGCAGGACCTTGGCCCGGTAATAATCGTTGTAGTCTGTGATGGCCTTCACGCCCGCCGGGGTCTCAATCAGAAACGTCGAGTGCCCAACAAAGGTCAGGGACAGTTGGCCTTTCTGGATATCCGCCGGCATGAAGTTGGCGTGTTGGAGCAGTGGCCGAACGTGCTGATTATCGACAAAGCCCGCGCCGCACGGGAACCGGACCTGTTTGTCCGGCATCGGCGCGGGAATGCGTTGCTGCGCCAGGGCGTCCGGCGCAACAAACAGCGCCAGTAGAGCCACGGAAAATAGGGAGGCGGCCAGAGATTTGATAGGGGAGGCGATAAGACGGCGGAACATCGGAACTCTCCACAATTAGGGTCTTGGAAGCGTCTCACAATCCCAATCAGCCGTCTACGGCCAATCAGTCACAGACGCGTGTACGTGCTTACTCAGGCTTGCACACTATCATGCACAGGGTAAACGGCGGAGTCCCGATTATCCGTTGGGGGTGGTACGACCGTTTTTAAATAGATTTCCGCCTAGTTGTGGTTGTCATCGAAACAACCGGGTTTAGCCATAAGCCGACATCGTTAAACATATCTGACAAGTGCTTTAAGCCATTTGTTTATAAGCGTCGCTGACTTACATAGCTTAATCTATCCAGGATATTGGGCGTGAAATTAAATCTGTCGAGCGGCGTGTTTATCTAGTACAGCCTGAACTATATCGGGATACTGATTCGTATATTGCTGGATTTCAATATCAATATTTAGAATATGCCCTACTAGCCAATTTCTGAAAAACAGGCGCAAGTCATCCAAGGATTTTAGATTTGCATTCGAGTGCCAATTTTGAGCCTTCAGGTTTGCCTGATCCAAAAGGTCTCGATGGATTTTCTTGTGATCATCTAAATCTGGATAACCGCACGCTTCCATGACCGCCTCTTCGCGCTTGAAATGGTAGTCGCAGTAGGCAAGCAGTTCGAAAACGATACTATCTACAGTCTTCCCATCTATAGATTGCTGGGTAATTTGATTCAAAAGATCGACAAGTCTTCCGTGATCCTTATCTATGAACTCCACCCCAACGCTCAGCCGATCGTCCCAAATTATCACCTGATTATTTGTCGCTAGGGGTAAATCAAACCAGAAGGTGCTTCCAACTCCCTCCTCGCTCGCAAAGTCCATTTGTCCAGCCAGGCGCTCGACAATCATTTTGGATATGGTCAACCCGAGCCCTGTTCCGTCACTAGCTGTTTTGGAATCCTGACCAAGCCTATCGTACATTTCGAACACAAGGTCGCGCTGGTCAGGCTTAATGCCAATTCCGGTGTCTTTAACTTTGATCCGGACATATCCTCCCAATTCTTCTAACGAAACATGAACTGTGCCATTCGGCTTATTGTACTTAATTGCATTTGAAAGAAGGTTTAGAAGAACTTGCTTGAAGCGAACTCTATCAGTTCTGACGATAGATTTTATTTCTGGTTCTTGGGCATCAAATATTTCGATATTACGCACTTCTGTCTCAGGGACGACAAACTCTAAGGCTTCTCGAACCACATCTTGGGCAACGACTTCTTCGAGATTAATCTCAAGTTTATTGGCTTCAATTTTAGCCAGATCAAGAACGTCATTGATTAGCTTTAAGAGATGATTGCCGCCAGCTTGGATGGCCTCAATGCGCTCATTCTGTGCATCACTAATTGGATTGGAGGGATCGTGTTGTAAAAACTGGGCATAACCTAGAACGGCATTCAGAGGTGTTCGCAACTCGTGGCTCATACTGGCCAAGAACTCGGACTTTGTCTTGTTTGCTAATTCTGCCTGGTTTTTTGCCTCGACAAGTTCTCTTGTCCGTTCGGAGACAAGGTCCTCAAGTTCAGCCCCCCTGTCGATCAATAGGTTTCTCTCTCTAGACAGGCGCCTAGTATAGCGAGATGAAATTATGGCTAAAATTGTGAGAATGAATATCAATAACGCGAGCAGGTACTTCTCAGTTACCACAGACTTGGCACGCTGAGAGTCCCAGACATCCTCTGAGATGAAGTAATAGAGTGTGAGGTTGGCATTTGGAATGTTAACGCTATCAACGAGGTGTTGGGATTTTGACTTTCCGGCACAACAATTCGACTGCAGCCATCGCCAGACTTTCTGAACTCCCGCAGGCACTTCCATCCCGATTCAATTGAATCTGCCGTGAGGTAGCCGCCTTCAGGCACGACGATTTTGGCGCAGGCTTGACCCTTTACGGCGTACCCGTAGTCGCACGACCAGCCGATGCCATATGATTTGCCATTCAAGTATCCGTGCTCAGGTACAACAATTTGTGCGCAAGAGGTGCGGTTTGATTTGAGATAGCCTCTTTCGCACTCCCAGTCGTAGCCGGAGGAGCCCAGGTAGGCATTTTTTGGAATCTCTATTATGAGGCAAGCATTCTTCGTCTCCCGATACCCGAACTTGCAGCGCCATCCTTGGCCGCCAATTCCATCAGTTGCAAACGCGTTCTCGGGCAGGACAAAGGCGACACACTTTTTCCCCTCTTTGATATAACCCTTGTTACATTTCCAATTGGTGCCGTAGTAATCTTTCGTGGCATTCTCGGGAATTGTCGCTTGCACCGTTTGAGCATGCACGGCTGTGGGCAAAGTGCCCAGCCAAACAGCACTGAGGCCGAGGGCAAGGGCTTGCCGCATAGGGGTATACATCAACAATTCTCCTAAAATCCGGGTTTTGATCTCTGTGCCAAAGCGTCGTTCGGACCTGAACGCTTCCGCCTGAGTCCGCTAGTTTAGTTTCAGGTCGATGGTTAGCTCTCGGGCGCAATTCGAAGCAACATCCGAGTTTGGCTTAGCTTCGCCGGGGAAGGTTAGATACCCCGCCTTAATCAGATAGTCGTCTCGTTGCCAGGAGGAAACGGCTTTGATCTCATCGACCAAATTTTGATTGTCTTTGACCGCATGCTTAAAGTTTCGGATGCATATTGGTGAAAGCGCGGCGACTGTCGCAGTCTTGGCCGCTTCATCTACTTTTTCCGTTACGGTGCCGCCGGTGTCCCAGCCGCCCCAACCGAAGCCAATGATCATCGTGGCGAGAGAGCCTGCGATTAAACCTTGGATAAGTCGCGTCGGCGCGTGACCTTCAACATATGGCAATAAAAATTGAGGGGTTTTCATAAGGAAGTTCCTTCCAAATTCCAGAAAGGAGGATACCTTCCCGTCGAGGCAATCCAAAAAAAGATGCACATCGCCACCGAACCTGACTTGGCTCGGAGCAAAAGCGCAGATTAATGAGGATAACGGCCCGGTTCGCCAGCCTTGAGCGGCGCAATAGCGAGCCCTTAAATGAAGGTAGCATTGTTCCGGATGCAAGTCGAACACTAAACTGGGTGGGGTCAACCGAATGCCGGTCTTCCCAACGTGCATGCGCCGCCGAGCTTAGGTAGCTTCCGGTACGGGTCGGAACTCGACCTTAGCTGTCGTCACGGTCGAGGGTCGCTTCAGTCGCCAAGAGTGGACAATGACGTCATCGCGTAACGTCATGCAGTGATCTTTGGATCATGCTTTCGTGTAGTCTAAGAGAACTGATTGTCGTTTCCACAAATTATTAGATTTTTGGAAACGTCGCAGCCTGCATTCATGCGATCTTTAAACTTGCACGATTGCAATTATTTTAGGGCGCCGGGTGCCAGACCGGTGAGCAATTTCGTTATCCTGATCTTCGAGTGCCGTGCGGGCCAAGTCTTCGAGCGCATCACCAAATGTCTGGTCCAGAAGCTCGCTCGACACCCGCCGGTTCGATGTCACGTCCCCATTTTCATAATGGACATTAAACATCATGTAGGTCGGCCCTTTTTTCTTTTTGGACTTATTACGAGCCATTGTCGTTACTTTCAGACGTTTCATTGGCCAAACGGAGCGCCTTGAGACGCGCCACCTTGTCCCGTACTGCCTGCCTCTCCTTGTCTTTTTCGTGCAGGGTTTGCTTTTGTTTTTTTCGGACGGCGGCCAATTGTTCTTCCGCTTGTGATTTTGAGCGTTTCAAAATTGAGTGCCTGCTACTCGGACTCGCCGGGACTTCTACTGTTTGAGTCAGGGGACGCATTTTCATCGTTCCCTTTCTCCGTTTTCGCCCGCTTCGCCTCCATTCGAGCAGCCTTCTTGGCGGCTTTCACCCGTTCGCGTTCTTTGCGCTCAAAATTGTAATTGGGTTTGCGGGCCGCCACTAAAAATTCCGTTCACGTTAAGTCGGGGACTCGGGAAACTAGAGACGAACATCCGCCCCCGAATAGAATCAGGGACGGTGTCCAACATCTTTAATCGACGAGAGACAGATTCTCGGCCGAAGATTTTCCCTTCTGCCCAGGTTGAAGTTCGTATGACACTTTTTGCCCTTCCGCCAACGTCCGCAGACCAGCTTTTTCAAGAGCCGAAATATGAACGAACGCGTCGTTTGAGCCGTCTTCGGGCTCGATAAATCCAAAACCCTTAGTAGGGTTGAACCATTTTACAGTTCCGGTAGCCATGTTTTTTCCTTTCACGACATTAGATACATGCCGCTGCCTCATGCAGCGGGCCAAAACGCCTAAAATGTCGGAGAAGAAAACCCAATAAACTAAGTTAGCGGGAAGTCGGATATGTCACAGCGACTTCTAAACGTCCGCGTTTCATAAACCTAATAAATAAAATATCAAGTTTTAATTTATTTTTTTTCAAAAATTATCTGACGTGAGATTTTCATTTTATCAAATAGGTTAGTTTTTTTTCAGATAGATCCTAAATATTTTGAAAGGCCAATATCAATATTTTCCATTGACTTACCAGTTGGTACGGACGACGATTAAAATATCGTTTTTCGTTGTGTGGATGCTGCATTTTGGCGGTATTTGCTGAGCTAAACCGTGCTCGTGGCGCCACGTTGCTTCCTTCGTAAATGTATCGCTCCAGCGGGAGGCTCCGACATGCTGTCGGAGGCCGTCGGCTTGCACCTCTCGGGGAGTGTTTGAAAATTGGTAGGTGGGGTGATCGTCCGAGGCGGGAGCACGATAAGCAACCTTTCTCCTCGTCAGACCCCTAGGAAGAGGAGCCATCGTGGCACGCAAACCCAGTGCAAAATTTTCAAACGAATTCTCCGCCAAGCGGCCTTACGACAAGAAGGTGGCGAAGGAAAAGGAGCGGGCACAGATTGAGCGTCTGAACAAACTCAAACGTCTTAAAGCCCTTAGATTGGGCCTCAGTGAGCCCCAAGACGATAAATCAAAGTGAGACAAGGAGCTACCGATGACGGCCAAGGAAGGAACGACAGTTCAATTCGCGTACAATTGTAAACTGGACGACGGCACGGTCGTGGACAAAGCTGACGCCGGCAAGCCGGTCACTGCGACATTGGGAACGAATGCGCTGATGCCCGTTCTTGAATCCGCCTTAATCGGCATGGCTGCCGGCGAACAAAAAACAATTGATGTTGAGGCCGCAAGCGCATTTGGCCCTCACCGTCCGGAACTGGTGCACGACGTGCCTCGGGAGCGCATCCCGCCGGAAGTGGACTTGACGCCCGGCGCTCGTTTGACGGCAACTGGTGAGGATGACAAGACCATAGAACTCCTCGTCCTGGAAGCCGACGACCAAAACGTCAAACTTGATGCCAACCACCCTCTGGCCGGCAGGGACCTGACATTCGATATCAACCTGATAGACATCACGTAGACCGGGGATCTGCATCACGTCATGGAAGAGTTGCTGATCTTCATTGGACCGGCCGTGGTCGTTGTTGGGATATTGGCCCTTGTCGTCGGCTTTTTCATGAAAACACAGCGTCAAAAGGACATTCAGCGTATGGAAAAAATGAAGAAGCGGCGATCTTGATTTCATAACCGCTCTACAATTTCCTATCCTAGAAATATCTCGGCATCATGGGAAATCGGCCCTCTGTGCAAATCAACGAACTTATCGACCCACGGGATGAGATTGGCAGCGCAATTGTTCAAGCAACTGGGGCAGCGCTCAGTATCTTCGGTACGTTGGCCCTCATTGAATCTGCACGGGTCTATGGAAGCCTCGCTATAGCATCCGTGAGTCTATACGGTGCTTGCCTATTTCTCTCCTTTCTTTGTTCTGCCCTGTATCATGGGGTAGCCAGACCAAACCTGCGCAAAGTCTTGAGAACCTTGGATCACAGCGCGATCTATCTACTCATTGCCGGGACTTATACGCCGGTGGCGCTGCTGTTAATTGGCGACACGCAGGGTTGGTTGTTAGCAGCTATTGTCTGGACGCTGGCCTTGACGGGCGTGTCCCTCCGGGTTTGCCGACCTAATGGCACGACCAAAGTTCGAATTGCGCTATACCTGAGCCTCGGCTGGTTAGTCGTGATTTGGGGGCACCCGGTTGTCACCAAGTTAGGAAACGCGGGTCTTCTCCTTATGGTCCTGGGAGGAGGTGTGTATAGTGTTGGCGTAATTTTTTACCGATGGAAAGCCCTGAGCTTCAATCGGACGATTTGGCACTTATTCGTTTTATTCGGGAGTTTGTGCTTCTACCTTGTGATTAGACTCCACATTCTGCCCGTATTGGAACGCCTACCTTAGCCGCCTGAGACATTTAAACCATCAGCGTCTCTCAGAATTAGTTAAATTCCTTATGGCTCAAATGGGTCAAAAGTTGAAGACCTTGATGACCTGGAAATTGGTACGCATTCTCCGCGAAAGTAGGCTCTCGTACAGTCAAATAATTGGACGGTCGAGTTCGAATTCGTCTTTCGGGTCCTCGATTTCGATGGCCCCGAGGCCGAGATCAAAGTCCATTTGCTTGGCGATGTAGCCAGCGTCCTCATCGTCTTGGACAGGCGAAACGTCGGTCAAGCGGGCTTGCCAGACGATGACGGCTAGGTGAGCTTTGGTTTATGGGGCGGATACTCCCGTCTATTCGCTGCCCTGGCAGAGACCGGCTTCGGTCAAACAAACCATATCAGGCCGTGATTAGCGCTTTGATAGAATAGCCGCCAAATCGCCCGAACCGGCTCAGCTCAATTCGAAAGCTTGCACGAAACAGTCAACCGACTTTGGCGCCCATTGTTGGGCCTAGCTCTTGTCTTCTTTCCTAAATCCACCCAGTTCAAAACTACTGCCGGTGACATGCTGAACGGCATCTCCGTAGCCATGTGTGAACCGACGAGGCATCAGTGCATTGATATCAGGGTGGTTTGCCGGGTCCAGGGACCTTCCTTTCAGCCCCGGATGATCCGCCGTATAGCGGTACGCCCGGAAGATCATGCTGTTTGTGCCGAATATAGCGTGATCATAATAAAAGGGAGAATTGAACTCCCAGACCATTTCGCGGTCGCGTGTGACTTCAAATATCCGTCCCTTTGTTGATTCACAAATCAGCGTGTTGCCATTGGGCAGGCGCTGTGCACCGGAACAAATGAAGCTGTTGAAGTCGAAAGGCGGGTCTTCTTTGTACTCCCACTCGATCTCATTGGTTTTTGGATTAACCTCGATCACACGGGAAAAATCGATGGTCGTGTACGCCCGGTGCGCACCATTGTCGAAAAGGAGGATGTTGCCACTCTCCACAATGGTCGGATTGTGTTGGCCTGCAATTTGGCCGGGGCCCCATCGCCAAATGATATCCCCGCTTGCCCGGTCAATGATCACGATGGTGTTGATGCAACGGAAGCTGACCAGAAGATTCCCGTCCGGCATAACCGTAATTGCATTGAGGTTGGTCCAACGGTCCCTCGGGTGCAGCGGGCCCAAAATATCGATCTCCGGATCCAGGTGATCGAAAGAGTTCCATTCCCAGAGAACTTCCTTGGTCTGCTTGTCGATCTCCTGTATCGCCTCGCCCCACATGACGCCCTTGAGCTCCGTGCCGGCTTGCCCGCCTTGCACGTTCCTAGCGATTTCATCGGGAACCTCCCGCCAGACCGCGATCATCAGGTTGCCGTTTGGCATCTCGGCAAAACAATGACTGTGTAGAGGATCGACATACTCCCAAACCGTATTGCCGTTCCAATCGACTTCGATCAGTTGACCCCCATTGCCGCCAAACTCCGGCAAAGGCGACGGTATGAGCTTGCCCAGATATAAGAGATTGCCGGTGGAGAGGAGCTTGCCGTAGTTTCCAGGAACGTTGTCCATTTTCCACTGGTGGACGACCTGCCCCATCATATTGATGAGCCAGACATTTCTCCCAAGCATCGGTGCGAACAACGTATAACCCTCGAACGCCCGGCCTTTTTCGTACTGGGTAACGCCGTGAATGTTGCGTCTTGCTATGCTCATCGTTCTTGTCCCGTCCGTTGACTGATTAGACGTCATTCTAGACACAAATCTTCAGACAGAAAAATCCCCAGTTTAATGTTGGGTTGAAGAGCTTAGTTGCTTGGTTAGGGGCCAGTGGTCTCCGCGAAAGCAGACTCTCATTCGGTCAAATAACTGGACGGTCGAGTTCGAAATTGCCTTTGGGGTCCTCGATCTCGATGGCCCAGAGGTCGGGATCAAAGTCCCGTTGCCTAGCGATGTAGGCGGCGGCGTCTTCTTCCGGGACGGGCGCACCGTCGGCCGAACGGGCTTGCCAGGCGGCGTCGCCGTCCATATCGGTGACTTGGGTATAGAGTTTACAGCGGCCGTCCATCAGGTTGATCTTGAGAATGACCGAGCCGGCGGATTCTTCGCCTTTGTGCAGCACATAGAGGGGCAGGTTCAACCGCTTGCACTGCTGCTGCTGGAGTTGCACCCAAAGCCGGGTTTTCAGCCGGGGAGATCGCATGACCGTCCGCGCCGGCCCGCCGGCAGGCGTTACGCCGCCGACGCGGCGTCTGCTTTCCGGCCCACCAGTTGGTCGTAGTCGGCCATCAGGTTCTGGGTCACGTCGCCGACGGTAAATTTAATGCCGTCGATCTCGCCCACCGGGGTGACCTCGGCAGCCGTGCCGGTGACAAAGATTTCCCGGGCGTCGTTCAGCTCCTCCGGCTTGATATGGCGCTCGACGATCTCGTAGCCGCGCTTCTTGGCGAGCTCGATCACGGTCTGACGTGTAATGCCGTTGAGGAAGCAATCCGGCGGGGGGGTATGAATTTTACCGTCGGGCATGATCAGAAAGATATTGGCCCCGGTGCCTTCAACCACATAGCCGCGCCAGTCGAGCATCAGGGCGTCGTCATAGCCTTCCGATTCCGCCTGATGCTTGGACATGGTGCAGATCATATAAAGACCGGCGGCCTTGGCGTGCACCGGTGCGCATTCCGGCGGCGGGCGGCGCCAATCCGACGTTTTCAGCCGGATGCCTTTCATCCGCGCTTCCGGGGAGAAATAAGAGGGCCACGGCCAGACGGCGATGGCCAGGTGAATTTTGGTTTCCTGGGCAGATACCCCCATCATTTCGCTGCCGCGCCAGGCGACCGGGCGGACATAGCCGTCGACGATGCCGTTGGCTTCGCAGGCGTCGATACAGGCCTGATCGACCTCGTCCAGGGTATACGGGATTTCAAAGCCCATGATCCGGGCCGATTCGAATAGTCGCTCGGTATGTTCCCGCAGCTTGAAGATCTTGCCGCCGTAAACCCGTTCGCCCTCGAACACACTGGACGCATAATGCAGCGCGTGACTCAGGACATGGAGGTTGGCCTCCCGCCAATCAACCATCTCACCGTCGTACCAGATCACCCCGTCGCGATCATGAAAGCCTTCCGAAGACATGTAATTATCTTTCCCTGTTTAAGGTTTTTACGAAATGATGTTGCCTCAAGTATCATTCTCTGGCATATATGTCAACATCACTGACATATATATTTGATCATGGACGCACCGGCACCCAAGCAAAACCCGACCGATTATTCCGATGATGAGCTACGGCTCGCCATGGAGTTATTATTCTATGCCTATCGGGACTTCACAGGCCCGCCCGATGAAATTCTCAAAGCGTTTGATTTCGGCCGGGCGCATCATCGGGTGATCCATTTTGTCGGGCGTAATCCGGGCATCACGGTCAGCGAGCTTCTGAGCATCCTGCGGATTACCAAACAAAGTCTTTCCCGGGTGCTGGGCCAGTTGATCCAGGAAGGCATCATCAAACAGACCCAGGGAACCGAAGACCGCCGCCAGCGGCTTTTAAGCCTTACCGACAGAGGCAAGGACCTGGAGGAACAGGTGTCGCGGGATCAGAGGGAGATGATCGCGCGGACCTTCCGCGACGCCGGTCCGGAGGCGGTCGAAGGCTTCCGCGAGGTGCTCCGGGGCATGGTTGCGGACCGGGCGGATGCGGCCAAATTCAAATGATCACCGAGGCGGCCCATATCCTTGTGGTGGATGATGATCACCGGCTCCGGGATTTGTTGCAAAAGTATCTGAGCGAAAACGGGTTTCGGGTCACGGCGGCCGAGCATGCGGCGGACGCGCGGGCCAAGATGGCGAGTATTGCCTTCGACATTCTGGTGCTGGATTTGATGATGCCCGGGGAGAACGGCATTGAGTTCGCCAAGTCCGTCCGCAGCGGCAGCTACATGTCCAAGGATGTACCGATCCTGATGCTGACGGCGATGGCTGAGACGGATGACCGGATCAGCGGACTGGAGGCCGGGGCGGATGATTATATGGTCAAACCGTTCGAGCCTAGGGAGTTATTGCTGCGCATCAACTCGATCTTGCGGCGCATTCCCCGCGACGAATTGCCCGAGATCACCGAGACTTACTTGGGTGCACTGGTCTTTGATATGACCCGCGAAGAATTGCGCAAGGGGGAGTCCATCGTGCCGTTGACCTCGACCGAGGTGAACCTGCTCAAGATATTGGTGCAGCGGCCCGGCTCCATCGTCAGCCGGGAAGAGCTTACCCGTATCCTCGCGCCGGGGGGCGGGGAACGGACTGTGGATGTACAGGTGAACCGATTGCGTCGGAAGATCGAGGCCGACCCAAAAATGCCGAGATATCTTCAAACCGTACGCGGACAGGGCTACATTCTTCGTCCCGACTAATCCAGGCGAGGAAGCGGAAAGCATATGGCGATCATCAAACAGTACCTGCCCAAAAGCCTACTCGGCCGGTCCGTGCTGATCATCGTGTTGCCGTTGATCCTGCTGCAATTGGTTTCCGCCGCAATATTTTACGAAAGCCACTGGGATAAGGTCAGCCTGCGGCTGGCGCGGGGCTTGGCCGGTGATATCAGCGCCATGATAGAGCTGGTCCAGCAAAACAAAACGCCGGAGGGCCGGAGGGCGATCTACGATTTGGCGGCGCGCAATATGGGCCTCGAAATGGTTCTGCTGAACGGCCGCATCCTCGCCAACCTACCGGAGGATCAGAGCGGTGGCATTGTTGACAGGATGCTGATTCGGGCGCTGCACGAGAGCGTCAAGAGGCCTTTCAAGGTTGATAGCATCAGCATTGAAAATCATGTGCTGGTTTCGATCCAGTTGCCCGAAGGCGTTCTCGAAGTGGTCACCAACAAAAAGCGGCTATTTAGCTCGACAACATATATTTTTGTGCTGTGGATGGTTGGCACTTCGATGATCCTCTTCGGTGTGGCGATGGCGTTTATGCGTAATCAGGTGCGCCCGATCCGCCGGCTGGCAGCGGCGGCTCACAGTTTCGGCATGGGCCGGGAGACGGGGCGATTTAAACCCGAAGGTGCGCGTGAAGTCCGGCAGGCCGCCAGCGCGTTCATTGATATGCGGGATCGGATTCAGCGGCAGATTTCCCAGCGGACTGATATGCTGGCCGGTGTCTCCCACGATCTGCGCACGCCGCTCACCCGGATGAAGTTGCAATTGGAGATGGCCAAGGAGGGCGACGATCTGGACGCCCTACGCGAAGACATCGCCGATATGGAACATATGCTGGAAGGTTATCTGGCCTTTGCCCGGGGGGAAGGGGATGAGAAGCCCCGGGACACCAACCTGACCCAAATGTTGAACGAGGTGGCGATCGCTGCCCGGCGCAAAGGCGCGGCTATTGATTTGCATACGGAAGGGGAAATCACGGCGGCGGTTAAACCTAACGCATTCAAACGCTGTGTGACCAACTTGGTGGAAAATGCCGGGCGCTACGCGGACAATGTATCGGTCCGGGCCGGCAAGCGGGGTGACGCCATTGAGATTACGGTCGATGACGACGGCCCCGGCATTCCGGAAGACAAGCGGGAAGAGGCGTTTAAGCCGTTCTACCGGATCGACGAGTCCCGGAACCGGGATACCGGCGGCGTCGGGCTGGGGCTGACCATCGCCCGGGATGTGATCCGGGGGCATGGAGGCGATATCAGTCTGGGGGACTCGCCGGCCGGCGGCTTGCGGGCCCGGCTGGTTCTACCGTTGTAAGTTTGGGGGACGTCATGGCACTCACAGACAAAACAGTCGGCATCATCGGTGTCGGCATGATGGGACACGGAATTGCCGGCAATATCCTGAAGGGCGGCTGGTCCGTAAAGTTTCTTGACCATCCGGGCAACCAGCCCGTCGATGACCTGCGGACCGCCGGCGCCACATCCGAAGCGACGTGCGCCGATGTCGCCGCCGCAAGCGACATCGTCATTCTCTGCGTCACCGGCACGCCCGAAGTGGAAGCCGTGCTGCAAGAATCCGGCGGCGTTCTGGAGGGGCTACGGTCCAATTCCCTGGTCATCGATTGCTCCACCTCTATTCCCGGTTCCACTAAGGAAAATGCCAAGCTGGTGCAGGGCGCCGGGGGTAATTTTCTCGATGCCGCCATGACCCGGACGCCGAAAGAGGCGGAGGAGGGAAAGCTGAACCTGATCATCGGCGGCAACCGGATGATCTTTGAAGACACGAGGCCCCTGTTCGAGAGCTTCGCCGACAATATTGTTTTCGGCGGGCCTGTGGGCTCCGGCCATACCTTGAAACTGCTGCACAACTTTGTCGCCCTCGGGTTCTCTGTGGTGATGGCGGAGGCCCTGGCCGCCGCCGCCAAGTCCGGCGTTGATATGGCGACTTATCTTGATGTGTTGGAGCAGGGCGCGGGCCGGGGGGTGATTTTGGATCGCTTTCGCCCCTTTATGGAAAACGGCGACACGGAGGCGTTCCGATTTACCGTCGCCAACGCCCATAAAGACTTGGGCTATTACGTGCAGATGGCGGAGGATTTGGCCGCCGGGCATATCTCGGCGGATGCCGTCCGCGCCGTCTATGAAAGCGCGGTCGGCGAAAACCCGTCCGCGCCTGTGCCGGAACTGGTGCGCCTGCTGCAGAAAGACTAGGGCGGGCTATTTTCCCCGGCGGAAGATGCCGTCGTAGAAGGTATAGAGCACCACCAGGATCAACACGGTGCCCAACTTCCGTTCCCACAGAATATCGAAGAAGCTTTTGTCTTCGAACACCAGGAGCGCCCGGCGGAAGTTTTCGTCGGCCAGCGGGCCCAGGATCACGGCCAGCACCAGCGGCGCCATGGGGAAGCCGAACCGGTGCAGCACGAAGCCCACCACCCCGGCGGCAAACATCACCCAGACATCGAAATAGTTCAGGCTGACCGCAAACGCGCCCATGACGCAGATCGGCAGGATCAGCGGCATCAGCACCGTCTTGGGCAGGCTGAACAGTTTGACGCAGGGCTTAATCAGCGCGATCGCCATGAAGTACATCATGAAGTTGGCGATGATCAGGCCGATATAGATAAAGAAAATCAGGCCGGGGTTTTCGGTCTGGATGGTCGGGCCGACAACCACGTTTTTCAGTTCCAGCGCCGCCAGGATCGCCGCCGCGGCCGCATTGCTGGGAATGCCCAGGGTCAATGTGGGCAGCATGGAGCCGCCGATATTGGCGTTGTTGGCGACCTCGGCGCAGACAATGGCTTCGTAGCTGCCCTTGCCCCACTTGGCCTTTTCATCCGCTTTGGCGCGCCGCCGGTCGACATCGTAGGCAAAGAACGACGCCACGTTGGCGCCGGCGCCGGGGATGGCGCCGATGGCTGTCCCCAGCAGGCCGGAGCGAATGGAGGATTTCACATACTTGGCCAGCATGCTGAACGGTGGGACGACCCGGCCCACATCCGATGGAATAGCCGCCGGGCTTTTTTGCGACAGCACCCGGAATATCTCCGCCAGGCCGAACAGGCCGATCAGGATCGGGATATAGCTGATCCCGTCGTCCAGCATGGGCACATCAAAGGTAAAACGCGACACGCCGTGAATCCGGTCCGCGCCGATGAACGACACCAGCAATCCGATCCACCCCGATATCCAGCCCTTCAACGGCATCTCGCCCGACGACATCGAGCCGCAGATGGCGACCCCCCAAAGGGCTAGCAGGAACATCTCCCAGGAGCGGAACTGGAGCGCCAGAAACAAAACGGCCGGGATCAGGGCGATCAGCAGGATGATGCCCACCCAGTTGCCGAGGAAGGAGGCGGCAATCGCGGTGCCTAGCGCCAAGCCGCCCTCGCCCCGCTTGGCCAGGGCATGGCCTTCGATCATGGTCGGCACCGCGTCCGGCGTGCCGGGGATATTAATCAGAACCGCCGAGATGGCCCCACCGAAGACCGAGCCCGTGTAGACGCCCAGCATGAACATCACCGCCACATGCTGGGACATGCCCACGGTCAGCCCGATCAGCAAGGTCATGGCCATGGTGGTGGACAGGCCGGGCATGGCGCCCCAGACAATGCCCAGAGTCACCCCGATCAGGCAGACCACCCACAGCCAGGGCGTGGTGAAGATGAACCAAAGCTGATCGTTGATTTGGGCGAGGATGTCCATGATCGGTCTACCCCGCCGCCGGCATCAGGATAGAAAACCCGTAGCGGAACGTGCTGGCCAATGCTTCGACCATCAGGAACGAGACGATGAAGCACTGCACCACCGGCTTTTGCCAAAAGATTTTCAGGATCCAGGTGATCATCACGAAGGAGATCACCTCGTAGCTGCTGAGCTTGAAGTCGAGGATTTGCGTCCGCCATTCCAACTCGAAATCAATCAAGCCCACCAGCAGAATATAAAGAAAGACGATGCCCATCAGCATCATGCCCCGGCGGCCTTCATCGTCGGCAATGAATGTCTGCAGCGCCCGGATCGGTGCGCCGATCCATCCCTCGGCCCCGCCTTCGCGTACGCCTTTGATCCCTAAAAAGATGCACATGATCAGCAGGGTTGCGCCGGTCAGAAACGGCAGCAGGCCGGGGGCGGTGAAAAGAGAACCGGGTGAATCGAAGGTGAGCGACATGGCCATGGCATAGATGGCAAGCGCACCGATCACCACCGCGCCACCCAGGTTTTTACCCGGCGTGGAATTGATGTCGCCGCCTTCCTCGCCGGTGAACTTGCCCTCGGCGAGGCTTTCGATCTCGGACTCAATGCGCGATTTACGTTCGTCGGCCATCAATCAGCTCAAACGGAAAAGCAAAAAAGGAAGAGTGAATAAGCGCGGTTAAGAAAACCGAGCGAGCTGGATGTCCGCCCGCCCGGTGATCTTCAACCGTCTTCAGCTGGTCTTAGAGCGGCAGCGGCTTGTAGCCCTTCGGCGGCCACCACTTGTCAAAGTCGGCCGGGGTCGGCAGGCCGAGTTCGGCGGCGGTTTTCGCGCCCTTGATACCCAGCTTGGCAAAGGTCGCGGCCGTCAGGGATTCAAGCTGCGCGGCCCGGCGGTCGGCGTCGGCGCCGAGCTTCAGGTCGATGAACAGCTTGCGCTTCTTGGCCACCGCCTTGAAGGAATCGGAATTCACCGCAGCGACAAACGCTTTCTGCAGCGCCTTGATCACTTCAATCGGCGCATCGCGCTTGATGCCGATATTGTAGATGCCGGAGAAGGGCAGGGAGCTCTTGATGCCCGGCATGATGTTGCCGATGGAGCGCATGACCTTACCGGAATCGGTGGTGATGTCGGAGGTGCCGGTCTGCTGAATGTTGCGTAGCTTGCCGGTGTCGACGAACTGGATGTGCTCGTGCACACCGCCGCCCGCGATGTCGGTTTCACCATTCAGGCCAGCCAGAGTGGCGGGCTTGCCGCCCTTGTAAGGCACATATTTCAGCTCAATGCCGGCCGCCTGAGCGACCAGGGCCGCCAGTTCATGCCAGAGACCGCCGGAACCGGAGGTGGAGATGCTGATCTTACCCGGTGCCGCTTTGGCCGCCTTCACGATGTCCTCGAAGGACTTAAAGGGCGAATCGGGACGCACGGACCAGCTCGCCAGCGACGTCGCGGCTTGCATGTAATACCAGTCTTTCCACGAGGCTGAGGTGCTGCCGCCCTTCACGCGGGCAAACTTGTTGTAGTTCGCCGCACCCAGAAGGGTGTAGCCGTCGGACTTCTTGCCCAGGACGAACTTGGTGGCCAGCGCGCCGACGGCGCCCGGCTTGTTGATGACGTTGATTTTGGCGTCCATGGACTTCTGCATTTCCGCAGCCAGCGCGCGCAGCACGGTGTCGGTGCCGCCACCCGGTGCATACATAACGACCGCGGTGATGGGGCGTTCCGGCCAAGCGGCCTGGGCGCTGGTCGGCGCTGTCGCGGCCACGGCGGCGCTAATCGCAGCGCCGGTAAGGGCCAGTTTGGTGATATTCATGGAGAATCTCCCTGTTAAAAATGGATTGAGTAAAGTCGGTTGTCGTTTATTCACGATCTCTCGAGACCGCCCAGACCATATTACCCCCCAAGACCCGCCGTCACGGATCGGCAAAAGTTCAAAAGGCACTATTCAGAAACCAACCGGGGCATTTCCACCGTGTATTATGAGCCGGTCCGAGCGGCATTGACTCGGGTTAGGGCGTCTCTAGAATATTTTTCAGAGGCGAACGTCTGTTTGCCGTTTTATCGAATACGCGCATCCTTGTATTTATGCGGGATGCCAGGAACATAGGCTGACCGGGCGGGACAAAACCGGCGGCCCAACAGGGAGGCTGGGGTGAAACCATCACCATTTTCGTATGAAAAACCGGGATCGTTGAGCGAGCTGTTCGGTTGTCTGACGACCCATGGGGACGATGCGACGATTCTTGCCGGCGGCCAAAGTCTGGTTGCCACTTTGAACATGCGTTTGTCTTCGCCCGGCATCGTTGTCGATATTAATGGAATCGATGAATTAAAAGGTATTTCCGTCGATGGGGATACGCTCAGGATCGGCGCGCTGACCCGGCATGTGGACGTGGAAAAATCTGCGGACGTCGAAAAGCATGCCCCCTTGATCCATATGGCCATGCCTAATATCGCCCATGTGGCCATCCGCAATCGAGGGACGTTCGGTGGGAGCATCGCCTTTGCCGATCCGGCCGCCGAGTTGCCGGCCTGCGTGCTGGCCATGAACGGCCGGATTGAATTGACCAGCGCCAACGGGACGCGGACCGTCGAGGCCGGGGACTTTTTCAAAGACCTCTATGATACGGACCTGCAGCCGGGCGAAGTGGTGTCCGCCGTCGAGCTTCCTGTACAGAAAGGCACGCAACGGGCGGCTTTCGACGAACTGGCCCGCCGCCACGGGGACTACGCCATGGCCGGTTTGGCCGCCGTCGCCAATGTGGATGGCGGGGTGGTTTCCAGCGCCCGGTTTGTATTTTTCGGGGTGGGCGCGACCCCGATGCTGGCAACCAATGCCTCGGCGGCCCTTGCCGGTGCGGTGACCGATGATCAGATCGAGGCGGCGCAAAAGGCGCTGGAAAACGATCTCTCACCCTTCGATGACATTAACAGTTCCGCCGCCATGAAGATGCATCTGGCCAAGGAACTGCTGGGCCGTGTCGCCCGGCAACTGATTGCCTAAAGGATCGGCTGCACTATGGAAAATGCTGTTCAAATTACGACCACGGTAAACGGCGAGAGCGTAACCCGTCTGGTCGAACCTCGCCAATCTTTGGTGGATTTTCTGCGCTACGAGCTGGAGCTCACCGGCTCCCATATCGGGTGCGAGCATGGTGTCTGCGGCGCCTGCACGGTGCGTCTTGACGGTGAAATCGTGCGCGGCTGCCTGACCCTTGCGGTACAAGCAAATGGTGGTGCAGTGGAAACCATCGAGGGCCTTAGTGACACCGGAGAGATCGACGACCTGCAGACCGCGTTTCACGAGCGCAACGCCGCCCAATGCGGGTTTTGCTCTCCGGGCATGCTGCTGACGGCGCAGGATTTGTTGCAGAAGAATGCGAAACCGAGCCGCGAAGAAATCCGGGAGCATATCTCGGGCAACTATTGCCGCTGCACGGGCTATCAGGCCATCGTGGACGCCATCGAAACGACGTCGAAGAACCGCTAGCCATGTCCGGTCTTTCAGTTCACGATCGGCCGAACTCGTATATCGGACGCAGCGTGCCGCGTCCGAATATCCGGCGGCTGTTACATGGCCAAAGCACCTACACGGATGATGTGATGCTGAAGCGCATGGTGCATGTGGCCTACCTGCGCTCTCCCTACGCCCATGCGGATATTGTCAGCATCGACACCAGCGAGGCAAAGACCGCGCCCGGCGTGGTTCTGGTCGCGACGGCCAAGGATGTCGCCGAGATATGTGAACCCTGGGTCGGCGTGTTGTCCCATCTCGAAGGGCTTAAGTCGGCGGTCCAATATCCCATGGCGATGGACCGGGTGCGCTGGCAGGGCGAGATCGTTGCCGCTGTGGTCGCTCAAAGCCGGGCTCAGGCGGAGGACGCGGTTGAAAAGATTGTTGTCGATTTTAAGGAGTTGCCGGCGTTCACGGATGTGGAGGCGGCGCTGGCGGATGGGGCGGACCTCATGCATCCGGAGCTCGGCGACAATCTCTGCTGGCAACGGCTGATTGATGAGGGCGAAGTAGACAAGGCCTTTGAAGATGCGGCGGCTGTTGTCGAAGAAACATATCAGTTCGGCCGCCACACCGGCGTGACCATGGAACCCCGTTCGGTCCTGGCGCACTATGACGCCGGCGAGGATATGCTGACGGTCTACCAGTCGACCCAGGGCCCGCATATGGTGCAGGCCCTCTACGCCAAGCATTTCGGGCTCGAAGAACACCGCGTCCGGATTATCTGCAAGGATGTGGGGGGCGCATTCGGGGTGAAGGCCCATGCCTACGGGGATGAGTTTTCCACGGTCGCCTTATCGTTGATGCTCAAGCGGCCGGTGAAGTATACGCCCGACCGGCTGGAATGTTTCCAAGCCGACATCCACGCCCGGGATTATGTGATCAAGGCCCGGATGGCGGCGGATGCGGAAGGCCACATCACCGCCTTGGAAATCGACGGCCTCACCGGCATCGGGCCGTTTTCCATGTATCCCCGATCCAGCGCCATCGAGACCAACCAGGTGCTGAACCTGACCGGCGGGGTCTACAAGATCGACAGTTACCGGGCGCGGTCCCGCATCGTGTTCCAGAACAAGGCGCTGATGTGCCAATACCGGGCGGTCGGTCATCCCATCGCCACGGCGGTGACCGAAGGCCTGGTGGATTTGCTCGCTGCCAAATTGGGCATGGATCCGCTGGAATTCAGAGAAAAGAATGTTCGTCCCGATGACGGTTATCCGTGCAAATCTGTGACCGGTATGCCGTTCGAGAGACTGTCCCATCAGGCGGCGATCGCCAAGCTGCGCGGCATGATCGGCTATGAGGATTTGCGCAAGGATCAGGCGACATCGCGGGAAGCGGGCATCTATCGCGGCATTGGGTTCGGTGCGCTGATCGAAGTGACCAGTCCGAGCCCCATGTTCTATGGCGCCGGCGGTGCGCCGATTTCTGCCCAGGATGGCTGCACCATCCGGCTCGACGCCAAAGGCAATATCATTTGTGCCTCCGGCGTGACCGAACAGGGCCAGGGTGCGGAAGCCGTTATATCCCAAGTCGCGGCATCGGCTGTTGGCGTGACGCCGGATAAAGTGAAGATTATCACCGGCGACACGGAGAATGTTCCCTATGGCGGCGGCACCTGGGGGTCGCGCGGTACCGGGATCGCTGGCGAAGCGGCGGTCAAGGCAGGTCACGCGCTCCGCAAAAACATTCTCGAAGTGGCGGGTATCATGCTGCAGGCTGATCCGGTCACATTGGATATCCGGGAAAACAAGATCGTGGATGGCTCTGATGGGCGGGAACGAATGGACCTGGCCGAGATCGGGCGGGTTGCCTATTACCGGGCCGATACGCTGCCCAAGGATTTCCAGGCGGAGCTGGTGGTCACCCGCCACCATGTGCCCAAGCAATTCCCATTTGCCTTCACCAACGGCATTCACGCCGTCTACCTGGAAGTGGACGTGAACATCGGCCTGGTGAAGTTCCTGAACTATTGGGTTGTGGAAGACTGCGGCACGGTGATCAATCCACTACTGGTCGATGACCAGGTGCGAGGCGGCGTGGTCCAGGGGATCGGCGGCGCGCTCTATGAGGAATGTCTGTACAGTCCCGAAGGCCAATTGCTGAACGGCAATATGGCCGATTATCTGGTGCCCATGGCCTTCGAAATGCCGGATATCGTGGTGGGCCATGTGGAATCGCCAACGGGCGAGTCCGAGCTGGGCGCGAAGGGCGCGGGCGAAGCGGGTACCGCCGGGGCGCCGGCGGCGATCATGAATGCGATTAATGACGCTTTGCGGCCCTTGGGCGCGACCGTCAACCGTCAGCCTTTTACGCCGCAACGGATATTAGAGGCGCTGGGTAAAGTCTAACCCGCGCGTAGGAGTTCAAATAAAGGCCGGCTAAAACAATGACCGGTCTGAAAATGGGGTAGGTGCCATGAACGATCAAACCAACGACCATATACTCGATAGGCCCAACAGCTATATCGGGCGCAGTGTGCCCCGGCCCAACATCCGGCGTTTGCTGGAGGGCCGCGGCGTCTTCACCGACGATGTAAAGCTGCCCCGGATGGTGCATGTGGCCTATCTTCGGTCCCCCTATGCACACGCCGAGATCGTCAATATAGACACGTCGGCGGCGGAAAGTTCTCCGGGCGTGGTCAAAGTTGTTACCGGCAAGGAAATGGCGGAGGTGTGTGAACCCTGGGTCGGCGTGCTGACCCACCTGGAAGGCCTCAAATCCCAGCCGCAATATGCCTTGCCGCTGAAGAAAGCGACCTGGCAAGGGGAGCCGGTGGTCGCCGTGGTCGCCAGTTCCCGCGCCGCCGCCGAAGATGGTGTCGACTGTCTGAGCGTGGAATGGAAGGAGCTGCCTGCAGTCGCCGATATGGAAACGGCGCTGGACCCGTCGACCCCGGTCATTCACGAAGATTTGGGCGATAACCTGGCCTGGCAGCGCGTATTCGAGACCGAGAACGTGGACGAGGCCTTTGCCAACGCTGACCATGTGGTCGAGGAAACCTATCACTATGGCCGCCATACCGGTGTAACCCTGGAGCCGCGGTCCATCGTTTCCGAGTTCAATCCGTCCGAAGATCAGCTGACGGTCTATCTATCCACCCAGGCGCCGCACATGATGCAGACCCTGTTCGCCAAACATATGGGGTTGGAAGATCACAAGGTGCGGGTCATCGCCAAGGATGTGGGCGGGGCGTTCGGCATCAAGGTGCACTCCTATGCGGATGAATACGCGACCGTGGCGCTCAGCATCATGCTCAATCGTCCGGTGAAGTTCATCGCGGATAGGCTGGAATCCTTCTCCAACGATATTCACGCCCGGGATCACCGGATCACGGCCAAGATCGCCATCAACAATGACGGCATTATTCAAGGCATCGATTTCGACGACATCACCGGCATCGGGCCCTATTCGGTTTATCCCCGGACCAGCGGGATTGAGGCCAACCAGATCGTCAACCTGACCGGCGGCCAATACGATATCAAAGCCTACCGGGCGCGCACCAAGGTGGTGTTCCAGAACAAGGTGCCCATGTGCCAGTACCGGGCGGTGGGCCACCCGATTGCCGCCGCCCTGACCGAGGGGCTGGTGGACTTGGCCGCTGACGCCATCGGCATGGACCCGGTGGAGGTGCGGCGCAAGAACCTGTTCAAGGATGACGCCTACCCCTGCAAATCCATCACCAACATGCCGTTCGAGGACCTCTCCCATCATGCTAGCCTCGATAAGATTTTGGAGATGATGGACTATGAAGGTCTGCGTAAAGAACAGGCAGAGCTGCGGGAGAGCGGCATCTATCGCGGCATCGGTTTCTCGACCTTTATCGAAGTGACCAACCCGAGCGCCATGTTCTACGGCGTCGGCGGCGCGCCCATTTCGGCTCAGGACGGCGCGTTTATCCGCTTGGACGCCAAGGGCAACGTCATTGTGCAGATCGGCGTTTCCGAGCAGGGCCAGGGGGCTGAATCTGTGGTGGCCCAATGCGCGGCGACGGCCATGGGTGTTACCATGGATAAGGTTAAGGTCATTATGGGCGACACCGAGATCACGCCCTACGGCGGCGGCACCTGGGCATCCAGGGCAGCCGGCATCGGTGGCGAAGCCACGGTGCAGGCCGGCAAGGAGCTACGAGGTAAGTGCCTGCAGCTGGCCGGCATCATGCTGCAGTCGGATCCGGAGAGCTTGGACATTCGCGAAAACCAAGTGGTTGATAAGGACACCGGCAACGAGCGGATCAGCCTGGCAGAGGTCGGACGCATCGGCTACTACCGGGGTGACACGCTGCCTCAGGATTTCCAGACCGAGCTGGCGGCGGTGCGCCACTATGTGCCGAAGAAATTCCCTTTTGCCTTCACCAACGGCGTCCAGGCGTCATACCTGGAGGTCGACATCAATACCGGTTTTGTCACCCTGCTTAAGCACTGGGTGGTCGAAGACTGCGGCACCGTAATCAATCCGCAGCTGGTGGACGAGCAAGTCCGGGGCGGCGTGGTCCAGGGGCTCGGTGGCGCGCTGTTCGAGGAATGCCGTTACAGCCCGGAAGGCCAGTTGCTGAACGGCAATATGGCGGATTATCTGGTGCCGATGGCGTTCGAAATGCCGGATATCGACGTCGGCCACGTGGAAAGTCCGACCCTGGATTCGGAATTGGGCGCCAAGGGCGCGGGAGAGGCCGGCACCGCCGGTGCGCCGGGCGCGGTGATGAACGGCATCAACGATGCGTTGAAGCCGTTCAAGGCTCGGGTAGCGGCGCAACCCTTTACGCCGGAACGGGTGTTGACGGCGCTTGGTAAGCTTCGAACCTGAAATCGCAGAGACAAAGAATGGGCACAAAAAAACGGCCGGTGATTTTCACCGGCCGTTTCCTTGTTCGCTGGACGCGATATTATTTGATCACATAGTCGATCGGGAACTTGTGTCCACCGGCTTCAACCATCTTGATGTAATCACGCATCATCGTCGGCATGTCGACTTTTTTCTTGGCCTTCACGTCCTGGGCGCGCTGGTTCGGCCAGTCGGCCAACTGTTTCGCCCAGGCGACCTTGGCGTCCGGATCGATGGTGCGGATTTTTACACCAGCTTCTTTCAGCTTGTTCAGACCCCAATCATGGTCGTTCTGAGACGTCGCGGCGGAATGCGTGCCGTACTTGATGCCTTCTTCATCAATGATCTTGACGACTTCCGGCGGCAGCTTCTTGCGGGCCCGCACGTTCATGGTTAGGGAAATCTGAATGACCGCCCCGAAATCGGTGACCGTGTAGAAACCGCCCTTGGTGGCTTCGTGCAGCTTCAGCTTGTAGTCGGTGTCCGGGAACAGAACGATCGCTTCACCAACGCCGGTTTGCAGCTGCTGCGCGGCTTTCGGAATGGTCGTCCGCACCGGAATACCACCCTTCACCCACGGCAGGTTCGGGCCGGCGGCCAGGATCTTCTTACCTTTGAGGTCTTCAAAGCGCTTCCAGTCGAAGGCGCTAAGCAGGCCATAATTGTTGAAGCCCGTGATGCCGATCAGTTTCTGCTTATACCGCTTTTCATAATCTTGCTGGATGGACGGATGTTTGGCGACCAGGTCAGCAAAGATCTTTTGGTTTTTGATGGCGTTCGGCTCATGGAACGGCACATAATAGGTCAGGTTCATGGCCATGGCCTTGTCGTCGTCAAAGCAGACGCACCAAGCGCCGATGTCGAGACGACCGTCCTGCGTACCTTCCAGCGTGTCGAAAACGTTCACGACCGTACCGGAATAGTGTTCCTTGAAGTTGATCTTGTATTTGGTTTCAGCTTCGACCCGCTTTTTCACGTTCGGCAGGAAATATTTGGAGACTTCCTTCACGTAGGTGATAAATGGGGCGTGGCCGGAACCGACACGCATGGTGATTTCATTACCCTTGATGGTCGCGGCCTGGGATTGCGCGCCAACGGCCAAAACCGCCAGAGCAGCGACACCCGCCATACCTGTTTGCTTGATGATTTTACTCACTGTACTACCTCCTGTTTTCACGACTGTGACAAATGGGTTCCAATAGTCGCCCGAAACCCGGGGCTGAACGTAAATTCTATTCATGTCAGGCGCACCCTGCCGTTAAAATGTGGCAAAAATACGCGGTTAGGCCAATCCCTTCCTTATATCATCTTCGATGGCAGCCAGGTCGCGACTTCTGGTGTTGACCAGATGATCAGCATGACGAGCAGCATCAAAATCCAATAAGGGACAGAACCCTTGAATATTTCCGATAACTTGACGGATTTATCCTCCACCGATCCCTTTACTGTGTAGACCAATAGTCCGAATGGCGGCGTTAGCAGACCAGCCTCAATTACCAGGATGCCAAAGATGCCGAAGGCGATCGGATCAAAGAACGGCTCGGTGATCGGCGCGAAGATCGGCACGGTGATCAGGATGATCGAGATCGAATCCAGGATCATGCCCAAGAGCAGCCAGATGACGATAATGACAAGGATGATGCCGATCTCACCCAGGTCATAGGTTTCGAACGTTTCGCGGATCAACTCTGACATGCCGGCCGCTTCCATGAACTTGGCGTACATATTGGCGGTCAGCAGCAGGAACATAATCGGCGCGGCCGCTTTACCGGAATCGACGACGGCAATGGCGATTTGTTTCAACCGCATGCCTTTCAAAATACCCAGGATCATGGCTGCCGCAGCGCCAACGCCGCCGGCTTCGGTCGGGGTGAACAACCCGCCCCAGATGCCGCCCAGGACCACCAGGATCAACGCGCCGATACCGAAGCCCGAGGCGATTTCCGATTTGGTTAGCGGGGCCTCTTCCTCACTGACGGGTGGCGCAAGCTCCGGCTTCAGGGTCGCCATGACGCCAATGTAAATCATGTAGAAGACAGCAAGGATCAGACCGGGAATGGCGCCGGCGATAAACAGCTGGGCAATGGACTTCTCGGCGATAATGCCCCACACGATCAACAGCACGCTGGGGGGGATGATCATACCCAGGCACGCACTACCGGCGACCGAGCCCAAGGCGAATTGCCTGTCATAGCCATAGTGCCGCATTTGCGGATAGGCGATCCGGCTGAAGGCCGCAGCAGCGGCGATGGAGACGCCGGTCACGGCCGCGAACACCGCGTTGCCGGCCACCGTGGCAACGGCGAGCCGTCCCGGAATTCTTTTCAGGCCGTGATTGATCAGGTTGTAGAGGTCGCGCGCCGATCCCGACTTATTCACGAAGTCGCCTAGGAGCATAAAGAGTGGGATGGCCGCGAAGACTTCACTTCGTAAATATTCGTACGACACACTGCCGACGCCTGACATGGCGATCTCAAACCCGCCCTGCCAATCGCCGTCCATACCACCGAACAACAGAATGTTGCCGAGCAGCGCCGTCAGGCCAAACGCAAAACCGATGTGAACCCCGGACAGAATGCCCAACAACATCAGCACAAACATGCCAATCAATACTGTATTTTGGTCAAATTCCATGTCGGGTCTACCAGTCTATGCGAGTTCTCTGTTTGCGTTGTTATCCAGGCCTGAATTTTATTCGCCTTCTAACACGTGCGCTTCATAATCCTTAGGCCGGGACATGCATTGGTACATGAGAAGAAGGGAAATGGCCGTGCCGACGAAACCGATAAACACCACAAGGGTGCGGATGGGATACACAGGGATTTCAATAATGCCGGAACCTTCCTGCTCCATTATTTCCCAGGATTCCATCATGTTGGGCCAGCCGCCAAGCGCAATCGCCAGGAACAACAATGCGGCCAAAAGATAGGAGATGGTGTCAATCGTTTGTTTGCCTCGGATGCCCACCTTGTCAAAGAGGATGGTGGTGCGAAGCGAATTCCGGTTCAGGATAGAAAGCGGTAATTGCAATAGCAGGATGGAAAGCACCGAGTTCGACACGATTTCGTTGGTGCCGTGGAACGGAGCGTCAAAAAACTCCCGTCCGGTGACGTCATACAGGATAAGAACAGCCACAGAGGAAATCCACGCTGCCGACAGGATGTTTAATCCCTTCGCAAAGTTCTCGAAGAGAGTGTCGATAGCCGTGTTTTGTGTAGCCGCGGTCCCGGACTCGCTGTCCGCCATGATACCCATAGCTCCCTGTTTATTTATCTTTGTAGTGCAGATTGATACCGGGAATTTCCCAAAATACAACAGGGAATTGGTATTTTACGTGTTTGTGATGGGTTTCCCGTTTGCCGCCGTCAAGCTCAACTGGCATGGTGAGGCCATTAATCAACACAGTTTATTTGAAGGAGCCGTCATGGCCGAACCAATCACCTTGGAGATATTTTCCGACTACGTCTGACCGTGGTGTTATCTCAGTACCGGGCGTATTGAAAAACTGAAGGAAAACTTTGATATCGAGGTCAAGCTGGTCCACTTCCCCTTGCATCCGGAAACGCCGGCGGAGGGGCAATCCCTGGAAGAGCTGTTTGCCGGCCGGGACGTGGATATCGACGCCATGTACCAGCGGATGAAAGGCCTCATGGACGGGGAGGGACTGGAGTACGGCCAACGCACCCACACCTATAACAGTCGCCTCGCCCAGGAGCTCGGCAAATGGGCGGACAGTCTCGATCAGGACGTGGAGGCGTTGCACACCGGCATTTACCGGGCCTATTTCGTGGATGGCCGGAACATCGGGGACCCGGAGGTGTTGCTGGATGTGGTTGAAAAGGCAGGCTTACCGGTCGATCAGGCCCGCGAGGTGATCGAAAATCGTACCTTCGAGGCGGCGGTCGATGCCGACTGGAACCTCTCCCGGCAATACGGCGTGACCGGTGTGCCCACCTTTGTGGCGGGCGGTCAGGGCGCGGTCGGCGCCCAGCCGTATGAAATGCTGGAAGGTCTGCTGGAAGCCGTGGGGGCCCAAAGAAAATAGAAGCTGAAAGTAGTGTCTAGTCTTCCCAGTAATTGATCTCGACGGTGATCTCGTTGGGATCATCGACGAAAATCTGGTGCAGTTCCATATTCGGGACCTTACGCTCCTTGAAGGGTACCCCCAGGTCCGTCAGTTTGTTTCTCAGTCCGGCCCGGTCGGTGGCGTTGAAGGCGATGTGGTCCACTGCACCACCGCCGTCTTCAAAATCCACCTTTTCACCGAGGTAGTCGTAGAGTCCCTGCGGATTTTCCGGATCAATACCGACCAAGTGAACAAGCGGTTTTTCGCCGACATAGAGCCAGTGGCCGGGGAAGGGAAAATCAGGCCGGTCGCCCGCATGCATGCCGAGTTGCTCGTAAAACTCGCGGGTTTCTTCCAGCTTCAGAGTACGGATGGAATAGTGATCAAGGGTTGTTAACGGCATTTGATGTCTCCCTTATTCGCCGGGGGCCAGTTCGACCAAGCGCCCGTCTTCATCCAGGGCCAGGCCGGTTTGGCGGGCGCGTTCCAGCACCTTTTCGGCCCAGTCCACATTGCCGGAATCAGAGCCGCCCAGGATCGCCATGATGAATCCGTGCTCTTCGCTTTCATTGCGGAACCCCCGCATTACGCCCGGCGGCACCGACATGGTGTCGAACTGATCCAAAATTACCTCGTTCTCGCCGTCATCGCCCCAGATGATGGCCCATTTGCCGGTCATCGGGATGAATACTTCGACGGTCGGATGATCATGCAGCGCCGCGCCTTTGCCGGGATCGGCGCCGATGAAGGTCAGGTTGAAATCCCGGGAATCCGTGATGGCCGGGGCCAAATTCGGGTCCTCGGTCACGCCCCGACCGATCACATTGTAGGTGTGCCGTTCATGTTCCGGGATGCGCGTGTCCAGATAGCCGGTCTTGCTGTACTTCAGGTCCTTAAACCGGGCGATCCGCTCTTCCATGTCCTGGGGCGAGGGCGTATCTGTCATGGCGTCTCTCCGTTAAAACAAACCGTCGATCAGGTGCCGAGCCCGTCGCCAGACGTGGCGTCGACGATGACGTTCTCTACTTCGCCGGAACCGTCTCGGCGGAACGCGGCCGCTGCTTGATATTCATCGGATTCAAAGCAGGCAACGGCGTCTTCCATGGTCGGGAATTCGACCACGATGAAGCGGTTGAAGTATTCCGGGCCTTCCATGACTTGATACTTGCCGCCGCGGCTGAGTGGTTTGCCGCCGTATTTCTTGAGAATATCCGGCACCAAATCGGTGTAACGCTTGTAGCCTTCGGCGTCGTTAACTTTGGAACGGGCGAGCCAATATGCGGGCATGGGGTCTCTCCTAAAAAATGGTTTGAGTTAGCTGGGCATGGGCAGCGGCTGGTCATTCTCCGGCACCTTCCAGCCGGCCTGGAAGGACGGGCGGTTGGCCAGGTTAACGTACCACTTGCAGACATTCGGAAACTCGTTGAGATCGACGGTCTGCCAATCGTGACGACCGACCCAGGGGAAGATGGCGACATCGACAATGGTCAGCTCGCCGGCGACGAAATAATCCTTATCCGCCAAATGCCGGTCCATCACGCCGTAGAGGCGCTTACATTCGTTGAGGTAGCGCTCGCTGGCCTCCACGTTTTTGCCTTCGCCGTATTTCACGAACGTGTGAACCTGACCGAACATCGGGCCGACGCTGGCTTTCTGGAACATCAGCCACTGCATCATATCCCAATAGTTCTTTTCGTCGGTCGGAAACAGTTTGCCCGACTTCTTGCCGAGATACATCAGGATCGCGCCGGTTTCCATCAGCGCCATGCCGTTGTCCCGATCGACAATTGCCGGAATTTTGTTGTTCGGGCTGATTTTCAGAAACTCGGGTTCGTGTTGTTCGCCCTTGCCGATATTCACGGGATGGACTTCGTAGTCCATGCCGATTTCTTCCAGCATGATGGAGATTTTGCGGCCGTTCGGCGTGAACCAAGTGTAGAGATCGATCATGGGGTCTGTTTTCCTTCCGGTATAAGATGTGCGGCGCACTTTCGGCGCGCATACATATATGTAATGCCGCGCGCGTGTTGAATTGCGCGGAATTTACCGCCTGGGCGGGGCGGGATCAATGCCCGCCAAGGCGGGTAGCTACTTCGTTGGAGACCGAGAGGTGCGTTAGGGTCCGGACCCTAATCAATCACCGCCGTGGCTTCGATCTCGACGACCCAGTCGGGATGCACCAGCCGGCTGACCGCCACCGTGGTGGAAACCGGCTTAGTGTCGCCGAAAAAGGCGATCACATGCGGCGCGCCGTTCTGCACATAGTCGTCACAGTCAAGCGTGTAGACGTTGATCCGCACCACATCCGACGGCGAAGCGCCGGCCGCTTCCAGGGAAACTTTTATATTGGCCAGTATCTGCTGCACCTGGGCGCTCATATCGCCGACGCCGACAACATTGGCGTCTTCGTCAAACGATACTGTGCCGGCCACATGGACCGTGGTGGAGCCGGTGGATTTCACCACCTGGCTGTAGATGCCCTTGTTGGGCTTATACATACCGTCAGGATTGATACGTTCTAGTGCCATGATCTTTCCTCCGTAAAAAATGCCGATTAAGACGTTTGTTCAATAAACCAGTCGAGAATTTGTTCCCCGGTCCAGATTAGAACATCAGGTTTGGACGTAATGTGCTTGTAAACCTGTTCCACATATTTGGACCGGTGGGGCACGCCGCTGATGTAGGTGTGCATGCTGATCCCCATCACCCGGGTGATGTCCGCCGACTCTTCGTACAAGCGGTCAAAGTGGTCGATGCACTTGGTGGCGAACTCCTCTGATGAATGATGATGGAGCGCCATCATCGTAATATCGTTGGTCTCTACCGGATAGGGGACCGAATACATTTTGCCTGATTTGACGTTCAGTTCCACCGGTTGGTCGTCCAGCGGCCAATCGGCCACATATTCGATTCCTTCCTCCGCCAAGATATCCAGCGTCTCCATGGTTTCAGTCAGGCCGGGACTTTCCCAGCCGCGGGGACCTTTGCCGGTGAAATCCCGGATCGCTTCCACGGTGCTGCGGATATGTTCCCGCTGATCATCCAGCCGGTGCATGGGGCCTTGGATATAGCCGTGGCCCATAAACTCCCAGCCGGCCTCCAGCGCCACGTCGACGATGGGTTTATAGCTCTCGATGATCTTGCCGTTCATGGCCAGGGTCGGCGTGACGCCGTAATCCTTGAACATGTCCCGGAGCCGCCAGAACCCAACCCGGTTGCCGTACTCATGCCATGACCAGTTGGGCACGTCGGGCAACAGTGGCTGGCCCATGGGCGGCGGCAGGATGGTGCGGGGCTGGGGATTGTCGCTGTCCCAATGTTCCACGTTCATGATGGTCCAGACGGCCATCCGTGCGCCGCCCGGCAGCGTCAGTTTCGGCCGGTCTGTGATCGGTGAATAGGGCAGCCTGTCCCGAGGCGATTCCATTCTCTTATCCCTTCATCTTATTTGCGCTTATGGGCGGCCATGTCTTCCAGCACCCGGCAGACCGACGCCGTGTCCTGGTCGTGCATACCGTGGGCGAGGCCGGCCTGATAGATATCCCGTCCCGCGGTGAACAGCGGTGTCGGACAATTCAGCTCGGACGCGAAATCGCCGATGGTGGTCATGTCCTTCAGCCAGATGCCCATCTTCATGGTGGCTGCCGAGTAATCGTCCTCCACCATCATGGGGCCGCGCAATTCAAATATGCGCGAATTGCCCGCACCGTCCTTAATGACTTCATAGATGGTCGCCGGGTCCAGCCCGGCTTTCATGCCCAGCACAAAGGCCTCCGCCGTTGCTACGTTGTGAATATGGACCAGGTGGTTGGCGACGAACTTCATTTTACTGCCGTTGCCAAACGCGCCCACATAAAAAGTGGAGCGGGCAAAGGCGTCGAAGACGAACTGCACCTCTTTGGCGGCGGTCTCATCGCCACTGACATAGACCGACAGGTCCTTGTTGGCGGCCTGGGAGCCGGTGCCGCTGATCGGGCAGTCCAGCGCAATGGTCCCAACCTCGGCCAGCGCATCGTGGGCCGCCTGTTTGTCGGCGATCGGGAAGGTGGAGCATTCAATGACGATCAGACCCTTCTTGCCGGCGGCCTTGATCCCGTCCTCGCCGGAGATCACCGCCTCGAAAGCTTTGACCGACGGTAGCGAGGTAATCACCACGTCAGCCTTTTCCGCCACATCCTTGGGTGACGCGCCGGCTTGGCCGCCCGCATCGACGATGGCTTGTACATTGTCCTCCAAAATATCGAAACCGATGACAGGGACCCCGTCCTTCAGCATATTGCGGGCGAACGAGCCGCCCATGATTCCAAGGCCAACGACGCCGACGAGTTTGCTCATAATGATGTTCCTTCCAGGGTAATGGACTTACAGGCCAGCCAAAAACCCGGTCAGGGCCTTATTAAAGTCCGCCGGGTTTTCCATGTTCGAGAGGTGCGAACCGGGATCGATTTCCACATACTGGCTGCCGGTGACCCGAGACTGCATGTCCTTGGACGCTTCCGGCGGTGTGGCGTGATCCTGCGAACCGACGATGAAAATGGTCGGCACGGAGATATCCTTCAGGGTCTCTAGATAGTCGAGCCCCAGGATCGCGTGGGCGCAACCGATATAACCGTTGGCGGACGTGTCCCGGATCATGCCTTTGACCTCTTCGATCGTGTCCGGCTGGTTTTTAAGCGCGTCTTCGGTGAACCAGCGTTCCGCGGTCGGCTGGACGATGGATTCCATGCCTTCGTTGGTGACCAGCTCGATCCGGCCATTCCAAAACGCCTGATAGGCGTCCGGGCAGTCGGCGCGGGAGTCGCAAATGGCGAGACTCAACAATCGGTCCGGCGACTTGGCCGCCAAGGGCCAGGCGGTAAACCCGCCCAGAGACAGGCCGACATAGTGTGATTTTTCGATCTTCAACGCGTCCCACAGGTCCAGCAAATCTTCCGCCAGCTGGGGCAGGGAATATTTGCCGGCGGCCGGTTCGGTCTGGCCGTGTCCCCGGGTGTCGTAGCGCAGGATGCGGAAATCATCCTTCAGGACCTCGACCTGTTCGTCCCACATGCGCACGGTGGCGCACAGGCTGTTGGAAAAGGTCAGCCAAGGCTTTCCTTCCGTGCCGTCGATTTCGTAGTACATGGAGATGCCGTTCACCGGAACTCTCATCAATCTTTCTCCTTTTCTATACGCCACCGAGGGGCGGGCTGCCCAGCCGGTCGATGGCGGACCCAATGATATTTTCGATTGCCAGCGCAACGGCGATCAGGCGTTCCTCGTCGTTCGGTTTGGCGATGAGCTGCAGGCCTACCGGCATGCCGGACCCATCCTTACCCGCCGGCAGGGTGATGCAGCAAAGGCCCAAAACATTGCCGGGCATGGTGTTGCTGAGCGCCAGCAGGTTGGCGGCTTTGTAGGAATTTGCTCCCTGCACATCATCCACTTTGGGCGGCGTCGCCGGGATGGTCGGGACCAGCAGGACGTCGATCTCTTTCATCCTGGCGTAGGTAGAGGCCTGCAGCTCTGCGATCCGTCTGAGCGCGTTGAGGTAGCGGGGCGCGGTCACGATGCGGCCATCTTCCATCCGGCTTCTGACCAGCGGGTCCAGCGTATCGATCCAGTCGGGCAGACAGCGTTCCAGGAAGGCCCAGCCTTCCGCCGCGACAATGGCCCCTTCGCCCAGGACTCGGACCGATTCGCCTGCTTCCGGGAAGGCCATGGGTGTCGTCCGGCCGGCCTGAGCGGAGATTTCCGAGATGGCTTTTTCAACCGTATCCGCCACATCCGCATCGCAGCTTTCCCAGAAATGGTGGCTGGTGACGCCGAGACGCATGCTGCTGATCTCTGCCGGCGCAATCGGCTTGGCGTTGGCGGTTCGCGCCGCCGGATCGAGACAGGCAAATCCGTAGGCGATGTCTGCGACGGAGCGCGCCAGGATGCCCGGCGTGTCCATGGTGGTGCTGAGCTCGGTAATGCCGTCGGTCGGCCAGCGGCCCTTGGTGGTCTTCAGCCCTGCGCAGCCGGTCATGGAGGCCGGCACCCGGACCGAGCCGCCGGTATCCGTGCCATAGGCAATCTGCGCCGAGCCTTCCCACAGGCTGACGCCGGCGCCGCAGCTCGACCCGCCGGGCGTACGGTGATCGTCCGCGTCCCAGGGGTTGCGCGGCGTGCCCCAATGGGGATTTGTGCCAAGTCCGCCATAGGCGAATTCCACCGTATGGGTCTTGCCAGGCACCACGCACAGTTGGTTCCGGGCCTTCGCGACCATGGTGCCGTCCTTGGACCAGTCCTCCGACGGGAGTTGTTTCGGCGAACCGGCAAAGGTGGGGAAGCCGGTCGCGCCATAGATGTCTTTGACCGAAAAGACCAAGCCCTGCGCAGGACCCAAATCACGTCCCGATTTGAAGGCGTCGTCCGCGAGGCCGGCCTGGGTGAGCGCATAGTCCGCATCCCAGCTCTTGTAGGCTTGGAGCTGGCCGTCCCATTTGTCGTGCCGGGCGATTGCCTCCTCGGTTAGGGATCGGGCCGAAAGCTTCCCGTCACGAAGCGCCGCTGACGTTTCCGAGATCGGCTTATCCATCCAATCGGTCATAATATAAGCATCCGTCTGGGTTCGATGTCGTCGCCCCGGATTATTGAAATAATCCCCGCCTTCGCAAGGCCAAAGCCGGGGCGGCGCAGATATATCCGGCTATGCCCTCGACAGGAAAAAAGCCGGGCCTTAGGATGGCGGCAACATTAACAAATTCGCATCAGGGGAGTTTCCATCATGGCGAAAGCAGCGAAAAAGAAAGCGATCAAGAAAAAGGCCAGTGCACGGCGCGGCAAGAAGGGCCTCCGCAAGGCTGATGTCATCCGTAAGGGCAAACAGCTCTCGAACTGGGGTAAGTGGGGCCGCAATGACGAACTGGGTGTGCTCAATTACATCAAGCCGGAAGACATCGTCGACGCCGCCAAGCTGATTAAGAAAGGCAAGGTCTTCCGCCTCGGTCTGGAGTTGGACGAGAACGGGCCGCAGAAGGGGTTGTTCGGCGGCCGCTATAACCCGCTGCATAAAATGCTCGCCACCGGCACCGACGCGGTCCAGGGCATTCAGGAACCCCTGGTCGGCATGCGCTACGCCGATGACACGATCAACCTGCCGACCCAGGCCGCCAGCCAGTGGGACGCCTTGTCCCACGTCTTTGCCGGCGATCAAATGTGGAACGGCTATAGCGCGACCCTGGTCGACTCCCGGGGCGCCCACAAGAATGGCATCGAGAAGTTCGCCAACAAGATGGTCGGCCGCGGCGTCCTGCTGGATGTCGCCCGCTACAAGGGCAAGAAGCGCCTGGCGGACGGGTACGGCATTACCATCCGCGATCTCGACGCCACCGCCAAAAAGCAAGGTGTGGAAATCAAGCGCGGCGATTTCGTGATTGTTAACACCGGCCAAATGGCCGACTGCTTGGACAAGGGCGACTGGGGCGGCTATGGCGGTGGAGATGCGCCGGGTCTGGCCTTTGAAACTGTTGACTGGATCCACGAAAAACAAATCGCCGGTATCTGCTCCGACACTTGGGGCATCGAGGTGCGACCGAACGAAACGGTCGACGGCACCAATCAGCCGTGGCACTGGGTGACCATTCCCTATATCGGCATCGTGCATGGTGAGATCTGGTACTTGCGGGAACTGGTGGAAGACTGCGCCAAGGACGGCGTTTACGAGTTTTTCCTGTGCGCGCCGCCGCTGGTGATCTCACGGGGCACCGGCTCGCCGATTAATCCTCAGGCAATCAAATAGGCGATCAAGTAGGTAATTATTCGAGGAGGTAGTTAAGAGACGCCGGTGAATTTGTAGCCGCAGCCCGGCACCGTTACGATCAGGCGCGGCTTCTTGGCGTCTTCCTCGACCTTCTTGCGTACTCGGCTGATCAATACATCGATCAACCGGTCAGAGGGCGCGTCATCGTCCCTGGAAATCGCGTCCAGAAGATAGTCCCGGCTCAACACCCGGTTGGGCGCCTTTGCCAATGCGGCGAAAAGATTGAATTCTGCATTGGTTAAGATGACATCGCCGCCGGCAGGTGACGTTACCGTATGTCCACCGATATCGATACGCCAGCCGTCATACTCCAGAATATCATGAGAACGTATGGCCGATGATGATGACGAATCCGCA
>CAZSXT010000035.1:23815-36953 GCA_964611435.1 uncultured Rhodospirillaceae bacterium | reverse complement strand
CCTTAAGCATCTTCGCGCGAGCATCCGCCTCAAACTTTACTTCCTTCGCTGCCATCTTGGCTTACTCCTATCTTTAATATGCCTGAACGGAAGGTGCAGCCTTAGCTGACGATCCCCATAATGTCGGATTCCTGCATGATCAGCAGGTCTTCGCCGTCGATGGTGACTTCCGTGCCGGACCATTTGCCGAACAGAACCTTGTCACCCTTTTTGACTTCCATCTTGGCGTAAGAGCCATCCTTCTTGCGGGCGCCGGGGCCGACAGCCACGACTTTGCCCTCGGACGGCTTTTCCTGCGCCGTATCCGGAATAATGATGCCGCCGGCAGACTTGGTTTCCTCGGAAACCCGCTTGACGGCGACGCGGTCATGTAAAGGTTTAAAACCCATAATCCTCTCCTCTTCGAGCCCCGGACTTGGCCGGCGCCAAAGCTGTTTGAACAAAGAAATTGGCACTCCCAGGACGAGAGTGCCATTCATTTAGGTCGGGAGACCAATCCCGTCAAGGGGATTGTCGAATTAGATCTGTTCGAGGGCCTCGGTCCGGTCATTTTCCGCTTGAATAGCGGCCATACGAACGGCTTTGGAGACCTTGTTAAAGGCCCGGTTCTCAAGCTGACGCACCCGTTCGCGGCTGATGCCATATTCTTGGCCCAGTTCTTCCAGAGTAATCGGGTCCTCTTTGAGGCGTCGCTCGATAAAGATATGCCGTTCCCGATCGTCCAGTTCATCCATGGCCAGCTTCAACATCTCGTGGCGGATGCCGTCTTCTTCGGCGCGGGCGACAATGACCTCGGGAGAAGGAGTGTCGTCTTCCAGCGTATCTATGAACTCCATACTGTCTTCTTCAGTGTGGGAGACAGGGGCATTCAAAGAGAAATCGCGAGCCGTCATCCTGCGGTCCATATGCGCGATCTCATCGGCCGGCATATTGAACTGATCGGAGAGCGCCGTCGCCTGTTCTTCCGTCATGTTGGAAGCATCGGCGATCTCCAGCCGGCGTTTGGCCTTGCGTAGGCTGAAGAACAGTTTCTTCTGCGCCGACATGGTGCCCATCTTCACCAGGGACCAGGAGCGCAGGATATATTCGGTGACCGAGGCCTTGATCCACCACATGGCGTATGTGGAAAGCCGGAACCCTTTATCGGGATCGAACTTCTTCACGGCTTTCATGAGGCCCAAGTTGCCCTCGGAAATCAGATCGGCGACCGGCAGGCCATAGCCCCGGTACTGCATGGCGATCTTGGCGACCAGGCGCAGGTGGCTGGTGACCAGTTTGTGGGCCGCCTCCGACTCGCCGTGGTCGAGATAACTTTTCGCGAGCATGAATTCTTCCTCGGCGCTCAGCACCGGGAATTGTTTGATCTCGTTCAGATAGCGGGACAGGCCGCTATCGCTAGACAATACTGGTAATGTGGTAACAGTCATTTTTAATCTCCCGTTTACTTAACGCAGTCTCATACGGAATTCAGTCGTATAAAACCGCTGACACAATTTACGGACCATTCCGCAATGGTGTCGGTGTTCAAATCCGGACCTTACGGCCCGGCAACAATGCCTAAACGGGACTCTTCAAGAGAGCTTTGGTCATTGGTCATATCCTCCTATCGAGCAACATGCCTGTTTCATAATAAGCCGCCTATCGACCGGCTATCCACCGGTGACAAGGCCCCTTTCTGGCGACCTCTACCGGCTGTGATGGGTAAATATTAACAAATCGACCGGAAAAAGCAAGAGAAATCGCCACGCTATAGCCAACATTACGAAAATTTAATGTTAGATATCAGCGTGTTGAAGTTCGCTTTAGAACGATCCTCAATCTCGCAATAAGTATGCCCAAACGGTCTAGTTCGACGCGATAAAGGCGATCACCGCAATGACCACGATGATGCCGATGCCCCAAACCATGGGCGACATGCCGCCGTGTTCGGGGGCATTATCCGCCGGCGCCGCGGCAGGCGAAGCGTCGGCTGCCGAAGCAGCCTCAGCAGGCGCCGCCCCTTCGGCCGGCGCCGCATCCGCGCCACCGCCAACGATATCGGAAAACTTACCGAAAAAGTCATCTGCCTGCTTCTTGGCGACGCCTTCCACCAGCCGGCTACCGACGCTGGCCAGCTTACCGCCCACTTCTGCGTTGGCTTCATAGTTCAGCACGGTATCGCTGCCGTCCTCGGTCAGTTTGACCGTCGCGCCGCCCTTGGCAAAGCCGGCGACGCCGCCTTGGCCTTCACCGGAAATCTTGTAGCCGTTGGGCGGGTCCAGATCGGAGAGGGTCACCTTGCCGGCGAACTTGGCCTTCACCGGGCCGACCTTGGCGGTGACCTTTGCGGAGAATGATGTATCGGAATCTTTATTGAGTTCCTCACAGCCGTCGATGCACTGCTTCAAAATTTCCGGATCATTCAGCGCCTCCCAAACCTTGTCTCGGGGCGCGGGAATGCGATATTCGCCGGTTAAATCCATCTTAGGGCTCCTCTCACTCTCAACACGAAATTTGACGCTTTATAGTATTCGGGCTCGTGACCTGTCCAACCGAAACTTATACCATGGAGGTATAGAACAGATCGGGAGACTTAGATATGCCGAATGACGGTGACACGCCAGGGCAAGACACAAATGTTTGGGATCAATACATTTCAGAGCGGGACCGGGAAATCTTTGACGCCGCCGGGTTCGGCGCCCATGCGGGCTACGGCAAGCGCCCGGTTCTAATGATCATTGATGTCAGTTATGCGTTCTGCGGCGACAAGCGGGAACCGGTTCTCGAATCCATCAAGCGATGGAAACTGTCCTGCGGCGAAGCCGCCTGGGACGCCCTGCCGGTGATCCGAAAGCTGATCGACACGGCCCACAAGAAAGGCATTCCAGTCATTTACACCACCGGCTATGCCCGCGAAGACCGCTGGGACCGGGGAAGCTGGACTTGGAAGAACCCGCGCGGCGAAGGCACGGACGACAGGCCCCCTGCCCCGCCGCCGACCAATCGGGACGGCAACGACATCATGGACGAGATCGCACCGGGTCCGACCGACATTGTCGTCTGGAAGCAAAAACCCAGCGCCTTTCACGAAGCGCCGACGCTCAGCTATCTCAATCTGCTGCAGGCCGACAGCATCATCATGACCGGCACGACCACGTCGGGCTGCGTGCGCGCCTCCACCGTCGATGCGTTCAGCCACAATTACCGGGTGAGTCTGGTGGAGGACGGCTGCTTCGACCGGGCGGATGTCTCTCACGCCGTGTCACTGTTGGACATGCATGCCAAATATGCGGACGTGGTCACCAGCAACAGCGCACTTGAGTATATGGAGTCGCTGCCCGACGGCCTTTTTGAATTGCCCAAGGGAGCCTAATCATTTCCACCCGCCCCCGCGCGCTCATCATCGGTGGATCGGTGGGCGGCCTGTTCGCCGGGCTGCTGCTGCGCCAATCCGGCTGGGACGTTAGCGTGTTCGAGCGGTCCCAGGGCGAACTCGCGTCCCGGGGCGCGGGCATCGGCATCTCCCAGGAACTGATCGATCTGTTGGAGAGGGTTGAGGCGCCTCTGGATACCAACAGCGGTATTGTGCAGCACTCCAGCCTGTGGCTCGGCCAGGACGGCGAGCTGAAATACGAACTGGCGGGCGGCACGTCGGGGAGTTCCTGGGCCCGGGTCTATTCCACACTCCGCGCCGGCTTTCCAGACAAAGACTATAACCCGGGCAGGGAACTGGTAGACATCGAGCAGGACGAACACAGCGTCACCGCGATCTTTGCCGACGATTCCCGGGAGACCGGGGACCTGCTGGTGGCCTCCGATGGCAATACGTCCACAATTCGGCAGAAGTTCCAACCAAACGTAGAGCCGCAGTTTCCGGGCTACGTCGCCTGGCGAGGCATTGTCGACGGCAGCCTGGTCAAAGGCGATGCACAGAAGATCGTCCACGACCATATCATCTTTTCCTTTGTCGATAGCGGCTTCATGTTGACCATGGAGGTGCCGGGCGCGGCAGACGCCACGGGCGATGACGCACAGCGATTCTATTTTATCTGGTACCGTCCGACCGCCTCCGATGACGTACTCCGCGACATGTTCACCGATGCAAGCGGCAAATATCACGGCGTCGCAATCCCCCCGCCGCTGATAAGACCCGTGTTTATTGAGCAGATGAAGGCGGACGCGGCGGCCGAGTTCTGGGCGACTGTGGCCGAGCCGGTGATCCGGGCGCCACAACCATTGCTGCAGGCGATCTCGGATATGGAAAGTGACCGGCTGGTATTCGGCAGGGTAGCCATCATGGGCGATGCGGCATTTATCGCGCGGCCCCATGTGGCCAGCGGCATCACCAAAGCGGCCCTAGACGCAGAATCGTTAGCAGACAGCCTGTCGGCGCACGGCGACCTGGAAACGGGATTGTCGGCGTTCGAGACTGCGCGCCTCTCCTTCGGACGGGAGATCGTCGCACACAGCCGCCGGCTCGGCTACTATATCGAACACGAACGGATCAAAGACGCAGATGCCGCGTTGAAAAAATTCCGAGACCCGATCCACGTCATGGACCATTACGGCGCACCGCATTTGCTTCGTGCGCCGGATATGCAAAAATCTTCCCGCTGATCAGGAGGGCCAACTATGCCGGACGATATTCCAAATTTCGGATTCAACGGAAGCATCCACGAGGGCATTCCCGTCTCCGATGAAAAACTGGACGAATGTATCAAGTTTTACTGCGACGTTTTCGGGCTCAAAATCCTACCCCGCCCGCCGGCGCTCGACGAACTTGGGCGCGGCGCCTGGCTTGGCGACGAGGAAGATACCGTCCAGTTCCATCTGATTTCCAATGACGAGACCTATGTCCCTGGCAGGGACGCGGGCATCCAGCCTGCCGGTCGGCACACGGCCTGGCGCATCAAGGATGTGGATGCTTTCCGGGCCCGCATGGACGCCCTCGGCGTGGACTATCATGAAATGTCCAACTTAATCGGCGAGCCGCAGCTCTTTGTCTTGGACCCCGAAGGGCATACCTGGGAATTCCAGGGCCCGCCCGGTTCCACATAGTCTTTAACTGGGCCTGGCAGGCTCGACTAATGGGCCTGCTGGGCAAGCTGGAGAATCAAATCCGGCCGTTCGGTCAGGAGATAGTTGATCTCTTCCCGCGTGGCGGGACGTTCCTTATTGCCGACTTCCCGGATGTGGAGATTGCCTTGACGGTCCATTCGATATCCAACGATATTGGGCAATCCGTACTGCATGGCGTCTCTCCTTCCGGTATGTTCTCGTTCAGGGGCTAAATAACATTATAAAAATCAATGGCTTGCAGATTCCACCTTATCCTGCCGACATATTGATTAATTTGTATTCACATATTTTATTGATCAAATATTACGCAATTGTAAAAAGTTAATCAACCCTGACGTAATGCCATCATGGTGTTGTCATGATGACGTCACATCCTGCTTCTATATAGACGCCTCGGATCAATTCGCTAGCGACTGAGGGTGGTTATGTCTCAATACAACCTGAAAACCAATCAAGGCCAAGATTCTAGTCTCGACGTTCTTTTGGATGACACGAGCGTCAAACTGCTGATGGAACAAGACGGCGTGGAGGCGCAGGAGATTACTGAGCTGTTCGCCAAAATTCGCGCCCGGCGAATCGCCAAGCGCTGGCGCAACGCCGCCTGACTTCTAGAGACTGGTGTCGTTAACCCCGGCGATGAAGTTATTCACGCGGGTGCGATTCTTGTAGCCAAAATCCGTATCCTCGTCGGCACGGAAGTAGTAGCTGGCGACGGTCGCAGCCAGAAACTTCACATCCCGCGCCCGCGCAAATTGCGACGCCGGAATCGGATTGAGAAGCTTCATGAGCTTCTTCTCGTCATTGATTTGTCCGTTCTTCATCCGGCGCATGGCGGCAACGATAAAGCCCTGGGTCTGGCGGCTGATCTCTTCGATGCCCCGCTCGTTGAATTTTGAATGAATCATGTCTAGAAGCGCCTTGGCCTCCCCATCGATACGCGACGGATGATTGGCGCTCTTTAGGCTGCCCGCGATATCCAAATTCTTCACAAACCATACCGGCGCCAGCATTGCCAGACCGACCAGTGCGGCAATCCCCTGCATGACCGGCCGTTCCCAGAACACCGACACCGCCACACCTGCGGCGAGTATGATCAACACGCTCAAGCCGATACGCGCAAATATTTTCATGGAGAACCCCCAAAATCCCCGAACGGGTTTTTATGGGCGCGATATTAGTCCCGGACGGAATCGCTTCGAATACGCAATTACCGAAAGATCGATACGTAAATAAGGAAGGTGTGAAAATGCCTCGAGATCGGGTGGCTTACCCCGCCTGGTAGTCGCCTTTGATGAACTGGTTCAAGCGAAGCCGGGTCTCGGAATTTTCATCGGCTGTCAGATAGTAGCTAGTCAGCGTCGCCGCCAGATATTTGATATCGCGCACTTTGTCGAATTTGTCGGCGGGCACCGGCCGCAAAGTTTTTAAGAGTTGCTCTTCCCCGTCAATCTCACCCTGCTTCATCTTAAGCATCATCGCGGCGGTCAGGCCGTGGGTTTGCCGGCCGATTTCCTTGATGCCCTTTTCATTAAACTTTCCGTGGATGTACTCGAGCAGCGCTTTGGAATCTTTGTCGAGCCGCTCCGCCTTTTGGGAGTTGCTGCGCATAAAGCTCTTCAACAACCAAAGCGCCCCGATAGCGATCAAGGTGATAATCGCCGTGCCGATCTGCATGGCCGTCCGGCCGGAAAAAAAGAAAACGAGACCGCCGCCGATAAGAACGAGCACAACGCTGGCGGCGATGCTGGTCTTAGTATTCATGTTAAGGGCCTCGCATATTTCATTGTCAGACGGACTAGCCGACTTTTCCCAACTCGCGCAAACCCTCGAACACCTAAGTAATTTCCCTATAGTACGAAAAAGCGGGCAAATAATCCAGAGGGCTTACTGGATAAACTACTCCGATCCGGCATTCTCGTAAGTCAGGTGAATCACTTACTCGGCCGCTTTTTTCCCTGATTTTCTAGCCCGCGCCGCGGCGGCATAGATTTTGACCGATTGGTCCAGAGTCCGGCTTTTATCCAGCGTCTCACGGGTTTCCTCTCGTAGGGGTGTCTCGTCCAACAACCGGAACGTGTCGGCCGCCCCCTTATGCATATTGGGCGTCACACCGGCGTCGCCGAAAGTGCGCGAGATTTCATCCATTTCACCTGCCCAGCGACCCGCGTCAGCTGCATAAAACGGAACACGCTTATTCATGGCGTCCCAATGCCAAGGCTGAGACTCTTCAAACTCGGCCCGCAACTCATCGCTGACGCCAAGCAGCTCGGCCGCCGTCAGGACCGACGTATGCAGGGTCATCGTTCCCTTTGTCAGCCCGGCATAACACATCTTGATCGCGGCGGCTTGGGTGAGGTCGTCGCCCATGGGCCGGTAGCTAATCCCGTCGCCGTCCAAGAATGCCAGCTTGTCGGTGTCAGAACCGCTCGCATAGAACTTGGGGCCTGATCCCGTACCGGGCCGCCCGCCGATAATCCCGATTTTGACAAAGGTCGCCCCGACAGTTTCCATCACCGCCGCGATTTCCATAGTCGCGCCCGGTGAGACCGCGTTGCAGTCGGCAAAGATCGGCGTGTTGCCGGCAGCCCTCATCGCCGCCGCCAGATCCTTGGCGAAGTTCAACGCCAGTTCCGGCGGCATGATGGACAACACCACTTCGGACTGGGCGACTAACTCCTCAAGCGTACCGGCGTCTTCCATGTTCGCGCGGGCGGCGCGTTCGAGAGTGATCTCGCTCCGGCCCTTCAGCAGGGTCAACACCCGATAGCCTTTCTCGACGATGGCGCCGGCCACGCCATGCCCCATGTCGCCGGGGCTCATCACCCCGATTGTGCCTTTGTTCATGATCTGTCCTTCCGATGGCATTCCGGTTTGGCTCGATTATGGCGACTGCGCCCGCGGAGTCCATGGCGCAACGCTGCTATTGACGAATGCCAGCTCTTATTATATTTAACTATTTTGTTAATTAACGTTGTTATTAAATTATGACACCTGACCTCAATACAACCTTCAGCGCCCTGGCCGATCCGACCCGGCGCGCCATCATCGCGCATCTCGCCAGAGATGGCGAAGTCACCGCAGGCGAGCTGGCCGCACCATTCGCCATGTCCGCGCCCGCCATCTCCCGCCACCTGAAAGTGCTGGAGGCGGCGCGCCTGATCGACCGCAAGACCGATGCCCAATTCCGCAGGCTGAGCTTGAACCCCGAAGGCTTCAAGGCGGCCGCCGATTGGCTCAATGAATACCGAAATTACTGGGAAGATCAGCTCGGCGCGTTGGCCGACTACCTCAACGAAATCCAACAACCAGGAGACAGGAACGATGGAAACGGTGCAAAATCACGACCACCCAAGCGAAAATCAAACGGGAGGCCCAAACGCCGTGGCTGAGAACGAATTTTACCTTCGACTTGAACGCACGTTCGACGCGCCCCGGGACCTGGTGTTTCAGGCCTGGACCGATCCGGCGCACCTATCAAAATGGTGGGGACCGGAATACGTGGAGATCACCCACTGCGAGATGGATGTCCGGGTAGGCGGCGGCTATCGCACCTGCATGGCGGACAAGGACGGAGAGGAACACTGGACCCGTGGGGACTATCTGGAGATTGATCCGCCGTCGAAATTGGTCTTCACCTGGTGCTGGGAGATTGATGGCGATCCGAACAACACGACCAATGTCACCCAAGTAGCGATTACATTGAACGAGACGGACAACAGCAAGACGAACCTGGTGATGATCCACTCGGGCTTCGACACCGAAGACGGCCGCAATAGCCACAATAGTGGTTGGACCAGTTCCTTCGATTGTCTCGAACAATATTTGGCCTCGGTTTAAGGAGACGCACTCATGTCAGATATCACCATCTACGGCTTTGCCCCGTCCAGTTATACTTGGTCAGTTCGTATGACCTGCGTGGAGAAAGGCGTCGATCACGACCTGGTTGGCGCGGACTTTGCCTCCGACGAACTGCTGGCGGTACATCCGTTCAATAAGATCCCGGCCATGCGCCACGGGGATTTCATCCTGCACGAATCCAGCGCGATCATGCACTATATCGACGACGGGTTTGACGGCCCGGCGTTGCAGCCGGCGGACGCCAAGGGCCGGGCGCTGCAGGAACAATGGATCAGCGACATTATTGATTACATGTATGACTGCTGCATTCGGAAGATCGTCATTCAGCGGATCGTCGTACCGATGCGGGGCGGCGAGCCGGATGAGGCGATGATTGCCGAGGGCGTTCCCTTGGCGAGGCAAGCCATGGAGGTCACCGACAAACGTCTTCGGGAGAGCGATTACCTCGCCGGGGATGACCCCAGTCTGGCGGACTTTTTAATGATCCCCATTGCCGTCTATCTCACCAAAGTGCCCGAGGGTGAGACGATCCTGGACGGGCTCGATGGTCTTACCGCCTGGATTGGCCGCATGACCCGGCGGCCCGCCTTTGTGGAAACCGTGCCCCAACCGCCAGGCCAATAGCGACGCGAATAACGATCCCTACCCACCTCGCAATTTGGTGATGGTGGTGAAGGCCGAAATATATTCCAGGCTGGTCTTCACTTCGACCAGGGAGGGACCATCCACGGCAAAGGCGTCCCTGATCACCGGCGTAATATCGTCGTCCGAGGCGATGGTGAAGCCGCGGACGCCATAAGCCTCTGCATACTTGGCGAAATCCGGGTTGGTCATATTGGTTGCCAGCGTCCGGTCTGGATAGCCTTTCTCTTGGTAGAGCCGAATGGTCCCAAGACTGCCATTGTTGGAGACGATAAACCGGATCGGCAGATTGCGTTCCACGGCCACGGAAATTTCCGCACCCGTCATCTGGAAACCGCCGTCGCCGGCGAAGGACACTACTTGCCGGCCCGGAAAGCGCAGGGCCGCCGCAACGGCAGACGGCACCCCCATGCCCATCGCCCCGGCCGAGCCCGCCATCTGCAGATTTTTGGTCGTGTAGGGGAACAGGCGCTGAACCCAGGTGGCAAAGTTGCCGGCGTCCATAGCGGTCACCGCGTCTTCGTCCATTACCTCGATCAAATGGTCGATGACGTTGCCGAAAACCACGCCGTCATCGGCCTGCCGCCAATCCCAATGGAGATTATCCACCGCCAACGCGTGGGTCTTCTCCACCCAGGCCTGTCGGCCCGCCGGCGGTTCCGGCGCGTTCACCTGCGCCATGGCTTTCAAAGTTTCCGTTGCGTCCGCCACCATGGGCAGATCGGTCTCGAAGGTTCGGCCCACGTGGTAGGAATCGGGATACACATGGATCAACGGCTGCTTAGGCTTGGGTGCGAGGGGCAGCTGAAAGCCCTGCGTAGTCACGTCACCCAGCCGCGTGCCAAGCGCGACGATTAGGTCCGCCTCATTGAGCGTATCCCGGATCGCCACCGGCGCGTTAAACGCCAAATGAGTGACAAAGTTGGGATGGGTGTGGTCGAACACGTCCTGGCGGCGCCAGGCGGCGGCCACGGGCACGTTCCACTTCTCGGCAACAGCGAGGAGCGCGTCCCGCCCCTCTTCCCGGTTGATCTGTCCACCGGCAATAATCAACGGCCGTTCGGCCCCGGCCAGCATATCGCACAGCTGCGAAATTCGCGCCATTTCTGGCTGCGGCAACGAAACCTGCGCCGGCGCCAAAGCGCCGTTTTCCGTATCGTCCAGCAGCATGTCTTCCGGCAAGGAAACAACCACCGGGCCGGGCGTACCTTCTTGCGCGATGTGAAACGCCATGCGAACGGATTCGGCTAGCTTGTCGGCGTCCCTGATTTCCACCACCCATTTGGCCATATCGCCGAATGTCTGGACGTAATCCACTTCCTGGAACGCGCCTCGGCCGATATCTTCCCGGGCCACCTGACCGATGAACAGGATCATCGGCACACCTTCCTGTTGCGCAACGTGCACGCCGATAGAGGCATTGGTCGCGCCCGGCCCCCGGCTCACAAACTCCACGCCGGCTTTACCGGTGCATTTCGCGTCCGCCATTGCCATGAAACCGCCCCCGCCTTCGTGACGGACAGTGACGACGTCAATTTCCGGCGCATCAAAAAGGGCGTCGATTGCGGCCAGATAACTCTCTCCTGGTACGCAAAACACCCGGTCGACGCCTTGGGCTTTTAGACTATCGACTAAGACATTCGCGGCTCTCGCCATACGCTCTACTCCTTACGCTCCGGCCCCTAAGACTCAAGCCAGATTAAACAGTTTTTCCGCGGCCCCGCCAAACACCGTTGCTGGCAGATCGCCGGGCAAGGTCTCCACCAGTTCTTTCAGTTTCGGGATATCCGCCGCGTGGGGGTAGTCCGTGCCGAACAGCACCCGGTCCGGTCCGGCCAGATTGACCAGGGACTGAAGTCCATCCTGCTGATAGACGATGGAATCATAGTAGATATTGCTGAGGTAAACGCTCGGCAGCTCGGTGATCTTCTTTTCGAAAGTCCCAGTGCTAAAGAACAAATCCAGCCGGCCGGAGATATAAGGCAGATAGCCGCCACCGTGTGAGGCGATCACCTTGACGTCCGGAAACTTGTCGAAGAAACCGTCCATCACCATGCGGGAAATCGCCAAGGTCGTATCAAATGTAAAGCCCACCGGACCCAGCAACCGGTAGGTCCCGAGATCCATTTCTGCCGAACCCAAAGGCGTCGTCGGGTGAATCAGCACTGGCAGGCCCGCGCTTTCAATCGCCTTCCAGACCGGATCGAAATGAGGGTCGTTCAAATGCCGCTTGCGAATATTGGCCAGCGTCATCACCCCGACCGCGCCCAGTTCTATCGCCCGCTCAAGCTCCGCCACGGCCCGGTCGGGGAACTCCCACGGTAAGCTCGCCAGGAATCGGATGCGGTCCGGGTAGGATTTCTGCGCCGCCGCCATATCGTCATTGATGACCTTGGCCGCTGCCGCGCTCACTTCTTCGGTTCCCCAAAAAGCGTTGGGCGATGTCAGGGAAACGACGGCGATATCGATCCCGAACGTATCCATGTTTTTGATGCGGAGGTCATAGTCAAACATATCCGGCACGAACCCCATGGAGGGGGTGCCGTATTCGATCATGAATTCCGAGCCGTTAGGCGCCGTACCGATTTCCAAATCCGGTTTGCCGCGCCGCCGCACAAGGTCGAGAAACCCATCCGACAGCATGTGCGTGTGAATATCGATGACCGCCATTCTTCCCCCGTGGTGTGCTGTAAGGCCAGTTCAGCCTTTTGCTTGATCTGCCCAGTTCTAGTGTCTGAACTTCCGGATTTCTACTAAATATGCCGATTTTATCCATTCCTTAATATTTAGACCCGCACATTAGCCTCAAAATAGACGAAAACTCTAGGAGTTTGGTGATGGGAACATCATTGCGGCGGTTAACCGCCCTATCCGGCATGACGGCTGTCTTATTATCAGCAAGTCCCGGTTCCCTGGCACAAAGCATTGACCGCGCCGGCGGTGCTGAAGTCGCAGCGGTACAAAGTCTGGCCCCTGTCGCATCCATGGTCACGGGGATACGAGTCGGCAAACATCCCGGAAAAACCCGGGTCGTGATTGATGTCTCTCAACCCACAGATGTCCGCTATGACGTATCTGCCGACGGCACGGCAGTGTTTATCGAACTACCCACGGTAAACTGGTCGGCCCAACCATTCTCCGCCCGCCACGCCAAAGGGCAAGTGGTCGATTATACCTTTTCAAAGGACGGCGCCGGCGGCCGGCTGAGCATCCTGACCAGCGGCCCCGTACGTATTAACAAGCCGTTCTTCGTCTCACCCGGCGGCAACCGTGGCCACCGTATTGTCATCGACATTCTGCCCACCACGATCAGCGAACCGGGCCACGGCAATTTCCGGCAAGCGAGCACATTTACCCCGGTGTCCCTGAAAACCAACCAACCGGGTGGGGTCATGGTTGCCTCCACCGCCAACATCGGCGCCCCGGCCGGTGATCCAAGCCTGGAGCCCGAACCAATTGTTGCAGTTCGGGCCGAAGAGGAGCTGGAGCTGGCGCAGATGCGCGCACCCAACAACCAGCCGATGCAACAGCCCGCGCCGATGGCGCCCCAGCAACAGATGCAGCCTCAAATGCAGCCTCA
>CAZSXT010000035.1:0-23715 GCA_964611435.1 uncultured Rhodospirillaceae bacterium | reverse complement strand
ATGCAGCCTCAAATGCAGCCTCAGCTGGCCCCTCAGCAGATGCAGCCGCACCAGCAGCCGAGCATCTTGGGTTTTCAGAACATCTATCTTAAAGCCGGTCTCGGGGTGGGCATGGTCCCCGAATTGACCAGCACCGGCAGCGGCAACGAAAACACCATGGAATTTGATCCCGGTTTCCTGTTCAACGGCGGCTTGGGTATCGACCTGGAAAACGGATTCCGGATTGAAGGTGAGATGAACTATGCCTTCAACAGTTTGGGCAAGGTCACTGGCACGGGTAACGGCAATTCCTTTGGCACCACGTTTACCGACGGCGATATTACGATCCTCTCGTTCATGGCCAACCTGGCCTATGATTTTCCCGAGCAAAACGGCTTTACCCCTTTTATCATGGGCGGCCTCGGATTAACGGGAATCTTCGTGAATGACCTGACCGCCGACAGCACCGTCATCGCTGACAGCAGCGACTGGGTGTTCGGCATGCAAGCGGGCGGCGGGATATCCTACAAGTTGGACGAACTCACCACCTTGGAAGCACTCTACAGGTACTTTGAAACGCAGGATCCGGAGTTCGGTGATCAGCGCGGCATCCCGTACGAATCCGAATATTTCAGCCACAGCTTCATCCTTGGAGCCCGCCTTAAGTTCTAGGATCCGGACCCTAAGCTAACTTGGCGTGACAGCGGGGGATGGGGTCTGCTAGCGTGATCGCGCAGACCCAAGCCTATCCCTACCTAATCAGAGTACGCGCATGATTCCTGCCGGGCACGCCTCTGGACTAACATCCCGGCCGTTCTTGCTGGCCGCCGGATTAACAGTGTTCAGCAACTTGGTCTTCATCTCGTCTCACGGGATGGTGCGCCACGTTGGGACCGATCTGCATCCTTTTCAGATCGCGTTTTTTTCGAACCTCTTCTCGGCAGTATTTTATATCCCTGTCCTTCTGAAGAGTAATTTTCAAATTCTGCGTACGGAGAAGCTTAAAACTCATTTCGTTCGCGCCTGTTTCAATGCCGCCGCCCTGACCACATGGTATGCCGCCCTTGCGCTTACGCTATTGGCCGACGCAACCGCCCTGGGGCTAACCGGGCCCTTGTTTGTCACCATCGGCGCCGTTCTCTTTCTCGGGGAAGCTATTCGCGGGCGTAGACTGACCGCGCTCGTCATAGGCGCCATTGGGGCCTTGGTCATCATCCGCCCGGGCTTCGAAGAATTGAGCATCGGCTTTATTCTGGTTCTGCTCTCCGCCGCGTTTGCAGCCGGCACCAAGATCATGGCCAAACATCTGCGCAACACTGACAGCGCTATCACCTGCAGCGCCTATGTCGCCATCCTGCAGACGCCGATTACCTTCGTCTTCGCCATATTCGTTTGGGAAACCCCAACGTTGGTTCAACTGGCCTGGATGTTTGGAGTCGGCATGTGCGCGGCTATTGCGCAGCTCACCATGGTGCAGGCCTACAGCTACGCCGACGTCAGCGCGCTTGAGCCCTTTGTTTTCACCCGCCTGATTTGGGCCGCCTCCATTGGCTGGCTTGCGTTCGGCGAAGTTCCCGCTTTCTGGACCTGGGTCGGCGCGGCCATCATTGTCGCCGCCTCGACCTATATCGCCCAACGGGAAGCGGCGGCTCAGCGCGTGCCGGCGCCGGACCGGTCCACCACCGGCCTCTGAAGAAATTTGTGCTGGCAACCACCGGAAACGAAAGGATATGGTGGTCGAACAGACGCATCATGACTCATCGGACATCACTATGGCAGGCATAGAAAAAGCCAACGGCCACCGGCCGAGCGGCCTTCTACATCTTCTCGACCCTTCTCTAAAACTGGCGCCCCATCCGAAACAGGAAGAATACCAATTCGACCTGGACACGGCCCTCTCGTCGGTTGTCAGGCTGACGGCGGAGGTGCCGGAAGATGCGTTCAGCGCTCGCACTCTGGGCACTGAAAGGCAAGGCAACGCGGTATTACTGAACGACGACGGCATGCTGCTCACCATCGGCTATCTGGTGGTGGACGCGCACACGATCGTCTTGAACGCGCCTGGCGGCCAATCGGTCAATGCGGAATTGGTTGGCTATAATCACGAATCCGGTATGGCGATTATTCATGCGCTGTCGCCGCTTGACATCCCGGCGATGCAACCGGGCACGGCGGAAGACCTAAAGGAATCCGATACGGTGATCATTGCCCCATACGGCGGTGTGGATCATGCCATCAATGCGGTTGTGGTGTCCCGGCGGGAATTTGCCGGATCCTGGGAGTACATGCTCGACAGCGCCATCTTCACTGCGCCGATCCACCCGAATTGGTCGGGCGCGGCCCTGATCCGTCAGGATGGCACCCTTTGCGGTATCGGCTCCCTCTGGGTCAATGATGCGGAGGACGACCGGAGCGACAGCCCCGGCAATATGTTTGTCCCGATAGACCTTCTCAAGCCGATCTACGACGACCTGGTCTCAACCGGCCTGGCGCAGGCACCTCATCGCCCCTGGCTTGGCATGTATACAGCCGAGGCCATGGGCCGGCTGTTTGTTTCGGGCATCATTGATGACGGACCGGCGGACGTCGCGGGCGTGGAGGCCGGCGACTTGATCGCGGGCATTGAGGATGAAGACGTCCAGACCTTGCCGGAGCTTTACAGAAAGCTTTGGTCGGTCGGCGAAGCCGGGGTTGATGTAACCCTGAATCTCCGGCGTGACGGGGAGGATATCGACGTCACGATCACCTCCGACAGCCGCTACAGCTTTATGGAAAAGCGCCGCCGGCACTGACGGGTCCAAGCTTACTTTCCTCTGGTATTCGTGCGGACCAGCCTGTATTGCTCTCCGCCGGCTTCGGCCCTGTTTGACCACATATCTCTTTTCGCCACGACCCATGAACGCCCTGACCCAACATATTGAAACCCGGCGGACATTTGCCATCATCTCCCATCCAGATGCGGGCAAAACAACGCTCACCGAAAAACTGCTACTATTCGGCGGCGCCATCCAGATGGCCGGCGCCGTTAAGGCCCGAGGCGATGCCCGGCGGGCCCATTCCGACTGGATGAAGGTCGAGCGGGAGCGTGGCATTTCCGTCGCGTCGTCGGTCATGACCTACGACTATGACGGCCGGACCTTTAATCTGCTGGATACGCCGGGCCACGAGGATTTTAGCGAGGATACCTACCGGACACTGACGGCGGTGGATTCCGCGGTCATGGTCATCGACGCCGCGAAGGGCATCGAACAGCAGACCCGCAAACTGTTCGAAGTGTGCCGGCTCCGCGATGTGCCGATTATCACCTTTATCAACAAGCTGGACCGGGAAAGCCGCGATCCGTTCGAGCTACTGGACGAAATAGAACAGACCCTGGCCCTGGATGTTACGCCGGCAAGCTGGCCTATCGGCATGGGTCGCGACTTTAAGGGCTGCTACGATATTCTTGGCGACCGACTCATTCTCATGCCCAAGGGTCACGCGACCGGCAGTGTCGACGGCTCTGAAGGAGAGATTATCAGTTTCAACGGGCTGGACGACCCTGGCCTCGAAGATGCACTAGGCGCTGATGTCGCCGCGAAGCTCCGCGAAGATGTGGAGATGGCGAAAGGTCTCTGTCCGGAGTTCGATCTGGACTCCTATCGCGAAGGACATTTAAGCCCAGTCTTTTTCGGCAGCGCGATTAACAACTTCGGCGTCCGGGAGTTGCTGGACGGTGTCGCCGGTATGGCCCCCTCACCCCGGCCGCACAAATCCGACAGCCGGGAAATTACCCCGGACGAAAATAAAGTCAGCGGTTTCGTCTTTAAGATCCAAGCTAATATGGATCCCAAACACCGGGACCGGATCGCCTTTTTCCGTCTGTCGTCGGGACACTTCAAGCGCGGCATGAAGCTACATCACGTCCGCAGCGGCAAGGCCATCAACTTGCACAATCCGGTGCTGTTCCTGGCTCAGGACCGTGAAACGGCGGAGGAGGCCTGGGCCGGCGACATTATCGGCATACCGAACCACGGCAACTTGCGGATCGGCGACACGTTGACCGAAGGTGAAGAAATAGTCTTTTCTGGCATTCCCAGCTTTGCACCCGAACTACTGCAAACTGTTCGCCCGGAAGACCCGATGCGGGCCAAACATCTCGGCCGGGCGCTCCAGCAAATGGCCGAAGAAGGCGCGGCCAGCGTGTTTAAACCCCGGATCGGATCGGACTGGATCGTCGGCGTTGTCGGCGGGCTACAGTTCGATGTTCTGGCCGACCGCATCCGCACCGAATATGACGTGCCGGTCCGATTTGAGAGCACATCCCTTTACACCGCCCGCTGGGTCGAAGCGGACAATCCGCAGACGCTCAAGAAATTTATCGACGCCAATTCCGCCGCGATTGCCGACGATCATGACTCGGCGCCGGTGTTTCTGGCGCGAAATGCCTGGCACCTGGACCGGGCCAGCGAGGACTTCCCCGACATCCGCTTCCTGAAAACCAAGGAACAGACGCTCTAACATTCGTTCAAAAAAGAGTCCCGGAACCGGACACCGCCGATTAAACTATCCCGTCACCAGGGGAGAACATTATGGCGGCCCGTAAATCCACCAAGGTAAAAAAGAAAAAAGCGCCGGCGCGCGGCAAGCCGAAGCGGCCTTTCATCATCGATTTCCACGGACACATCGTGAATCCGGAGATTTTTGCGCTGACCGCGAAACACACGCTGCACGCCCGCATCGGACTCGGCAAAAAGACGAGCCTGGGCAACGCCAAGAAATCCGAAGAGACCATGGCGCGGATGGTGAACAACGATCTCCGCATCAAGGACATGGACAAGATGGGCGTTGACATGATGGTTATCTCGCCCAGCCTGATCCATCACAACACGACCTGGGCGGATGGCGCGACGGCGGCAAAGATTGTCCGGCAGGCCAATGACACGGTGGCGGAGGCGGTGGACAAACACCCGGACCGGCTGACCGGCCTCGGCATTGTGCCGCTGCAAGACCCGGCGCGCGCGGTCAGAGAATTGGACCGCCTGGTGAACAAGCTTGGCATCCGCGGTGTACAAATTCCGACTATCCTCGGAAGTTTGGAGCTTGGAGATAAAAAGTTCCATTCGTTCTGGCGTAAAGCGGAGCAGCTGAACGCACCGATTTTCATCCACCCGGCCGGCAATTCCGATGAACGGCTGCGCAAGCATGGGATGGCTTTCACCGTAGGCCAGCCCTACGAGGAAACTCTGGCCATGTCTTCGCTCATTTACGAAGGCGTCATGGACAAGTTCCCCAAACTAAAAGTTCTCGTTGCCCATGGCGGCGGCTATCTGCCCTATTACGCCGGCCGTCAGGACCATGCGTACAAGTCCGGCAGCGATGGCGGGGTCCTAAAGCGAAGCATTAGCGGCTATCTCCGCAAATTTTATTATGAGTCCGTCGTGTTTAACATCGATATGCTGGAATTTCTGGCGACCAAAACGCCCATTAGCCACATTGTCATGGGCACCGATTACCCGTTCGGCGAAAAAAAGCCCTATGAATTTGTACGTAGTGCCAAGAGTATTTCAAAAGCAGACCAGGATGCTATTCTTGGAAAAAATGCGGCACGGCTCTTAGGGATCAAAATTTAAGCGGTAAATAAGCTGCAATTTATGAAAGAAACTGACAAACAATGCTGCCACCTTTACCTTTAGCGGCACCCAAACTCAGGAGAGCATAATGAAAAAAGGACTTATGTATGGTATCGGCGGCGTGATCGTCATTGTCGTCGCCGTTGTCGCGGGCGTGTTTCTGTTTTCCGGCGATATTATCAAAACCGCCGTCGAGGAAATGGGGCCCAAGCTGACCAAATCCGAAGTGAAGCTGGCCAAGGTTGATCTGTCTCTAACCTCCGGTGAGGCGTCGCTCTCGGGGCTGAAAATTGGCAATCCGGCCGGCTTTAAGACGTCTCACGCCTTCCAGCTGGATAATATCAGCGTCAAGATCGACACCGGCACGATCACCAGCGACACCATTGTGATCAACGAAATTTTGATCAATGCGCCGGATGTCATCGCCGAGTTCAACAAGTTCAGCTTCAATCCGTTGAAAGCCAGTGAATCGGTGAAGGAATCGCTCAAGACTTCCAACTTCATCGCCATCCAGAACAATGTTGATGCGTTCGTAAAGGCCAATAGCGGCGGCGGTTCCAGCAGCGCGCCGGCGTCGTCCTCCAGCGACGGTCCGCAAAAGAAGCTGATCATCGAGAAATTCCGCATGACCGATGTGAAGGTCAAGGCGGTCGCTCATGAAGGCCTGAAGCTTGACCAATCCCTGCCGCCGTTCTCCATCTCGCTCGATAATATCGGCAAGAAAGAAAACGGTCTGCCGCCGGAAGAAATCGCCGCCGTGCTGATCCCCAAGGTTTAGGACGCCGTGATTGACGCCATGATGGGCGACCTCACCAAATCCGCGACCGAAATGTTCAAAAAGGTCGGCGGTATGGTGGACGGCGCCGTGAAGGGCGTCAGCGAAGGCGCGGGCGCCGCCATGAAGTCCGTTACCGAAGGTGCGGGCGGTGCGGCTGAAGGCGTCGGTGACGCTGCCAAGAAAGCCACCGACGGCATCAAGGGCCTGTTCGGCAAATAATGCCAAGCTCGGACGCGGCAACGGGCGGGGGGTTTACACTCCATCCCCGCTTGGCCGCGGACACCTATCCGATAAAGGACCTGGCGCTCAGCCAGGTCCTTTTCATGAATGATAGCCGCTATCCGTGGCTGGTCCTGGTGCCCATGCGGCCGGACATTATCGAAGTCCATGATTTGGCCGAGGCGGACCAGTTGCAGTTGATGACAGAAATATCGGCCGCTTCCAAAACTCTCGCCACACTCTTCGAGACCGATAAGATCAATGTAGGTGCGCTCGGTAATATTGTGCCGCAGCTCCATGTACACGTTCTGTCACGCCGGCGAACGGACGAGGCTTGGCCAGGCCCCGTCTGGGGCGTTGGCAAAACGATCCCGTACAGCGACGCGGAACGAATTCAGACGATCAAGAAAATTGCGCCAGCGCTAGAACCTTAATCAGCAGTTTTTTTGGATCGCGAAATTTCTCACAATCCGGGACCACCAACAGTTCCCAACTGACACCGGTATGCGGAAACAGTATAGTTCCGCCAAGCCGGAACCAAGGTTCCACGCACAGGTTCCTTGGCGCTGTCTCCTTCTGGTGATCGGACCCGCTCAGCGCCTCACCGCTAATCGATCAAAATGACCGCTTCGTCGTCGCTGTAGAGTTTTTCCACCAAGGCCGCCCGGCGGGCGATCACCGCCCGCTGATTGAGATACCCCTTGTCCGTGATTTCATTGGCGTCAATGTTAGGCGGTTCATCCATCAGCAGAGCGCGTTTGATACGTGTGCTGCTGCCGGGATGCTCGGTGTTATAGGCCTGAAGACCGGCTTTCAGCGCGTCCCGCACTTCGGGCCGGGCAATCACCTCGGCCAGCGACGCATCGGCTGCCAAATCGGGACACAGGGCCCGGCATCCCGCGATATTCGGAAAAACCAAAATGCCGAGTTCCGCCTCGTCCTGGCCGGCAATGGCGGTATCCTGGATGATGTTTTGGACGGCATTCACCACATTGGTGCGCAAGCCGCCGACAAATACCCACGTGCCGGACGACAATTTAAAATTCTCCGATACCCGGCCATCGAACACGATGCCTTTCTCCGGCCGGTCCGGGTCCTCGAATTTCACGGCATCGCCGATGCAGTAAAACCCGTCTTCATCGAACATTTCGGCGGTCAGTTCCTCGTTCTTCCAATAGCCGGGCATGACATTGGGGCCACGCACCCGGATTTCCAGCTTCTCTTCATTGGGGATGAGCTTCAGCTCGGTGCCGGGGATCGGCACGCCGATCACACCGGCCTTGGAGATCGGCCAATGGACATGGGTGCAGTCCGGCGCGGTTTCCGTCGCGCCCCAGCCGGATACCAGCATCACCTTCTCGCCCAAAGACTGAACGGACAAATTTTCGATCCGCTCCCACGCTTGCTGGGTGAGCGCAGCCGCCGCATAGAAGATCACGTCCAGGTCCTTGAAGAAATTGTCGCGGAGGGCCGGGTCCTTCTCCATGAACGGCAGCAACATGTCAAAACCCCGAGGCACATTGTAGTAAAGCGTCGGCGAAATTTCTTTCAGGTTGGCGACAGTCTGTTCGATTAAGCAGGGCGCCGGCTTACCGGCATCAATATACATGGTACCGCCGTTCCGCAGCATCATGTTGATATTGTGATTGCCACCGAACGTGTGGTTCCAGGGCAACCAGTCGACCGTCACCGGCGGATGATCCTCCAGGAATGTCCACACCTGAGCCATACCTTGCTGGTTGGAACACAGCATTCTCTGTGTATTGATCACGCCCTTCGGCTGCCCGGTAGAGCCGGAGGTAAATAGGAACTTGGCAATCGTGTCCGGCCCGACCTTGGCCGCCGCCTCGTCCACGGCTTCGGTCGGCGCGACAGAGAGAAGGTCATCGAACGCGGTTACATCCATTCCGTCCGGCGGATTTTGCGCGACCACGACTTCTGCACCGTCCAGATCGACACTGCTGAGCGCCTTGGCGAACTTGGAACCGTCTTCCACATAGATCAGACCAGGGGTCACCACGCTCAGGATGTACTTCAGCTTGCCGAAATCCTGGGACATGAGGGAATAGGCCGCCGACACCGGTGTCACCGGAACGCCAACATGCATGGCACCATAATTTAACAGCGCGTGATTGACGCTCGCATCAGATAGAATCATCACGGGCCGGTCCACGGACAGACCGCGATTAAGAACCGCCTGGCCAATGCACTTCACTTGCTGGAAGAAATCGGCATAGCCCACCCGCCGCCAATCCCCATCTGCGCCCGACCGGTCCGCAACAAACGTGGTTTCCGGCGTCTTCGCCGCCCATTCCGCGATCCAATCGCTTTGGCTGTCCGGATAGGCCCCCAATTCCTGCGGCGAGCGCAGGATCATCCCGCCACCGCCGATGCCTTCGACGATCACACCGGGTTCGGCCATGGATACGAGTTTGATTGGTGCATCAGCCATAAATTTTCTCCCCTGATCCAGCGTTTTTTGTACGCGCCGAAAGTCATCTGTGCAACGAACAAGCTCCCAACAAATCTTGGAATTCCCTGGGCCGGACATTTATACTGCTGGGCCTTCATGCACCACGGCTTCAGGGAGACATCCGCATGACACAATACACCTATCGTATAATGACCATTGCCGCTGCTGCCATACTGGCCAGCGCCGTCTCCGTCTCCGTCGTTCAGGCGCAGACGACGACCTATCCGTCCTGGACAAATCCAAACGCGCCGCAATCAACGACGGCGAATAAACCCAATGAAGAGTTGGTGGATGAGTTGAACAAACTGATCAGTCAGGCGGAACGAGACCGGGCGGCCAGTCCGCAATTCCTCCGCGATCTCCGAGACCTGGCCCGGCGCTACGACAATCCCTGGCGAGTCTCCCTACTCAAAGACGATTTCAGCGACGGGGATTTCACGCAGAACCCGGTTTGGAAGGTCACCAAGGGCCAATACCGGATCGAGCGGAATTTCGGTCTTCGCGGCTTTTTCGACAGCACCTCTACTTCCACCAATAGCTCAAGCGGCGGTTCTCAAAAGGCTGATCCTGCCGCGCAACTGCTGGGCGCGATCCTGAACCAGGCGTTGGGTGGCGGACAAAGCGGCGGATCATCCCAATCACCGCAGAATACGTCACTTCCCGTGGCGGCGATCCACACCGCCAAGAACATCACCAATGCCTTTTCCATCAATCTGGAGCTGACAAGCTGGAAGAATGAGGGCTTTTTGGAAATCGGCCCTTATCAAGGCGGCAACCGGGAGGCGGGCTACCGTCTGCGCTATCACACCGGCAAGAACCCGTCGTTCGAACTATTGCGCGTGTCGTCTCGCGGCAGCGGCATCATAGATACCCACAATGCCGCCATCAGCCTGGAAGACAAGAAAACCCACGCCATATCGTGGACCCGGGATCAATTCGGCGAGATGAGAATCAGCGTAGACGGCAAGCAGATCATGAAGTCGACCGATCAATCCTTCCGGAACGCCTTTGATGGATTCGCTGTGAACAATCACGGTGGCGACTACATCATCAGCCGGATCACCATTGACGGCGCTAAATAGGCGCATAGAGAATATGAGCAACCTGGACACCGATGTCATCATTGTCGGCGGCGGTCCCGCCGGCCTGACCCTGGCGAATGAGCTGGGCTTAAGAAATATCCCGGTCATTTTGCTGGACCAGGACGAGGCAACTTCCATCAATCCTCAGGCCAACGCCACCCAGGCCCGGACCATGGAGCATTTTCGCCGCCTAGGCTTCGCCGACGAGGTGCGGAGTGAGGGCATGCCGCCCAATTACCCGACAGACATTGTCTATTACACGCGCTTCAGCACGTTCGAGCTAGCGCGGTTTCAGCTACCGTCCGCTGCCAAGGCGCGGGACCTGGCCAAAACACTATCCGGTTCTTGGAGCGCGGCTGAACTGCCGCATCGGGTCTCCCAAATGTATGTGGAGAAGGTCCTCTACAAACACGCCAAGAAGCGCCCGAGTAACGATCTCCGTTATGAACATCGGGTGACCGCCATTGCTGATCACGGCGATCACGTCTCCGCCACGGCGGAGGGACCGGACGGCGAGATCACGGTCACCGGGAAATATCTAGTGGGCTGCGATGGTCCCCGAAGCCTCGTCCGCCAGCACCTGGGCATCAAATACCAGGGCGAAACCGGCGCGGAACGGGATTTTGTCGGCGGCCATATGCACGCGATCTACCTCCGCTCCCCGCATATCTATGACGCGATGGCGGGTGATCCCGGCTGGATGCATGTGAATGTCCATGTGGATCGGCGCTGTTTTTTCGTCGCCTTGGATGGCAAGGAGGAATTTGTCTTCCACACCCAACTCAAACCCGGCGAAGACAAGGACAATATCTCAGAAACGCTGGCGCGCACCATGTTCGCCCAATGCATGGGCCGGGAAGTCGACCACGAAATTATCACCCGGTCGTCCTGGACCGCCGGCTTTACCCTGGTCGCGGAGAAACTATCGGAAGGCCGGTTATTCATTGCCGGCGACGCGGCGCATCTGTTCACGCCGACAGGCGGGCTCGGCTATAACACAGCGGTGGAGGACGTGGTCAACCTAGGCTGGAAGCTGGCCGCCCGGATCAAGGGATGGGGCGGTGATCACCTCCTCGCCTCCTATCACCTGGAACGCCATCCGGGCGCGGTGCGCAACACCAACTATGCCCGCGGGTTTGCGGATTCCTTGGGCTTGTTTAAACCCTCGCCGCACCTGGAAGATCAAACCCCCGAAGGGGAAAAATTGCGGGCGGAAGCCGGCGAATATTTCGGCAATCACGGCCGCACGGAATTCAATATTCCCGGCATCACCTTCGGCACCCGGTTCGACGCCTCCCCCATCATAGTACCGGACGGCACGGATCCGCCGCCCGATCTGGTTAACGAATATGTGCCGTCAGCCTGCCCCGGTGGCCGCGCACCCCACACCTGGTTGGACGAGGATCGCTCGCTCTATGACGCGTTTGGACAAGAATTCACGTTGCTCAGACTTGCGGGTGCAGGCGGATCGAACGATTTAGAAAAAGCGGCCGCCTCGGCTGGCCTGCCCCTTCAGATATTGGACGTGCCCGGCGAGGACATCCGCGATCTCTACGAAGCCGACATGACCTTGATCCGCCCGGATCAGTCGGTCGCCTGGCGGGGGAATAAGATTGATGATCCCGAGGGGATTATCGATACGGTGAGGGGGGCTGGGTAGCACCCCCTCCCTCGTGACGCTGTGCGCGCTCGACCTCCCCCATCAAGGGGAGGTGTAAGCCCCTACTCCAAATCGAGATTGTACAGCTTGATCGCGTTGGTGCGGCCGATCTTAAGCTTATCCTCTTCGGAGATGACGTCGGTGGCGTCGTACCAGTCGGCGGCATCTTCCATCCGTTCGAACGGATAGTCAGCGCAGAAGAACATGCGATCGACACCAACCACTTCCAAGCAGCACCTGAAGGCCGGGTCCTGGAAGTTACCGGACGTAGTGATCAGGAAGTGATCCAGGAAATATTCGCCCAACGGCCGGTTGCCGCGATAGGCGCGGCGCGAGAAGCGCATGCGGGCGTCGAGGCGCCACAGATCGTAGGGGATGTGTTCACCCAGGTGGCCGATGACAATTTTCAGGTTCGGATACTCATCGAACATGCCCGAGCCGCACATCCGCAAAGAGTGGATGGAGGTCTCGACCGCGAAGCCCCAGGGCGCACTTTTCAGCCAAGGATGGCCGTCATAGATGGGCGCGCGGGAGGCGAGCTGCATCCGGGGATGCAGGTAGAATGGCACGTCCAGTTCGGACACTGTGCCCCAGAACGGCCGGATCATGTCCTCGTCCAGGTATAACACATTGTCGCCGTCGCCAATTTCCTGGAAGCCGTTGACCATGGCGCCCACGAAGCCGAGCTCCTTGACGCACCGGGTCAGCTCTTCGGAAGCGACATCTGGATTGTGCATGGGAAGGCAGGCCATGGCCGCGTAGCGGTCAGGGTGGCGCTGTACAGCTTCCGCCATCGCATCGTTGGCTTTCTTGGCCACTTCGACGGCTTTGTTCACGTCGCGGATGCCTTGGACACCCGGCGCGTTATTGGAGAGGATGGCGAACTCGATCCCGGTCTTGTCCATCAGTTCCAGCCGATGGTCATCCATATCCAGAAGCTCGCTCTGGAATTCATCCCATTTTCCGGAATCACCGGCAAACGCCTTGGTTTCCTCCAAGGTCTCCGGGATCGCCATGTGCTCTTCGAATGCAATCTTGCCCTTCATTGTTCCACTCTCCTCGACGTGTCTGTTGCGGGGCCATCTTCAATTTATCGATGACGTTAGGCGACATCATACTCACCAGAACCGCCAGGAAAAGCCGAATTGCACCATGACGCCTTGCCAAATTTTCAGGGCAGGATATAACCCCCGGCCATCCGGCCAGAGAGAGACAAAAATGGATATCCGCAACATCGCAATCATCGCCCATGTCGATCATGGCAAAACCACGCTTGTCGACTGCCTGCTGAAACAAAGCGGTACGTTCCGCGAGAACCAGCAGGTGGCTGAGCGCGCGATGGATTCCAATGATATCGAGCGGGAACGCGGCATCACCATCCTGGCCAAGTGCACCTCGGTCGAGTGGGAAGGCGTACGCATCAACATCGTCGATACACCGGGTCACGCTGATTTCGGCGGCGAGGTGGAGCGCATCCTGACCATGGTGGACGGCGTGGTGGTGCTGGTGGACGCTGCCGAGGGCCCCATGCCGCAGACCAAATTCGTGCTGTCGAAGGCGCTCGGCCTTGGTCTTAAGCCAATTGTGCTGATTAACAAGGTGGACCGCAGCGATCAGCGCGCCCACGAAGTCCATGACGAGGTCTTTGATCTGTTCGCCGCCCTGGATGCGACCGACGACCAGCTGGATTTCCCGACACTATTTTCCTCGGCCAAGAACGGCTGGGCGGCGGATAATCCTGAAGGGCCCATGGACGACATGGCGCCCCTGTTCAATCTAATCGTCAAGCACACGCCGGCGCCCGACGTCCAACCTGATGAACCTTTCCGCATGTTGGCGACCACGCTGGAGGCCGACCCTTATCTGGGCCGCATCCTCACCGGCAAGATCTTGTCCGGCGTCCTGACCCGCAATATGAATATCAAGGTGCTGAACCGGGACGGCGAGAATGTCGAGCAAACCCGGGTGACCAAGCTGTTGGCGTTCCGGGGCCTGGAACGAGCGCCCGTGGACGAGGCCTCCGCCGGCGATATTGTCGCCGTTGCCGGCATCCAGGACGCCACGGTCTCAGACACGCTCTGCGCGCCAGAGGTCGATGCGCCCCTGGACGCTCAACCGATCGATCCGCCAACACTCGCCATGACGTTTTCCATCAATGACTCGCCACTGGCGGGTCAGGAAGGCTCCAAGGTAACCTCCCGGGTGATCTGGGACCGGTTGCAGCAAGAGGCCGAGGGGAATGTGGCGCTTCGCGTCAGCCGCACCGAAGACATGAATGCGTTCGAAGTCGCCGGGCGGGGGGAACTTCAGCTTTCCGTCCTTATTGAAACCATGCGCCGGGAGGGATTTGAGCTGTCCATCAGCCGCCCGCGGGTTGTGTATCAAGAAGACCCGGAGACCGGCCAGCGAACCGAACCCATCGAGGAAGTGGTGATCGACGTTGACGAGGAATACTCGGGCACGGTGGTGGAAAAGCTCGCACAGCGCAAAGCCGAGCTGATGGAAATGCGGCCGTCGGGAAGTGACAAGACACGCCTCACCTTCCACGCGCCCTCCCGCGCGCTCATCGGCTATCACGGGGAATTCATGACCGACACGCGGGGTACCGGCGTGATGAACCGGCTGTTCCACGGTTATGCACCCTACAAGGGTGCGATCGGGGGCCGGCGGAACGGTACGCTGATCTCCATGAACGACGGCAAGGCGGTGGCTTATGCGCTCTGGAATTTGGAAGAACGCGGCCCATTGTTCATCGGTCCGCAGGAAAAAGTCTATGGCGGCATGATCATTGGCGAACACGCCAAGGGCCAGGACTTGGAAGTGAACCCCTTAAAGGCGAAGCAGCTCACCAATATCCGCGCCGCCGGCAAGGATGATGCGGTAGACCTGACCCCGCCGCTTCGGATGACGCTCGACAAGTCCATCTCTTATATAGGGGATGATGAATTGGTCGAAGTCACCCCGACATCGATCCGTCTGCGCAAACGCTTTCTCGATCCACACGAGCGGAAGCGGCACTCCCGCCAGGCTGAAGCGGGATAAAAAAAGGCGGCCCGAAGGCCGCCTTTCACGTCTGTTCTTGAAACTTTAGGCGGCTTTCTCATCGGCCTCTTGTTCCAATTGCTCCGATGAGCCACTGTCCGTCCGGACCGTCGCCAAGAACCCTTGCACGACGTCGCTGAGGTTTTGCGACTCCTCGCTCAGCTTTTTCGCAGATTCCTTCACTTCAGTCGCCGCGGCGCCAGTGGTCGACGCTTTTTCGCTAACGGAAGATATAGTCGCCGTCACTTCACGCGTACCGGCAGCAGCCTGTTCCACATTGCGAGCGATTTCCTGGGTCGCGGCGCCCTGTTCCTCGACGGCCGAGGCGATGGTCGTTGCGATTTCGCTGATATTATTGATGGTTTCGGTAATCCCTTCGATCGCCGTCACGGATTCGCCGGTCGCCCCCTGAATGCTGGCGACTTGAGCGGCGATCTCCTCGGTGGCCTTGGCCGTCTGATTGGCCAAATTACCGACCTCGGAAGCCACAACGGCAAACCCCTTGCCCGCCTCACCGGCCCGAGCGGCCTCGATCGTGGCATTGAGAGCCAGCAAATTGGTTTGGCTCGCGATGTCGTTAATCAACTCGATCACTTCGCCGACCTTGTCTGCTGCTGCAGCCAAGCCCTGCACCTTTTCATTGGTGTTGAGCGCTTGCTGCACGGCATCGGTGGAGATGGTGGTGGAACGCGCCACCTGCTCGGAAATTTCCTTAATCGACGCTGATAGTTCTTCCGCCGCCGTGGCAACCGTCTGCACATTATTGGACGCCTGCTCAGCCGCCGCCGCCACCCCGGCGGATTCCGACTCCGCTTCATTGGCGATATTGGCCATGTTGCCGGCGGTATCCTCCATCAGATTCGAGGAATTAGAGACCGACCCCACCACGGACATGACCTGAGCCTCGAAATCATCGGCCAGCTGGTTCATTTCCGCCCGGCGCAACGCCTCTACCTCTGCCTTCTGACGTTCTTCGGCCTCAGCCTGTTCCTGCTGACGGCGGGTCTCCGCCTCGGCCTGCTCACGCTGGCGCTCGACTTCGTCGCGCTGGCGTTGGGCTTCGGCGTCCTGCTCGGCCTTTTGCCGGTTCAGCTCCTCTTCTTGCGCCCGAGCTTCTGCCTCGCGTTGTTTCTCCGCCTGCTCCTCGGCGATGCGGCGCTGTTTCTCGGCTTCCTCGGCGAGCCGCTCACTCTCTATCGCGTTGTCTTTAAAGACCTGCACAGCATTCGCCATGTCACCGATTTCATCACTTCGGTCCGTAGCCGGGATATCAATAGTGGTATCCCCATCGGCCAACGTGCTCATCGCTTCTGTCATTTCTGTAATAGGCGCATAGATGCCTCGCGAGAACAGAAACCCGAGACCAGCAACGATCAGCAAGGTGACGACCGCAATTATCGCCATAATGTTGCGGACCTGATTAACGGGTTCCAGAACCTCCGACATATCGATTTCCGCCAGGAGGCCAAACGTGGTGCCCTGGAATTTGACGGGCGCGTAGGCGGACATCACGGGAATCCCCCGATAGTCATTTACCACGGTCAGACCGGTCTTACCGGCAAGGGCGGCTGTTGTCGTTTCACCTTCGGACTTAACTTTCAGAATAGTGGATTCCTTACTGAAGCGGGAATCGCTGCGCATGAACTTGTCCGCGCCCACGATATAAGTTTCGCCGGTCTTGCCCATGCCGGCAGTCACTTGCATGACTTGGTTGATCCGGTCGATCGGCATTTGGAAAACCAGGACGCCGTTGACGGCGCCACCCTGGTAAATCGGTGTTGAAATAAAACTCGCCGGGGTGCCATTGCTGGGGGCATAAGGTTTGAAATCAAAGAAAGCTTGTTCGCCCTGTTTTAACTTCATCGCGCCGCGGAAAGCGTTGCCCAGATCCGTGTCCTTATACTTCCCGTTCATGACGTTTGTCGCGTAGTCCAACTCCTTGAACACCGTGTAGACAAGATCGCCGTCCGTATCGAACAGGAAAATGTCGTAATAGCCACGCTCCTGCAAAAACTGCCGGATCCAAGGATGATAGGCCTTGTGGACAGCGCTGTAGACCGATCCGTCCGGCGCAAAGTCCAATTTTTCCTTTTCTCCCGTGGGATTAGGATTCTCGGTGATGTAGAGCTTTTGCAGCGTTTCCGTCTGGCCGCTCCCCATCTCTTTCCAAGCCTTGGTGAATTCCACCAAAGCGTCTTTCACGTTCGGGTTTTCCGCCTGGAACCGCAGATCGGAACTGATCGAGGCCAAATACTGTTCAATCGAAGATTTTCTGGTCTGCAATAAGGCCGTCATCTTACTCTCAGCGGCATTGAGAAGTTCGACGCGGCCCTCGTAGTATCCGCCAATGCCTGTTCCCAGGATCGCAATTAAGGACAGGGCCAACAAGACACCCGGCAGTTTGATCGAAATTTTCATGCTGTTTAGAAAAGCCATATCATCAATTCCCTTAAAGTGTCCCAATTTCTAAACCTAGAAAGGGGAATGGTTACCTGCATATCCAGCCCTAGAGGTGGGGACGATTGTGTGCATATCCAGTCTTTTTCACTGGCACCCCCCAATTTTTATGAATTTTGATCACAAAACCGCAGGAAACTGCGTTTCCCGGCATACGAAGTGTGATAAGGAAATTGATCGGTTTACCGCTATCCAGGGAGAAAATGATGTCCACCAGCCTCGACCAAATCGCCGTTCCGTTGTTCAGCCAAACCCTGGCCGCCCAGGCCACGGAAATCGATATGGCCATCAAACACTGCCGGGATAACAATGTGGACCCGGCGACCATCCTGGAAAGCCGCCTTGCCCCGGACATGTTTACCTATACCCAGCAAGTTCAGCGCGCCAGTTTTCACGCCTGTCAGGCCATGGCCAAATTGGCCGATATCGATGTGCCGGAATTCGCCGATGACGAATCCAGTTTCGAGGATTTGAAGGTGCGGATCAAAACCGCGCGGGATTTTGTGCGCGGCGTCGATGTCAGCCTGCTGGCCGGTCGGGAAGATGCCGCGATGCAGGTGCAGACCCGCCTCGCACTGCTGGACTTCACCTGCCGGGACTTCCTGCTGCATTTCGCCATCCCGCAGGTGCTGTTCCACTCCACAACGGCGCACGGACTACTGCGCAACGCCGGCATTGATGTGGGCAAGCGGCATTTCCTAGGGTCCCCCGACGACCGGTAGGATACCCGCCAAGCGTGTCGCAGACCGCAATTCCCCGGGAACCCTTCCTCGCCACCACGGCGCGGCATGCTGGTGAGCTTATCCGGCTCGCCATCCCGGTGATCTTCGCCCGCGCCGGGATGCTGACCATGATGATCGTTGACGCCATTATGGTGGGCCGATACGCCGCGGAGGAACTGGCGTTTCAAGCCATCGGCCTGGCGCCCATGATGTTCATTATGGTGACCGCCATCGGCCTATTGATCGGGACACTGGTGCGCACCGCCCACAATGTGGGTGCTGGCACGCCGGAAAACTGCGGTGCAGTCTGGCACCGGTCCCTCGGATACGCCTTCCTGATCGGCATGACGGGTTTAATCGCGTCCCTCTACGGCGAGGAATTTCTATTGCTGACCGGACAAAGCGCGGAGCTTTCCAGGGGCGGCGGCGAAGTGATCCGGATCATCGGCTACAGCACGCCGGTCATGCTGCTTTATATCACCAGCGCATTTTTTCTGGAGGGCCTGAAACGCCCCAAACCCGGCATGTTCATTATGATCGGGGCCAATCTTTTGAATGTCCTGCTCAATTGGATGCTCATCTACGGCAATCTGGGGTTTGACGCCATGGGCGCTGCCGGCTCGGCCTGGGCAACGCTGGCTGTTAGAGTGGTCAGCGTTCCGGTGATCCTCACCTACATCTGGCGGCTGGCGGACGGCGAGACATACGGCGTGCGTCAGTTTAAGCGCCAGCCCTGGTCCTCCTGGGTTCATCAGCGCCGTATCGGTTACAGTGCCGGTGCATCGAACGGCATCGAATCAGCCGCCTTCTCTAGCATGAATTTCTTTGCCGGGTTGTTGGGCACGATCCCCCTCGCCGCCTTCTCGATCTCATTTAACATGCTGGCGCTAATTTTTATGATCGCGCTCGGCATCGGGACTGCCACCGCCGTCTGCGTGGGCAACGCCCATGGCCGGCGCGACACCCGTGACATGGCCTTCGCCGGCTGGACGGGATTGGGTCTTTCGACCATCACCATGATTCTGGCCGGGATACTTCTGGTCACGTTCTCCGAGGATATTGCCGGCATCTATTCCACCGATCCGGAACTTATCGCCGCTGCAGCGCCCCTGATCGTCCTGGTCGCATTTATCCTTGTCGCGGACGCCGGCCAATCGGTCATGGCCCATGCACTGCGTGGCCGGTCGGAAACTTGGGTTCCGGCGGCCATGCACACCGTCTCCTATCTGATTATCATGATGCCGGGCGCGTGGCTGCTCAGCCATACCTATGGCCGGGGAGCGATCGGAATCCAGGAGGCTGTTTTGATTGCGAGTATTGTATCGGTCTGTCTGCTGACACTTAGATTCTGGTGGTTATGCCGCAGGGACCTGCGAGCGGCTAATACTCTACCCCTGCGCACAGGCTAGGCATCGCGGCGTCGCCGGATCGAAATTTAACCGCTTTTTCTCGATATCCTCGCCGCAGGTGACGCAGTAGCCGAACTCCCCATCCTTAATCCGCCCAAGGGCCGCCTCGATCTTATGCACCTCGACTTCGCGCCGGCGTTCCTGTTCCAACGCCATTTCCTGCACCTGCATGGCATCCATGCGGGACAAGCGCCCCTGGGTTGTCTGATCCAGCTCCACCGGCTTACGGTCGGCCTGGGTCGCCTCAGTCAGACGCCGGATCGACGCCAAGTCCTCTTCCAGCCGATTTTTAAACTGGGTCAGTTCGGATTTCTTGAGTTCCGTCATAGCCTTACAAGGCTATCACAGAGCTGCCTGCTTCACCTAATTTCGAAGGTTGAAATCAGGCCGGGAACATGGTGGATTGGGACGGATCAGGTAGGTAAATTGACATAGATTTGCAGCAGGGAGGATCATCATGGTCAAAGTCACCGATATCGCTTACGGACGCTTGAAAGCGCCGGATTTGGACCGAATGGAAGAATTTCTCATAGACTTCGGCATGGTCCGGTCGGAACGCACAAAAGATAAACTATTCATGCGGGGGACTGACGGCGATCATACGATTCATGTCACGGAACTTGGCGATCCTGACTTTGTCGGAATTGCCTTCCATGCGCGGAATGAAGATGACCTGAAAGAGCTCGCCAAAATGGACGGCGCCTCGGATATCGAGGAGGTGGATGAGCCCGGAGGCGGAAAGCGGGTGCGCCTCACCGATCCTGATGGCCGCCAGATCGAAGTCATTGCCGGCATGAAGCAACTGGATCCCCTGCCGATCCCGGATGTGTTGTTGAACACCGGCGCCGACAAATTAAATCGGACCAGCCTGCAGCGCATTGAATTCGGCCCGGCGCACATCAAACGCAGCGCGCACGCTGTCGTGAAGACGCCCGACCTGCCGAAGCTTCAAAAGTGGTACCATGAGTATGTGGGCTTTGCGCTCACGGATTCGGTCTACATCGACAAGGAAAAGGGCGAGTATCTGGCCCACTTCAATCACATTGATGCAGGTGAGGAATATGTAGACCACCACGTGTTCCTGGCCGTGCAAGCGGACGAAGCTGAGTTCAACCACTTGTCCTTCGAGGTCGCCAATGTGGATGACGTGCTGATGGGCCACGACTATTTGATCCGCAAGGAAAAGTATAAGCATGCCTGGGGCATCGGCCGGCATGTGCTGGGCAGCCAGATTTTTGATTATTGGCGCGACCCGTGGGGCCGGATCCACGAACATTGGACGGATTCTGATATGATTAACTCCGACCATGTCCCCAGCGAATATGCGCCGGAAGAGGCGCTGACCAACCAGTGGGGTCCGGATTTCCCGGAAGAGTTCCTGGACGCGCCGCGTCTACACGCCCAATAAGACTATTCGCCAGTAAGCCAATTCAAATGAAACAGCGTCCCGGCCGGTAAACCCAACCGGCCGGGCCGACTTGAGCCCCGGGGGAGAAACCAACATGACCGTTATTGATATTCACGCCCATATGTTCGGCTATGCCTGGCTGGATATGCTGAAGAAGCATGGCGCACCGAACTACGCCTCGGAGCATTTGGAAGATGACCGGGACTATCTGATGGAGATGGGCGCCCCCGCCTGCGCCTTCGAACCGGAGGCGTTCGACTACGACAAACGGATCGCAATGATGGACGAGGCCGGCATTGATCTGGCGATTGTTTCCCTCACCTCGCCCAATGTGCAGTGGGGCGGTGAAGCCATCAGCGCCGAGACGGCTCAGCTGGCCAATGACGAGATGGCCGCCGGTCAGACCGCCTATCCCGACCGCATCCGCTTTTTTGCCTCTCTGCCCTGGGAATATCCGGACAAAGCAGTGGCCGAACTGGACCGGGCACTGGAAATCGGCGCGGTCGGCGTCTTTGCCACCGCGCACATAGGCCAGCATGACCTGGTCGATCCCCTGTTCGAACCCATCTGGCAGGCGATTGATGACAAAAAACTGCCGGTGCTGGTTCACCCGACGGCGCCCTATGGTTCACCCCAGGCGAATTTCGGCCGGGAGCGTATTCTGATGCCGGGTTGCGGCTTTATGTATGACACCTCGTTGGCAATCTCGCGCATGGCGGTGGACGGATTCCTTGACCGGTATCCGAACTTCAAGCTGATCGCCTCACACGGCGGAGGCTATCTGCCGTTCATTCACGGCCGGCTGGATGTGTTCTGGGATGTGGAAACGCTGGTGAAGATGCCGGTCCAGACCAAGCCCAGCGAGTATCTGGAACGGATTTACTACGACGCGATCGTCTATGACAAAGGCGCTTTGGATTTGGTGATCGACATTGCCGGGCCGGAAAAAGTGATGTTCGGCACGGACCAGCCGATGCCGCACAACGTGCCGAAGCTGAAAGAGATCATCGACACCCGCAAAGAAAGCGGCGCGATCTATAACAAGAACGCCGAGGCGCTGTTTAACCTCTAAGCCAGAAGCCCGCCGAATAGAAGAGCAAAACCCGCTGCGCCGGCGAGGAACACAAGCCCCTGCGCGATGGGCGCATCCATCGCCGCGTCGTGGGTGCTGCGATCATTGTGCAGATTGATGGCGCGGCCAAGCACGCAATGGCCGGATCGGAAGGTTTGAGGCTGGTTCATGTTGTTCTCCCTTAGGCGACGTAGCTTAGCAAAAATCACGGCGGTGTGTGCTCACGTTTTCATGAGGGGCTTATTGAAAGACCGCTTCCCAAATCAGTTTGCACTCAACACCAATCAGCGTCGCCACGACAATCCGGTTGAAGGTCTCTGTGGAGACGCGATCGGTCAACCGCATGCCGAAGTATTGAAACAAAAATAGCGGCAGGACGGCGATCAGACCAAGGTGAATCCGTTCCTCGGTCATCATGCCCAGGTGCACCATAGTGATCAGTTGTAAGACATTGAAGAAACCCAGCAGGATACCGCTATAGAGAACAAACGCGCCCTTCTCGATTCTGAGCGCCAGCAACAACGGCGAGAAAATCGCCCCCGACATGCCGGTGGACCCCTGAGAGAACCCGCCGATCAGGCTCACCAGAGGGATGGTGATCCGGCCCATTTTGCCCTCCAGCTTGTAGTCGGGCTTCAGCCAATTGAAGATCAGAAACACCCCCAACGCAAAGGCCAGCCACTGGACGGTTTGACGCGGATCGATGGCGTGCAGGAACCACACCCCGGCGATGACCGAAACAGCCGCCGGGATGAAAATATCCCAACGGATACGGGTGGTTTTCAGATGCGCCCGCTGGCCCCAGATCAGCCAGGCATTGGACACCAGATTGGGGATAGTCAGCACCACCACGGCCGTTTCCACGCCCAGAAAGATGGCGATAATCGGCACCGCGACAGGGGGCAGGCCGAACCCGGTCAGTCCTTTGACAAAAGCCCCAGCGCCAATCCCGAGGAACATGATGGCCAGGGCGAAAAGATCCAAATTCATGCGGCACGTTCGCCGATGGGACGGGGAATAACAAGGCGAGTTTGCCTCTTACACCCGTCATGCGCGGGCTCGACCCGCGTATCCATGGAGACCGTGGCTGGGAGGCCCACGGGTCAAGCCCGTGGATGACGGAGAGAAGAAGAAGAAAGAGACCTACAACCCTGCCGCCTTTGCCTCCAGGCGCTTGGCGTGCAGGATCGGCTCGGTGTAGCCCGACGGCTGTTCGCGGCCCTTGAACACCAAATCACACGCCGCTTCGAAGGCGATGCTGGTCTCGAAGTTGCCGGCCATGTTGTTGTAAGCCGGATCGCCCGCGTTTTGTTCATCAACCACGGCGGCCATGCGCTTCATCGCCTCCATCACCTGGTCTTCTGTGCAGATACCGTGGTGCAGCCAGTTGGCGATGTGCTGACTGGAGATACGCAGGGTCGCTCGGTCCTCCATCAGCCCGACATTGTTGATGTCCGGCACCTTGGAGCAGCCGACGCCCTGTTCCACCCAGCGCACCACATAGCCAAGGATGCCCTGGCAATTGTTGTCGAGCTCGGTCTTGATCTCGTCCTCCGATAGGTTACGCCCCTTAAGCAGCGGGATGTCGAGGATGACGTCCAAACTGGCGCGGTCGCGGCTGGCCAATTCTGCCTGCCGGTCGGCAACGCTGACCTGGTGATAGTGGATAGCATGTAAGGTGGCCGCCGTCGGCGACGGCACCCAGGCGGTGTTGGCCCCGGCCATGGGATGGCCGATCTTGGCGTCCATCATCTGCGCCATCTCGTCCGGCATGGCCCACATGCCCTTGCCGATCTGCGACT
>CAZSXT010000034.1:37150-38885 GCA_964611435.1 uncultured Rhodospirillaceae bacterium | reverse complement strand
GAGGATGTGTACGAAGATCTCAAAACGGACGGCGATAAATATATAAAGGAAGCAGAGGAATATATTACAGACACAAACAAATATGCGCGGAAAATTATCGGGGATCTTTACAAACCACAAACACAAGAGGAGGATGTTGTCGTTGTCGATGAGTAAATTTATATTATTAAAATTCATATACTTTTACTGCAAAAGCAAAAAATTTACAGCCGTTACTGGCACGATCAGCTTTTCTCCCATGTCAGCATGTTGCGAATATGCCAAGATATACACGACTGCGCTTGTGCAAATATACAAGGACGACAGGACCGGGGTTTTCCAGACTACAGGGAAAAGAACAGACACATAAAAGAGAAAGTAATATTGTTTGTTTCCCTCCGTGTTGATGCATTCAAAGTACAAGTAGATTAGTAGTGCCAGGTAGGAAAATGCAACCCATAACAGTTCCTTCTTGTCGTAGTATACAAACGTACGTGCCTTTTGTATAACTGCGCTCATCTATATAATATTGTGGATTGGGGGTTTTGAACATAGAGATGCGGGCTATTTTGTGTCTGTTCGTTTTATTCCAAGTTGCGTTTGCCTACAACACGTAAGTTCTGGTATTTTGTAAATATTTTATTGTTAAGATGCGTTAATGTCTGTGGTTGCACTAGACCGGATGTATGTGCTACGGTGTATACGCCCATGCGCGGAGCGACGGTTGTCTGCGCAGGAGAGGTCGTGGAGTTTGATCCTGAGACGGAGCCCGAGGCCGAGTTTTGCTACTTTGGGTTGCAGTGTTCGCAGGGCTCGGAATCATCCGACGGCTGTGATGTTATTACCCGCCAGTGCCAGTGTATGAACATGCACTGGGTGTCTGCATCTGTTGATGGAAACGAATTTTCGTCCATTCAATACTCTGATGCCGAAAATTGCGTGTTTGTAGACTTGAAAGATGCTGTGGGCGCGGGGTCTATATTGAGACTGTTCTGGTCGTTAGAAATCGACGAGCTGAATGTTTTGCCCCCGAGTTCAATATTAAATGGCGTACAGGCGTTCCACCAGAGCTTTGAGAAAAAGGCCCGATCACAGAACCTCATGTACTTTCTCTCGCATACGTGGCTGGACACGGTGTGCGGAGGCGACAAAACACTGGAACAGAAGGCCGTCAATCTTATCAACTCGCCGGAATGTAGTATAGAGATGGAGATTTTATTAAGTAACTCTACCGGAAAACAATATACTTCGCAGAATCCCAGCAGTAGTACCGGGGACACTCTGTGGCTCTTTATTTTTTTGGGGTGCGTGGCGTTTGTTGTTTTATACACAACCGTTTTGTTCAACCCAGGTGCCTTTTATGGGTCGTCAATTACGAAATCAAAGAAGAAAAATTAAAAATACATGTATATATTTATTTCACTTCTGTGAATTTAACTCCGTTCCAATATGCAAAAACTAGGAGGACGATGCTGCTCGTGGAGAACACCATTTCTGCGATTCCGGAATCCGTGGCATATATGTATATAAGAGCACAAGCAAATATAGTCGTGTTTATGATTGGCGCCCGGATAAAGTAGCCCAGGCAAATGAAAAGAGTCACCGCGAGCGCCCCGGCCGATGACACGGCGGCGAACACACACACCGACACACACAGCACTAGCAAGATGCAGTTGTTGGTGACGTGCTTGTCCTCCTGCTTTCGCGACATGTTCTGCAAAAAGAACCCCAAAAGAAGCGGTATAGAGAGAAGCCA
>CAZSXT010000034.1:20273-37050 GCA_964611435.1 uncultured Rhodospirillaceae bacterium | reverse complement strand
AACAGAGCCCACGGCAAGTTTATTCTTGTTAATTTGCAACATCCAAGCCACATGCAGCAAAGCAACGAACCTTCGTCGGAATGCTTTGAAATTCTGAATATGCCGAATTTGGTGGAAAGGTGCAACAAGGACGAGATGCAGACCAAGGTGTCACTGAAAGATTTCGTGGTCTCGGATCCGGGAAATGTGACTGTCTATTTTGCATTTGGAGAGCTGCGAGTGGCATTTTGGCGGGACGACTATGAAAAAAAGACGTGAGTTTGCAATATTTATTATCATATATATTAGATCCTGGAAATGTGATCATTATGTATGTATATTTAACAACTAGATATTTTGATATTGTCCGAGAAAAGTGGGACAAAAAGTTTGGATATTTGCCTATAAAGGATTTGAAAGAAGGCGGTCTTAGAACACGCACCGACCGTCAAAGCATCGTCAACCAGCTTGTTTCTGATGAATTTGAGCGCTACAAGTTTACAACGGACGATGTACTGTTTGTATCGAACGTCGTACAACTGTTTGACAATATGCGGGCATGGGATCTCTGCACGAATGGGTTTTACATTGACGTCGAGGTTTACAATCCCACGGAAATCGATGTAAGCCGGGTCCAGGCCTTTAAAAGAGAAAATGGCAATTTGCTGGACGTGACATTTTACAACAATAAGATTGTGTTCCATGCCCTTCGCCCGTCAAAATGTGATGATCTGAAGCGATGCAAGGATCTGTCATCGCGCATTATAGCCAGGAAAAAACGAGTCGGAAAAAAGCCATATGACCGTCCAGAATACAAGGGCCTGTAAATATGTAATTATAATATCACACGTATGTTTATAAATATTTTTTTAACCGCCAGATTTTTTTCCAAGAATGAGCCAGCCTGAAGAATTCAAAGAATGCAGCCTGGACTGTGTGAGCATTGTCCCGGAAGACGGAAAAACCGCCGTACTCGCGGAACACGGGGAATTGCTTTATCTTGATCAAATGGTGCACTCGGAAACCCCGAACTACTATGTCGTGGATCGGGACTGTCAAACAATGCTCTGTCAGCCAACTTCACAGGGTGTCCATGTATTTTTTTATATTGCTTGTTTCAATGGGGAAGAGGAGATTGGCGAGGCACGCAAATTGGAGTTTTCAGATGCTCATCATAGCGCGGTTCACGTCGACGAAAAGGGAAATGCCAAAATGACTGTTTGCCATTCCTTCCCGGGGCAGGTCACCAGAGTGGAATTTCCAGCCCTAAGAAACCCTGGCATTGAATCGGAGGATGATCTTAAACTGGCATTAGTGCGAAATATGCCAGAGAATCTCAAAGATCATATCCGCAACAATCAAACACATCATATGTTCAGTGTCACAGAGACCAGAGAGAACGGGGAGACGGTAAACATTGTTTACAAAACGAATAAAAGTAGCGACGATGAGAATAAACAATACATGTATTTCCTGGCAAAAACTGGCCTGTTTGGGACGTATACGCACGATAATAAAAATAACCATCATACCATGAGCCATGATGAGACCAAAGCTCTTATTAAGAATATAAAAGAGTGCCTCGACCAAGCAGATCAGACGATCCGATGCACATACAAATTGAAACTGCGGTTTGTCCCTTTTCCAAACCAGACGCCAACAAAGAAGACTACGGCGGCGCTTTCTGGAGATAACCACGAAAATGTTGAGGTTTTGCTGCGATTTGTGCCCGACAGCGATAAACCGAAACAAAGCACAGGGAAACTGACAACGGAGACGGAGATTATGGATATGTTTAAGAAGGGAAGGCTTACTAATAGAAAGATAAAGAAGTTCAAAAAACAGGGTAACGATTCTCTTTTTACAAACAACAGCGTGTACCCTGATGACTCTGATTTTGAAATCGATCATCCAGCTGCAGAACTTGTTTCCTCCTCATCTTCCTCATCCGAGGAGGAGGACGAGGATGAGAATGGTATTGCAAATTCTGCCGCCGGGTCGGGAGAAGAGTCCGATCACCCGACCGCGCAGGAGGATTCGGTTGCAGAAGAAACTGCGCAGGAGGATTCGGGTGAAGAAGAAACTGAGCAGGAGGAATCGGACTCGAATTCCGACGAGGACTAAACATATACAAATATATCGTGTCGTAAACTTTGGTTTATTAAAACTTTTTTTACACATTTTATTCCGTCTTTATTTCTCTCCGTTTGAATCTAATCTACTGGAAAACTGTCCATGGCTCGCTTAAAGCTAAACACACCGTCGCCGGTTCTTATGGTATCGACCGTGTCCATTTTGCGCAGCTCCTCCATTGTCATTGGCTGGCGCGTAGTCTTGTTAATGATTGGGCAGATGTGCGTCAGCTTTTGCACCGCATCCGGGAAAAACTCGTCCGCGACCTCCTGCCCAAACACGTTCTTTGAATTGCACATGATCTGGAACACCTGCGTGTCGCCGTCGACAACAACGCTCTTGAAGTTGCCGTCGAGCGGAGACGTGTCCCAGTAGTTGTATATGTCTTCCCCTTCCTCCTCTTCGTCCTCCTCCTCCTCATCGTCGTAAAACGTCTTCTTTTTCTTCTTCTTCTTCTTCCGCGCGCCACCCTCGGACTTGCGCTTCTTGCCCGTGTTCAGTTTGGACACGCCTGCCATCATCTTCTCTTCGTCGGTCAGAAATACCGGCGTCAATGACTTTAGAATCACATCGTCCCGGGGCTTCATCTGGATATACGACGGCATCACGCTTCCGTGGTCCACCGTTGGGATTACCGCGACCTTGCTCGGCGTAAACTTGTGGAAAATCTGCGAGAGCTGTGAAATCATGCTCTCGGTGCCAATTGCCACCATGTCCTTGTCGGTGGCGTCTAAAATCGGAAGCGCAACGTAGATCCCGCATGGAGCCGGCTGGGCCTCGTCCTCAGTCATGCCCGTGTCGTCAATGATGCGCGGGCGGCTGGGCGCGGTGTCGCCCTCCTTGACCTCAAATGCAGCGCCAAACTCGCAAAACTGCGTCAGGCGCTTGAGGTGCCAGAGTGCCTTGCGGCACGTGTCGTAGGACGGCGCCGAGCTCTTCTCTGTGACCCGATACGCCAGGCACTCCTCGCACTCAATGCACTGGTGCAGAGTAGACTGCGAGCCGACGGGGGCCTGCTTGTCTCCATACTTGCAGTTGCTGCTGTGGCGGGCCGCCGGGTCCTTTGTGAACAGGCTCTTGTCGTCGCACATGATCCCGCGCGCAGAGTTGCGATGGCACACACCCGTCGCGGTCGAGTAGGCGTCGCGGGCGTAAAACGCATAGTATCTGTTGTAAAAAAGGAGGGTTAAAGTGCATCAATGTGTGGTTGTGTGTTGGCAAAAAATAAACTCACCGCATCCGGGTGTTCATGTTGGCCTGCGTGGGGATTGTCCGCACCACAGGGATGACCTCTCCATATACACTGTCAATCGCGCCGAACAGGTGCCGCATCCAGGCCACAAACACACGAATGGGCTCGCTCAGCGTCGTGGACATGATGTAGTGGTGCACGCTGAGCAGCCTGGAGTTGTAGGTGGGAAACAGGACGGCCACCTTGTTCTCCATCTTTTGCTGCTTCTGCTGCTTCGTGCTGCCCGCGACAATGTCGTTCATGCGGCGCTTGGATATTTTCGTCATCGCGGCCTTAATCGTGGCCCGAGACGACACACGCATGCGGCGCTCCAGCTGCCCGGACACAAAGTCGGCCACTTCCGCCGAGTAGTAGTCGTTGTCCGGCTGGCACAAATCCATGTCCTTGCACACTGATGGGATGCACAGGCCCACCGCAATCTCCATAATCTGCAGAGTGCACTCGTCCAGACTCAGTGTGTTGCACAGCGCGGCTGCAATCATGATGTGCTCCTGTGTCAGCACGTTGTTCACCGCTGCCCCATACATGCGGCGCCCAATCATCTCAAAGTCCTTGTCGTCCACCGGGTCCAGCATCAGCGGGTCGAAATACGAGGCATCCACCCCGTCTCCGCTCTCGTCCATCATGCTAAAGTCCCGGTCCTCCTCGTAGTCCGCCTCGTCGCGATACTGTGCCTTGGCCCACTCCTGCTTCTTTGCCCGGTACATCTGGATGCGCTCGTCCACCGTGTACTTGTTCTTGTCAAACGCGCGCACCATGAACGCCTGCACCAGAACATCGACGCGGCAGACGTGGCGCGCCATCTGGATAATCTGGCGGGCATTGCGGGCGCCTACAAATCGTAAACGTTGTTAGTATATGTGTTGGGTTAAACAAAAGAAACGCGTGTTGTCACTTACTCGAGCCGATGATCCACGACATGCGGTCCATCGTGGGCAGAAAGATGGTCATGTTGCACGTGGTAAACGCCCCGGAAATCTCCATCGCACAGACAATGGCAATGAGAGCCGACAGGTGCTTGGTCGCAACACAGTGCGGCTGGCTGCTGGAGCCAATCGCACTCTGCTGCAGGGCCTTGTCACCCGACATCTCGGCAGCAATCATGCGCGAGGGGTCGTTGCGCTCGCCGCGCGTCCCAGAGACCACGTGCGTCGTCAGATTGAAGCGGTTCAGAAGAGCGGGCTGGATCCCGCGCAGGTCGTTCAGGCACATGATGATGGTCATGAACGGGTATGTCCTGATCGTGCGCGTGCGGCCCTTGCGCCCCGTGTCGTCGTACTCGTAGCAGATTAAAACAAGAGGCTCGCGCATGAGGGCCGACTTGAGCAGCTCGACCAGACCAGACGACGAGTCCGTCTTGCTGCCCGGGCCCTCGCGCATGCCGGGCAGGATCTCGTCGGCCAGAATCAGGCGCGCCAGAAACTCGCGCGGGTCCGCACGCTGGATGCTGGCCGTTGTGATGCGCGACACCCGAACAATCATCGAATCCAGGATTAGCTTCTCGGTGTAGTCCAAGTACCTGGCCGAAATAAAACAAACAGATACATTTAAGTGTGGTTATCTGACAGATTGTCTGTTTGTGTTTTTTTTTCACTTACATGCTTTTGCCGGCGCCGGGGTCTCCGTGGTGCATGAGGTTGTTGGAGCACTTGCTCGACGTGTCCAGCGCCTGCCACGCATACATCAGCGTGTTCAGCACATGGCCGGGCTTGCGGATAAAGTCGGCGTGGCACCACGAGAAGATGCGGTTGATAAAGTGGCCGATGCCTGGGCTGACATTCTTCATCATCTGCTCGGGGTTGATGTAGAACGCTGACGCAGCCTCCTCGGTCATGCGGACGCTGCGGATCTCGCTCAGACACTCGCCTGTGCGATTGAGTTGCGATTTTTAGTGACCCGGTTGGGTGGTGGGTGTTTTTGGCTACTTACCGTATACGGGCGGAAAGGTCGATCCGCTCTGCATCTCTGTGCACACCATGTGGTAGATTTTGCCATATGCAATGCACTTGTCCTTGAACGACTTTAGCTTGCGCATGTCGCGCATCAGCGGCGCCACGACGCGGCGGAATGCAAAGATAGACTCGTCTGGGCTGGGGATAATCAACGGCACCTTTGTGGTGTGTTGGACATGAGTGTGGTGTTTTCTTGTGTGTGGTTTGGGATTCTTACCTCGCACGACAGATACGAGAGGGGATTGCGGATCGCCTCGGCCTCAAAGTCGTTGTCGTAGGCGTTGTCAAAGTTTTCGGATGTGACGTTGAGGCCGCCCGGGGGCACCGGCATGCACGACGAGTGGAGCACATTTTCCACCACTGGCGCCGTGTTGAGCTGATACTCGGGCCGGAGCACGCGCAGAAACTTGTAGTCGCTCAGAAACGACGGGCTGACGACGTGCACAAGGCCAGCCGACAGCAGCTCCTTCTTGACTTTGAAATATCTAGCGGAAAACAAACACGTAATTACAGTATGGGGGGGAGTAAAACTAGACGTTATATACAAAAGATACTTACTTTTCGTCCATGTCCCACTCCACCCCGTCGTAGACACTCTCGTGCGTCATGCTGCGCCAGTAATCAGTAAACTGTCTGTGGCGCGTGACGTTGTCTATACCCAAGAAACTCACAATATCCATTTCACTTGGGCACTGTGCGCCAATCTTTTTCTCTTCCTTCTTGGGTGCCTCTTCTTCTATACTCTGAAGAATAATCTCGAGGTTTTCATTGACGTTGTCGTCATCGCCATCCTCGTCGTCATCCTCCTCCTCTTCGTCGTCATCTTTGTTGGGGTCGTCGTCGTCCATCGCAACCGCCTCTTCATTCTCCGTAATGATATCCTCCATGTTGCGCACGTGGTATCCGCCAAACTGGAGGCGGATCGCGCCCTGGATCTCCTTGCGCGAGCGAAACGCATGCTCAATCTTTATTTCCCCGCGCTCAGGAATAAACTTGCTCGGGTCAGTGATAATCTCAATAAACCGCTTGCGAAACTCGTTGACGGCCTCCGACTCGCGGAAAATCACATAGAAAAAATACTGGAACACATTAATCGTGTCGTCAATGTGCAACTTGCGCTTCATGGGCTTCTCGGCGCAATATTGAATCTTGTGCTCCCAGTTGAGACGGTTCGGGTGTGTGACGACACAGACGTCAATGCAGCCCGCAAACTCGCTCTTGCTGTTTACAAAATGCGCAATGTCCATGACAAGGCAAATTAGTTTTTTAAATTGTATGTGTATCTGGCGGACATTGTTTGATTGGCTGGTGTGACAGAGAGCATTCGTGCCTTTGATGGCAATGTTGCCCATGCGCAGAACCAGAACGTCCGTGCATCGAAACTCCAAGTCTTCGTCGTGACGCTTAATATTCTCCGGCCAGGCCAAGAGTGTTGTATACATCTGTATATAACATTATTTTTTATTCATTTTGTTGTATACTATATGTTGATGTTATGCTCGAAAAATAAGCTGGCGCTTTTATTAGAATAATAGTAGGCGGACTATTTTGTTTTTTTTTGCTTTTTAAACAAAAATAACAAACTGACATTTTTGTTTGCAAAGATGACACCACTGACAAGAATTAATTATGGATGTATATTCTCGCCCGCGGGCCACAATTTACCAAGACAAAAAACATCAATTGTATTTGTGTATTACATTTTACCAAAACAAAAAAAAACATCGATTATTTATTGTGTATTCTCGCCCGCAAAACAAACAATCACCAATTGTTAGAATACAGATCATCACAACAAGAATGAACAAGGCCAACGCGAGTATCGAGGATGAGTATGACAGCGACGAATCGTCTACTTCCGACTGTTCGTATACAACGGACGAATCCAGCGTTTCGGCGTCGCACGAGGAGTCTGCATCACAGAGCACGGACCAGATGCACAAGGACATTACGTTTCTAAACAAAATCGTGTCCAGTGGCCAGACGGTTGACATTCGGCTCTATCGTACCGGCAAGCTTATCGACGGGAAGAAAAAGAGTGGCGTCATTGTCACGGCTCCGTCGTCTGTTTTTTCGAATATGACAACACTCGCAACCGTCGTTGAGCACAAAAAGACAAGCCTACTGTAAGTTTGTAGATGTACTGTTTTTGTTGCGGTTTTAGGGTTAGTATGGGAGCGGTGTCTGATAACTGATTATTAAATACAGGTTTGACAGCTCATATTGGGGTGTGGCGCAGGTGGACGACGATGTGCCCATGATTGGACGCAAGCCATATCAAAAGGTCCTGTGTGTGCGCGGAGACGAGGGGGGCGATGATTACCGCTTTGTGTATCTCGAGACGACGACGGAGAAGATGTGCTACAAGTCCGGAGCTCTGAAAAAGGTCATGTGGAACAAGATGGAGTCTCAGTGCATGGCCTATGAGCCAGGAAAAAATCTTCTCCACATGTCGGACTATTGTTGGGCAGAGGAGAAGCGCAAAAAGGACGCCGTCAACAAGCGAAAGTCGGACAAGAAGGAGGACCCAAAGGAGTCTAAAAAGGCCTTTACCATTCCAGATGGCATGCAAAACGACACACATGCGGGCACGACCAGCGCGAGCTCTAATACGCCGGTGGCTGCGGGCCGCAAGCCAAAGCCGGTCGGAGCTCTGCGCGCCAAGTCGCCGCTTAAAGTAGACGAGCCGAGCGAACACGAGTCGGAGCCACAGACATCAAAGTTGCCCCCGGTGCAAACAAAGCTCAAGCCACTGGTCATACCCAAGACGGAAAGTGCGCCGGCGACCTTCAAGCCAGAAAAGCCCACAACCACTACAAAAATAGCAACAGTGGAGGAGGAGGAAGAGGAAGAGGAAGAGGAAGAGGACGAGATGAACTATGTAGAGTCATCTGACTCGGACTTATCGGATATGCTACAAGACTCCGAGGATGAGATCATGGAATATGAGAAGGAATACTACATTGACGAGGAAGAAGCGTTTGGCGCGCGAAAACGCAAGCGAGGGAATGGCAGCCGTGAGGTTGGCGGAAAGCGCCGTCGCAGAGCAGAATCTGACAGCGACGACGAGAGCGAAGCCACTGCGACCCGGGTGAGAACAGGAGCAGAGCAGACCGTTTCCTCGGGTGGCAGAGGTGTGCAGATGACTCCGTTTGCACAAATAAACATTAACGTTTCGGACGTGGCTTTGATGTTTTTGGCAAATTTATTCAAAAAATAAATAATATTTTTTTGTGGATTTAAAAGGGCATTTTTTTAAAAGCGTGAAATGTGGGTGTTGGTTGAAAATGAAAACGCGTAATTTGAACTTGACTTCATGCTATATATATATACTTTTTGAAGATGAATAAAGAAACCGCATTGGCAATGTATCATACATACGAGAACAACACGCGCCAGGTTCTAGGCAGGCTGATTCTACGGTCGCAGCAGGAAATAAAATTCCACCAGTGTACTTTAAACTGTCGGTTTTGGCTAAATCCACAGAACAATGATTATATATTATGCTTGGACACTGGAAAAATACTATACGTTGATTTCTCAGAGTGTATAAGGAATAAAGACGACAAGGACAAGTTAAATTTTGCATTGGTCGAATACATACGGAAACACCCGTGTTTTTTCAACCTGTTGAATATAGCCAGTGCTCAGATTAGACAAGCGCATGTGTGTACAAAGGAGTGTCGTGTGTGGTCTGATGCAAGACTAAGGTACACGTTTCTGTGTTTGACAACTGGGTCCATGCACATTTGCAACAAAACCACCTGTGTAAGTTTTTTTTTCAATTATTGTTGTCCCCGCTGGCTTTTATCACCCACATACCCACGCTCTCTTTACATTTCCACAAGGTTCCAGACCAATTCAACGATTTTGCCACGTCAGAGCAAGTCTGCCCTATATCCGGCATGGTCTGTGGCATTGACTACATTCCAATACGAGATATGCGCTGGAATAGATCGCGCAAAAAGTCCAAGACAAACTATATGGGCACATTTGAGAACATAGAAGCCGATCATATAAAATGGAGAGAACAGGTCCACGCAAACGCCAAAAGCCCGTTTTGGTGGAGACTGCCTAGATTCAGGTGCCACTCGCAATTCTGCTCTCTAATTCAAGTGCTGTATGCCAATATCATTGATATTGTGTTCGATAATCTGCCGGCTAACTTCTCGGTCAATTCTGCATGGAACGTAAGTTTTACTTGTTTTTCTTATTTTGTCGTTGGCTGCTGGCTCTCATGATTTGTTTTTCCAAACCAAAATGTCAGATGCAATATGGAATCTTTTTGCGCGATTCATATGCAAATATAGGGCGCCATAACATAGAAGAGTGGCTAACAATCTCCCCGACAACTATGCCACGAAAGCACCGGAATAAGAAAATGTCCGAGGCAGACAAACGCAGAATGCGCGCGCAAAACAAGGCAAAGAGAGTATCGTTTATTTCGACCATTTCAACCGTTCAAAACGAGTTGCTGGTAAAAAAATTTATCATTGCGTTCACACTTGCCATCAAGGACGGCGTGTTTACGTCCACCGGGCATGAAGTCGTCCCAGTTATACCAGGACTGGACATTTTGACGAGACAGTTTTACAAACTGAACAACAAGGCAATTTGGTGCCAGGCCTATAAATCCAGACACATGGCGTATACACTGTCCCAAAAATTATCACACTGTAGTGATCTTCATCCATCCCCGGAACTTGTAAAGGATGGGCCATTGATTATTTATAATGAATTTCAATGACTATTAGTAATATCTGTTCCTGTTTCTACAAATTCAATAATCTCCTGGCGCCGCTTCTCATCGGGGAACATGCGGTAGAATTGTTGAACGGACAGGCCGGCGATTTCATTTCTCAGACTGTCGACGGCGGATCGTGTAGCGTCGGTCGCGCGCATGGCCACCCCGTATCCCCCCAAAAAAATAAACCCAAGCCTTGCGATAAACACAACCGACGCAACCGCTAATGTTTGCTCGTATGTCTTAAATGTGGCATATATACATACTAAACAAAGACAAATAATAACAGCACGCAGAGCCAATAGGCTATTCTTGCTCTGCAGTGGCCCGTACCACGCCACGACGAGAAATGAAACACAGATAATCAGAGCTACAACAATCCAGGCGCTAAAAAATAGATTAAAGCTTGCAATGATGGAATATGCTAGTATAAACTTGCCCTGTTTCTTGTAGAGGACATACAACAAAAGGGCCGCTGCTCCAAAAATAGCCGCTAAACTGTAGTAAGCGATGGCGCGGCGAGACAGGGGCTTGGCAAAACACAACCCCCAGATGCTCATAATGTGAACGAGAAAGCGCACGTCCAGCCAAGAATACACAAAAATGATGCATTGAATTGAATCTATCATGTCTTGACAAATAGAAATGGACGATGAAATGCAACAAGCTTTTCTTGCATCACTTGAAACAATGGTTGAGGATGAAAAAGCGAGGCATGCAGTGGAGCAAGCAGAACTCGAATCAGAACTCGAATCTACACTTAGCGTAAAGCCAATCAGATTGTCGTATTCTGACAGTGAAGATACCGCATCCGAATATGAAGACGATGTAGGTGAGACGGCGCAATATGAGCTTCAATATCGTCTGTATGTTCACGGCTATATTAATAATGATGTTTTTCGCCGGATGCGCTTAGTAGGGAACAAAATGCCTATTGATATTACAGAGGATATGTTATCTATTATTGAACGCGACAAATGGTTTTTTGAAATGCAAAAGAGCCGTGTTCGCACTGGAGTATCTATGGGTTTACAGCCACCGCGTCTATATAAAGGCCAAGAAGATCTTTGCTCCCTGGTGCGTTTTATGTTTGAAAATTACAACGTGTGTGCATTAGTAGGGGGAGACGAACTTCAAGGCAGATACGAGTTGCTAAATCAACACTACCGCATAAATATAAATAATCCCGACTCGTATGGAAATGTGAAACTACGAAACCCCGGGGCCACGTGCTATTTCAATTCGGTGGTACAGGCCTTGATGCACACACAGCCGTTTGTGAGACTCTTGTTATCAAGGCATATAATTACGAGCGTAGATGGATATGACAGCATAATAAAAGCCCCGGGACCCAACGGATTAGCAAATGTCAATATTTTTTGGCTTTTGTTTCAGCTGACATATTGCTTCTATTATCGATGCCGCCCTGTAGTGGCACCATATGCTCTCCAATTATATACAACTATCCTGAAACCCGATGAGTTTCATTACTCCAACCAAAGCGATTCACACGAAATGTTGATGATGATTCTGGGGCAATGCAGCGAATTGTGCGACAGGGAATATTTGCCTTTTTCCACAAACGATAAATCACGGAGACTTTATGTAGGCCAGGTATCATACATTTTCAGCACATTGAAAATGATATCACTTACATGCAATCACTGTATGTACGAAAACATATATTATGAATACGAAAATATGATGGATATAAATATTAGTTCGTATAATACGCTCAAAAACAATTTTGATAAGTTTGTTATTGCAAGATACAAAGGCCAAAAAAACCCCGACGACGTGTTTAAAGACCATACACACGGACTTGTTATGAAGGAGGAAGGCGTGAACTTTAACAAGGAGTTGTTTCAGCCAGACAAACACATGTCAAGCTACATGTTTTTAGATAATACGTGTGATGCCATGGACAAAGTCACAAGATGCCAACATTGCAATCGAAATAACATGGTTGCACTCAAAAGGAAAAAGTTGATGAACCTACCGCCAGTCTTGATATGTTGGTACAAAACTACGTTCTATGATTCCCATTCGAATACTTTTAAAAAGGTAAAGCATACACTCACGTCTCCAGTCGTGTTTTCACCCGTGCAATCTCTCAGCGACGACCTCAAAGCCCGGTATATTTCGCAAAAGAGCCCCGAAAAATTCAAATACATTTTGACCTCGCAAAGTATACACGAGGGCTCGAGTGACAAATGCGGACACTATGTCACAAACAAGTATTTCTACGACTTTCGCAGGAATGATTGGCAGAAAAACCCAGTTATAAAAACATACAGCGACACGTTTTCGCCAGTCAACCATACAGACCCCAGAACAAACAAAAATGCCGCAGTCTCATTTTCAATCTACACAAGATTAGATATTTTCAGACAATGCCACACATTCCAATGAAACACATAAAACCCCCTATTTCTAGTATTAATTTTGACCATGCATGTTTACCGACGAGACCGGGATCTGCGCCCACATATAGCCAGGCGACGCGTGTGGGTATGCATTGTGCATGTGCATCTGCATCTGCATCTGATCATCGCAGGGATACTGTCCCGGGAATGGCATGGGCTGGGGCTGGAGTTGATCCATGTGGTAGAGTCTACGGTGATCCCAGGTGCGATGTTGCTGCGGCTCGTGCACCGGCGATGCAAATTCACCGTGACCGGAACTCTCGGCCGCTGCCGATGAGACCGGTCTCTGCCTCGGGTTGTCCTTTTTCTCCGGTTCTCTGGCGGCTTCGCTCGGCTTTGAATTGACCGCCTCAGAAAACGTTTTTGTTTCATTTGCCCTGGAAGAGATTGCACCGTTGTTTTCAGGCTTGCTTTCATTTGTCAAGGGTGTGCCAGAAGCGCTCCCAAGCGCAATGACATCATCCATGATTTCCGAAAAAGTCTTGGTGATAAACTTGTAGCGCATATTGCTGATATCACACCACGAGCGGATTCTTTCGTCGACATCATCCTCCACAATTGTCACGATATCCATGTCGATGCATCTCAGCAAAAGCTTGCGCAGGCTAGGGCGCATCTCCACCATGCCAAGATTCTTGTGGGCGATGTTCCAGCCCAGAAACGACGGTGTTTCGCGCCCGCGTGGCTCCTTCAGGCCCAGGTAATCGGACAGCGAGTCCAGGCCCTGGTCAAGGGCATCCATTGCCCCGCAAACGTAGCAATCCGAGTAGTCTCCCTCCTGCGTCTTGTCCTCCACGCCGTGATCCTCGGACCAGCACAGAAAACACACGTGCAAAAATGTACACTCGTGCTCCTTGTTGTCGTTGAATTTTTTGCCCGGCGAGCACCCGGCCTTTCGGTTAAAGTGCTCGCAAATGCGCATGGAGCAGTTGTTCTTCTGGCGGCGCACGCAGTCTGAAATATAAAACGCCTTGGCCGCATATGTTTTGTTTGCCTTGGCCAACTTGTCTGCCTTCTCTTCGTACAATTCCGTCCAGGCAGACAGAGACGCGATTACAGACAGCGCTGCCTTCATGTATAGTATATCCTGCTGGTGTTCAAACGCCTTCTTTAGAAACACGGCCAAGTGTGGTTGTACTTCCTCTAGCGCCTTCTTGTCCACCTTTCCGTCGCTGTAGCTGCTGATCGCGCTATCCAGGTTCTTCTCAGCGCGTGTTTCGGCGCGGATGATACTCATAAGTGTAGCTATACGCTGCCCTTCGCTGCTCCGCGGGGTGCATTTTTTGATAAAATCCATGTATGTGTACCTGTGTATACTAAAACCAAAACAGATTGTCATGGAGTTTGGGAAAATCGACCCCTGCGATATCCTCAGAGGCGCCGATATTGACCGTCTTTGGAGGCAGTGCAATCTTCACACGCTGATCCAAACACTGGCCGGCATGTCTGGACAGGTCACGCTTCACGTGGCAAAGTGTTGCATCTTCTCCGAGTGTGCCATCTTCACCGCCCACAACATACCTCAACTAACAACATTATACCCACTCGATGACATTAATTGTGCATTGGAAAATCTACACAGTCTCGGCATTCTACAGAAAATACAGACATCGGATTCGGTCGTGAAATATCCAATGTTTATGTATACACAAAATTGTTTTGTGGAAACATTCCTGCGGACAATGGAAAAGCTGGAAACAAAATATGCGGGGTCTCTACCAGAGCATATCAGGCATCTGAAAAAATATGCCGACCATTTCCGGGCACAATCAACATGAAATTTTTATGAAGACTTTTTTGTTTTTTTTTGGTTTTATTATATTGTCGCCAAAATATCATCAAGTCGCTCCCGGACATTGGAGGCATTGCAAGACAAGAGACGCTCTGCAAATAACTTTGTTTTGTTGCTGCTCAGAATGTAATGAATAAACAGACGTGCTATGGCGTATTTTTCTTCGAGTGGCCCTCCGCACATGGCTAGATCACCTTCGTGTTTTGTTATTTGGCCGGCGCAGTGCCTGAATACGAAAAGATCACACTCCTGTGCCTTTCTGACCGTATTCAATGTTCGCAGCGATAGTCCGTGTATTCGAAACACATCGCGCAGCAGTTTGCGGAAAAATACAAGGTGGGCTATATTTTGAGCTACACTGAGAAAGTCCTCAAAACTAACTCTTCGGCTCGAATGATTCAGAGAACCAATTCCGTCCAACTCTGGGTCCGCGTCCTCGAGCTCCGCTGCATTGAGAATCGGCAGCATGTCGCGCGCTATCAGATCGTTACAATGCTCGTTGTAAAACAAAACAATAGCCGAATTGATCGCAATGTCCTCGTTGCGCTGCAGGCTCATGAACTGACACTCTGAAACCTATGGAAAATAGTGAGACCGCTCCTATCCCCAACCCCAAAAAACGTCAAAAGTTTAAAAATACCCACCTCGTATATGTACATCATGTGCGAAAACCACTGCTGCAAATTGTCGTTGTTTTTTCTGTCGATTGCCGCAGCAAAAAAGGCAAGGGCCACATCCAGATGCTTTGGATCTGCGTCTGGTATCGGTACCCGGTGGAACTTGTTCAAGATCAAATTCTCTGTGATGACGAACCGAAAAAACGCCAGAGCAAACTTGAATGTGTTTTCCTCTTTCGATTCATCCAAAGCCCAAAGCAAGCGTTTTCGCTCCGACCTGGCGGCCGGGTCGCGGCACTCCAGATATTCCGTGTCTCCCTCCTCTGAAGCAATACAGTGGATCAAAAATGGAATGTCAAACACGCGCAGCAAATTCTCAACGGTTATATATTCCAGCGACAGCATGTTCTCCTCCTCCCAGAACTCGGACTCATTGAGACTGGGCAGAGACGGATACAGGTCGCTCCTCCCACTCCCCACCAGCCAAATGCATATACGGATCCACGACGTCACAAAGCTGAGATTCTCGGCGGTTACGAAGCCGTGCTCGCAGATATAGTACGCGCCCATTAACATTGTATTGGCCACCGTTGTTATGAGACTGTCTGATGCCTCTTCTTCGTCAACGCTCCGCGTGTACACATCTGCCACAAACGTGTTCATCATGACAAACTTTTTTTTCTCTTCGTCCATACCTGTTTGTTACAACAATATAAAATAAGAAAAAAAAACAATGTCTTGGTGTTTTGTCTCGAATCGCGTTGTTCGTGTCTGGTTTTCACAAATATTTACCCTACAAAAAATAAAAACTCGCGGTTTAATGATATGTTTTGTTGAAAAAAGTTGCATATGGCGACACGTGCAGATTGGACTCTTTGATGCTTCCGGTGATTGCAATGTTCCGGCCCTCGGAGCACCTCGTAAACGCCACATAGAACAGACCGCACGTAGACAGGCTAAACCGCGTCGGAAAATCGTCCAGTCGGATCTCCACCTTGGGAATGTTGCCGCCCTGGATCTTGTGGGTTGTGCACGCCCATGCCGTTTTGAGCGGCACCTGGCGACGACTGACGACGACCTTGCCCTTGGCGTCATGCGCTTCAAACTTGTGGCTGCCGATGTGCACCTTTCGGTGTGTACCGTCCCTGTTGAGCACACGGACCACCACCTCGCCCTTCTTCGTGATCTTTTCCACCTCTCCAATCATGCCGTTGACCACGTCAATGTCCTCCTTGTTGACCAGTATCATGACCCGTGCTCCGATTTTTAAGCGCAGCTCGCTTTCAACGACAAACTTCTTGCGCAGCACATTCTTAAAATTATCCTCTGTTATTTTTCTGGGGTCGAGGTTTTCGTCGTGGGCGCGAAAAATATACTCACGCCCCTTGATCTTTTTCAGATTGGCGGCATTGATCTCATTGACTGTTCGGTTTTCGTAGCAGAGAATAACGCGCCCCTCCTCCTCTTGAGCAATCAACTCTGGTGTGGCGGCGACCATGCTTTTTCTCTGCCTTTCTGTCTCTCGGATCCTCTTCTCAATGTATCGCATAACATTCATGCGCGCCGTCTCGTCCGAGTCGCAAAATGGCATCTGCTTTATAATTCCAAGCAGCTCTGGGTCCTTGTGGCGCACACTCTGCGTTAGGATATGCACGTTGCCTCTCTCATAGTTGTATCTCCGCTTTTTTGGAGACCCCTCGTCCATCTTATGTGTTTTAGACTTGCGCTTTTTGGGCAGATCCTCGTCGCAGAGCCACTCTTCACACTGCCCCTCGTCCATCTCGTTCTCCTTATACTTGCGCTGTTTGGGCAGACCCTCTTCGCAAGGCCACTCTTCACACTGCCCCTCGTCCATCTCGTTCTCCTTATACTTGCGCTGTTT
>CAZSXT010000034.1:13149-20173 GCA_964611435.1 uncultured Rhodospirillaceae bacterium | reverse complement strand
GGGCAAATCCTCGTCGCAAAGCCACTCTTCACACTGCCCCTCGTCCATCTCGTTCTCCTTATACTTGCGCTTTTTGGGCAGATCCTCGTCGCAAGGCCACTCTCCGTCCTGCGAAGCTGCAAAATCAATCACGAATGCATTCCCTGCCTCTGGGGCCGGTGCACGGCTGAACTTATCTTCCTCGGTCCCAAGCAAAAACATGCTGGCCCACAGATCCGAGAACCGGGGCTTGGCTTCCGTGGACGCTTCACCTAGAAAGCAAAAGTGGGCGGAGTTTGTCACACTGCCGTCGGGTCGGGTGCTGCTCACCGGCGGGAGCTGGTTCACATCCCCAAACAGCGCCACGGCAATTCCGCCAAACGGGGTAAACGGCGCATCGGTTGCCTTCTTGCAAATGGCATCTAGCGTCTCAAACATTTCCCGCGAAATCATGGAGAACTCGTCAAAGATGATAAGCCGCGTGCCATCAAGCAGCATGTCCTTCACCTTTTGCACACAGATGTCAAAGTATGTCGTGTTCGCCGTGATTCCCCTCCCTTTCCATCGCACCCTGTTGTGTAGCGTCTCCAAGACAAGTGGAACTGAAAACCCGCGGTGGATTGTCTCGCCGTCAATGTTGTACGCGGCAGTCCCAGTCGGAGCAAACACCCGCACCTTGTTGCCGCATTGTTCTCCAAGCTTTACGATTTGCTTGATAAGCCACGACTTTCCGCATCCAGGTCCCCCCGACACAACGTTGTAGAGGCTCCCCTCGTCTCCGCGTAGCACAGCCGTAATATCGCGGAACACTCTGTGCTGCTCATTTGTGCACAGGCATTCGTGTCTGTGTGTGAAATGTGTTATCGTTTGTCGTACTTTTATTCACTCGGCGTGCATGTGAAACTTACGTGTCCTTGGCGCATAAACTGCACCCCTCCTGCGCTGCAAAATATGACGACGTGGTGGCCATGTCTTATCTGTGTGTTTATTTTCTCTTTACTCTTTTTCGCCGTCGTTTTTTAACCACGCCGGTGCAAAAGTTATAAACAGAAGACTGGTCCTTTTTATTTAGCGACAATAAGTAGCGCTCGGGCGCCATCTCTATATATTCCTTTGTGTTTATTGTCCTGGTATTGTCATCGCGTATTTGCAACACGGCATTTTTCCATTCATCATTAAAAGTCGGCGGGAATGTATAGTTTAAATTATGATCTCCGACGACATCTCCATTGGACAGCACTGTCGCCCCGTTGTCTTCCGGCCCAACAAAATCATTCAAAATGTAGTCGCGCTTCGTTTTCTTCGACAAAAATATATCGTTTCCAGGCAGGCACATGTATGACATGTCGGTGTGGCTCCTGCATTTTTCAGCAATGAGCTTGATAATTTCGGCACTGTTTACCTTCAGGTGTGTCTCTCGCAAAACATCTGCCAAAACAGCGCTTTTCCTCTCAACCGCTGCCTGCCACAATAACACGGAGACGTGCTGATTGGCCGTGGTAAATGTATCGTTGTCGGGGTCATAATATACATTCGGGTTATTTATAAGCTTGCCTTTGACATCCTCCTTGTTGATACCTTTGAGTAAACTGCTTGATTTTAGTGGCACGTTGGACGCAATAAGCCGCGAAATAATCATTGGAATCGCGGAGCATCTGCGCTGTGTCTCATCTTTGCCCATGAGGAACCCATTTTTCGTGGCCATTCTATTTTGTTTCACAAGGCACGAAACGTAGGTGACACGAACTTTTTTTTTCGAAATTTTTTTTAGTCAGGGGGGGGGTCCCCGGCCGAAAAAATTTTTGTTGTCGCGGAAAATGATATTGACAAAAAGTTGCTGCAGCAACTTGGGATTGGAACTTTTTTGTTTGCATCTGTATTTTTTCGATTTTGGCAACGGTGTATCTCGTTGGTGGTTGTGACGCAAGTAACTTTGCTATGCTGGTCCATGTTTATGGAAAAATGAACTTGATTAAAAATAGAAAATACAAACTTTCACGGTCCATATAATCAATCATGTATATGTGAAATCATCGTCTCCTAATTTCCATGCCACTGAATTATTCCTTCTGCTTCTCTTGAATATCACACACGCCGTGAGTCCAGCTATCAACAAGGCACAGGTGCTGAACACCAGAGTCAGAAGCAAAGCGTATATAAGAACACCATCCAGCGTCATGTCCATGGCTTGCAAAACGTTCAACTGCTAAACCAGGCTTGTTTGTCTGCTTGGATCAAATTTATAACAATTCATGAAATGCAAAACGGCCAAGTAGTAAATGAGAATTCTATTCAGTGTGTTCTAGAATCGTTAACATATGCATTTGCCTATGACTATCAACACTGGAGCGCTTGTCTCTGATATAGCCTATTGCGAAATCAAAGTGCAGAGAAAACGAACGTCACAAGTGAAAAAAAAAAAGATAAAACAAAAATGTTCCAATCCCAAGTTGCTGCAGCAACTTTTTGTCAATATCATTTTCCGCGACAACAAAAATTTTTTCGGCCGGGGACCCCCCCCTGACAAAAAAAAATTTCGAAAAAAAAAATTCGTGTTTCCCATCTTTCCGTGTCAGTGGTCACTCCAAATAAATATATTTATGTGCAGCTACGTTTTTTCATTCACAAAAAAAACCAAAAGAATTACTCCAACACAACCTTGACCTTCTTGACCTTTTTCTTCTTCTTTGAGACCTTGTGTGTCTTTTCGCGCAACAACTCGTCTTTGTCGAGCTTGTGGTTGTAATACTTGCGCAGATAGTTGAGACCATATTCCTTTTGCTTGAATGGCACGACTGGGTGTAGTTTGTGAGACAGTGGGATCGTTGCCTGGTCTCCTTGCAGCAAGACGGTCAACACTTGTGTACTAATGACCTTGTCCTTCCGCTGAAACGGGTACATGCCGTCTGGCGTAGCCGTGTCCTTGATTTGCTTGAACAGCTCGTTTAGACCTGCAGACACGGCAACGGCAGCTGCTCCGGACATGCGCTGTTTGCGGCCATGGAGAAGAGCCACGCGGCTGGGAGGCAGAATATTAGTGCTCATGTTTGTGTTCTGTAATATTATTTTAATATACATATCGATTAGTATCAAAAAGAGACTGGGACTTTAAACTGGCTCGTATACACCATCTTCGTCGCTGTAATTTCTGTTTCGTATCTCAACGTTTTCAACCACTTGGCGCGGTGCCTCGGAGGTGTTGTAGTTCAATATTTCGTATCCCATGCCGTAGATGCGCCACCCGTTGAGACTGCACAACGTAAGACCCCCGTCGCGAGGCTCGGCCTGTTCCTTGGTTAATTTCTATTAAATTAAAGTCGTGGGGTTTAACTTTTTGTTTCGCCTTGTTGTGTTAAAATTAATTAAATACCTTGCGCTGGGAATTTGGAGTCGCCGAACAATATTGGTTGTGATTGTTGTGCGCCAAGGCACATCCATCGCAGTATATTTCAAGTTGATTTTGTGACGGGTGCTTAAGTGTGCCGCGCATGCCAATTATTTTTTTCTTTCCGTTTCGCGGATCTCGTACTTTATAATATCCCACGGCAGAAAAGCGATCCAGCGTTGGGTATAGCACATATTCAAAATCCGATGCCGTCTGCCTATAGCTGAAAGTACGGGGGACGTGGTGTTGGTATCTACGGGTCGATCCTGTAATTATTGTGTTCAGTGTATCAGTGTGGTTTGCAGACGTGTGTCACGGTAACAAATAAACCAACGTGGAGGCGGCGCGCGTATATGGCGACTGGACCAGATTTGCTGGCGGCGTGCCTGTCGTGGCAGGGGTGGGACCTCTAGCATCTCTTCCCGATAGTTGCCCGGTGGCGGTAGATATACAATTTGTGGCACCATGGCCTGGTGTGAAAAATAGCCTCCTCGCCCGCGTCCTCGTGACATTTTATTTTTTTTTCTGTCAGTGTGTGAGTTCGGTGTTTTAATATATATACACAGATGCCACGAACAATTGTGCTGGGTCAGCTTATAAACGCGTTTAACGAGGCGTATGGCCGGGACTATAGCGAGCTCCACATCCGGACGGCGAACAAGGTGTATGTTCGAGACTCTGGTGGAAAAATCCGGGTTCTCGACGAGAGTAGCATTTGTGACGAAGATGGGTGCATGGAGTATCCCGAGGAATACCAGATGCCAGAAATAGAGCCGCACACCAAACACGAGGAAGATATCATCAATGCATACTCTGCGCTCATAGAGAAGCGCAACAAAGAAGACCGAGACGAAGCCGAGAACACGTATCAGGCCACGACAATTTGTTTCCGGGTGTTTGACCAGACGCCGGGGATCGTAAACCACAAGCGGTCTCGCAGGGAATACGAGGAGTCAGACGAGGAGCTTGAAACAGAGGCCAGCTCGGAGGAAGAGGACTGCTGCAGCAGCTCTGAAGACGAAGAGCCCAGTCACAAAGACAAGGACGAGGACATATTCCTGTGTAAATTTCAAGTGGCCCTGCGAGCCAAGGGCGGTGTTTTGCAGGCGTGTGATGTTGACACCTTGAGCGAAAATACGTTCCTGGTGACCACGGAGAACGAGTAGTCCATACAGAGAAAAACTATTTTGTCGTCGTACAAAATATCGAGTATAAAAATGAAGGCAGGTCAAATATTAAACAAGATTTTTTCCTAACATATATACACACATGTATCCTGCCTTCCAATACAGAACATGGGTGTCTCCACGGTCACCGGTCTTGTCACGTCTCTCAAATTCTGGGGGGTGCTAATCTCCACTATTGTGTTTATTGGAGTCGCTGTTACCTCGCTGTATGTGTCCGGCTATATCAACGACGACCTGAAGGACGAAGTCGACTCGGAATGCTGTTTGATCTCAAACTTTCTTGTCAATGGTTCCCTAAACACCGGAACGTACGCTTCTTGTCTGACTGTTAAAAATGGAGTCGTGGACACTCTGTACGAAAACGACTTTAATGCCCATTCGCTTCTTGTCTCCGGGGGCTCCCTGGGGATTGTGTTTGTCGTCGGCCTCTGGATGTGGATGATTGCAGTTACATTCAGTGTTGGCGGCACATACAGCAACCAGATGCGCTACTTTGGCTTATTTCTATCCGCCTTTATTCTTGGCGTGATTTTTATAATGTCTATTCTGTCTTGTGTCATGGGATTCATGTCTACACAGGCTGCCTTTCAGCTCGCAGATCACAATCTCGATTGCGATACGCTGACCAAAGGAAACAGAGACCATGCCCTTGGCTGGGCTGGATTTGGCGCTCTGTGCTCTATCATCAGCATTTGCTTAATGCTGTTCGCATTTATGTGGGTTTTTTATAAATTCATGTCCAAGGCAAAGGGAGGGCAAGAAAGCGTAAGATTTGTCAATCAATTTAGTGATAACGATGATCAAGAATAATATTCAAATTGAAATAAAAAGATTACAAAGTATATTGTTTGGTTTTTTTTGGAATAAATAATTAATTTTGTTCAGTGTTTTTTTTAAACACGCAATCTTCTATTTCTGCGGTCATTTTCTTCAAATAGCGCAACAAAAGATATGAGGAAAAAAACAATCCGTTGATAATATCAAAACACATAGACACATATAATAAACATGGCCATCCCAATCGACAGCATCCCGCCTTACATGAAACCCGACCCCAATGAGGATCTTTATTCCGAGTATCTGGATGGCGTGTCGAATCTACAGGACAAAAGTGGAAAGCCGTACACGGCGTCCTGGTATAAACGGAACATGACCACCATTGAGGCCGGCCGGTATCCGCTGAGCAACGGCGGCGAGACGGAGCGCTGTGTGCTGGTGAATAGAGATGTCACAAAAGGCGAAGACGAGAACGAGGGTTATCGCATCCATAAAACAAACGACAACTACAACCGTGTGCGCTTCTTGGTGTTTGGGCGTGCCTTTCTTCAGCCGGGCGCGTACGGTAACGCCATGGACGAGAGCATGTTCCGCGAGCCGACGCAATACACCAAAGAGACGATCAATGATGAGGTCCGCCAGGAGGCGCGCATTTCAATTGACGAATCCTCCGAGGCCTCGCGCGAATCGTTCAAGCTGATTCAAACGGCCATGGATGCGATGGACGACTACATTGTTCACACTAAATACAAGTCCATGCCAAAGTATTTCCGAGACTGTAGCATCCCAGCCCCAAAGAAGGAGACGGCAGATGAGAAGAAGGACCGAGAGGAGCGCGAGCTGCACAACCGGAGAGCGCGTCTGCAGGAGCTGCGCGCGGAAAAGAAATCCCCGTTTGCATCGCCCCTGGGCTATTACACGAACAAGGCCACTAACAAGCGCACGCTGCAGATTAGCGTCAAGAACAAGATGCTAGAGGACGCGACTCTTTTGATCCGGCGGGGAGAGACCGAGGCGTCGATCATGGAGCACAACGACTCGTATCTGACTGGTGACATGGGCAAGATGTACGACCCGCAGGGAAAGATCAAGGCGTTTATCGATGCCAAACTCAAGTCCAAGACGCGCCGCCTCTTCAAGTTTAACCCGCTGCCGCTGTTTCGATGCGACGGCAAGACGCAGATCCCAGGCAACGACATTAAGTATATCGGAACCGGCTCCGGGGTGATGGCCCTGGTGACGCTGCAAAACCCCCGCTGCTTTCCAGAGCAGACGATCAAGGACGCACTGGGCGCAAACAAGAAGAGTCTGCTGGACATCGATAAGCCCGAGATTTTTGCAATTCGCGCGTTCCATCTTGAGAAGATGTGCTTGATCTTTAACCGCGTGGGCGAAAAGACGAAGGAGGACGTGGCGGATAGCACAGACACGCTCGCGGCCATCCGAGCGCGCCACGAGAAGAAGATGAGCGTAGTCAACTCGGCGGGAACAATGGACGTCGACGGCGAAGATGACGATGACGCAATATTCGCGCAGATCAACACTGACGCTTTTTCTAAGAAGCGCAAAGGCCACGGGGACGCCGAGACTCCGCAGAAAAAGTCGCGCCTTCAGATCGACAGCGACGACGAAAGCGACGACGAAAACGAATAGATAAAGATGCGCAGTGTGGGAGATGTTTGGAGAAGGGGTGTGA
>CAZSXT010000034.1:11594-13049 GCA_964611435.1 uncultured Rhodospirillaceae bacterium | reverse complement strand
TTTTCAATGTCTGGATTCTTTTCCTTCTGCTTAACGGCATCTTCAAACTCATCATAGTATGTGATATTGTCTTCGTATAAAATGTTGATCGTTTTGCGCAGGCGATCCACAACATCTTTTGGGGGGACCGATTTCTTCTCAAGGTTGTGGATTTCTCGCATAGCAAAGTGCCAGAGCTCAGCAGCGTAGACAAATATCAGTCGGTATATTGTATCGCCAAGATAATAGATCAGCGGCCACCCCAAGTACACAAGAATACACACAACAATACAGAACATGATACCCTCCAGGAGATAGCCCGCGCCCAGGGCTATGCACACCGTCGCGTCTGGCGGGCGCTCGCAGTTTGCACCGGCGATGTATGGAAAGGGCTCGGCGTTCCAATACGCCCAGGGCCCCAGGATTGCATTCAAGGGCACAAACAATATTTTGCTGAAATAGGACCACCGCACAAACGGGCAAATGTGGTCGTTGAACAGGTCGCGCAGGAAGTAGACAGAAACAACGTATACAGTGTCGTAATTTTCACACAGGTCCGGTATTTCCATTGCATCGCCAAACTTTGGCCCAAAAATCGTGTCCCCGGTTTCGGCGGGAAAATGCAGGTTGGGCGGGGATACATGGAACGAAATCTTTGGAATCGGGCTGTCGCTGCTGCGTCTCCGTATATCACGGCGGAGACCGCCAAATGCATGAGTGACACCACCCAGACCACCGCCCAGCACATCGTCTATTTTCCCTATCATGTCGTTTATCCCATCTAGAACGTCGTCGAAAGCAATAACCGCATATTTGACAACCAGTTTTATGCCTTTTGTTATATCCGTATATATAAGGGCCACAATATCGGCTATATCTTTTGCGACTTTCAGGACTTCGATGGCCCCTTTGCGCAGGTAAATTAACAAAATGGCCAGCGCAAAGCATACAATTATTGTGATTATAGTGCGCCAGTGTGTGACACACCATTGTGCAGCCCGAACAGCGGTATCCAGACAGGTAAATACCAATTTCATCAGCCATATGAGAAAGTCAAGTGCGAGCTGGCCACAGTCGTATGCAATTGTTGCCCTCGTGCTCTTGAACTGTTTCCGGTAGCTGCCGTCATCGTGGACAAAGTGGTCCCCGTGGTCATTCCAGAAATCTTTCAGTTTATCAAACATCTAAAACAATTTTGTTATTTAATCTTTGATGTCTTCGATTTCAACGCTAGAAACATATATTTCCAATGACATTGTAACTGCATCCAATGGCTCGCCTTTATATGTGTTTTAACGGACGCAAACAGACGCGGCGGCCCAAACCCCACCGTCTACCTACCGGGGACGCAATCTAATTCTTGTATATAACATTTTTTTTTGGTGCGAATATAACACTGAGAACTAACTTTGCTTACATAGAGCCAAGAATGGCAGTCCACATCGGCGCTGACATTGAGAACTAACTTTGTTTACA
>CAZSXT010000034.1:5899-11494 GCA_964611435.1 uncultured Rhodospirillaceae bacterium | reverse complement strand
GGCAGTCCACATCGGCGCTGACATTGAGAACTAACTTTGTTTACATAGAGCCAAGCATGGCAGTCCACATCGGCGCTGACACGGAACCGAATAGCACCGAGAACTAACTTTGTTTACACAAATCCAAGAATGGCAGTCCACATCGGCGCTGACATTGAGAACTAACTTTGTTTACACAAATCCAAGAATGGAAGTCCACGTCGGCGCTGACATGGAAGAGGATGACAGCATCAACTTTGAACCGCGCAAAATAAGCCTCGAGGAAGCGATCAAAGACAAAGGCAGCGACGTCCCGTGCTTCTGCTGCGGTCTTCCCGGATATCTCATTGTCGAGACCACAGATGAGGATGAGGACCACGGCAAGGGTATCTATAGACGGAATGATGTGAATTACAGGTACTGCCGGCGCAAAGTTGAAATTGAGCAAAACGTTTACAACGAACAAGAGTCACTAAAAAACAACACGATACGGCTGGACCCCCGGGACGCCATACAAGACTTTATATACGAGAACAGCACCGAGAATCCGCATGCACTTGCCGAGGAAGTGTCGAGGTTATACCGAAAAGACATTAAGCGGAAATACTTTTTCTTGCATCACGGCGAGCTTGTGGGGATGCCCAAAAAGTGGGAAGAAGCACACGTGTATATACACATAACCATCCACATGCGAACATCAGCGCCAAAAAACGACGAAGACATAAAATATGCAATGCAAACAATCCTGCAAAGGCAACTGCGGTGCAGCTATCTGATTGAACAGGATCTTGCGCTTGAAAAAAGTGGCATAAACAGGGCGCTCTCAGCCGAAATAATAAAACACGACACGCTCGCGGCACGGTTACTTATACAAATGTCCTCCATGATGAATAAAAAATGATCCATCGAAATATTTTCAGCATGTCACACGCGGGATCCAGTCCTTTTCACGGGTCTCCGATCACTCCTGCCACTGTCCAAAATTATTTGCAATCACACTTTACATATACACCCGTTGTATTGTAGATTATTGCCCTTTGTATACTTGGGGTTCAATTTCAACTGCAAAAACTATAGAGATGACAAAACAATCAAAGTCTGGAATAATGACGTGAAACTTTACATGCATCTATATTTTCAGCCACTGGTACATGCCTTACAGAATTGTTTTTTCAGCTGCACTTCAAACATCATTTTGTAATATTCGCTCGGACTATATAAACATCAGCACACGACAGTGATATGGGAACAAAAACCGTTCTAACACGACACGGGCTTTTCTGTTATATAGATGTTTTTACTTTTTATCATTGTTTCACTTGCATTTGCGGAAGATACAGACGACGAAGTTTTCCTTTATGCCCCAACAATCCGCCGTGCGTATCATTGCCTTTCGGATTATATTTGTGTTGAATTTGACAAGCCCATTGGCGTGTTTGGCAACGGTGGGTGGTTTATCCAGTCGGAATTTTGCGACATGACCGAAGCGTCACTTTTCCACAGATATTTGGAAAATATACTCCTGCTTGATTATAATTATAAATATTGTGGCAAAGCGACCGTGTTGGCCACAGAACGGGGCTCTTCTGACATATACGACAAGGAAGGACAGAAACTGTCTTTGCGAGCGGGTTATTATGAAATGGTTGATGTATTAATTTGGAAATAACCCCATTACCCCTATGGAGAATAAAAAATCACCTAATGGCCCATTTGGGTCCGGAAAATACGGACCAATGTTTTCTGTCTTTCTTCTCTCTAACTTCAACACTTGATGCCCCGCTGCGCCCTTTCAAAGAATACAAAATAAAACATGTTACTTTTATTAGATGATTCGTTATGCCCTTTCCCATGTTGTTCCCAGTGTGCCGCTTTTATTCGTTCTTTTTGTCGACTGGGATCTCTGGAATAAGAGCTATATTGTAAATCTGACATGGCAGACGATTACGCTAGCGGCAATATTAAATTTGTTTGTTGTATTGTTTTCAATTTGCATTTCGCGGATGTATCTTCGACACACAGACCACCCGGTGAATCAGGGTATCCTTGTGGGTATCGGAATTGTAGCGATAACCTTTGCGGTATCTCTCTTGTCAAATGAATTTATCGAGGACGAACATCCCTCCATATGGAAGAGAAACGAGGAATTACTGGCCGTTGTGATATTCTCATTCGCGGGTGCACTTTTCACAAGCAACGACAACTTTGGCGAGTTTGCGCAGCGGTTCGTTGGAACTCTGTCCGCACTAATCACGGGGACTTGTCTAATGGCGTATATAAATATAGACGAGAGAAATGGTCCTTCGTATGTTCTTCTATACAATTCATTTTTTCTGGGTGTTTCACTCGTTTTTTTGATTCTAATGAAATAAAGAAGGCGGTTTTTAAAATCGAAAATAAATAAATAAATGCATTTTGTATTGATATTTTGGCCTTTGACCTTATTGTTGGCATGTGACCACTAAACAAGTTGGTTACTTCGATTGTGGAAAATGACACCTATAAATCCAGTCAAAGTAAAAATAAAAATATATGCGGCAGAGGAAAATAATATAATACAAAGTGCGATCAAACACCCAACTGCAATAAAGACCCGTATATACCATCAGCTACTTTATTGCTGTATATATGCGTCGCATGGGCTTTGTATTTTTTTTGAAAATAAATATATAGCTTGCAAGCAAACGTTCATTTAAAAAAATACACTGGCCTCAAAACCCCATCTGAGAAAGAAAAATGTTCATCTTTTCATCCCGCGTCATGACCACCGTCGACTTGTTTATGAGCATTTCATCTTCGCAGCACATTTTCGCAGTAAATCTAGTTGTTATACACGTGTCTGCCATGTGTGAAAACAAACGAACAATCTTGTTTTTCTCTTCCTCGGTGAACGCGGTGTAGCGCAAGTCTGTCTCCATCCGCTGTATGTGAATGCCAGATTTGCACTGACTCCAAATCTCATCTATGGACATGTCCCAAAACATGGGCTTTATGTGGAGCAACTCGTACAGGACGATGCCCGTCGACCACACGTCCACCTTTTCGCCGTACCGGTATCCCGCCGGCGCACGCATAAGCTCAAATGCTCGATATGGCACAGAGCACACATAGTGCGGACTGACGTAGAACAAGTCAGACGAGTTATTCAGACGCAAATCCACGGCGTTTCCCAAGTCACACAGCTTCAAATTGGTCCCAGATGCCGTGCACAAAATATTGCTGGGTTTGATGTCGCCGTGGAGAATGCTGTGCTCGTGGAGCCACCCGCACCCTTGCATAATGTCTCTCATTTGGTTGCTAATTTCCTTGTATGAGATGCGCTTCCTGTGGCGCAAATAGTTTAAAAGACTCGTGTCCATCTTTTCAAGTAGGGTTGCCGTTGTTATGTGGCCCAAGTGCGAGAATGACACGTCGATGATACAGTGGCCAAACCATTCTACCACGCACGGGCTCCATGAATTTGTCCGGCGCACAAGCTGGGTGTATATGTAGCACTCGTTGCTTGGAGCAGTGCCCTTGGATGACACACACACGTCTTCTCGCTTGTAGGCATACTTACGGCCAGAGCCATCCCTTGCCTGTTTGGGATAACATTGTTACCTAGCTGTGTTTACAGAGCTCAAACAAACCAACCTCAAATACGGACGCAAATGTGCCCTGGCAGAGGCCAATCTCAACCTCGTGGAGCTCAAGATTGTATACCGTGCGTTTGCCATTTCGCAAAAATTCAAATCTCATCTGTTTTTAATTATATATACCCCATAATATTTACAAGAATACAGACCTCGCCATGGCGGACTACAGCGTACGCAATAGGATAATTGGTGTTGCTGTTGTTTGTTTCGTCATGATAATTATCACAATTGTTCTTTCTGCGACTATACAGGCTAGTGGCGATCCTCCTGCTACAACCACAACTACCACAACAAATGCACCCATCACCCCAACCGCCAATCTGACAACTGTGGCCGCGAGGTGAAATTCTGTTTTTGAAAAAAATGTTAACAATATTGTTTTTTTTGTTTTGTGAACAAAATAGAAAACAAAATGTCGTTTTTCTCCAGTTACCTGGCCACGTCTTACAACGCGCACAAAAATGGCTCTTCGACCATGGGCTCCCAGAGACCACTAGAGTCGGCCGCCGCGGCGCACACAACGGCTGGGCACGAAGGGTCGGCGTATCACTACAAGGATAACCGGGGTAACGGGGCCGTGGCCGTGTGTGGCAATGGCGGCCATCAGAACAGAAACACGAGCATCTACCCCCAGTCTGTCGACAAATACAGTATCAACGAACGAGACACCGTTCTTATTTCAACCCTGGCCCAACTTCGGCGGAACTACGGCCCATACAAGCGCGCGTGCGGTGTGTCTGCATTAAATGGAATTTCCGATCCACAATTAAAAACTCGCCCAACTACATACGCCGGAGCCCGCCTGGCTGCCCGTAGAAATACGCAGAGCTACAGACCCTTTGGGACGGCACAAAGCGCCGCGCTGTCGCAGTATATTCTAAATCCAGCCGCAAAGGACGACAAGAAGTGTGCGCTGGTCAACACCACGGGAAATGCGTCGACGCACTTTACCACTTATATTGATGGGGGCCGTTCTTGTGTTACGGCTGGGACTATGCTGCGCGCCGAGTTTCCCGAGCCAATGCACCCCGACTTTTACACACCGGCGGACGGGATGGCCGAATTCCCAGTCGACTTTGACTGGGCAAGCGTGGTGACGGAGGTTCCGGCGCAGGAGGCGGGTGTTGTCCGCCCCGTTTTTGTCCCCATTGAGGAAAATATGGCCAAGGACGCTCGACGGATGTATCACGACATCCACGACTTTGCCCTTCTTTCATTGGCGGACTGTACCGACAACCCGGCAAAATCAGGGCTGCAGCTCCCACAGGCGACGGAAAAAATGTGCAAATTTTTAGTGCATCACGCACACTCGGTTTCTCCTCTGAACCTGTTTTTCACTTTAGCGAGAGGCGTGACAACAGGGATTACAGTTGATGGAATGGACATAACAAACGAAATCAAAAGAGATATCAATGCGGAGGCTCTGCGTTACGGCAACTTGGTCCAAACGACGACTAACCCTGCGATTGTAATTTTGATGGTTGAGAGTGCATATAAGATGTTAAAGGGTAGAACTACAATGACGTTTGACATAGACGGCCAAATGCATTATTTTTATGATTTCGGTGATAGTTTGCTGGAAGCCGTGTTTGGCTCCGTGCTGGAGGCTTCCAGTATTTATACCACGCTGAATCCCCATCCGATGGAGGCTCTTGATGGCGCAAACAAGGGCGAGCATGTATACGTGAAGGTTGGAAACAACTAAAGTGTTTTACAACTGCAGGAGACTCGTTTAAATGTCTGATATAAAATTCATACAAGCAGAGGGTGTATACAGAAATGAAAATCTATTTACAAACACCAAGATTCTCATTCATTTATTAGATTCAAACACGAGCACACCATTCTTTTATCAGATCCAAGCACGCCATTGGTTAGACTGCACACAAGATTCTCATTCATTTATTAGATTCAAACACAAGATCCCCATTCTTTTATCAGATCCAAGCACGCCATTGGTTAGACTGCACACAAGATTCTC
>CAZSXT010000034.1:3528-5799 GCA_964611435.1 uncultured Rhodospirillaceae bacterium | reverse complement strand
CCATTCTTTTATCAGATCCAAGCACGCCATTGGTTAGACTGCACACAAGATTCTCATTCATTTATTAGATTCAAACACAAGATCCCCATTCTTTTATTAGATCCAATGCATCGTGTGTGTGTGGTTTTTTTGCTTCTAGTGGCTTTAGCTCGGGGGATTACGGTAAGCGAGAATTCGACCGTCCAGATTTTTGCGTGCAGTGCGTGGCCGAATGTGACATGTGCGGTCGACGAGCAGGAGATACTGCTGGCGCGCAAAAGCATCGTTGTGAAGAATGTGGGCACGGACCCAGGTTTGCACGACGTCTTGTTTTCGCTTGAGACGGTGCCTTATTTCGAGTACGGGTTGATTCCCAATATTGAGGCGACGCAGAACTATCTTTCACAGTCTCTTCTGGGGCTGAGCGAGACGAATGTCATCCAGGGCAACGGCAAAATGTCCGATTATATTTTTTTGGGTGATGTGGAAGAGGTGCTGATAGAGTATGAATTTGACCCCAGCAAACAAAACACCCTGCTCGCCGGAACCAACACCACGATACGGAGCAAGGCAAACTATCCCGTTTTATACAACTGCCCGCAAACAGAGTTTGGGTTTATGCAGAGCAAGGATGACTACGACAGCCATCGAGATCGGTGCCTCGAGTTCCCCGGGAAAATGCTGTGGTCCAAACCGTCCATAACGTGCGAGTATGTGTCTGAATGCCCGATTAGCGGGGCACGGTGGATCATTGAGGGTGAAGATGACATATGGATCGACGATTTGTTCATTGTCCCTGGTCTTTTCCAGGTATTTATACCCAACAACACGGTGTCTTCCCTGGCCAAAAAAACGGCGCGGCTTGGGTTTGACTCTTCGTCGTCAACAATGATGACAACACAGATTCTCGATAAAAAGGAGTGCCTCGAGGGCGTTTGCGTGAATACCCTGGTCGTCGACACCAGTTTAGACGAAAAATACAAGGACGCCTCCGGTAAATATCACATTCCTCTCATGTATGTTGGCACAGAGAGCCTTGGGGGGCTTGCATGGTTGCATGTCTTAGACGGCGCGAGCAGCCAGGTCGCAATTTCGCCCAAGCACGACACGCAGGATCTGCAGGTTGCCCTGATGCCAGTTTTAATCTGCGTTGCTTTTTTCGTGTTCATCTTGTATAAATTTGCGGTTCCCGAGGAGGAGTGGAGCCGCGAGATGGCAACAAAAATCATGATCGCGCGCCACGCTGTCCTTACCGTCTTCATCGGCCTGACACTTTACGTCTCTTTTACGGGGCTTCTCGGGCGCCAAATTTTTACGTTGGTGGGCGATGTGTCGTACACACAGGCGCTAATCATTGAATTCATCGAAATAGTTTTGCAGGTAATTGTATGGGCTATCCACGGAATAATAGCCTTTGTCTATGTTTCGCAATATAAAGGAGAGGCGTACTCTGAAAAACTGAAAATGATAAAATGCATGGACGCAATCGGAGAGACGCTGTTTATTCTTGCATCGGTCAATATTGGCATTTGCAGCGATATTGACAGCCTCCCGGTTATTTTCATTATGATTATCATCATTGCGATATATTCCTTGTGTATCAGCACTACACGCCTCATGGAACTGTATGAATACAAAATTGTTCGTCGACGACACACTACAAAAGTCTCTATTTTTTACTATATTTCCATGCTTATTTTTTTGTGTGTGGCATCTACGTTTACCACAATTGTGTTTAATCCTCTGGTGTCGCAGGACTACTCACTGAGAAGAAACGAGTGGCTCGCCGCTTTTGTTATTACATATTTCCTAGTTTGTGTGTCGGCGTGCGGAAAGACAATTTTTGAAGCATACAGTGAATGATTTTATCTCCAACCATTTACATCAAGACGATGAGTATCGAGTGGGGTTTTGTAGTGAGCACCATCCTGTGTGCACTTGCCGGTGGTAGTTTTCTTGTGCTCCTCTCGGTGTGTACACGGATGGGGCACCGACGCAAATCACGAAGAGAGATTACCCGAGAGGAAATCATCGAAGCTATATTAGACGAAGTTGGCGTCAATGTACAAGTATCAGAGACAAATGCCAGCCTGCGCAATAGAAAGAGACCACGAAAATCTGGATGGGTTTCTGGGGGGCGGTTGCAAATCGTCGATAAAGAGGTGGATGCCTCGGGTGCGTCCAAAAACAGCAGCTCGGACGAAGACGACGAAGACGATGCCAACAGCAAGCACACAGAGCCAGCAGACAGCAGCTCGGACGAAGACGAGGACGACGATGCCAACAGCAAGC
>CAZSXT010000034.1:0-3428 GCA_964611435.1 uncultured Rhodospirillaceae bacterium | reverse complement strand
GCCAGCAGACAGCAGCTCGGACGAAGACGAGGACGACGATGCCAACAGCAAACGCACAGAGCCAGCAGACAGCAGCTCGGACGAAGACGAGGAAAACAAAATTCATTAAATACATGTATATGTTTATTCACGGTGTAATATTTTTGGCGCTATTTTATCTTCCGGTCTGGGATTCAGTTTTAAGCACTCGTCAATGTCCAAAGAGGGCGGAAGACTGTAGTCGACCAAGGACGCAAGAAACTCGTCAAACTCTGATTGTGTCCACGCTGGGATTCCACTTGTGATGATTTTTTGTACGACGGACAGTGTGGATTGCTCATACGAATTTATCGCAGAGTCTCTTTTGGGTGTTTGTGCGATGAAATAGAGGGCACTCATGCATTTACTTGTTTCTGGGGTGTTTATTGCATCCTCCGAGCTGTTGTTGTTTAGCCACAGATGTAGATCTGGCTTGCGTATGGCAAGAATAAGCAGCTGTGCCAATGCGCAGTTCATGTTCCGCTCCACGCTGCTCCGTAGCGTCAGATACAGTGTTCTCGAATCATCACAGTACTCGGGGAAAATGTTGAGATTATTCCAGAGCGCTGTTATCCCCCTCCCGTTTTGTATAATTTTCAGTAGTTTCTTATATCTGACGGCGATGTCTTGGTATGTTGTATTCGCGTTGTATACACTTTTCTCCTTGTATTCGTCGCAGTAGTTACTCACAAACATTGTCCACCAAATAAACAGACCCTCGATAAATTGGATAAACTCAAACATGAATCGCTCGGAGATAAAAATGGGAAGGTTCTCGTCATGGGGCTTGTTTGTCCATTTTGTCATCTGGGCCTTTTTCACGAGAGCCCAGGCACACTTGATTGAATTTTTGTTTTGCTCGTCGTTGTAGTGCGTATCTTGGCACTCTGGGTTGCGGCACTTTGAAAACAAATACGACTCTACATCGTCGATCAGCTTGAGTGCATGGCTTATATACAACATGGATTTGTGTGCCACTATAACGTTGGTCGTCATGTAATATCTGTTAAAGGGAATCACCCGTTTATCTGTTTTGTTCGTTATCTCTCTGTGTTGAAACTTACGGCCCGGTGTAGGACTGGAGAATCGAATCGCGAACAGCATATTTGCGTAGAACGGCCATGTCTATTGTATTTTCTTTTTTTTCTCGAACAAGCCACAAAAACGGCTTATCACTGGATAAGATGCTCAGGAGCGGGCGAGCGTGTGTCTTGGAGGAAAGAAGTCGAGTATAAACCATTTCCCTTTGGTAGCCCCGCGCTTCCTTTGCGGTTTCATATGCGTTTTGGTTTGGAAAGACAAAAATCGTGTGCCACTCCGTGAATGACGTCGGGATGAACATTTTTGTTCTGTTTTTATGTTCGGTAAGCATAGAGTTGCCCGTTACGTTATATTTTGATACAACTGACATCATCGCCACATCACAAACAGTATATGAATCACATTACAGCTCGCCAAAGAATGACCAGCAACAAAATCAAAAAAATGTGGGATTCTATCCTTGCCGACAAACGCGTCGCTCTTTCCCAGCCTGACATGTTTCCGCGTATCATGAAAAATGCCGCCATGGCTTGCGGCGGAGTTATGGTTCTAATGGGGATTTTTGTTTTCATGTTTGGACAATCGTCGTGTGCAATCGGAGACAACCTGCAATTCAGCCAACATTCGGCCAATTCGTTCTCCCCATCGGTGATGTGCGGCGTGACAGATTTGCTTTATGGCATCTACCTATTCTTTATAGCAACATCATTGCATGCATCGCTGGAAGATAATATTAATCATGGTGTAAGTTTAGAAGTTTTATATGCATAAACAGAAACATCGCCCGCTACAACCTATATTCCAACCACCCAAATTCAGATCCACCGCCGGCACTGGACTGCCTGTGGTTTGTTCCAGTCTATCTACATGGCTGCTCTGGCCTGTTCTCTGGGCTCAAAAGACGTGTCCACCTGGGTGTTGGTTGCTTGCAACTACATCGCCATCCCACACTTTCATCTGTTGGCGGAAATTGCCAAGGAAAGTAAATTGTGCAACCCAAATGCATTTTATGTGTTTGGAGTTCTGATCAATACTGTTGTTCTCACCGTCATATTTGTATACATGGACAGTGTAGACGGTTTTCTAATTTTTAGCTGCACAGTCATCGCCTTCTTGGATATCGCGGAGAATATTGTGTTTATAATGGAATCGACCGTGTCTCTTTTGCCGCCCAGGCCAATTATCGTCTTGACTTCTTTCGTAAAAACTACGCTTATATTTGTGTTTGTATCAATCGTGAGTCTGTATAAATGCTCGTATTAATTTTTTTTATCTTTTCCTTGAAATAATTGAAAATAGAGCATGGACATTTTTCACAAATTTATTCTTGATCACGAAAAGGGCTGCATTGTTTTCTCCACCGATAAATCAAACCCCATATCTGCAACACCCGGTGTGTGTGTCAGAGAAATCTACGCCCTACAATCTTATAACGTCGCCGATACGCTGACAGACAGTAAGCTATTTTTGTCTCTGCCTGAAAATAATCTGACTCTCCGCGATGCCGCTGACTTTGTTTTCAAGGCTGGCGTAAAATCAACGCACACTTTTCGCGTAATATGCAAATACAGCCCTAGTCTATGGATATCACGAGGCACCGAAACGTCCACTCCAGTCTGTTTGATCGTATTTTGGAACCACGAAAAACAACTACTCGCATCTGGGACGCCAACCCTCCCAGGCACAACCTCTGCGTCCTACGAGGCCATCGCAGAATGGACCAAGCACAACAAAATGCTCATATCAGAAGACTACGTCACATTGCACCAGCTCAGTGCCCACAAGCAAACAACCGATCCAAATGTCACAGATACTTGGTGTTTTAAAGAAATATATCATTATATCTTTTTGTTTAAAAAAAAAATTTCATTACCGCAATAACTCCTCCAGCCGCACTCAAAATTGTTATGACCGAACTCGAGTACTCAACAATCGGGTCCACATATCTGCTGCGCAGCGATACTCCAAAGAAATAGACATATCTACTCACAAACTCCTTGCTGGCGCGTATGTCGCCACATAACTCTGACAAATTATCTGGAAAAATAGCCTCCACCTTGCACGTATCCGTGTCTTCCAGCACTTGATAGCCATCATACGTAATTTTTGCATGTATGCTCTCCACATACATAAATATAGCCAACGCGACAGTCATCCCCAAAACAATCCTCGACCTGGCATTTGGAAACATGCCCCCAAAAAGTTCCCTCGAGAGGCGCACAAAATTTTTTTTTCCGTTGATCATCTTTTTTTTTTCAAAAATTTTTTTTTCAATTTTTTTCTGTGTGTGTGAAAAATTGCCAAACCACAAAACCCACAAAACTCGAAAATTTTTGGCGGGAAAAATTTCGACTTTTTTGGATTTTGTA
>CAZSXT010000033.1:0-39379 GCA_964611435.1 uncultured Rhodospirillaceae bacterium | reverse complement strand
GGCACCGGTGTGAATTATGCCGGCCGCAAATCGGTCCCCCTGGAGCAGCGCTGGATTGTGACCATCGGCGCGACACTCACGGGCGCAGCCGCGACTGCCGTCTTTTTCCTGCAGCCCTAGGCCCGCTTGCTGATCACCAGGGTGGTCCAGCCGTCCACCCGGATACGCTGTCTCAGATACAACCCCTGCACCCGATGGGCCGAGAAGACCTTCATCTCGTCTTGGATCAACAGCCCGGCCAGGATCGCCGTCCCGCCGGGCGCCAGATGGCGGACCAGGTCTTTGGCCATGCGGGTGAGCGGCCGGGCCAGGATGTTGGCCGCGATCAAATCAAACTGCCGGGCATAGACGAGCTGATGGCGATAACCACGCCCGGCCCCACAAGCGACCAGCCCGCCCTCCCCGTTGACCCGGACATTTTCCTTGGCCGTCGCCACCGCCTTAGGATCGATATCCACGGCAGCCACGGGAATCCGCCAGCGTTTGGCAATGGCGAGCGCAAGGATGCCGGAGCCGCAGCCCATATCCAGGGCATGGCGCGGCCGCACATTGTTCAACCCATCCAAGGCTAAAAGACACCCCATGGTGGAGCCGTGCTGGCCAGAGCCGAAGGCCGCGCCCGCCGGTACCTCCAGGGAAATGCGCGCATGCGGAATCGGGTCTTCGAACTCCGCGCCATGGATAAAAAACCGGCCTGCGTCCAACGGCGGAAACTGCTTCAGATTCTCAACCACCCAGTCGATCACGGGAATGCGCGCGTGATCAATGTCCGGGGCTTGGGTGTCCATCGCCTCGGCCGTAGCTTTGACCGCGATCTCCACCCGCTCTCGGTCCGGCGGGCCCTCGGCAAAGCCAGTGACCTGCACAAAAGACGTCTCCGGCCGGGCCGACCAGGAAACCGAGTCGCAATGAGGTTCGATCGCCGTGGCGAACGCATCCGCTTGGTCCTTGGGCACGGAAAGGGTAATCCTGTAGAGATGCTCGGTGGCAGGCATGAGATGTCAGCTAGCCGTCACGCCGGCTCGACGAAACTGTCGATGACCTTCTTGGTGCCGGCCTTATCAAACGCCACTTCCAACTTGTTGCCGTCGGCGGCGATCACCTGGCCGTAGCCGAATTTTTGGTGAAATACGCGTGTACCCTCTGAGAATTTTGCCTCTTCACCGCCGGAAGCCACCAGCCAGGCGTCGCCCTCCACCACCATACCGTCGCGGGTGTGGCCGGCGCGTTTGGGCGCATGAGTACCGGGCTCGAAGGTGAAGCCGCTGTCCTGGCGGAATCCGCCGCCGCCCCGCAAGTTGCCGTAGAGCCCGGCTTCGGCGATCTGTTCCACATTGTCGTCCGGCAGCTCATCGATGAAGCGGGACGGCAGCGCGTTCTGCCACTGGTTATAGATGCGCCGGTTGGCGGCGAAACTGATCCGCGCCTCTTTCTTCGCGCGGGTGATCCCCACATAGGCAAGGCGGCGCTCTTCCTCCAGGCCGCGCAGGCCTTCTTCGTCCAGGCTCCGCTGATGGGGAAATAGGCCCTCTTCCCAGCCGGGTAGGAAAACCGTGTCGAACTCCAACCCTTTTGCCGCGTGCAGTGTCATCAGACTGACTTTCTCCTCGGCGTCATTTTCGTCGTTTTCCATCACCAGGCTGACATGCTCCAGAAAACCTTGGAGGTTCTCGAACTCATCCAACCCCGCCACCAGTTCCTTCAGGTTCTCCAGCCGCCCTGGCGCTTCCGGGGATTTGTCCCGTTGCCACATCTCCGTATAGCCGGACTCATCCAGAATAATCGCCGTCAGTTCGGCATGGGGCAGCACGTCCATATTCTGCCGCCAGCGTTCGAAATCCTGGATTAGGCCTTTTAGCGCATTGCGGGCCTTGGGTTTCAACTCATCGGTATCGACGATCATTCGGGCTGCCTCGTAGAGCGGCATGCCTTGGCCACGCGCCAGATAGTGAATGGCCTGCAGGCTGGCCTGGCCCAGGCCGCGCTTGGGCACATTGACGATGCGTTCGAACGCCAGATCATCGTCGGGGCTGACCAGCACCCGAAGATAAGCAATAGCGTCGCGGGTCTCTTGGCGTTCATAAAAACGCGGGCCGCCGATCACCCGGTACGGAATGCCCAGCGTGATCAGCCGCTCTTCAAACTCCCGCGCTTGAAAGCCGGCGCGGTATAGAATCGCCATTTCTTCCAGGGAATGGCCTTTGGATTGGCGCGCCTCGATCTCGTCTCCGATGACGCGGGCTTCTTCTTCCCCGTCCCAGACCCCCTGGACGGCGACCTTCTCGCCCGTTTCCATACCTGTCCAGAGCGTCTTACCGAGCCGTCCGTCATTGTGGGCAATCAAGCCAGAGGCGGCGGCCAGGATGTGGGGGGTCGAGCGATAATTCTGCTCCAGCCGGATCACCTGCGCGCCCTCGAAATCTTTTTCGAACTTGAGGATGTTGCCAACCTCGGCGCCCCGCCAGGAATAGATCGACTGATCGTCATCGCCAACGCAGCAGATATTCCGATGCTCCTGCGCCAACAGCCGAAGCCAGAGATACTGGGACACATTGGTGTCCTGATACTCGTCCACCAAGATATAGCGAAACTTCTGCTGATACTGGTGCAGGACGTCGGGGTTTTCGGTAAACAGCGTCAGACAGTGGAGCAGCAGATCGCCGAAGTCGGCGGCGTTGAGGGTCGCCAATCGTGCCTGGTATTCCTCATACAGTTTGGTGATGATGCCCTCGGCGAATTCGGCCCCTTCCTCGGCGGTGATTTTCTCGGGCGTCAGTCCCCGGTCCTTCCAGCGCTGGATGACGCCCAACAGAACCCGCGCCGGCCATTTTTTGTCGTCGATCTGATGGCCTTCCATCACCTGCTTGAGCAATCTGATCTGATCATCCGTATCCAGAATGGTGAAATTGGGTTTCAGCCCGATCAGTTCCGCATGGGAGCGGAGGATACGCGCGCCCAACGCATGAAACGTACCGAGCCACCAGCCTTCCACTGGACCGCCGATCAAGCTGGCCACCCGTTCCCGCATTTCCCGGGCGGCCTTGTTGGTAAAGGTGACCGCGATGATTTCCCACGGCCGGGCCTTCTGGTTCACCAGCAAGTGCGCCAGCCGGGTTGTCAGCACCCGGGTCTTGCCGGTGCCAGCGCCGGCCAGGACCAAAACCGGGCCATCCAAGGCCTCAACAGCCGCTCTTTGGGCGTCGTTCAAAGTGTCCAAATATGGCGGGGGCGCCGCTGTATTGCGCCGGGCGGGTGGCGGCGGTGCGGGCTCGTCGCTAAGTTCAAAAGGATCAGGCATGAACCGATCCTACCACGCCGCCCCCGGCGGTCTAAAGACATTGGGCGGAAAGGGCCGCAATCCTTGATGTTTCGCGGGGCCATTCACGCTTTTGTGGATAGACGACATTCCCTTTGACTCGAATCGCGGATAGGCTCACTCTTTCTGGTCGGTTTTCTGCGGAGGATTGTCCCATGACCGTTCATCCCGCACTCCGGCCGGCCCTAACGCCGCTTGCCGTCTTCATTCCACTTATCCTGATTTTGATTGGCAATCCCGTCGCTGCTCAGGGCACCCACAAAGACGTGCTGCAGGCTGTCGTCGGCATAAAAACGCAGATATCCCAGGATGCGCGCACCGCCAGTTTCCTAGGCCGGGAACGGGAAGGCAGCGGTATTGTCATTGACGATCAGGGGCTGGTGCTGACCATCGGCTACCTAATCCTGGAGGCCGACAGCGCCATCATCACCGGGCCGGACGGCAAGCAGGTCCCGGCCACCATCGTGGCCTATGACCATGAGAGCGGTCTGGGCCTGTTGCGCCTGTCCGGCAAGCTGGACATCAAGCCGATGCGGCTCGGCAATTCCGCCACCGTTAGTCTTCAGGACAAGGTCCTGGCCGCCAGCCGGGGCGGGGACCGCCCGGTGATTATCACCGAGGTGGTGTCCCGCCGGGTGTTCACCGGCGGCTGGGAGTATTTGCTGGAGAACGCCATCTTCACCTCTCCGCCCCATCGGTTTCATAGCGGTGCGGCCTTGGTCGGTGAAGACGGAAGATTGTTGGGCGTAGGCTCGTTATTTGTCGGCAATGCGGCCGGCTCAAATGTCATGTCGCCGGGTAATATGTTCGTGCCGGTGGATGCACTGAAACCGGCCCTGGCCGATTTGCTGCAAACCGGGCGGCGCAGTGGCAAGAAACGTCCCTGGCTGGGGGCGAACACGTCGGAACAGCGGGGCCGGGTGTTCGTCGATCGGGTCAGTCCCGGCGGCCCTGCGGCCAAAGCCGGCATTGCCGCCAATGATTTGATCTTGGGCGTCAACGGTTTGCCCATATCTGGTCAGGCTGATTTCTATCGTAAGCTGTGGGCCGCCGGCGAGGCGGGCAGCACGGTCAAACTGAACGTCTTGCCGGAGGGCGGCGGCAATTTCAATGTTAAGGAAATTCCCGTAAAGACCGGCGACCGCTACGAATGGCTTAAGCTGGGCCAGTCGTTCTAGAGCAGTCCCGGCTAGAGATGACCTTCATGTTCTTCACGCCGGGTTTCTACCAGCGCCCGGTTATAGGCCGCCAGAACATCTGCTTCATATAGGGTGCCTACATAGATCATGTTGTCGTGATTTTCGACCACGGCGATGTAATGCTCGCCCGACTCACGGAATACACGGTTGGCCACTTCCAGATTATCGGTCGCGTCGAGCACAGGTGGATGTGTCCGCGCCACATCGCCGGCATTGATCAGATTGTCCACGTCATGATCGAAGGCGATATCGCTGAGATCGGCAAGGGTAATCGTGCCGAACAGTTCGGTTTCATTGCGCAACACAAACAGTTCTCCGATCTCTGAATGTTGAAGCTTCTGGCGAACATCCTGAAGGCCGGTGCCGATATCGACGGTCTCGCCTGCTTGCTTCATGATCTGACGGACGAGGATGCTCCGCAACAACGCCGTTTCGAACCCGTGCTTCAGGTCATAACCGGCACGTTCCAATTGCCAGTTGAAGAACGAGCCCCGGGCGAATTGGTTAGAGATCAATGACGCAATCACCACGGCGACCATCACCGCAATAGTGAGTGAATAATCGTCTGTCATCTCGAATATGATCAACACGGTGGAGATAGGCGCCCCCATCACCGCCGCCGCCACGCCGCCCATACCGACAATAGTATAGGCGCTGGGACCCGATGACAGATGCGGGAACACGTCCGTCGCAATAATCCCGTAGGCGCCCCCCAGCATGGCGCCAATCATCAACGCCGGGGTAAACACACCACCGCCGAAACCGCCGCCGACGGAGATCGCCGTCGCCGCCGTCTTAGCCATCACCAGTACAATCAGTAGCGCCAGGGAGTATTCGACCTTGAGGGCAAGGTCGGTGGCGTCATAGCCAACTCCCATGACCTGCGGAAACACCAGCGCGATCAGCCCTACCAGGAATCCGGCAATACCCGGGCGCACCCATTGCGGACCCGGCACCTTTTGGAACTGATCCTCGGTGAACATGGTCGCGCGCATGAAGATCACTGCCACCGCACCGCACAACAGACCGAGCCCGACAACGGCGGGAAACTCGAGATACGAAACCAAGGGGTTTTCCAAAATTTCGAACGCGGGGAAATTACCGAAGAAAATCCGAGAGATAATCGTGCCGACCACGCTGGCGATGACGATGGGGGCAAATGCGCTGAGGGCGAAGTGACCGATCACAACTTCATGGGCGAACAGCGCGCCGGCGATGGGCGCGTTAAACGACGCCGCCACCGCCGCCGCCACACCGCAACCCAGCAAACAGCGAGACATGGATCGGGTGAGATGAAGCCTCCGGGCGATCTGCGAGCCAATGGTTGCGCCCAAGTGAACAGCGGGGCCTTCCCGGCCGACCGACGCCCCGACGCCGATCGAGCCGATGCTGGCAAGGGCCGCGCCCAACCCGGCGCGGAACGACATTCTACCGCCCCGAAGTGCGCTCGCCTCGATCACCGCTGCCACGCCCTGGTGGCGGCGATCAGGCATTATGTAATATATGAACAATCCAATGACGAGGCCGCCGAAACTGGGAACGATCAACACCTGCCACCACGGCGCCTCGGCCACTGCGGCGATCAGGCTGCCTCCATCCGTACCGAAAAACGTGTCATGAAGCGCGGAAATAGCGAGGCGCATCAATACTGTACCGAAGGCGGCCGCGGCTCCGACGACTACCGCAAGGACCGACAAGACCAATTGATCGTTCCGGATAAATCGCCGGAAACGGATCAACCAACGTAATGGGGTGCGGCGACGGCGGGCCATAAGTGCCTATTATATCAGCAGAAAGTTATCAAAGTATAATGGGTCTGAGCGGGCTGGCCAGACATGTTTCCGAAACTCGCAACTTAGAGCAGTTCCGGCGGACCGAAAAGCCCTCCATCTTCATGGAAATGTATCCCCGAAATGGCGATTTCTTTGGGATCGGTCAATTGCGCGGCGGGTGCCAACCTGTCCAACTTCCAGCTTAGAGTCTCCGTTGCGCCCATGATACGCAGACGAACCAGCCAATAAGCATCTAAAACCTGCGGCTACCACCATAGCGAGGATAATTTTAATTGGCGCGGGGAAAAGTCTGGGGCATGCTAAGCGCTGCGTGGATGGCCAAGAGAAGAAAATCCGGCCGCGCCCAAGGGAGGAGGCAAAATGACCCGGCAGGTCTTGACGATTGTCGTTGTCGTCGGCGTGTTGATCGCTGGGATCGCGGCTTTTGCGTTACGCACACCTGCACCAGAAAAAACCCAACCCGCACCGCAGCCTATTGCCCAAAATACCGAACCACCGGCCAGAACGACTGTACCGCCCCCACCCGAACCTGCTGATTTAAAAGCCGATGAAGCCCGTGCGTTTGCAGAACAAACCACTCGAACGGAGAAAGTGACATCTTCAGGCGTCATCGCCTGGTCGCCCCAGGCGTCCTATGGCGCCTTATCGGTCCGTTGGCAGAAACCCGCCGCGCTGGCCCAATGGGTGCGAAAAATTTACGGTAAGCCGGCAAAGACCATCGTCGTATCCCTAGACTGGTCCGGCTTTGACGGTCCAGAAATGTCAGGCATCCCGATTTTGGCGTTGAGCGCCGGAATTAACGAGAATGCGCCTTATCGAGTAATGTTTAAGGCGGACGGACGTTCCACACCCTTTGCGAGGCTAAAAGAGGAATCAAACTTTACGGCAAGTCTTTCGATTACCTTCTTCGACCGGGAGTTGGATCGTCAGACTCTTCGGTCTCTGGTCGCCCTCACCCGCCTTCAGACACCTTGGTCGAAGGGCAGCGCCGCGGCATTGCTGCGGGTGCTCAACCCTTCGTTTAAAAAACTGTCCCAGGGGGTCGTCAAATCTTTTCCCGACGTGTTGCGGTTGATGCTTGGCCCCGGACAAAACGGAATTGAAGGCGTCGCTTTAGCCATCTCTCAAACAAACAGTTCTGACGCCGTTATCTTGAACCTGGAACCCGTCCTCCGGCCGTCTTACCTGGCCAGTGGAGACCGGTTTGCGAGAGCGGAAGAGTTAACCAGCGGTCAAATGGCACGGACCCATGGCGACCTGTTGACTGGATTTTGGCGCGCGCGCGGTGATGAATTGTCTGAAGCCTGCAGGCGCCTGGAAAAAGCGCTCGGCGAAGACTATGGTTTTCATCTCTACGATACGGCCCTGGTGGTCGCCTCGCTGCTTCGGGACCATGTCCTGTTGGCGCCGGGTACGGATTACGACGGCAAATGTCTGTCTCCCGGCATGGCCAAGGCGTTCCAACGTCTGGATTTGCCCTCGCCCGGCTCGGGACGTGTAGAGGCCAAACCACTAGCCGTCTCCTTGATGAACGAGCGGTTGAACGCCTTGGCGCGGGTCCTTCGCAGCCACAAACCGGAAACCAAATTGAGTGACTTGCAAACCCTGCTAGCCGAGCGAGTGTCCCTATCAGACAAAGCCAACATTTGGCTTTTCGGCGACGGGATTGTGGGAGATGACCGTGAACGACTGCTCCCTGGCGCTGGGAAAGAGTTGGCGTCCGAGCAGATTATGGCCCTACCGGTCACCCGCCTCGGCTGTTATTCCACCCGCAACGGCGGGATCGGCCGCCGCGGCACCTTGGCGCAATTGGCGGGATTGAGCGCTATCTGGGAGCTGGAAGTTTCCTTTAACTCGCAGGGAAAAATTAACGCCGTGTCTCTCGAAGAAGCAGACCGGCCCGCCATTTGCAGGGCGATTGGGAACCGCCCGGATGACGCCAACGCCTGCTATTTCGCCCGCAATAGAGCCCTATTCCCCGCCGTTCAAAGAGCCGGTTGCGGCAGATAACATTAAGGACCGCCATGAACAGTACAACGCCTCGTATCTATCTCTCCGGTCCGGACCTGTTTCATCCCGACGGCTGGGAAATTGCGGAGAACAAAAAGGAAGTATGCGATCGCTACGGTCTGGAAGGGGTGTCTCCTTTTGACCTGCCTGACGGCAGACCCTTTGACGGAACTGTTGAACGCGCCCGGGCTGTCTATGCCCATTGTCTGGACCTGATGAAGAGTTGTGATGGCCTGATCGCCAACGTCAGCCCTTTTCGAGGTCCGGGCCTGGATGGAGCGACGGCCTACGAAATGGGATTCATGCACGGGCTCGGTAAGCCGGTGGCGAGCTATACCCTGGACCGGCAGGACTATGCCGCGCGCATGATCACGCTGCATGCCGCCTTCGATGCGCCACTGGAAAAAGTGCAGGAGCATTTTCGCGCGCCTGATGGGCTTTTGGTGGAGAATTTTGGGTTGGGAGACAGCTTGATGCCGGCCGGTGCGGCAAACTCTTCAGGAATTACGCAGTCTCATGACTTCGAAGGCGCGGTCCGCTGGATACGCCGGTTGGTCTTCGACGACTAGACCGGTAGCGCACGAACGTGACCGGCGGTCCCGTAATCGAGAATCCGCCGGTCACGTGTGGCGACCTGGCCGTTAACCTGTCTCGCCGTGGCGACAATGATCCGGTCGATCGGATCGCGATGAAAATCCCCCGGCAAATTCGCCCCCTCGACAGCAACCTGGGGCGAGAATTCAGCAACCGAGAGCCCCGGTGCAATCAGCGCCCGGTTGACCCACTCGGCGCAGGGCATATTCAGCACGATCTGCCCCGATTTCTCCCACCACGCCAATTCCCATACCGCCACGACGGGAAGAAAAAGCGATCCGTCCAAAGCAGCGTCCTCCAGTCTCTTCTGCGTGGACGGCGAAATTTCCGCCGAGCCGTCCATCAGGAGCACCCATACCTCCGTATCAAGGATGATCATTGGCCTGACATGATGTTGAAAAGAACGTTAGGAGGGCTTCACCGCCAGATCCCGAAAACTGACCGTACCCTCAAGCCAGCCGAAGGGCGAACCCGGCTCTTCCTTAATCGGTATGAGCTGGGCGACCGGGCGGCCGTGCTTGGTAATCTGCACGGGCCGGTGATCCTGGGCGACCTCGTCCATGATCTTCAGACACCGCGCCTTGAACTCGCCGGCCGGAATATCCCTCTGCGATTGATCCATTTCATATCACCATAGTTATATTTATTTGACCATTTTATAAAAAGGTTCGCCGGTGTTGACAACCCTCTTCGCGCCGAATTCGGCTCGCGCGCCGTCCGGAAAAAGCGCGCCGGATTCGGAAATCCGTTGTTTAAATTATTTTAAGCATCGCCATATACTTTAAGGCGAAACAATACCGGCTCTTCCGGCGTTCGCCGGCGGTGGCGGTAAAAACGAACAAAGGTGGTCAGACGGCGTGGGTTCACAAGTTTTTCCGCATATGTTGCGTAAATATCACACCCGTCGTATGTCTTCCGCAAAGCGACTCAGATCACTGGTTTTTCTGGGGCTTCACGCTATAGTCAAAAGCTGGAATCGCTGTCTGTGTCTTGGTTTCAGGGGACAGGGGAACATGGCAAGAGGTGTTCCCCAAATCTACATATTGAGTATGTGACAAAACTTTTGTACTAGATGGCGTGCCCTTTACGCGACGGGGCCAACAAAAATAGGGAATGACTAAGGTGGTGAGACAAGTATCCCGATCATTCAGCCGATATGCGGTGATGTTCCTTTGCCTGTTTGTATTGGCAAACTGCGCGTCCGCGCCCGAGGGCGATCCGGAAGCGCTGGCCGAATACCACAAGATCAATGATCCCGCCGAACCCACGAACCGGCAGATTTACAAATTCAACGATGGCCTGGACAAAGCGATCATCAAGCCGGTGACCGGTATCTACCGGGCGATTTTCCCCGATCCGATTCGCGAAGCCATCCATAACTTCCTGCAAAATTTGCGCACGCCAGTCATTCTGGCCAATGATTTACTCCAGGGTGAGATGGCCCGCGCCGGTGACACGATTGTCAGATTTGTCATCAACACCACCTTCGGCATTGTCGGCTTTATCGATCAGGCGGAAGCCATCGGCTTTGAACCCCACGATGAAGATTTCGGCCAAACGTTAGCGGTGTGGGGTGTGGGGGAAGGCCCCTATCTCATGCTACCGTTGTTTGGCCCGTCCAATCCCCGCGATTTGGTCGGCAAGGTCGTCGATTGGTTCTTCGATCCTATCAACTGGTGGGCGAACAACACCGACAATGACTGGGTGCCTTTGACCCGCACCATCATTAGCGGCATTGATACCCGCGACCAATTGTGGGATGCGCTGGAAGACATTGAGAAATCTTCCATTGACCCCTATGCCTCGATCCGGAGCCTATACCGCCAGCGCCGCGCCGATGAAATTCGCAACGGTGAAAGCAGCGATGCGCCGGCGGCGCGTGATCTTGGCGAAGACATGGATATGGACGACCCCGAAGAGAACGCAGCAAAAAGTCGATAAGCAGTTAAATGATCCCGTCTAGACGCGGCATTCTCGCCGCATTTCTTGGACTGGCCGTTGCAATTCTGGCCCCCGCCCAGATTGGCTCGGCCGGCGAATATGAAGATGGCGCCAACAAGTTTGTCAGGGCGTTGGCCGACGAGGCTGTCTCCTCCCTGACCGGTAACAGCATCGGCGACAGCCAGCGGGAAGCGAACCTTCGGAAGATTCTCCGCAACTATTTTGACATGAAATCAATCGCCCGTCTGGCGCTCGGCCGCTATTGGAAACGAGCGTCCAAGTCCGAACGAGATCAGTACATGACGCTGTTCGAGGACCTGATCGTTGTCACCTATTCGAGCCGGTTCAAGGATTACTCCAACGAAAAGCTTCTGATCGAAAACACCATCGCCAATGACAAGTATGTTTTGGTGAAATCCCTGGTCGACCGCGGCGCCCAACAGCCGATCCGGGTCGATTGGCGGATCACCTTCCCGGACGGCCGTTACAAGATCATCGACATCGTGGTAGAAGGTGTCAGCATGGTGCAAACGCAGCGGTCCGAATTCAGTTCGGTGATCCGGCGCAGCGGTGGCAAGGTCGAAGGCCTGCTGACGGCGCTCCGCGAAAAAGCGGTCAGCGTCTCTCAGAATTAAGCAATACGTTACCGTGTGAGAGGCTTGTATTTGATGCGGTGTGGCTGATCCGCGTCCGCGCCAAGCCGGCGCTTCCGGTCTTCCTCATAGTCCGCATAGTTCCCTTCGAACCAGACCACCTGACTGTCCCCTTCAAAGGCCAGGATATGAGTGGCGATCCGGTCCAGAAACCACCGGTCGTGGCTGACTATCACCGCGCAGCCGGGGAAATCCAAGAGCGCAATCTCCAGGGCGCGGAGCGTATCCACATCGAGATCATTGGTCGGTTCGTCCAACAGGATGACATTCGCACCGGACTTCAGCACCTTGGCCAAGTGCACCCGGTTACGCTCACCGCCGGAGAGCTGGCCGACCTTCTTCTGTTGATCGGCGCCCCGGAAATTGAACTGCGACACATAGGCTCGGCTTTGCATCGTGCGGTAGCCAAGATCTACTTCGTCCAATCCATCCGAGATTTCCTCCCACACGGACTTGTCGTCCGCCAGGTCGGCTCGCGACTGATCCACATAGCCGAGGGTGACCGTATCGCCCAGCCGGATCGTTCCGCTATCCGGCTTTTCCTGGCCATCAATCATCTTAAACAAGGTCGTCTTACCGGCGCCGTTGGGACCAATCACACCGACGATGCCGCCCGGCGGCAATTTGAAGCTGAGGTCGTCGATCAGCAGTTTATCGCCGAAAGACTTGGAAAGCCCCTCAGCCTCAATCACCAGATCACCCAATCGGGGCCCAATGGGCACCAAAATTTGCGCCGTGTCGGGCGTCTTCTCCTTGGCCTGAGCCAGCAATTCCTCGAACGCCGAAATGCGGGCCTTGCTCTTCGCTTGGCGCGCCCGGGGCGACTGCCGGATCCATTCGAGTTCGTCGGACAGGGTGCGCTGGCGGGCGGCTTCCTGCTTATCTTCCTGCGCCAAACGTTTTTGTTTTTGTTCCAGCCAGGAGGAATAATTCCCCTCGTAGGGAATGCCCCGGCCGCGATCCAGTTCCAGAATCCAGCCCGCTACATTGTCGAGGAAGTACCGGTCGTGAGTGATGGCCACCACCGTACCTTCATAATCGTGTAGGAAGCGTTCCAGCCAAGCCACGGACTCCGCGTCCAAATGGTTCGTCGGTTCGTCCAGCAACAGCAGATCAGGCTTTTGCAGCAGCAACCTGCAGAGCGCCACCCGGCGGCGCTCACCACCCGACAGCTTGGTAACCTCGGCATCGCCGGGGGGACAGCGCAGCGCATCCATGGCAATCCCGATGGTGCGTTCCAACTCCCACCCGTTAACGGCGTCGATCTTCTCCTGAAGCTCGCCCTGCTCCTCCAGAAGCGCCGTCATCTCGTCGTCTTCCATGGGTTCGGCAAATCTGGCGCTAACCTCATTAAATCGGTCAAGCAGATCCTTGATCTCGCCGACGCCTTCCATGACGTTGCCTTCAACATCCTTGTTAGGGTCAAGCTCCGGCTCCTGGGGAAGATAGCCGACGCTGGCGCCCTCGGCAGACCAGGCCTCACCATTATATTCGGTCTCGATGCCGGCCATGATTTTCAACAGGGTCGACTTACCCGCACCATTGACGCCCAGCACGCCGATCTTGGCGCCGGGCAGGAAGGACAGGGAGATATTCTTCAGCAGCTCGCGCCCGCCCTGGAACGTCTTGTTGAGCTGCTTCATCACATAAATGTACTGATAGGATGCCATCGGAAAACCGTTTGCCGTCACTGAAAATGTTGCGCGCGTTATTAGCCCAGGGGGCGGCCGGATGCAATGCGCGTCGATCTATTTGGCAGGCGGCGGGCCAAACGCTGGATTGGTCAGAAATGTGTCATCGGTCAGGCTATTCAGAAAGGCGATGAGCGCTCGTTTCTCAGCGGGCGTTATTTCAAACCCCGCCACAAAGGAGCTTTTGTGCGGGTTTGCCCGGCCATCCCCGGCATTCCGGCCCGTTTCGATGTTTCTTCCGCCAGCGGCGTAAATATCGATCACCTCGTCGAGGCTCGCGGCGGAGCCGTCATGGAAATAAGGGTCGGTCACCGCCACATTGCGCAGCGATGGGGTGCGAAACCGGCCCATGTCGTCGGCTTTGCCGGTCACGCCGTGCAACCCCGTGTCGGCCGGCGGATAGGCGCCGGCTCCGTCCATGTGATAGAGCCCGATATTGTGAAAGGCGATATCCTCGAAAGAGAGGTCTGACCGCCTGCTATTGTCACTGAACAGCGGCCATTGATGGCATTGAAAACAATTCAGCCGCTCGCTGAAGAACAGCGCCTCTCCCTGTTTGGCCTCGACGGAGATAGCGGCGCTTTCCCCGTTCACGCGATAGCGGTCATAAGCCGAATTGAACGACACCAAAGTCCGTTCGAACGCGGCAATGGCTTTTGTCATGTTTTCCAATGTGACTGGCGAGGAGCCCCCTGGAAACGCGGCATCGAACAGCGCCGGATACGTCTTATCGTTAAGCAGCATCTTGATGATCGCCGCTTCCTTGCCCATTAGACCCAACTCGACCGGATGGCTGTTGAACAGGGGTGTTCGCATCTGCGTTTCCAGCCGGTCCAGGCCCGGATCAGCCCAGGTGAGCCTTGGCACATATGCCACGTTGGTCAAAGAGGGAGAGTTCCTGCGAAGAACCTGACCGGTTGCACCGACCGCCCGCACCCGCCCGTCGGCGAACGCTTGGGCCTGTTGGTGGCAAGAAGCGCAGGCATAGTCCCCGGTGACCGATAGGCGTTTCTCATAGAACAAGCGGCGGCCCAATTGGACCCTAGCTTCGCTCATCGGATTGTCCACCGGCGCCACGGGTTTTGGCGCCCACTCGGGCAGCTTCCAACGGTATTCCGCGGCCGCAGGAACGGGCGCCAAAACGGCGCCAAATGCCAACAGCGCCACCATGATGAAGAATCTGTACATATATACTGCTCCGCGCAGCCTTCGCAGGACTGCCCGATCAGATTAACCGTCTATTGCAAAAATTGAAAAGCCTCAGGCCGCGTCCTGATCGATGGCGTATCCGCCACGCCGGACCGTGCGGATCACGTCGGGTTCGTCATTTTCGTTAAGCGCCTTGCGCAGCCGGCGGATATGAACGTCCACAGTGCGCTCCTCAACATAAATATCCCGGCCCCAGACCCGGTCGAGAAGCTGTTCCCTGGAAAACACCCTTGTCGGCCGTTCCATCAGCACCTGTAACAGGCGGTACTCGGTGGGGCCCAGGTGAATGCTCCGGCCGTTGCGCGTGACTTTGTGGGCCGACAGGTCCATCTCGATGCCGGCATAGGAGAGTTTCGACAGGTCGAAGTTGGGGGTGGACCGCCGCAGGATCGCCCGCGACCGGGCGATTAATTCATTGGGAGAGAACGGTTTGACCAGATAATCATCCGCGCCTGTGTCCAGACCCAGAATACGGTCGCTTTCTTCCCCCCTCGCGGTCAACATCAGGATCGGCGTCTGACCCCCCTGATCTCGTTGACGCAATCGGCGGCAAACCTCGATACCGGACAGTTGCGGCAGCATCCAATCAAGAATGATCAGATCAGGTTCAATTTCTTCGGCCTGAAGTAATGCCTCCTCTCCGTCCACGGCAATGGAGGTTCGGAAGCCGGCGCTCTCGAAGTTGTACCGCAGCACTTCGATCAGCGGAGGTTCGTCTTCGACAATGAGAACCAGTGGTTCCAATTCCTGCTCCTAGTCCGAATTCGCCGGTTTGGCTTTCTCGATGATCGCAGAACTAGTGCTGTCGCCTTTGGGGCGCTCTTCTTCCGGCGCCATGCCACTTACCCGGAAGACAATTTGTTCCGCGACGGACGTGATGTGATCGCCAATCCGTTCTAAGTTCTTGGCAATAAACAGCAGGTGAGTGCAGGTGGTGATATTCCGCGGATCCTCCATCATATATGTCAGAAGCTCCCGGAAAAGGCTGGAATGAAGCTGATCCACTTCTTCGTCCCGCAACCGGACGTCATGAGCAAGGTCCGCATCCCGCGCCACGTAGGCATCCAGGGCGTTCTTAATCATCCCCTGAACGATCCGCGCCATGCGGGCGATGGTGCTGTCACCGCTGCCGATACGCTCCTCTCGAGAGATGGTGATGGCGCGCTTGGCCACATTCTTTGCATAGTCCCCGACCCGTTCCAAATTGCCGGAGACTTTCAGCGCGGCAATAACCATGCGCAGGTCCTCCGCCATCGGCTGGCGAAGCGCGAGGAGTTTTACGGCAAAGGCGTCGATCTCCTGTTCCAGCGCGTCGATCTTTTTGTCGCCGGCGACCACTTTCTCGGCCAATTCCGGATCCCGGCGCACCAAAGCGTCGACGGCTTCCGACAGCTGGGTCTCGCACAGACCGCCCATTTCGGCGATCATGTGATCCAGCTGTTCCAGGTCTTCATCATAGGATTTGACGATATGTTCCGAATCCATGTTAGGGATCTCCTAAGTTAAAACGCCAGCCAATTGTATGCGTTAACCAATACGCCCGGTGATATACGCTTCGGTCCGTTCGTCTTTTGGAGTCGTGAATATCTGATCCGTCTCTCCTTCCTCGACCAGTTCGCCGAGGTGGAAAAAGGCCGTCTTCTGCGATACCCGCGCTGCCTGCTGCATGGAGTGCGTCACGATAACAATGGTGAAGCTCTGCTTCAAATCATCGATCAGTTCTTCGATCTTAGCGGTGGCGATTGGGTCAAGTGCCGAGCACGGCTCGTCCATCAGAACCACTTCCGGATTGACCGCGATGGCCCGGGCGATGCACAGACGCTGTTGCTGTCCGCCGGAAAGACCCGTTCCCGGATCGTTGAGCCGGTCCTTGACCTCGGTCCATAGGCCGGCCGATTCAAGGCTCCACTGCACGACCTCATCCATTTCACTTTTGCTGGACACCATGCCGTGAATCTTGGGACCGTAAACAATGTTCTCGTAGATAGATTTCGGGAACGGGTTGGGTTTTTGGAACACCATGCCGACGCGGGCGCGCAATTCCACCGGGTCCACGTTGTCGTCATAGATGTCCTGACCTTCCAGTTTAATAGACCCGATGACACTACAGCCTTCGATCGTGTCATTCATCCGGTTGATGCACCGGAGAAAAGTCGACTTGCCGCAGCCGGACGGACCAATCAGGGAAATCACCTGATTTTGTTCAAAATCGAGATTCACCCCCTTGAGGGCCTGCTTTTCGCCGTAAAACACGCCGACATCGCTGGCCGAAATTTTGGGACCATCGCTCATGGAAGTGGGGTTTTCCTCCGCAGTATTCGCCTGAATGTCTTGTGTATCTTTCATATTACCAGCGCCTTTCAAAGCGTTTTCTCATCAGGATCGCGATTAGATTCATGGCGATAAGGAATCCTAGTAGGACCATGATCGCCGCCGATGTCCGTTCCACGAATGCACGTTCGGGCGCATCTGCCCACAGGAAAATCTGTACCGGCAGGACCGTTGCCGCATCGGTAAATCCGCCGGGCACATCAACCACAAAGGCCACCATGCCGATCATCAAAAGCGGCGCCGATTCACCTAAAGCCTGCGCCATACCGATGATCGTGCCGGTCAGCATGCCTGGCATGGCCAGAGGCAGCACATGATGCGTGACCGTTTGCAGCCTGCTCGCGCCGACGCCCAGCGCCGCTTCACGGATGGACGGCGGCACGGCTTTTAAAGATGACCGGGCGGCAATTATAATCGTCGGCAGGGTCATCAAGGCGAGTACTGTCCCGCCGGCCACCGGGGCGGAGCGGGGTAGGCCGAAGAAGTTCAAAAGGACCGCCAAGCCCAACAGACCGAAAACGATGGACGGAACTGCCGCCAGATTGTTGATGTTTACCTCAATCAGATCGGTCCATTTGTTCTGGGGTGCAAATTCTTCGAGGTAGACAGCTGACGCGACGCCGATGGGAAAGGCCAACGCCAACGTCACTAGCAGGGTCAAGGCTGAACCGACAAGCGCGCCCAGGATACCCGCCTGTTCCGGCTCGCGGCTGTCGGCGTGGCCGAAGAAGGTGGTGTTAAACTGCTTCTCGATTTTCTCTTCCGAAACAAGTTTGTCATACCAGCCTAACTGCTTGTCGTTCACTCGGCGCTCCGATTGAGGCAGGTCCCGATTGATATAGCCTTTGGACAGCATATCGATATCCGCGGCTGCCTTCACCCATATGCTCTGGGTGGTGCCGATGAGGTCCGGGTTGTTGAGGACCATCTCTCGAAGGGTAAATGCTACGCCGGTGCTAAATACTTCGAACAATGTGCGCTGGTCCCGGCGGCCTCTGACTTCCGGGAAAGCCGCGCGGATCGATGCTCTGGCAATACCCCGATAGTTTGCTTTACCGATCACCTCGGGATCTTTGGTTCCCTTGGGATCAATCTCTTCCTTGGCGAAATGCACCGGTAGCAATATGTGTGTCTGTTGGAAAGCCGAAGAGCCTTGTGCGATGATCGTGGACAACAATACCACCAGCATCAGGATGGCTGCGCCAATGGCCATCAACCCGTAGGTTTTGAACCGCCGTTCTTTAGCGTAACGTTTACCGATCCTGTCCTTCGTCAGGTTGGGGCCGTTGGCGATAGCAGTTGGCAGCGTATCAATCATATTTCTCTCGATATTTTCTCACCACCGTCAAGGCGATCACGTTCAGGCACAAGGTCACCACGAACAGCACCAAGCCCAGGGCGAACGCGGCCAAGGTCTTGGCGCTGTCGAATTCCTGATCGCCCACCAACAAGGTTACAATCTGCACGGTCACCGTGGTCACCGCTTCGAACGGGTTGGCTGTAAGATTCGCCGATAGGCCGGCGGCCATCACGACGATCATGGTTTCACCGATGGCCCGGCTGACGGCCAGCAGTACACTGCCGACGATCCCGGGCAAGGCAGCCGGTAAAATTACTTGAACAATAGTTTCAGACTTGGTCGCGCCCATGGCGTACGCACCGTCCCGGAGGGTCTGCGGCACCGCGTTGATCACGTCGTCCGACAGGGACGAGACGAAGGGGATGATCATGACGCCCATCACCAGCCCAGCCGCCAGCGCGCTCTCAGACGCCACCGTCAGCCCGAAGGATTCACCAAAACCGCGAATCATCGGCGCGATGGTCAGGGCTGCGAAGAAACCGTACACCACGGTCGGAATACCGGCCAGGATTTCCAAGATCGGCTTGACCCAAGCGCGGAATTTGGGTGTGGAATACTCCGCCATATAAATCGCTGACATAAGCCCGACAGGCACCGCCACCAGCATAGCGATAATTGTGATAAGCAGCGTGCCGGCAAAGATCGGCACTGCACCGAAGGCGCCGGTCGCACCGACCTGATCATCCCGCAGAGCTGTCTGCGGACTCCAGTGCAAGCCAAATAAAAACTCGGCAGGCGAAACTTGATTGAAGAAACGAAGCGCTTCGAAGAGCAGGGAAAGAACGATGCCGATGGTTGTTAAAATAGCGATCGCGGAACAGAAGATCATCAGCCCGTTGATTAATTTTTCGACCGCTTGGCGCGCCCGCATGGTCGCCAAAATTTTAGCACGTGAGTAATAGACGCCAATGGCGCCGGCAGCGAAGGCCAAAGCGATGATCGCACCAATGCCGGTTGATTCGAGATCGTTCAGTCGTTGCACCAGGGCTTTCTTTTCAGGCGTTGCGGATTGTTGCGCATACTCGCTCGCCTGAAGATTTCTAATCTCGTTCAACGCCAGCTCGAGCTGCGTTGCATCTCCGTTCCGAACAGACTCCGGAAAATGATCAATCAGCACGGAGGAAATGATGGTCGATTCAAACATCGACCAAATGGCCAGGACCACGACCGCCGGCAGGGCAAACCAGATAGCCACATAGGTGCCGTAATAACCGGGGAGGGAATGAAGCTGCCGCCTGTTTCCACGACTTACCGCAAAAGCGCGCTTTCTTCCGATCTGGTAGGCAAGAACAGAGAGCACCAGAAGAGCGATGGTAATGGTGAAAACGTTCATGGGATCAATTTTTCAAATATGTGGTACGCGAGAAGAAAGGGAATAACGAATAAAACTAAAACTAACTGCTTGTTTTGAAGTATTGGCGGCCACGGGGCTTCCGCGGCCGCCAATCCAACATGTCTTACATGCTCAGCATTTCCAGGCCGCGCGAAGACTTCATGATCATCGCACGATCTTTATCGGGCAGCGGGATCAGGCCCTTGTCGACCAGATAACCGTCGATACCCCAGGATTTTTCACTCGTAAACTCGGTGACGAATTCCTTGATGCCGGGAACGACACCAACATGGTTCTGCTTCACATAGAAGTAGAGGGAGCGGGAAACGCCATACTTACCGGAGGCGATGTTTTCGAAGGTCGGCTGCGTACCGTCAACCATCGCACCTTGGATCTTATCGGCGTTCTGGTCGAGGAAGCTGAAGCCGAAAATGCCAACCGCGTTCGGGTTGGAATCGAGCTTCTGAACGATCAGGTTATCGTTCTCACCGGCTTCGATGAAGGCGCCGTCTTCGCGAATCGCGTGGCACTTCTTCTTGGCAAGGCCGAGTTCTTTCGCGCCCTTAACCTTCTTGCAGCCGCCCTCCATGGCGAGCTCCACGAACGCATCACGGGTACCGGACGTCGGGGGCGGGCCCAGAACTTCGATTTTGGTTTTGGGGAGACTGGCGTCGATATCACTCCACATCTTGTAGGGATTGTCGACCAGTTTGCCGTTCATCGGCACTTTGTGCGCCAGGGCCAGGAAAATCTGCGCCTTGGTCAGGTTCATCGCCTTGGTCTTCTTGGAGTTGGCGAGGACGATGCCGTCGAAGCCAACTTTGACTTCGGTGATCTTGATACCGGCGGCCGTGCACTTCTTAAATTCGGAAGATTTAATCCGGCGGGACGCGTTGGTGATGTCCGGGTGCTGCTCGCCAATACCGGCGCAGAACAGCTTCATGCCGCCGCCGGAACCCGTAGATTCAACGACCGGGGTCTTGAAGCCGGAAGTTTTACCGAATTGTTCCGCAACAGCGGTGGAAAACGGAAAGACGGTCGAAGAGCCGACGATCCGGATTTGATCGCGCGCTTCAGCCGTCGTCGGGGCAAACTGAAGTGCCGCGACAGCCGCAACAGCGGCGAAGGTCAAAGTCTTTTTGAACATTACAATATGTCTCCTAGCTAAGATATATACTTGAGCGGCAGTTGCCACTATCGCGCGGCACGATAGGTCGACCCGGAGTCCTTTTTATGTACGTTTTGTTACATAAATATGACGCAGCTCTAGAAAATCCCAGATTTATCCGGTTTCTAAGTCACGTCAGAGAAAAGAAGGACGTTTAATCAGGCGCCGGGAGCTGGATGGTGAAGGTGGTGCCCGCCTCGGCGTTGCTTTCGATGGCCAACCGGCCCCGGTGCCGGCTGATAATGTGTTTCACGATGGCCAAGCCAAGCCCGGTGCCGCCCAGTGTGCGCGACCGGCCTTTGTCCACACGGTAAAACCGTTCCGTCAGGCGCGGCAGATGTTCCGGCGCGATCACGTCACCCTTGTTTTTTATGGAAATTGCGACACCCGGAACTTTGGTCTCGGCGATTCGGTCTATTTTCCGGGCTTCGATGGTGATCGGTGTTTGGCGGCGACCGTATTTGATCGCGTTGTCGAGCAAATTCTGAAACACCTCCATCAATTCATCCTGCTCACCCAGGACAAGCGGCAGGCCATCGAGCAGGTCTACCTTGATCTCCATCCCGTTCTCGGCGGCGCGCCCATCTAACAGTTCCTTGGTCATGCCCAGCAGATTCGGCACATGGACCCGGTCCCTAGGCGGTACGTGCTCGCTGACCTCCACCCGCGACAGGGAAAGCAATTCATCCACCAGCCGGGACATGCGCGCTGCTTCTTCCTCCATGATGGCGAGGAATCGTTCCTGCGCGTCGGGGTCGCTCTTGGCCGGACCTTGGAGCGTTTCGATAAATCCCACCAGCGACGCGATGGGCGAGCGTAGTTCGTGGCTCACATTCGCGACGAAATCCTGACGGATCTGATCGGCGCTCCGGGCGCTGGTCACATCCCGCAGAACCACCATGGCGCGGCGGTTGCCGGAATTGTCATCCTCGACGGGAAGAGTTTCCAATTGCAGCGTCCGATTAACCGGCGCAGATAGTTTCACCTCGGCGGTTTGGGCCGCGCCACTGACCAGGCAAGCGTCCACTGCGGCCAACGCCGCCGGGTGGCGCCAGGAAATAGCCAGGTCCTTGCCGATCTGGAGGGCGTCCACGACGCCCAGGGCGGCGCTGTTCGCGAACAACACCTTTCGGCTGTGATCAACCAGGATGATCGGATCGGAGAGCTTGTCCAATAGCGAATGGAGATTGACCCCAGCCAGACCCGCGGCGGAGATGTTGCCGGTGGCGGTCGTGTCAGCCATGACGTGGGTCCCTACCGCTTCCTGTGTCGCCGAATATCATCGCTCGATTCGTACTCTGTCCCGTGGGCGCGAGTCAAAGCTTCTCGGCGGGACAAACAAAAACCCCCGGCAAACAGGGAAATGCCGGGGGTCTTGTTTCCAGGCCGGACCAGCGCCGGCGGAAATTTTATACGGTTAGGCCGCCGATTTGGCCTTATCAACCAGCGCCATGTTAACGTTGGCCGGGGATGAAATGGTCAGATCGGCTTCACCCGCCCGGAAGGCATAATGAGCGATCTGAGACCGGTCGATTCCCAGGTCTTTGAGGTCACGGTCGCTGAGACGAGACAGCTGGTCATAGGCCTGGGCGCTATCAATCGCCTGGCCTATAGGCTCAACAACATTGTTTTTGACAAAGCTCTTCACACCGGACCAGGCCGAACCAAAAAGCTCGGCCACATACTCGGAACGGTCGCGCATGGCCTGGGCGACGAGCTCGTTCACTTCCGGCGACCCATAGTGAACATGGGTGGGGGCGGTATTAAGTTCGTTTTTCATTTTCTTGTCTCCTGATTTTTGTTCGCACCCGTTTGGGCGAAACCGCTACTTGCGAATGGTTCTAATATAGGAAGGAACGGATCACGCAGTAGCGTTCATCCACCAATCCAGCCATGCGCATTTTGCATAGCAAAATAAACGGAAGAAACCGTTGGGAATCCGCCAAAAATCAGGACGGAATCAGGTCCAGCGAGGCGTGTAATCCTGGACAGAGCGGTATTGGGCCGGCATTTCGAGCGGATAACCGAGCTCGTTCGCCGCATGCCGGGTCCAATACGGATCAAACAAATGCATGCGCGCAATGACGCAAATATCGCCCCGGCCGCTTGCGATGATCGCATTGGCGTCGCCATAGGATTGAATATTGCCGACGGTCATGGTCGGAATACCGGCCTCCAGCCGGATACGATCGGAAAACGGCAGTTGAAACAGCCGGCCGTATTCAGGCTCTTCTTCCGCCACCACCTGACCGGAGGAAACATCAACAACATCACAGCCAGCGTCTTTAAACGCCTTGGCCACCTCGACCGCGTCCTCGGGCGTGATGCCCCCTTCATACCAATCGTGGGCCGAAATGCGCACCGAAATCGGCTTGCCATCGGGCCAGACCGCACGGACGGCGTTGAACACCTCCAGCGGAAAGCGCAACCGGTTCTCCAGGGATCCACCGTAGTCGTCCGCGCGTTTGTTGGTCGCCGGCGAAATGAAGGAATTCAGCAGATACCCGTGCGCACAGTGAACTTCGATCATGTCAAAGCCGGCCTCATTGGCGCGCTTAGCGGCCGCGACGAAGTCTTCGGCCACCTTGTCCATGTCGGCCCGGTCCATTTCTTTCGGCGTCTGGTTCTTTTCCGCATAGGGGATGGGTGAAGCCGCGATGATGGGCCAGTTGCCGTCAGGCAAGGGCTCCTTTTCACCCCCTTCCCATTGCAGCCTGGTCGATGCCTTGCGACCGGCATGACTGATTTGCATGCCGATCTTGGCGCCGCCCGAACCATGGACGAAATCCACCACCCGTTTCCACGCGGCCACGTGATCGTCATTGTACATGCCCGCACAGCCCGGCGTAATGCGGCCTTCCGCACTGATCGCCGTGCTTTCGGTCATGATCAGTCCCGCGCCGCCCATGGCCCGGCTGCCCAAATGCACCAAATGCCAATCACCGATCAGCCCGTCCTCGGCCGAATACATGCACATGGGCGAAACCATAATCCTGTTCTCCAGCACCATGTCTCGCACTTTATAGGGGGTAAATATCGGCGGCGGCGTTTCCTTGGGCCGGGGAAGGCCGGCCGCCTTGAACGCTTTGTCCGTTACATGGACCTCCATCCGGTCAACCAGCGACGGATCCCGGGTCCGTAGGTTTTCATGATTAATGCGCAGGCTGCGGGTCAGCAGGCTGTAGGAAAACTCCAGTGCATCCATATCATCGTGGTAGCGTTCCACATTCTCGAACCATTCCATGCTCACCTGAGCAGACCGCTGCAGGGCGTCCACTTCGGGCTGGCGCTTCTCCTGGAAAGCCGGTAACGCTTTGGAGAGCTCTGCGTCATGAGCGTTCATACAATCAATCAACGCGACCGCATCCTCCATGGCGAGCTTAGTGCCCGAGCCGATTGAAAAGTGGGCGGTGTGCAGCGCATCGCCCAGCAGCACTATATTGTCGTGGAAGTACTTGCCGTTCTTCACCCGGGGGAAGTTCCGCCAAACGGAATTGTTGGTGATCAAGTGGTCGTCGCCGAGTTCTTCCCTATAAACCTCCGACAGATAGGCCACCGTGTCGTCCTCGGTCGCGTCTTCAAGCCCGGCGCGACGCCAGGTGTCTTCGGTACATTCGACAATATACGTCGAATGACCGGGCATATATTGATAACAGTGCGCTCGCCACAGCCCGTGTTCGTTTTCGTTAAAATAGAAGGTGAAGGAGTCAAATTTCTTCGTCGCGCCCAACCAAACGAATTTGTTGGGCCGGATGACAATATCGCTCTCGAACGCGTCCAGGCGTTCATCCCGGATGAACGACGCGATACCATTGCCGGCAATGATCAGGTCCGCATCTTTATAATCGTCCAGGCTGTCGATAATGACGTCGTGGATAATCTGAACACCCAGTTCTTTAGCCCTGGCCTCCAGAATTTGAAGAAGCTTAAGCCGCTGCATGCCGGCAAAACCGTGGCCGGTCGAAGTGATCTTCTCGCCCTTGTGGAAAATATCGATATTGTCCCAATGGACAAAACTGTCGGTGATGGCTTTGTAGGTGTCGAAATCGGCGTCTTTGAAATTATCCATGGTCTCATCGGAGAACACCACGCCAAAGCCCCAGGTCACATCCGCCGGGTTCTGCTCATAAATCTCTACCTCCCAATCGGGATTGGTCTTCTTCGCCAGCAGGGAAAAATAAAGAGACGCGGGTCCACCGCCAATACAGACTATTTTCATCATTCACCTCTTGGACGGCGAGGCCAGACACGGCATGATCTGCCGGAAGCGTCACCGGAAGATAATAGTTTAACTCTAAATAGTTTAAGTTTAAAGTAATTTGATACAAAGCGATTGAGCGAGCGGGATACACATACTCATGGAAATTCTACAGCCGCCGGGATGGCCCCGGCCCAAGGGCTACAGCAACGGCATCTCGGCAACGGGCCGTATGATCTTCACCGGCGGTTTGGTCGGCTGGGACGAGAATGAGAATTTCCCGGAAGTTGATATGGCCGGCCAGGCGCGGCGGACCTTCGAAAACATCATCACTGTGCTGAAAGAAGGCGGCGCCGGACCGGAACACATCGTCCGCATGACCTGGTACATCACTGATCGGGACGCCTATTTGAACTCCGTAAAGGACATCGGCCAGGCCTACCGGGACGTCATCGGCCGCAACTTCCCGGCCATGGCTGTGGTTCAAGTTGTCGCCCTGATGGAGGCCGAGGCCCTACTGGAGATCGAAGTCACCGCCGTAGTCCCGGAATGACACCCCTCCCCATCGACATCGTTGCTCCGGTCCAAGCCTCCCTCGGCGAGTCGCCACTCTGGGACCCGGAGGCGCAGAAGCTCTATTGGGTCGATATCAACAGCAAGCTTCTCCATGTGCATGATCCGTCCGGGGAGAACGATAAGACCTTCCCACAAGCCTGCGAGGTGGGCAGTATCGGCCGGGCGCAGGACGGCCAGTTGATCGCCGGACGGCGGGACGGGTTCGGCTTTATCGATCCGGCCACCGGCGTGTTCACGCCCCTGACCGATCCCGAAGCCGGCAACCCCGCCAACCGGATGAATGACGGCAAAGTGGACCGGGCCGGGAGATTCTGGTGCGGCTCCATGCAGGACCCCAACCCGGATGAGCCCGTTGGCGCGCTTTACAAACTGTCCGCCGACGGTGGATGCAAAACCATGCTGGACGGCATCCGCATCCCCAACGCGCTGTGCTGGTCGCCGGACAACAAGACCCTCTATTTTGCCGATACGCGAAAGGCGACCATCTGGGCCTTCGATTTTGATTTAGACGATGGTGCGATCTCCGGTCAGCGGGTGTTCGTCGATCTCTCCGGCCAGCCAGGCCGGCCAGACGGCGCCACGGTGGACGCCGACGGCTGTCTGTGGAGTGCGGAATATGGCGGCCATCGGCTTGTCCGATATACCCCGGCGGGCGATGTGGAGCGCATCGTCGATCTGCCCGTCGCAAATGCCACCTGCTGCGCCTTCGGCGGGACGGATCTCACAACTCTCTACATCACCACCGCGTCGCAACGTTTGGGTCCCGCGGAACTGGCCGAGCAACCCCTCGCCGGTGCACTTTTGGCCTGTGAGCCGGGTGTCCAAGGCTTGCCGGAACCGGTCTTCGGTGTCACTCTCACCTCCTAATTCTAGGGAGGGAAATTTATGGCCAAAGGACCATTTCGTGCGGATCACGTAGGCAGCTTTTTACGCCCCAAACCACTGTTAGAACTCCGGGAAAAGTGGAAGGCCGGCGAGGCCCCCTATGACGAACTAAAGGTGCTGGAAGACGAATGCATCAACGAGGTGGTTAAGATGCAGGAAGACACCGGCATCCAGGCGATCACCGACGGCGACTTCCGCCGCACCTCCTGGTCCGGGGATTTTCTCACCGCGATCAAGGGTGTGGAGATGAAGGCGGGCTTAGTCTCCACCACCGTTCCCACCATGCAGGAGAACACTCCCGTCGGCGGCGTGGTGCAGAACTGGGCCCCGCCGACCCCTGTCACCACATCCCGGCTGGAATGGCCCGCCGGCGGCATTCAGCGGGCGTCATTCGAGTATCTGAAAAGCGTCACCAAGGGCACGCCCAAGGTCACCATCCCGTCCCCGAGTATGCTGCACTTCCGGGGCGGGCGCGGCGGCGTCGATGAAAAAGCCTATCCCGATATGGAGGAATTCTATGCCGACGTCTCCGGCATTTGGCGCGCCGAGATCATGGACCTGGCTGCGGCCGGCTGCCGTTATGTCCAATTGGACGACACCAACCTGGCCTATCTCTGCGACATGAAGTTCCGCGAACGGGTCAAGGAATTGGGCGAAGACCCGGATGAGCTGCCCAGCCTCTATGCCAAGTTGATCAATGACGCCATCGCTGACCGGCCCGATGATATGGCGATCACCGTGCACCTCTGCCGGGGCAACAGTCTCAGCCGCGGGCACGCGGACGGCGGCTATGAGCCGGTCGCCGACAAAATGTTCAACGAGTTAAAGGTCGATGGCATCTTCCTGGAATATGACTCGGAGCGCGCCGGCGACTTCCAGCCCTTGCGCTTTGTACCCAAGGACAAACGCATCGTGCTGGGCCTGGTCACCTCTAAGTTCGGGGAGCTGGAATCCAAGGATGATCTTAAGCGCCGCATCGACGAGGCCGCGCAGTTCATGCCCAAAGAACAAATGTGTCTCAGCCCCCAATGCGGGTTCGCCAGCCATACCGGCGGTAATATCCTCGCTGTCGAGGCGCAGTCGCAGAAACTGCGGCTGATTGTTGAATTGGCCGAAGAGATTTGGGGCAAGGATTAGGGATAAATTGCCCGCCTCTCGCTGCGTCATGCCCGAGTTGGGATCAACGCAGTTGAGACCAATTCTCGGGTACCTATGCAACCCACGCCCATGGACCCCCGAGAATTGGCTGTGCCAACTCGGGGGCGACGCATTAAAGGGGATGAAGAGGGCGGAGAGAATCAATTTACCACGAAGGACACGAAGTTCACGAAGGATGCCTTAGAGACAATCGGCTTCGTATCCTTTGTGACCTTCGTGTTTAAAAAATGGGTGCGCGGATGACAGAGTGAGGAAATAGCCGCGCCCTACAACCCTTCTCTGACCAACGCCGCGCCGGCGACCATGGCGTCAATCTTGCGCCGCGCGTGATCCCGGGCCAGGTACTTCATCCCGCAATCCGGGGCGATGACCAGACGTTCCGGTGGCAAATAGTCCAGCGCGCCGCGAATGTGGGCGGCCACATCCTCCGCCGTTTCGGTCACCCCAGCGTCCATATTAAGCACGCCGAAGATGACGGTCTTTGACGGCAGTGATTTAAGCGCCTCCGGGTCCAGGCCCGGTTCCGCGGCCTCAATGGAGATTTGATCCGCGAGGCTGTCATTCAACTCCCCCAGGAATGAGTATCCGCTGGGCTTCTCCTTCACCACGTAGGCATAGCCAAAACACAGATGGATCGCCTTGGTTCCTTCGATACCGTCGAGCGCCCGGTTAATCGCCCAGACGCCATTCTCTTTGGCTTCTTCCGCGTTGGACTGGAGATAGGGTTCATCCAATTGGATCACATTCACGCCGGCGGCCTTCAGGTCCTTGAGTTCCTGGTTTACCGCATCGGCGTACGCGCCAAGAAGCGCTTTCTCGTCGTTATAGTAATCGTCCTGAACCAGCCGGGTCATGGTGAAGGGGCCCGGCACGGTGATCTTGATTGGATGATCGGTTTGCGCCCGCAGAAACTCCGCATCCCGGACTACCACAGGGCGGGGCCGTTCAATCGGGCCGACAACGCGCGGCACCAGTGTCGGGTTGCCAAGGCGGCTCAGTACTTCGCCCGGATTGTCCAGATCAAGCCCGGAAAGCGCATTGGCGAATTCGTTGAAATAACTTTCCCGGCGTACTTCTCCGTCCGTCAGGATGTCGACGCCCGCATCTTCCAGGTCTTTTACGGTGAGGCGTACCGCATCATCCTGGGCGTCTTGGAGAAGATCATCTTCGAACCGCCAAACATCTTTCATACGGACCCGTGGCGGGCCCTTGCCCAGCAGTTTTTCCTTGTCGATCAACCAATCGGGCTGAGGATAGGAGCCGACGAGAGTCGTCGGCAGAAGGCCGTTCACCATCGCCTTATGCTCCTGCGGCGCGCATTCGGCGGGCCGCCATTACCTCATAGACCACCAGAACCACGCCCAAGAAGAAGCCGACCCAGTCAGTGTAGAATCCGGGCAGCAGTTTGGTCGGCGTCAGCAGCAATGCACCGGCCGCCAGGAAGGCGATCCGCCCAAACCAATTCAAGTGCCGGGTGAAATAGCCGATCATGCCCACGGATAGAAGCCATACGCCGATAATCGCCGTGGTCACATCCCGGATCAGTTCAGCGCCGGTTCCCTGCAGCAGCAGGCTCGGCGAGAACACAAATAGGAACGGCACCACATAGGCGGTCCAGCCGAAGCGCATGCAGGTCCAACCGGTCGCCATGGCCGGCGCCTTGGCGATCGACGCGGCGAAGAATGCCGCCACAGCCACCGGCGGGGTAATCAGCGACATCATGCCGAAGTACAGAATAAACATATGGGCGGCCAGCGGGCTCACCCCAACCTCGACCAGCGATGGCGCGATCAGGATCGCCAATAGGACATAAACGCCCAGGGTGGGCATTCCCATGCCGAGAACGATGCACATGATGGCCGAAACGATGAGCAGGACGAACAGGTTCTGCCCGCCGATATCGACAATCAATGACGTAAACGCGAAGCCGAGCCCGGTCACCTGTAGGGTGCCGATGATGAATCCCGCGCCGGCAACGATCACCATAATATCCAGGATCGCCGTACCGGTGCCTAGAATCGAATCCCAGACATCTTTGAGGGTCATCCGCTTGCCTTTGTAGCCGATGACCATGCCGATCGCGAGCACGACAGCCGAAGCCAGCATGGCCGCCGCTTCGGCCCGCCAGTTAAAATTAAACAGCGCAACAATCAGGGCCACGAACGGCAGGAAGAAGTACCAGCCGGTCTTCATCACATCCATCAGCTTCGGGATATCTTCTTCGTCGACCCGGGAGATGCCGCCCTTGGCGGCTTCCAGATCGGCCTGGATGAACAGGGCCACATAATAGAGGAGCGACGGCACCAACGCGGCGAGGACGATTTCCTTGTAAGGCACCTCCAAAAAGTCCGCCATCAGGAAGGCGACCGCGCCCATCACCGGGGGCATCAATTGCCCGCCGGTGGACGCCACGGCTTCAACCGACGCCGCCAGGCGGGGCGAGAAACCGGCCTTCTTCATCAGCGGGATCGTGACGATGCCGGTCGCCACAATGTTGGAGACAGCGACACCGGAGATCGAGCCAAACAGGCTGGACGCGGTGATGGAAATCTTGGCCGAGCCCCCCCGGAACCTTCCCATCAGGGCCAGGGAGACGTCGTTGAACACCTGCGCGCCGCCAGAACGCATCAACAACTGGCCGAAGAACACAAAGGCCAAAACGATGCTGGTGGCCACCACCATGGGCAGACCCAACAGGCCGGAACTATCCAGCCCGATATAGGAAATAAAGAACAGGAACCCTACTCGGCGGGTTTCCAAGTCACCCGGCACCAAATGCCCAATCATCGCCCAGACAATAAAGATCAGAACAATGATCAGCAGGGAATAGCCGGCACACCGGCGCAAGCCCTCCAGGCTGAGCAATACGAGGATAATTGAGATGATTTTTGCATCCAGCGGGTTGTCTGGCAGCCGGCTTTGCAGGTCCGGAAAAATCGCCGCCAGGTAGGCGCCGATGATCAACAGCGCGATGACGGACAGCCAGTCGTACCACGGCACGTTGGTCTTTTCCGTATTCCGCCTGATCGGAAAAATCAAAAAAATCAGCGCCAGCGCGATCGCGTACATGGCGGACAGGAATTGTTCCAGCAGGAGATTGAGGCCAATGTCCCGGTAGATATCCGCCGACCAGCCGAGCGCGCCAAGAGTCAGCGCGGCGGCCAGGATCGTAATAGGCAGCCGCGCCGCCGGGGGTCCCGGCAGCGCGGCGTCATTAGGCAGGTCTTCTGTCATGAACTAAAGGCTTAAAGGATAAGCCCCATCCTTATTTCCAAAGACCCTTTTCCTTATAGAACTTGATGGCGCCCGGATGGTAACGGGCAACCTTATACTGACGGGACATCAGTTCGGGAACGAAAGCCCGGAACAGCGGGTGACCCTTCACCAAGTCCGCCTTGTTCGGATAGATGCCGGCCAGAAATTCCTGGATAACCTCATCCTTCACATGGGCGCCGGCGTCGATCAGCACGTCCACACCCAACACGTTGGTCGGCTGGGCGATACCGGCGTTGATCGGGCTCGGTTTCACAGTATTGATAAAATAGTCGGGACGGATCGTCTGCATCTTGGCCAGTTTTTCCGGTGTATTGTCGATGCTGAGGAAGCGGATACCGCCAACGGCTGAGTTCACTTCCGCCATCTTCGGCGCGCCGACGGCGAAGAAGCCCACATCCAGCTTGCCGGCCTTAAAATCATCGGCAGCGCGGATGATATTGGTGGTCGGCACGCCGTCCACATCGTCAAAGCTCATGCCTTCGGTGGCGAAAATCCCCATGGTCAGCGGAATGGCGTTCGGGAAGGCGGACCATTGCGACGGATAGCGCTTGCCCTTGATGTCAGCGATGGTCTTGATCGGCGAGTCCTTGCGGACAAACATACCGACCGACAGGGTGCGGATCCGGAATACAACCCGGAGATTGTTTAGCGGCCGGCCCTTAAATTCGGCAATGCCCTGCAAGGACGCGGTCATGCTGGCCACTTCGGTAATGCCGAGATCGGCCTGACCGTTGTTTACGGCCGTCTGCATGGCGTGGGTGCCGCGGAAGGGCTGCACCCGCATTTTCAAATTGGTGTGCTGCTGCGCCACCTTGGCGATCACCTGCACGGTGATATTGTTGATGGCGCCCGGCGGCAAGGTCGCGAAACCAACCGTCTGAGCCTGAGCCACACTGACGCCAAACAAGGCGGCAACGGCGGCAAAGATCGCAAGAATACGAATTTTCATTGTACGTCTCCCTATTAAACGACACGTTTTTTCTTCAAACGTGGGGGGACTGTAAAGGGTACGTTGGTTCATTTCCAGTAAACTATTCGGAAATCAGGATAAAATTAAGACGTGGCCCCTCCCAGCGCGTGACAAGAACGCGCCGTTTGTTAATCTACGGGAATGGTTACCGAAGCCGAAAATGACATCCTGACCCGCACCGGTCCCGGCACCCAAATGGGCAACTTATTCCGGCGCTACTGGATCCCGTTCCTGGACGCGGCGGAACTACCAGGACCTGACTGCCCGCCAGTACGCGTCACGTTGTTGTCGGAGAAATTGCTGGCCTTCAGGGACACGGATGGCGAACTCGGGCTGATCGATGAATTCTGCGCCCACCGGCGAGTGTCTCTCTGGTTCGGCCGCAATGAAGAAGGCGGCATCCGCTGCCCCTATCACGGCTGGAAATACGACCGCCATGGCAACTGCCTGGAAATACCGAGCGTACCCAAGGGCGACAAGATGTGCGAGAGCATCAAGCTCAAGAACTACCCGTGTATAGAACGGGGCGGCGTCATCTGGACCTTTATGGGCCCATCCGATCAAAGGCCGGATGAACCGGATTTCGAATGGATGGCGGTCCCGGCGGAGAACCGCTACGTCAACCGGCGCTGGCAGGAATGCAATTACCTTCAGGCAATGGAAGGCGGAATCGATAGCTCGCACGTCTCCTGGCTCCATAGCGGCGCGCTGGAAAACGAGCCCATGCGCAAAGGCTCCAAGGGCGCACAGTTCCAAAAGGACGGCGCCCCGACCATCACCGTACAGGATTTCCCCGCCGGCATGATGATCGGCGCACGGCGGGCCGCCGACGAAGGACAAAGCTACTGGCGGGTGACGCCTTGGATCATGCCCTGGTACACCATCATTCCGCCCTATGGGGATCATGCGTTGCACGGTCATGCCTGGGTCCCCATCGACGACGAGAACTGCCACGCCTGGACCTTTACCCATCACCCCTCCCGGCCTCTGTCAGACGAAGAACATGCCGGCATCCAGAGCGATGAAGGAATTTATGCGCCGTTGATCCCTGGCACCCACCGGACTGTCGCCAACAAGGACAATGATTATTTCATGGACCGAGAGGCGCAGAAGGCGGGTATCGCGTTCAGCGGGGTTAAGGGGATCGCCATGCAGGATGCCTCCCTGCAGGAAAGCGCCGGACCGATTGTCGAGCGGCATTTGGAAAATCTCTGCCCGTCCGACACAGCCATCGTCATGGCGCGGCGAAAATTGTTGAAGGCGGCGGCGGAGCTGGCCGAGAATAACACGCCCCCGCCAGGCCTGATCGCCAAAGATCAGCGCATCCGTTCCGCGTCCTATCTATGGCCGAAAGAGGCAAAGCTGGACCAGGTGATTCAGGACGTGATCGACGCCGGTGCCGAACCCGGCACCCAACATATGACCATCTAGCAATGGAACGTGAGCCATGAACGCAGACCTGCAAGCGGCCGTCGCCGTCAAAAACAGACAGACCGAAGTTTGGGATTTCACCTTCCCCGAGATCGAGGACGAGTCCGGCCTGCTCAAGGTCGAACTCACCGGCGTGTGCGGTAGCGACTGGCCTTACTATTCGAACTATCCGGAACAAAAAGGCCCGCTGATCCTGGGCCACGAAGCAGTAGGCCGGATCGACCGGGCCGGCGCAACGGCGCTCAGGCGCTGGGGCCTGAAAGAAGGCGATCGGGTGGCTTTGGAGGAATATTTACCGTGCGGCCACTGCAGTTTCTGCCGGACCGGTGATTTTCGGCTGTGCGACGAGACCGATACGCTGAACAAACCGGATACGGTGCGCCTGGGGTCCACCCCCGTCTCGCGGGAACCGAAGCTCTGGGGCGGCTATAGCCAGTATCAGTATCTGCCGGAAAACGCCGTATTTCACCGAGTGCCGGACCATGTGCCGGCGGAACAGGCCGCCCTCGCCTTGCCGCTCGGCAACGGATTTGAATGGGCCTATCTGCAGGGCGGCATCGGCATCGGCGAATCCGTCCTGATCCAGGGGCCGGGTCAGCAAGGTCTGGCCAGCGTGGTCGCCGCCGCCGAGGCCGGCGCGTCCTGTATCATCGTGTCCGGCCTCACCCGGGATCAGGCTCGGTTTGATCTCGCCCGCGAACTGGGCGCGACCCACATTATCGATATCGAAAAGCAGGACCTGACCGAAGCCGTCCGGGACATCACCGGTGGCGACATGGTGGACCTGGTGCTGGACTGTGCCTCAGGCGGGCCTGAGACCATCGTCTCCGCCATCAACATCGTCCGCAAAGCCGGTCGGGTTATGCTCGGCGGACAGAAACGCCAAATGATCCCGGAGTTCGAAAGCGATCTGTTGATCCGCAAGTTCCTGACTGTCAAAGGCATGCGCGGTCACAGTTATCAATCGGTGGAGCTCGCTTTGGAGACCATCGCGTCCGGGCGCTATCCGTTAGAAAAACTTTGCACCCACAAGTTTGCCCTCGGCGATGTTCACAACGCGCTGATCACCGTCGGCGGCCAAGGCGAGGACGGCGCCATCCATTGCTGCATCGACCCCTGGGCGTGAGGAGGAGACTGACATGACCAATGCCGTCACCGCCGCCCGCTGTAAGATGCGGGAAATTCTGGACCGGGACACGGTCACCGTGATGCCGGGCGGGTTCTCTCCTCTCTACGCGCGCATGGCGGAAGAGGCCGGGTTCGAGTGCTTTTTCCTGGCCGGCTCCCAGATGTCGGCGTTCCTGCTGGGCGTTCCGGACAATGGGATCATCGGTCTTCGCGATATGGCCGATCATGCCCGCCACGCCGCCGCCAGGACATCCATCCCGCTGCAATTGGACGGCGACACCGGTTTCGGCAATGCGGTAAACGCCTATTTCGCGGTCAAGGAACTGGCCACCACTGGCATCGCGGCGTTGAACCTGGAAGATCAGGAAGCGCCCAAGAAATCGGCGACCCTGGCCGGACGGCGCTGCATCCCCATGGACGAGGCGGTGGGCAAGCTGCAGGCGGCCCATCAGGCGCGAAACGAGGTCGATCCTGACTTTCTCATTTGTGCGCGCAACGATACGATGGGCGCAGAAGGCAGCGACTTCGGCGAAGCCCTGGAACGCTGCATCGCGTATGTTGAGGACGGCAAGGCGGATTATATCTGGCTCAATTCCCCCGACACCCGGGAGAACCTGGCCAAGGCCTGCGAAAAAATCCCCGCACCGGTGCTGACCATCTGGGGCGGCGGAGAGCCTCAGCCCACGGTCGAGGAATATAACGACATGGGTGTGCGCATCGCGCTATTCCCTGTGTGCGCGGCAACCGCCGGCATGCAGGCGGCCTGGCATGTGCTGAATGATCTCCGCGACCGCGGACCCCAGGCGCTGAAAGACTATTTCGCCAAGATGGCGGAAGGCCCCTATGGTCTGGTGAACCAGAAAGACCTCGTCGGCTCACCGAAGGTGCGTGAACTGGAAGAAGAGTATTTGCCCGACTCCCAAAAGCGCGATTACGATAACACCTGGGGACATTAACCCCTACCCGGTCGATTTCAACCCCCGGCGATAGAGCTTCCCCGTGGGGCCGGTGGGCAGGCGGTCATGAAAGTGGATGGCCTTGGGTAAAAGATGCCGGGGTAAGAGTTCCCTCTCTTCCAGATAAGTGAGAACAACCACCGAAGACAATGCCGGGTCATCGCTGACCAGATGCGCTTCGATCCGTTCGCCCCATTGCGCATCCGGTTCGCCGACCACCCCAGCCAGCTTGATGGCAGGATGTGACAATAGCGCCATTTCAATTTCCTCGGCGCGGACCTTGATACCACCGGTGTTGATCTGATTATCCACGCGGCCTTTGACGAACAGGCGGCCGGCTTCATCCAGATATCCGAGATCCCCGGTCCGCCACCAGCCGTCAGCAAATTTTTGTGCTGTCAGGTCCGGATTACGGAGATACCCCGCCGCCAAGGAGGCCCCGCGAAGCGCGATTTCGCCCAGCGCCCCGGCGGGCAAGACATCGTCGACGCCGCCCTCCGGATCAATCACCCGGACCTCTGCGCCGGGCACGGGCCGGCCGGTGGACGCCGCTGTTTCCGGCGCGGACAGAATGTCGGGCCCGGCGGCGATGCCGGCGGCGTTACCTCCTTCACTGGCGAGATACGCGGTCAGCACATTCGGCGCGATATGATCCGCCAACGCCTGAATCAGGTCCGGCGTCCCCGGCTCCCCGGAGTAAAAAACCCCGTTCGTGTGCGATAAATCATACCGGTCCGGTCCGGCGGCGAGCACCATGCGCCAAACCGTCGGCACCAGGGGCGCACAGGTGATCTTTTCATCCTGGAGAAGCTGCAAAAATCCATCCGGTGAAAACTGGCTGGAGAAATATATCCGCCCGCCGATGCAGGTAAACGGCAGCACCGTGTGTATCCACGCGGCAAAGGACGGGGCCATGACCACAATCGTGCTGTCGCCGGGCGCGTCGCAATCATACAGCGCTTTGCACTGCTCGGCGGTCGCCGCCAGCGTTCCCTGAGTATGTACGATACATTTTGGATCGCCTGTGGTCCCGGAAGACATCAGATAAAGCGCCGTGTCGCCGGGAGTAGCGATCTCTGCCAATACCGCACCCTCAAAGGCGCTGACACTTCGGCTGTAAAAAGAATTGGCGGACGCACCGACAGTTAGGATCGGAAGGCCTGTCTCCAATGCCTCCGCCTTGTTTACATTTGCTTCATCCGACAACACCGCCTTCGCGCCGATAAACCGGATATTATCTTTCAGCCGCGACGGCAGGTCATTCACGTGTAAGCAGCAGGGGATCACTCCGGCCAACTGGCAGCCGAAAAAAGCGATAGCGTGGCGCACGGAACTCATGGACAGGATTGTCACCACATCCCCTTTATCCAAGCCCTGATCCCGAAGGCCCGCGGCAAACGCCGCCGCCTGCGCCACCACCTCGCCGCCGGTCAACCGCAGCGTGTCGTCGGCAAACATCTCATCGCCCTGCCGATCCCGGCAGGCGGAGAGAAAAAGACTGTTGAGGGTCTCGCCGGCGCGCGTCATCCGAATCAGAGATCGCGGGCGATGATATACTTCATCACTTCGTTGGTGCCCGCATAGATGCGGTGCACGCGCGCATCGGCCCAAGCCCGGGCGATGGGAAATTCCCACATATAGCCATAGCCACCGTGCAGCTGCAGGCAGTCGTCCAACACTTTGTCCGCTAGTTCGGTGGCCACAAGCTTGGCCTTGGCCGCCGTTTCCGGTGACAACTCATCGGTCACGTGCATCCCGATACAGCGGTCGATGAAGGGACGCTGGGCTTCCACCTCGGCGCTGAGCTCCGCCAGCTTAAACTGGGTGTTCTGGAAATCGAACACAGTCTGACCAAAGGTCTTTCGATCCTTGGTGTACGCCACTGTCTGATCAACAGCCGCTTCGGCCATCACGATGGAGCGGACAGCAACCACCAGCCGTTCCCGCACCAACCCCTCCATTAAAATAGCCCAACCCTCGTTCTCCTCACCCAACCGGCAGTCTGCCGGCACCTGAACATCGTCGAAGAACAACTCGGCGGTATCCTGAGCCTTGTTGCCGATCTTTTTAAGGTTGCGCCCCCGGCTGACCCCATCCGACTCCAAATCCACCCAGAACAGGGAGATGCCTTTGGCGCCCAGCGATGGATCGGTCTTCGCCGCCAGCAAGATACGGTTGGCGATATGACCGTTGGTGATAAACGTCTTGGAGCCATTGATCAGGTAACCGTTGCCGCTGGCCTTGGCGCTTGTCTTGAGCTCCTTCAAATCGCTGCCGCCACCGGGCTCGGTCAGGCCGATGGCGGAGATAAACTCGCCCGACGCCATCTTGGGCAGCCAATCGGCTTTCTGTTCTTCCGTGCCGTGTTTCATCAGAAACGGCGCAATAATATAGGCGTGCATATCCCAGGCCGGCGCCGCCACGGAATACCGCCCCAACTCTTCGATCACGATGGCGTCGAACAGGAAATCGCCCCCCATGCCGCCGAACTCTTCCGGGATACTGGTGCCGAGCAGGCCCAACTCTCCGGCCCGACGCCAAATTTCCGGGGGCGTTCGGCCAGCATCCTCCCAGGACTCGTAATCCGGCAGGACCTCGTCGGCCAGAAACCGGGCGACACTGTCGCGAAAAATCTCGTGTTCTTCGCTATAGATGTTTCTGGGAACGCCAAAATTCATTCTACTCGCCGCTTCTCTCTGCCGTCTACCGGCTCAGGTTGTTCCAGACACCGCTGCCGTCATAAGCCAGCAGGTATCCGGCTTCGAGATCAAAAATCCAGCCATGAACCTTGAGATCGCCGGCGGCCACGCGTTCGCTCACCCAGGGGAAGGATTCCAAGTTGTTAAGGGACGCGATCACCGCGTTTTTCTCCACCGACCGGAAATACTCCTCGCCTTTCTCCTGCGCGTCACGGGCGCTTTCAACGATGGAAATCCAATCATCGATGAATTCCCGCTCCGCGCCGGCATGGGCCCCGTCACAGAGCCGTCGGATGCCGCCGCAATGGGAATGCCCGAGGACAATAATATCCTTCACACCCAGATCACGGACCGCAAACTCCAATGCCGCACTGGTGCCGTGGCGTCTGCCGTCGGGCTGATAGGGTGGTACCAGATTGGCGACATTCCGGACAATAAAAAGCTCGCCCGGCCGGGCCTGCGCAATGATGGACGGGTTTACCCGGCTGTCGGAACACGCGATGACCATTACGTCCGGGCTTTGGCCCTTCTCGACGAGGGTCTTATAGAAATCCGGCTGACCTTCGTAATAGGTTTCCCGAAACCGACGGAATCCGGAGATGAGACGTTCTACAGGCATGGTTCTTCATAAATGGTTCGTCCGTTCATTCCAATCCCGGAACAGCCATTTAGGTCACGCGAAAGTGTGAAGAGATTCATATAGGCAATTACCTTCGAAAGATATAATGCATCTTACAACCAGGATTCAAAGGATTTAACAATCATGAAATCGACTTTGTACCTGGTAGGATTGCTCGTTCTCACCGGCTGCAACACCTATCATGGCCCCAGACCATATGTCTCCGACCCGTCATCGGTCTTTACCGGGATCGCCGCCAATCAGACTGTATCGGTCCGGACATTGGGCGCGCCCGCCGGCATTTCCACAGCGCTTCAAACGCAGGTTATCAATGGACTGGAGAAGAGCTGGTCTTACTTGAATGCCCGCTTTGTCCCGGCATCCGGCCCCGCCGGACAGGATGCGGAACTTGTCTTCGCGTTTAACGCCGGGATCGGCAACGGCGATGCAATCTGCGCCGGGGAAGCCGGAGACGCCGGAACCGCAACCTCGATTACCACGGTCTCTGCCGCCTTTTGTCAGGGTGACACACTGACCGAAATACACGCCGAAATTCCGCCTGCCACCTCGGCTAATGATGCCAATCTGAAAAAAGCGATCGAATATCTCGCGTGGCAGGTGGTCCCGGCGCAGGAGCGGTCGAAAGACTTAGGCAACGGTAGTTGACCAACGTCGGCTAGCGGCAAAAAAATGGTGGTGGAGGCAGTCTGAAGCGAACCCGTCTCCGCTGTCTAGGCCCTACATTCCCTGTTTAACAGGGAAAATACAGGGAAATTTCTCAATTTTGGCCGACCAAGGGAAAAGATATTGCTCCGAAAGCCGCACTCAGCGATCTTCTTCTCACGCCAGATTGGGTTTGGCACGGCTTGGGGAACGAAAGCGCCG
>CAZSXT010000032.1:0-40514 GCA_964611435.1 uncultured Rhodospirillaceae bacterium | reverse complement strand
AGATCCTCCGTTAGATTACAGACTCAACAGTCCCAAATGTTTTGATGACGGACAGGCATTTCACCGCACTTTTCCGCTCTATGCTTAACCAACGAGAGTCTAGCCGCAATCCAGTCGCGGCATCAACCGTCCGACGATTTCTTTTCTTCGGCCTTTCCTTGATCCCAAAGCGCATCCATTTCCACCAGAGTGCAATCCTCGGGCGCGCGCCCTTGTTCCCGAAGCGCCGCTTCCACATAGCCAAAGCGACGTTCGAACTTTGCGTTGCCATAGCGCAGCGCCGCTTCGGGATCGATGTCCAGCTTGCGCGCCAGATTAACCGTACAAAACAGAACGTCGGCGAACTCATCCAACAGCGCCGCCTCATCGGTCCCGGTGTCGATCTCCTCACTCAGTTCGCCCATTTCCTCTTCCAGCTTCTTGAAGGCGCTTTGCGGGTCCGGCCAATCAAACCCAACCCGGGCGGCGCGCTTTTGAAGCTTGTAAGACCGGAGCAGGGCAGGGAGGCCCTTGGCGACACCGTCCAGGACGCTGATATCTTCCGAGCCGCCTTTTTCCTGACGCTCTGCGGCCTTTTGTTCCTCCCAGGCCAGGGTCTGCGCTGCGGCCGAGTCGACACTCACGTCACCAAACACGTGGGGGTGCCGACGGATCATTTTTTCGCTGATGGAATTGGCCACATCGTCGAAATTAAAGTGCCCGGCTTCTTCCGCCATGCGGGCGTGAAAAATAACCTGCAGCAGCAGATCACCCAACTCGTCACGGAGATCGTCCATATCGTCCCGCTCGATCGCGTCGGCGACTTCGTAGGCTTCTTCGATCGTATAGGGCGCGATGGTGGCGAAGTTCTGTTCCACATCCCACGGGCAGCCACTGTCGGGATCACGGAGCTTGGCCATGATGTCTTTCAGACGCTCAATCGAAGAGGAAGAAGGGGAGTCGTCAGGCATATCCCTGAATAGTCCGCCGGCCGGAAATTATCCAGTCCAAAGTCCGGAACCGGCGCATTTTGACCCTATTTTCGCTGATAGAGTTTGGGCATATCCGGGGACGGCTTGCCAAAATGCCAGCCCTGACCGTAATCAATGCCGCATTCCTCCAAGAAATTCTTCATATCCTCGTCCTCCACCATTTCGGCAATGGTTTTGATGCCCAACTGGCGGCAGAGCGTCGCCATCGCAGCAAGGAAGGCCTTGCCCTTTTCCGTGCCGGCGGCACGCTTCACCACCGGGCCATCGAATTTGATCACATCCACATCGAAGGAGTTCAGATAGTCGAAGCTGGCGGCACCCGCGCCGAAGTCGTCCAGCGCGACCTCGAACCCGCTCTCCCGGAACTCCTGGATATAGCTGTTTACCTGTTCCAAATCAGTTATTTCCGAGGACTCGGTGATCTCGATAGAGAGCAGCTTGGCGACATTCGACGCCTTGACGATGAGTTGACGGAATTCTTCGACGAAATGAGGATCACTGATGGAATGACCGGAGACATTCACTGCAATCGGTGGAATGCCCCCGGAGCTAGCCACGTTCTGGGTGATCATGCTAATCGCTTTCTGTCCGACAGCGAGGTCAAAATCGGAAATCATGCCCATCTCTTCGGCCATGGTGATCATCTCGAAAGGCGAACCGGAAAGGCCGAGATCGCCCCGGAACCGGGTCAGCGCCTCCGCGTGATGTACTTGACCGTCGCTCAGGCTGCAAATCGGCATAAACACCAGATCGAAATCCCGGGTCAGGCAAACCCGCTTGAAGACATCAATGGTCTTCATGGTTTCTTCCATGCCGGATTCCAGCGTGCCGGCGAGGGACGCATTCGGGTCCAACTCCTCGCCCTTGTCGAAGGACTTCATCGTGTAGACCAGCGCCTTGGCCAATTGGTCTTCGGACAAACCTTGAGAATCGCCGCTCACCGTTTGGATATCGCTGTCCAAGGAGATTCCCTCCGGCGTTAGATCCTTGGTCGCGTTGGTGATCTGCTGGCTGATATCAGACGTATCGACGTCGGCGCTGTGCACCAAGGAAAATTCCTCTCCGCCGATCCGGCCCGTGGTGTCGCCGCCCAAGGAGTGCTGGCCCAGGATTTCGCCAATCCGGCCCATCAACTTATCTTGCTGCCCCGATGACAGCAGCTGCTGCGCTTCTTCCAAGTGGTTAACCCGGACCATGGTGACCTTGGCTTCACCCCCATGCGCCTGAAATTCCTGAATACGTTTGGCGGCTTCTTCCGCGTAAGCCTCTTTATCCAGGGTGCCGCTCACATCGTCCCGATTAGGATCGCGAGCCTTTACCAACTGGACCTTCGGCGAGGCGACTTTGATTGCCAGAAACAAGTGATTGCCCAGGTCGGGATAACGGTAGCCGGAAATGATGGCGTTGGTGCTTTGGCCGCCGGCGGAGGGAAGGCGGACGATCATATCCTCCAGCCGGTCGTCGTTTTCAGTGATCCGCAGTTTTTCCTCAACAGAGCGACGATCGCGATCATCAATCAGGTCATAAAAAGGCTTTCCGTGAATGTCTCCAGGCTCCTTACCCAAGATTTCCTTGGTAGTGCCGACGGAGAATAAAATATTGTGGTCGTCATCCAACTCGAACAACAGGTCCGCACGGCAAAAAGCAAGCGCCACAAAGCGCTGCATGTTTTGCATCAAATCGGGACTGGAAGATTCCATTCTTCCCACTGGTTTGCCGTTTCAGCCAATCATTTAAGTTGGGCACGATTAAGGGATATTTTCAAGCGCCATTCCATTTAATACCATAGGGTTAAACCCCAAGGTCCGATATACGGGTTTAGCTGGCCGGACCCTATCGTTTTCCATAAACTGCGCGCCAGGCGTAAACCAATAGAGCAGGGGGCTCCACATGACGCATTGGCTGCGATTTGACCACGATAATCAGACGAAAATTGGCACACTAACCGGGGAGGTCATTCAAATTCACGGCGGAGACCTGTTCGACGGGCCCACGGATACCGGCGAAACCGTGCATTTGGGCGAGATTTCCCTAAAAACGCCTTGTGATCCCACGAAAGTGATCGCCCTCTGGAACAACTCCAAGGCCAATGCGGAAAAGCAGAACCTGGAAAAGCCTGACTATCCGTTGATTTTTCTCAAGGCGCCACACACCTATATCGCCGCAGGCGAGACGATCCGTAAACCTGCCGGTTATGACGGACGGGTGATTTTCGAGGCTGAGCTGGGCGTGGTTATCGGCAAACGCTGCAAAGGAGTCAGCCTAGAGGAGGCGGGAGACTACATCTTCGGCTATACCTGCATTAATGATGTCACCGCGACCAATCTTTTGCGCGAGGACCCCACGTTCGAACAATGGACCCGCTGCAAGGGCTTCGACACGTTTACACCCATGGGTCCGGTGATTGCCACGGAAATACCCGACGATCCGATCATTAAAGGCGTTCTCAATGACCGGGAACGGCAGAATTATCCTCTAAGTGATCTGTTCTATGGGCCGGCAGAGGTGGTGCATATGCTGTCACAAGAAATGACCCTGGAGGCGGGGGATATCATTTCACTCGGCACCAGCACAGGCGCCGTACCGATGAAACCCGGCCAGACAATTGAAATCGGCATCGATGGGATCGGGGTGCTGTCTAACGTCTTTGACGAGTAGGGGGTGGCGGCTCCCATATTCGTCATCCATGGGCCCGCGCAGCGGTGACCCGTGGATCCATGCGCAAAACCACGAAGTTCACAAAGAACACGAAGTGGGTTTATCAATCGTCCATACTCTACTCTGACACCCGCCGACTTGATCCGCGGGTCCATGTTAAATGTGGATGCCCGGATCAAGTCCGGGCATGGACGATGCTTGGGGAAGAGAGGGAACCATGCCCGAGCGCCATTAACTTGCGGCCCTAATCCTCGCGCCTCCACGCACATTATTGTCGCATAATATATATTATGTATTTAAATTATAATGGATACGTTATTTTTTAATTTCAATATCTTATAGATATATTCTCATGATTTTGACGCATGACAATCCGCGATTAATTATGCCCCCACGGCGCACACTGTTCATTCCCCACTTGGCCATCGAAAAGGTAAAAATATCATTGCTGGGCGAGCGAAATTCGTGCGCAAAATTCCACGTCGCGAGACACCGACAAACCGCGTCCCCACTCTCAAATGATATATGGAAAGATCAGGCCGACGCCTTGGTGAACAGCCGGAAAAAGTTCTCGTTGGTCAGCGCGCCCAGATCACTGAACGGCACGCCGAGCAACTCGGCAACTGCGGTGGCCGTGTGCACGACGAACGCCGGCTCGTTGCGTTTGCCCCGATGCGGGATCGGCGCCAGGAACGGTGAATCCGTTTCCACCAAAACCCGGTCATGGGGCAAATCCTTCACCACGTCGCGGAGGTCATCAGCATTCTTAAAGGTCACAATCCCGGACAGCGAAATATAGAGCCCAAGCTCCAACGCGCAGTCGGCCACGGCGCGCCCGGTGCTGAAGCAATGGATGAGGCCCGGAAACGCGCCGCCGGTATTGAATTCGTCCCGGAGAACCTCGATGGTTTTCTCATCCGCGTCCCGCGTATGCACGATCAGCGGCAAACCGGTTTCCCGGGCGGCGCGGATATGGGTGCGGAAATTTCGTTCCTGAATGTCCTGTGGGCTGTTGTCATAAAAAAAATCCAGCCCTGTCTCGCCGATGCCGACGACTTTCGGATGCTGCGCCAGCTCAACCAGGGTCTGAACATCGGTTTCCGGCTCGTTGCCGCTATCGTGCGGATGAATGCCGACGGTGCAGAAAATGTGGTCATGAGCCTCGGCAATCTTGCGAATATCGTCGAATTCGCTGAGCCGGGAGCAAATGCAGACCATATGCGTGATCCCGGCCTCGCCGGCGCGGGCCAGCACCTCAGGCAGTTCCTCGACGAGGCCCGGATAATTCAGATGACAATGGCTGTCGACCAGCATGTTTTCGCCCGATTGCTATTGGTTTCGCCGGAAACTACTGTAGCCGGGCGGCGGTGAAAAGCGCCGTTTCTTATTCCATTGAGGCAAAGCCCATGAAAATCGCCGTCACCAACCCGTTTATCCACCTGTTGCCGCACCTGAAGGACGAACTTCTGGCCGAATATCCGGACACCAAGTTCAAGCCCCTGGGCCCGAAATTCACCAAAGAGGAGCTGATTGAGTTCTGTCAGGGCTGCGACGCGGCGATCATCGGCCTGGATCCGTTTGACGACGAGGTACTGACCGCCCTGCCCGATCTGAAGATCATTTCCCTGTGTTCCGCCGGCACCGATCATATCGACCCTGCGGCGCTGAAAAAACACGGCGTCCGCATGAACTGGGTGCCCGGCATCAACCATATCGCGGTCTCGGAGATGGCCGTGAGTTGCATGATCAACATCCTGCGCAACATCCACACCCAGAACCGCATACTGCACACCGGCGAATGGCCCGCGGATCGGCGGCCCGGCACCTATTTGCTGGGCAAGACGGTGGGCATTCACGGCTGTGGTCATATCGGCAAGGAAGTGGTGAAGCGCCTGAAGCCCTTTGGCGTGGAAATTTTGGCCTGCGACCGGCTGGATTTTGCTGAGTTCTATGAGGAATACGGCGTCCGCGCCGTCGATCAGGAGGAACTCTGGGCGGAATCAGAGGTGATCAGCATCCATCTCAGCCGCAATTCCACCACCATTGGCCTCTATTCGGCGGAGGTGCTGGATAAACTGCGGGACGGGGTCTACCTGGTCAACACCGCGCGGGGCCGGATGATCGATGAAAAAGCCCTCTGTGAGCGGCTGAAATCCGGCAAAATCGCCGCCGCGCATCTGGACGTGTTCGAGATCGAGCCGGTGACGGAAGTGTTGGAACTGTTCACGCTCCCAAACTTCATGGCGACGCCCCACATCGGCTCCGGCGCGATCGAGGCGTTCGAGGCCATGAGCCGGTCCGGCATTGACGGGCTCAAGAACAACTACATCCCGGAACCGGGCGTCTATCCGTTTGATTAGGCCTTTTGTCTAATTCCCGCTAACGAGGGTTAGGAGCGCGGTTAGATCGGCCGGCGGCGCATCGCCGCACCAGGCGCAATGGTGATCCGGGCGGACCAATACAAAGTCCTTGCCGAAAATGTCGCGGGCGCGTGGCTCGTCGAGCGTGAGAACGCTGAACGGTATTTTTTGCGCGGAATCACCTGCGGTATCTGCGGAATCACCTGAATATTTCCCGGTGAAATCGATCAGCGTAAAGCCCGGCCCCAGCCGGCTGTAGAGGTCCACGCCGTCGTTCAGGAACACGCTGGGGATTCGGAGCCCCGGCGCCGCTATGGGCTGATAGCGCAGCGGATCGAACGCCGGCAGCGTCCCGCTCGTATGATCAATGATGGCGGAGTCCCCATAGCAATACCCCTGCTCGATCCCGAAGCTTTCGTTTTCATGGTTGCCGATGGCTTGCAGCCGCGTCGCCTGGGCCGCCCGGGCCGCATCCCCGGCGGGCCCCTCATCAAATAACGCGTCCGGCCAGTCTTCGGCCACCCGGGCCCTGGTCATGGCGTGATCGCGGGAGCCCTGGCAGTTGCGCAATCCCACCGGCCGGCGCTCGGTCTCATAACTCTCCAACAGCCCTGCCCCGCCCCAACCGTTCGTGACGGCCGCCAGCTTCCAGCCCAGATCAATCGCATCGCCGATCCCGGTGTTCATGCCGTAGCCGCCGGTGGGCACGTATTGGTGGGCCGCGTCGCCGGCCAGGAACACCCGGCCCGCGCGATAGGCATCCGCCACCACTAGGCGCGACATCCAGTCATTGGCCTGAAACACGTCGCACTCAATCGGCCCGCCGGTAAAGCCGAACAGCAGCGCTTCGGGGTCAATCGTGTCGAAATCCGTTGCCGGCGGCACGATCGCATGCAGGGTCCAGATATCGCCGCCGTCCTGGCTGACCATGGTGCCATGGGTGGCGGATTGGTAGTGCCAGGCCCGGCCCCAGCGCTCCAGCACGTCCTTATTGCTGGAGGTGAAGTGGATGGAATAGCGCCGGCGGAAGTTCTCATCGCCCTCCAAACCGATACCGAGAGACCGCCGCACGAGGGAGCCGCCGCCGTCGCAGCCCGCCAGATAAGCGCAGGTGACCGTTTCGGTGCGGTCTTCTTCGGCGTATTCCAGCTCCACCGCCACATGATCTCCCTGGTCGGTAAAGCCCGAGACCCGGCAGTTATAATCCAGCTGGATCAGGGGCGAGGCCAGCGCGTGATCCCGCAGGATCGGCTCCACCACCACTTGCGAGATGCGCATCGGCGCCTCGGTCGAGCGCGTACCATCGTTGGCCGCGCGGACCATTTCCAGATGCCCGGCCGGGCTCGGATAGACGAACCGGTAAAGCTCATGACCTCGCATATGGGTCACCCAGGATACATCAAACGGATGATCATCGAGCACCGCGGCGGCGCGCAGGCTGTCGGCCACGCCGAGTTTTCGGAACAGCTCCATCGAGCGGCTGTTGGTGATGTCCATCTTCGGGTGCCGGGTCGGGCCCTCGTTGCGCTCCGCCACCCGGCAACGCACCCCGAATGAGGCCAGCGTCAATCCGAGCGTCAGCCCCACCGGCCCCCCGCCGGCGATCAGAACCGGGATGTCTGTGTTGGTTGTCATCCGCGGAGTTTAGTAGGGGACGCCGGGAGTGTCATGCGTGGTGACTTGCCCCCCCCCACCAGCCGTCATGCCCGAGTTGGCAAAGCCAATTCTCGGGTATCTCAATCATTAACCACAGAGATCACAGAACCCACAGAGACACCCTGCCTCTCTCACCCCGACTGCGTCATCCCCGACTCGCGAAGCGATTGTCGGGGAACCAAGCGGCCCATGCCCATGCACCCCCGAGACTTGGCCCCAACTAACGTTGGTTCCAACTCGGGGGCGACGAGATAGGGAAGATGGCTCGAGATACCCGAGAATGCGCGGCTGACCGGCTACCCGGATCAAGTCCGGGCACAAGACTCGGGCATGACGCCCTGTGGGGCTACTCCGCCTCCGCTTCCACGAACCTGGGGAACACCCCTTCTGGGGCCGGGAGGACCGTGCCGGGGGCGAGCATATAGGCCGGGTCGGTGACGGCGGCGAATTGACGCGGCAGGTTGGCGCTCGCATTCGGGCCGGACTGACCTGACAAATCAACCCCCTCCCCGCCTTCAGCGATATCCTCCGACAAATCCAGCCCGCTCAGGCCTGCCCCGAAGACGCTGCCGCTCGCCGTCGCGTCGCCGGGCACGGCGAGCTGATCCAGCATTTTACCCGCTGACGTGGGCATAAACGGCTGGGCGAGGATGCCCAAGCGCCGGATGGTTTCGGCCAAGGTATACAGCACCGCCTCCATCCGCGCCGGGTCCTCTTTGCGGAGCTTCCACGGCGCCTGGGCGTCGATATAGGCGTTGGCGGCGCGGATCACCGTCCACATGGCCTCCAGCGCGGTGTGGAAGGCCTGCACGTCGAACGCGGCCCGCATTTCGGCCACCAGGTTGGCGGCGGCGTCCAGCATCGCCTGGTCGTCGTCGTTCAGCGCGGCATTGGACGGCACCTGCGCGCCGCAGTTTTTGTTGATCATGGACAGGGAGCGCTGCGCCAGATTGCCGAAATCGTTGGAAAGATCGGCGTTGATCCGCTGCACGATGCCTTCATGGGAGAAGGAGCCGTCCTGGCCATAGGGCACTTCCCGCATGAGGAAATAACGAAGCTGATCCAGGCCGAACTCGTTGATCATGGCGTCCGGGGACAGCACATTGCCGAGCGACTTGGACATTTTCTGCCCCTCGATATTGAGGAAGCCGTGGCCGAAGACGCGTTTCTGCACGGGGATGCCGGCGCTCATCAAAAAGGCCGGCCAATAGACCGCATGAAATCGCACAATATCCTTGCCGATAATATGCAGATCGGCCGGCCAGTGGGTCTTGTAGGCCGCGTCCCGCCCGGCCACGCCGCCGATGCCGTCGCCGGGGAAGCCCAGCGCGGTGATGTAGTTGGTCAGCGCGTCCAGCCAGACATACATGATGTGGGCGTCGTCGCCCGGCACGGGCACACCCCAGTTGAATGTGGTCCGGGAGATCGACAGATCGCGTAAGCCCCCCTCCTGGCCGACAAAGCTGACCACCTCGTTCTTGCGGGTCGCCGGCATGATGAAATCCGGGTTTTCCTCGTAAAACGCCAATAGCTTGTCGGTGTATTCGGAGAGCTTGAAGAAATAGCTGGGCTCCTCCACCCACTCGACCGGTGCGCCCGACGGCGCCAGCTTCTGGCCGACGTTGTCCGGATCATCGGTCAGCTCGCCCTCGTCGAAATAGGCCTCGTCCCGCACGCTATACCAGCCGGCATAGCTGTCGAGATAGATATCCCCCGCATCCGCCAGCATTTTCCAGATCGCCTGGCTCGCCTTGATGTGGCGTTCTTCTGTCGTGCGGATGAAATCATCGTTGGAGAGGTTCAAAGTCCGCGCCATTTCGCGAAAATGAGCGGCGTTCTGATCGCAAAAGGCCTTGGGCGCCATATCGGCGGCAATGGCGGTTTTTTCCACCTTCTGGCCGTGCTCGTCAGTGCCGGTCAGGAAGTGCACATCGAACCCGTCCAGACGCTTGAACCGGGCCATCACGTCCGCCGAGATCGCCTCGTAGGCATGGCCCAGGTGCGGCAGGCCGTTCACGTAGGAAATCGCCGTGGTGATGAAATAGGGCTGTTTATCGGAAGTCTGTTGGTCGGACAAAGGCCGGCACTCCGGGAAAATCGCTGAACCGCACCGATTTCCTTACGGCCGGGCGGCGTCCCCGATGGATTGAAACGCGTGCACGATCACTTGTTTCTTGTCGAGGTTGATGCCGTCGGTCTGCCGGAACAGGCGCGACGTCTTTTCCCACACCTCAATCCATTGTTCAAGCGCGGGCGTCGGCCCCTTCTGGATAGCGTCGGACTTGATGGTCCTGGTCAGCCACTGGCTCATGATTTCGGTGGCGACGGCGAAGGCCTCGCCGGTGTTATCCCGGGCGATTTTGTCGCCGAGCCGGTGCACGGTGGGAATGTCGAGGCGCGGCAAATCGTTGAAAAGCTTGGTCATCTCGCCGGAGATTTCGAGCGCGCTGTCCTCGGCAAAACGGAGCGCGCGACCGACACTTCCCTCCGACAGATGCGCCAGATGGGTGCGTTCTTCGGGCGGCAACTCGGGCAGATGCGTCTCCAACAGCCCAACCACCTCCGCCTCGCTTAAGGGATTCAGCGCGAGCCGGCGGCAGCGCGACCGGATGGTCGGCAGCAACCGGCCCGGATTGTGGCAGACCAGCAGCATCAGCGCGTTTTTCGGCGGTTCTTCCAAAACTTTCAGCACCGCGTTGGCGGCGTTGGCGTTCAGTTCATCGGCGCTGTCGATCAGCACCACCCGCCAGCCCCCTTCCCCCGGCGTCAGCGACATAAACTCGCCGATGCCGCGCACCTCGCCGACCAGAATTTCGGCGCGGCGCTTGCCGGTTTTTTCGTCCGAGCCCCGCTCGATGGCACGGAAATCCGTGTGTCCGCCGGCGGTGATGCGCTTGAAGGTGGGCGTTTCCGGACTGACATAGAGGCTTTCCGGATCCGTTGCCGGCAGATCATCGCCGAACAGACCGGGGCCATCGCCAGCCGCCGGCTGAGATAAGACAAACCGCGCCATGCGGTAGGCCAGCGTCGCCTTGCCGATCCCCGCGGGACCGGTAATCAGCCAGGCATGATGCAGCCGCCCGGCGTTAAAGGCTTTGAGGAATTCTTTCTCGGCTTTTTCGTGGCCGATCAGATCGGGATTATTGCGGGGAACAAGCTCGTCGTCGTCTGGCAATAGAGGCATTCTAAGTGATCCCCCCCATCCGGCCCTGGCGGGCCACCTTCCCCCGCGTTGTGGAGAAGGCAGCACCAAGCGCTGCCCCGATGGTCTTCCTCCCCCCTGGCGGGGGAGGATTGAGGTGGGGGGGAGAACTTAAAGGCACTACCCCTCGATCCCGAATTTCTCGAAAACGATGCGTTTTACTTCGGCGGCGACGGTATCCACGTCTTCCGCCGCATCGATAAGAATACATCGGTCGGGCTGCGTCTTGGCGATGGCCAGAAACCCGTCGCGAATGCGCTGATGAAACGCCGTGTCCATGTTTTCATAGCGGTCCTCGGCATTGGTATTGCCCGCCGCACGATCTCTGGCGCGGGCCAGGCCAACTTCCACCGGCAAATCGAACACCAGTGTCATGTCCGGCGCCACGCCGTCGGCAACCAAGCCATATAGGGCGGCGATGGAGTTGCGGTTCACCCCATGGCCATAGCCTTGATAGGCCATGGTGGAATCGGCGTAGCGGTCGCAGATCACCCACTTTCCGGCCTTGAGCGCGGGTTTGACGGTCTGACGCACATGATCCCGCCGTGCGGCGTAATGCAGAAGGACTTCGGTCTCCGCATCCCAGCGATCGGGCTCCCCCTCTACCAGGAGCTTGCGGATTTCTTCTGCGCCGGGCGAGCCACCGGGCTCCCTGGTGATGATGTGATCCACGCCGGCGGCGTCCAGCGCCTCGGACAGTTTCGTGATTTGTGTGGATTTGCCGGCCCCCTCCCCGCCTTCGAAGGTAATAAACCGAACCGGCTGTCCGGGACCGTTCACCCTGACTTCCCCAGCAGGATATACTTTAACGACGCGCCCCAGCGGGAGAACAGCCCGAGGCGGTTCACGTCTTCACCGGCCACCAGTGGAATTTCCATGTTCTCCTGACCAGGCAGTTCAACTTTGAGAATGGCCACTGTATCGCCCTTGCGGATTGGCGCCGGCAGCGGCTCCTGATAGGCCACGCTAACCTTCATGTCGCGCCGCACCCGCCGGTTAAGGGTGAGTTCGAGCTCTTTCTCGATCACCAGCGACACCTTGGGCTGGTTACCCAGCCATACCTCGGCCTCGGTCACTTGCTCGCCGGCGGAAAACAGTTTGTAGTTTCCGAAGGTGCGGAAAGCCCAGTCTATTAACCGTTCCGACTCTGTAGAGCGCGCCTTCTTGCTGGGCAGGCCGTTGATCACCAGGATAATGCGGCGGCCCTTGCGTTCGGCGCTCGCCGTCAAACCGTATCCTGCAGCCTCCGTATGGCCGGTTTTCAGCCCGTCGGCGCCGATATTCCGATAGATCGCCGGATTCCGATTGGACTGTTTAATCCCGTTGTAGGTAAAGGTTTTCTCACCGTAATACTTATAATATTCGGGAAAATTCTGGATCGTTGCGAGCGCCAATTTGGCCAAATCCCGCGCCGTGGTCTGGTGTTCGGGATCGGGCCAACCGCTGGCGTTACGGAACGTCGAATTATTCATGCCAAGCCGTTTGGCCAGCTCGTTCAATTCATCGGCAAAGGCGCTTTCCGTGCCGGCGATACCTTCCGCAACCACGATCGTTGCGTCATTGCCCGACTGCACGATGATGCCCCGGATCAAATCTTCGATTTTCACCCGGGAATTCACCGACACGAACATCTTAGAACCTTGCTTTCGCCAGGCCTTTTCGCTGACGCGGAACGTGTCGCCCATGGACAGCCGCTTATCTTTCAGCAACTCGAACAACCGATAGATGGTCATGATTTTGCTCATGGACGACGGCGGCATAAGCTCATCTGCGTTCTTTTCGAACAACACGGCGTTTGTTTTCGCGTCGATGATGATGACTTGCTTGCCCAAGGTTTCCAGGGCAAACGCACCAGGTGCTGCCGAGAGCGCAATGAGAGCGACCGTGAATACAACGCCCAGTTTCTTGATCACGAAAAGCCTCTTCATTTTGATTTTAGCCGTTAACAACCGCCCGTCACGGGTTTACGGCGAAATGCCGATGATGGCAACGGCCAAGCTGTAGATTTTTACCGGAATTCTGTTCACATTATGACGGGAGACGGATTATTCGTCGACCACGATGCGAGCGTCCGGAAAGCCGGCCCCGATAATTTGCTCCAAGACCTGATCGGCGCGCTTCAAGCGAGAGATCGCGCCGGTGCGAACCCTAAAGAATTCCCGGCCATCGACGATTTTCGAACTCACAATGATTTCACCGACATCCGCCAGCCGGGCAGCCGTCTGGTGAGCGTTCTGAAACTCGGTAAACGCACCGACTTGCACGTACATCTTGGTCTTCACCGGCTGGCCACGAATGATCTGGCCATCGGGTCTTATATCGCCCACGGGCTCCCGCTCGGCCGAATTGGCGCGCGGAATTAACGCCTCTTGTGTTTCCACAGGGACCTCAGCGGCCCTTGCTCCCGGCGGCGGCGCCAAGTTTTCAGAAGCCACCACAGATTTCGGCAGTTTGGTGTCTTTCTTGATCGGCGACGTCATCTCGGCCACGGTTTTGCCCTGACGCGCCTGATTGGCCATGATCCGGCTTTCCGCCGGTAGGATTCGAACCCGTACACGCGCCGTGCCACGACGATGGAAGCCTAAAAGCTGGGATGCCCGCCGGGACACGTCAATGATCCGTCCATGAGCAAAGGGGCCTCGGTCATTCACCGTCAGACGAATAGATCGGCCGTTCTGCAGATTTGTAACCTCGACCAGGCTTGGCATGGGAAGCGTACGGTGGGCCGCCGTCAACGCATTCTGATCGTAAATTTCGCCGTTGGCGGTTTTCTTGCCGTGAAATCCCGGGCCATACCATGAGGCAATGCCCGTTTCGTCATAACCGTAATCGACCTGCGGATAATACCAAACGCCAGAAATCTGGTACGGTTTGCCGACCTTGTACCTTCCCTGTGATTCACTATCACCCGTCTCTCTGGAGAGCTTCTTCGCGGTGTGGAACAACAATTGGGTTTCCGAACAGGCACTGATTGAAAACGCCGCAAGAACAAGGACAAGTGATCTAATTTTATTATTATGTATCAATGGGATGAATGCCTCTTTTCAGATACGGCACCAGCATTACTACGAGCCGATTTTTTCCGCCAAAGTCCCAACCGCGACGGCAAAATACGTCGATCGGTTCCACTTGAGAATAACCCGGTAGTTGTTATAGGTCAGGAATACGGGCCCCCGCGTGGCCTGCACCAACGAAGCCATCAGTTCTCGTTTCGGCAGCGCGCTGCCATCGACTTTGCGGACGCCCAAGGCCTGCCACTCACTCATTCTTTTCCGGACCTTTAATCCAACAAGCTTCTGATCAAACCCGGCCGGCAGAGTGATTTGCCGCCCCCAAGTCTGATCATTTTTCCAGCCCGACTTGGAGAGATAATTTGCGGCGGACGCGAAGGCATCTTTCTTGTTGCGCCAAATATCGCGTTTACCGTCCCCGTCATAGTCCACGGCAAAATTCTCGAAGCTTGACGGCATGAACTGGAAATTCCCCATTGCTCCGGCCCAGGACCCTTTCATCCGTTCCGGAGTGATGTGCCCCTGATCCAGGATGCGAATGGCGCGGATGAGTTCCCCACGGAAGAACTTGCTGCGCCGTCCGTCATAGGCGAGCGTTGCCAGGGCTGCGACGACGGAAAACCCGCCGTCCAAACGGCCAAAGTCGGTCTCAATTCCCCAAAAGGCAACGATGAAACGAGGCTGCACCCCGTACTTTTTACCAATTTCCGTCAGAATTTCTCTGTTTTCCGCAAGCTTTTTACGGCCAGTCAGCACCCGGCGTTTCGGTACGACCCGTGAAATATATTGATCAAACGTCAGCTTAAATTCCGGCTGGTTGCGATCCAGCTCGACGACCCGCTTGATGGGAGAAACGTTTACGAATGCCCGGTCAAAGGTTTCCCCGCGGATACCTTTGCTTATCACTTCATCTCTGAGCGTTTGTTTCCAAGTCGCGAAATCAACCTGCTGGGCAGCAGCAAGGCCGGGCGTTGCGGCAATGAAGCCGGCGATCGCGCCGACTCGTCGGAGGTGCCTGAACATAAATATTTCCCCTAGCTCCCTGTGTTTCCGGCATCGGGCGCCGGATATAGTTGGTTTGTACGGTCTGTAAGCCAATAAAAGGTTAACCCCAACCATTCATGTAGGGCTCCTGAAAAATTGTTGAGGCCCGACTGGAGATTAAATGTGATTGAGAGCGGCGGGGCTGACTTCATCCCATAGTCAACTGGATACGGGATCACCGGCCAATTGGCCCGGCGAAAAACCCCCATGGCGCGTGGCATATGGAATGCGGAGGTTATCACAATCCAATTCTCTCCAGGTTTGGGTTGCACCAACCTCTTCGTAAACACGGCATTTTCGGCTGTATTCCGCGATTCGCGCTCGTAGACAACCCGAGAGGGCGCGACGCCTAACTTTTTGAGGATCGGTGCAATATAATCGGCCTCTTTGACGCTTTGGTCGGTCAAGACGCCTGAGCCGCCTGTGAAGACAAGCTTTGTCTCAGGATATTTCTGTGCCAAATCCGCAAGCGCAAACAATCGTTCGACAGCACCGTTGATCGCGATCGATCCCCGGTCCTTGGATACGAACTGATCGATGGTGCCACCCAACACGACGATACCATCGACCCGATCCGGCAGAGCCGCCGGCGGCGGAAAGCGGTTTTCCAATGCCAAGCGCATATGCGCGCCAATAGGCACAACGGCTATTACAAGGGCATATAGGAGAGTAAGTGTCATCCACCATCTCGCCAACCGCCGCCACGGCAGCCATATCAGGATCACGCCAATGATCAACGCCATCAGTAGAAGGTTTGCTGGGTCAACCAGGAACCAGAGAATCTTGGACAACGAAAAAAACATCCTGCCCGTGATACCCGCCACGGCATTTCGCCGCAAGATATGCTCAAACCTCGCAGAAGCCGGTTGATTGAGGCCGATCCATCGGGCACAAATCATCGGCAAATGACGAATCTCACCAAGGGCGTACTATGGTCAAAAAGAAACTTGAAGAGTTGCGGAGCCAACGTTGGCATGGGCGCGACGACATGCGCGGCGTCACCCATCGCGGTCGCCCCCGGCAGATGGGTTTTGGGCCGGACGACATCGTCGGCAAACCGAGCATCGGCATTATCAATACCTGGAGCGACATGAATACCTGTCACTCCCACTTCAAGCAGCGCGCGGAAGAGGTCAAGCGCGGCGTCTACCAGGCGGGCGGCTTCCCTGTCGAATTGCCGGCCATGTCCCTTGGCGAAATCCTGGTGAAGCCGTCCACCATGCTGTACCGCAATTTCTTGGCCATGGAGGCCGAAGAATTGATGCGCTGCCACCCGATCGATGGCGTGGTGTTGATGGGAGGGTGCGACAAAACCACCCCGGCCCTGTTGATGGCGGCGCTATCCATGAACATCCCGGTGATTTATTTGCCAGCGGGCCCGTCCCTACGTGGCTACTATGCCGGCGAGACACTGGGCAGCGGTACGGATATCCTCCGGTATTGGGCGGACCGGCGCGCCGGCTTAATCGATCAGGATACGTTTGAAAATGTGGTCGGCGGGCTGTCACGTTCCGCCGGCACCTGCATGGTGATGGGTACGGCGGCGACCATGATGTCTATCGCAGAGACCCTTGGCATGACGCTTCCCGGCGCATCCTCGATCCCCGCCGTGGATTCCAACCACGCGGTGATGGCGGCTGCGTGCGGCCGGCGCATTGTGGATATGGTCTGGGAAGACTTGAAACCCAGGGACATTATGACCGAAGCCGCCTTCGACAATGCCACTATCATCGACATGGCCATGGGCGGCTCCACCAATGCCATGATCCATCTGATCGCGGTCGCAGGGCGGGCCGGCATTAAACTGACGCTGGATCGCTTTGACGAGATTTCTCAGAAGACACCGGTGCTGGCGAATATCAAACCCTCCGGCAAGTATCTGATGGAGGATTTCTATTACGCCGGCGGCTTACGGGCCCTGATGGCGCGGCTGACGGACTATCTTGATCTCAGCCAGAAGAACGTCCTGGGCACAACCTTGGGAGACGCAATCGACGGGGCAGAAGTCTATGACGAGGATGTCATCCTCTCGCCGGAGAAGCCGCTTTATCACCAGGGAGGCACGGCGATCCTCCGCGGCAACCTCGCCCCCGACGGTTGTGTGATTAAACAAACCGCCGCCGATCCCAAGTTCCATCAGCACAAGGGCAAAGCCGTGGTGTTCAAGGACTACGCAGATTTAAGCCTGCGCATTGATGACCCCGATCTGGATGTGGATGAAAACTCCGTCCTCGTTCTACAAAACGCGGGGCCCATCGGTGCGCCCGGCATGCCGGAATGGGGCATGCTGCCGATCCCGAAGAAACTGCTGGAAAAAGGGGTGCGCGACATGGTGCGAATTTCCGATTGCCGGATGAGCGGCACCGCGTACGGCACCTGCGTGCTGCATGTTTCGCCGGAGGCGGCCATCGGCGGGCCGTTGGGCCTCGTCCGGAATGGCGACATGGTGGAGATAGATATTCCCAACCGCACCATCAATATGGATGTCAGCGACGCGGAACTGGAAAAACGCCGCGCCGAATGGACTGCGCCAAAATACCCTGCCAGCCGGGGGTACACGGCACTGTACGCCAAACATGTCACTCAGGCCCATGAAGGCTGCGACTTTGATTTCCTGCATGCCGGTGAGGAAACGCCGGAACCCCTTATTTTTTAACCATAAAACTTGATCAGGGAGAGAGAAATGTCCACCAGCACCGACGTTCAGTATACGACCCGTAACGGCGAGAATTTCAACGGCCGCATCATCACCCCCGACGGAGATGGCCCCTTCCCCGGCCTTCTGGTGATCACCGCGATCTTCGGCGATGACCAGGAAATGCAGGAACTGACCAAAGCCTGGGCAGAAGACGGTTTTGTCGTCTCGGTCCCTGATATTTTCTGGCGGGTGCTACCGGGCCCGGTTGCGGACTTCGAAACCGCCATCGGCCGGATGAATGACTTCGACTTTGATCAAGGGATGAAAGACGTGGAGGACCTAATCGGCGATCTGAAAGGCCGCCCGGAATGTAACGGCAAGGTCGGTATGCTCGGCTTCTGCTTCGGCGGGCGCTATGTGCACGTGAGCGCTGCACGCCTGGGCATTGATGCCGGCGCAGCGTTCCATGGCACAACCATCGGTCAGCACCTGGACGAAACGAGTAAAATTTCCTGCCCCATGAGTCTGCACTTCGGCAGTGAAGACCCGGCCGTCCCTATGGAAGAAGTCACCTCCATCCAAGAATCTTATGCCAGCATGAGCAACGCGGAAATCGTAGTGCACGACGGCGCGGCGCACAATTTCTCCATGCCGTACAAGCCGGGATACAATGCGGATGTCGCCAAGGCCTCACGCGCGGCGGCACTCAAATGCTTCCAATCAATGTAACCTGATTTTGCTTAGACCGGGTCGGGGGTAGCTTCCGCCTGCCTCTTATCCCGGCCTTCCCGATAAGTCAGATAAGTTGCACCGGCAAAAATAAGCGCACCGCCGGCGAAGGTCCAAACCGTCGGCACCTGGGAAAAGAAAATAAACCCGAACAGGCTGGCCCAGATCAGCTTGGCGAAGTCGAACGGCATGACCAAGGTCGCATCGGCGCTCCGCATGCCCTGCGCAAACATCAATTGGCCAATGGTGCCCGCTCCTGCCAGCGCCGCCAGCCAGATATAATCCTCCGGCTTCGGCCACACCCAGTCATAGAGCGCCGGCGGCAAGGTGAAGATCGTCAGGAACAACACCCCATAGAAGGTGATGGTCAGGGACGAATTGTTGCCGGTGAGGTGCTTGATCACGATGACCGCGAACGCCCAGGTGATCGCCGACGTCAGGGCAAAGATCGCGCCCACTTGCACAATCTCTACACCCGGCCGCAAAATAATCAGCGCACCGGAAAAGCCGATGACCAAGCTGCCGACCCGGCGGATTCCCATGCGCTCCTTTAGTATCAGCACGGCCAGCAACGAGACAAACAGGGGCACTGTGAAATTTAATGCCGCGACTTCCGCCAAGGGAATCATGGTGATCGCCAGAAAGTAAGTGATCATGGCGCCGGCATTAAACACCCCACGCAGCGCCATAAAGCCCAGATTGTCGGTCTTCAACAGCGAGGGACCGTATTTAAACAGCGTCGGCAACAAAATCAAAAGGCCGATGAAGTTCCGGAAAAAGGCGGCCTCCATGGGCGGCACGCTGTCCGACAGATGCCTGACCATGGCCGCCATACTGGCCAGGAACAGGGTCGAACCCAAGACCAGCAGCATACCCTGCAGGTTCTTAGACATCGGAATAGAGGGCATAAGCGGGAACTTTGCCTAGTAGCCGGTTACATCGACAAGGGTGGATCCTTCTTCCTGCTGCCGCCGGTGGTTTTCCTCGACGGCCTTCTGCACCTCGGGCGGCACACCAATTTCCGAAGCGATCTCCGGCATCTCCCGAAGCCGGGTGAACCACTCAAACACATGAGGATGCAGCCGCTCCATCGGATAGCCGCATCGAATGAGGCGGAACGTGTAGACGAACCAGGCGATATCCAAAACCGTCAGATCGTCGCCCATCAGGTATTTCTGCCGGGACAGTATCTCGTCGTTTTTGCTTAACGCTTCCCGAAAGCGCGCGGCAGAGGTTCGGATTGCGTCATCGGTGAGACCTTCGCGTGCCGCCGTTTCCCAGAAATCGATCTCTCGGTCCTTGTGGTTGTCACGCTCGCCGCCAACAGTGCCGCTACCAAAATCACGATAGTTGGTCAGACTTTCTTCGGACTTCGGCGCCTTACCCCTGGGCTGGGTATAGCGAAAGGTGATCGTCCGGAGATCCAGGTGCAGATCATCTTCATGGTGCAGCAACTCCACCACCCGTCCTTCCTGGCCGGCCGGGATCAGCTTGCGTTCGGGAAATCGGGCGTCGAGCTCGGTCATGATATCGTTGCTCTCGATATGCACCTCGCCGTCCAGCACCATGGTCGGCACCAGCCCGCGCGGGTTAATGCCCAGATACCAGGGCGTGAAGTTTTCGCCTTTGGGCAGATCAATCAAGTGCGATTCCCACTCGATCCCTTTTAAGTTCATGAAAATCCTGGTCTTTTGGGAACAAGACGAGGCGCTGAAATGCAACAGATGCACCCCCTTCCAATCGAACACTTCCTTGGTTTGCACGTCTGCTTCAATCAGTTTGACCATTCGCCTCGCTCCTCCTCCGCGAAGTTGGTCATAGTCGAACGGCTAGCGCAATATCCCGCCGCAATTTTTTAAACATTGGGCTGGCCTTAATGCAGAAAATTTGTGACTCTCTTATCCATGGCAAATACAAAAGACGGAGGTAAAAATGCCTAAAGATCAGAATCTCGACCTTGGCTCGCTGGTAGAACCCGATCGCGTACACAAAGCTTGCTACGCCGACGAAGAGGTCTTCGAGGAAGAGCTGGAGCGCATTTTCTACAAATCCTGGATCTATATCGGCCACGAAAGCCAAGTTCCAAACCCAGGCGACTATTGGACCACCTGGGTCGGCAAGGAACGGATGATCCTGGTCCGCGCCGAAGATGGTCAGGTGCACGTTTTGTACAACCGCTGCCCCCACCGCGGCGCGCTGATCTGCAATAACCACCACGGGAATACCCAAAAAGCCTTTCGCTGCCCCTATCACGCGTGGCAATTCAACATGGACGGCTCCTTGCGCAACGTCCCCATGAAGCAGGGCTATGACGGAATTATCGAACTCAACGATCCGCAATTGCAGATGAAACGGGCGGAGCGTCAGGACAGTTACCGTGGGTTTGTTTTCGCCAGCCTGTCCGATGATGGACCGTCCCTCGAAGAATGGATGGGCGACGGCGCCAAGGCCGCGTTCGACGATATCTGCAACCGCTCTCCGGAGGGCGAATGCGAAATCGTGATGAACTGCTTCCGCATCGTCCAGCATTCCAACTGGAAAATTTTTCTTGAAAATCAATTGGATGCGGTTCACCCCTCGATCACTCACCATTCCACAGGCGACGCCGCGTCGGACATGCAGAAAATCTACAAGCAAAAAACCGGTGAAGACCCGCCCCAAGGATATCAGTATCTCGCCGACTTCACCCTACCCTACGAGAAGTGGGATAGTTTGGATACGATTGGCCATCCATACGGCCACACAGTGTTGGCAGGCTACATGGGGCTGCGTCCCCGTGACCCGGTGACAATGGCCCACGAAGAGGCACTGACCAAAGCCTATGGCGCCGAACGGATGGATGAAATACTCAGCACCAACGTCCACCATGTGTTGGTCTATCCTTGTCTATCGGTGCAACCACCGCTGCAACAGCTTCGCGCCGTCCGGCCGCTCGCGGCAAACAAGACGCTGACCGAAATCTGGCACTTTAAGTTGAAGGGCGCGCCGGAAGGCATCTATGACCGGTCGCTCGCCTACTACTATCACGTCAATTCGCCGTCCACGATGGTGAACGCGGATGACCTGAACAACTTCCGGGCCTGCCAGGACGGTTTGGAACTGGAAGGCGGCGGCGACTGGGTCAGCTTCCACCGCAATGTTGGTCAGGACACGACCGTGGACGGTGTTACGACCTCGGTCACGGGTATGAGCGAACAGCCCATGCGGAACATGTTCGCCGCCTGGAAAGAATATATGTCGGCCTAAAACCGGGAGGAAAATAATGCCTAAAGACAATGCACTAACCGTCTCTGCTGACACTCAACGCGAGGTGGAACAGTTCCTCTTCCGGCAAGCGGAAATATTGGATCAGCGGCAATGGGCCGACTGGTTGGATCTGTTTACACCGGACGGCATTTACTGGATGCCCGCGGACCCGGAACAGGAAACCGGGGAGCGTCAGCCGAACATTTTCTACGAAGATAACTACCTCATGGATATGCGTATCCGCCGGGTCGAACACCCCTATGCGCACTCACAAAAAGCCGGTCACCGGACCAGCCATGTCGTCTCGAACGTCATGGTACAGAGTAAGGACGAAAGCACCGGCGACGTGGTGGTGACCTCTCGATTTCACATGGTGGAGTACCGATTGGAGGAACAGAGGTATTTTGGCGGAAAATACACCCATACCCTGAAGAAGACCGACGACGGGTATAAAATCCAATTGCAACGCGTCGATATCGCCAATGTTGAAGGACCGTTCGACTATGTCATGCAAGTCTGGCTATAGGCTATAATTCTACCGACCGCATCCTACCTTAATTACTGGATGCCCGACAAAGGGGGTGAAATCGCCCCCTTTTTTTATTGTTTCCTCCCTCTCACTGAATATTTCTATATGTTTCAATCGGCGTATAACGATTGAACCCAATTCCATGATTACTAATATCAACTAGTAACTTCCCTAAAACGCAGAAAGAAACAACCGAGATTCTATAATTTGTCCGGTCGAATACCGAGCAAAGCAAATGGACACAATTGAATATAACACCAGGGAAAATCTAATCGCCGCGGCTTTGCAGGCGCAGAACCATGCCGGTTTTGAGTCTCTCCTCTCCAATCTAGCGAGCGAAATCAATGCGGATGCAGCGGTCATCGGCGTTCTGTCTGATGACACGAAGAACCACGTTCAGACTCTGTCCTTCCTCAAAGATCACCAGTTCAATCAAAATTTCGAATACTCCCTTGAAAATACACCCTGCGCGAAGGTCATTTCCGGCCAACCCTGTTTTTATCCAACCGGAATTCAGGCGCGTTTCCCCGATGATCGCATGCTGTGCGAAGCGGGCTTCGATGGATACGTCGGTATTCCGTTGACGTCACCAGACACCGGCCCCTTCGGCATTCTCCTAGCCCTGAGGTACACCCCGTTCGAGGATGAACCCCGCGTATTAAACGCCATCCACCTTTTCGCCATGCGAGCGCGAAACGAATTCGAGCGATTGCAGAATGATGCTATCGGCCGTTCCGCAGTAGATCCTTTACCCCTAAACAACACCATTGAAAATCAGCGGTTTCAAGATGTGGTCCATTTAAGCAGCGACTGGATCTGGGAAACCGACAAAGACCTGCGTTTTAGTTATTTTTCGGAAGGGTTCTACAAAACTTTCGGCTGGTCCGAGGGCGCCGGCATGGGGCTCAGCGGTAAAGAGATCGAAGAACGAGGTCTGTGGGAGGTCCGCCCTAGGCAGTCCGAACGCATGCGGCAATTGATGACCGCCCATTCCTATTTTCGAAACGAGGAGTGTGTATTTCAAGTTCCCGGCCAAGGAACAATCTATCTCAGAATATCAGGCATGCCTCTGCTCAACGCTGAGGGGGAGTTTACCGGATACCGCGGCGTGTCGATCAACATTACGGAACAAAAGCTGGCCGAAACCCAACAGCGAATTAATGAACATCGCTATCGCCGGCTTTACAACGACACGCCGGTAATTATGCATAGCCTAGACCGGAACGGCACTATTTGCGACGTCAACGGCTACTGGCTGGAAACGATGGGCTACGAGCGAAGCGAAGTGATGGGCCGTCCCATCCAAGAATTCCATACGGAGGAATCTCGAAAACGCCTGGTGGAAGAGGTTCTTCCCTGTTTCTTCCAAGACGGATATTGCAAGGACATCCCTTACCAGCTTCGTAAAAAGAACGGTCAGGTGATTGACGTTTTGTTGTCCGCAAACGGCTACCGTGATGCCGAGGGCAATATTGTCCGGTCCGAGGCGACAATGATCGATGTGACCATCCAAAAGCGATATGATGCACTGTCGGAAATTCATGAAACGCTGCTAAGGGAGTCCGAACGAAGATATCGCGCCATCATCGAAAGCGCCGCCGACGCCATTTTTGTGCTGGATATCTCCGGCAAGCCCTATGGCCAACTTATAGACGTAAATCCAACTGCCTGCGAGAATCTGGGTTATTCAAAAGAAGAATTACTCAACATGACGATCGCCGATATCGAGGTGAAACTCGACACCAGCGAGGAAAGTCTACGCAGCTATAAGGCGCCGCCAGGCGAAGCGACGACGTTGTACGGTGTGCTGCGGCGGAAGAACGGCAGCGAGTTTCCTGTTAGCGTCCGTACGCGGGCCGTTAAGCACGATAACCGTTACATCGTGATCGCGGTGGCCCGGGACGAGACTGAAAACCTGTCCTATCAGGAGGCTTTGCAGGAGGCTAAAACCCGTGCCGAAAGCGCCCTGAAAACCGCTGAACAGGCGAGCCGCGCGAAATCCGACTTCTTGGCGAACATGAGTCACGAATTACGGACGCCTCTGAACGCGATCAACGGCTTTTCTGAATCTCTGGAAATATTAAATCAGAAAGGCATGCTCTCGACCGACAAGGCGGCGGAGTATCTGGATTACATCAAGGGATCTGGCCAGCATCTGTTGGGACTAATCAATGACCTTCTGGACTACTCCGCCATTGAAGCCGGCAAATTGGAACTGAACCAAGTCCAGACAAATGTGGAAGAGCTGGTTGAAGCTGCCGTCCTCATGGTGGCCAAGCGCATCGACGACTGCGGACAGACGCTCAATGTTTCCGTCGAAGACGATCTGCCAGACATTCTGGTGGATCAGCTTCGCATCAAGCAGGTGCTGGTCAACTTGCTTAACAATGCCTCCAAATTTACTCCAGAAGGCGGATCGATTGCGGTGCGCACCTCCATGGGAGGCTACGCGAACCTAAACATCACGATCAAGGATTCAGGCAAGGGCATGGACGAGGAAGAAATTCAAATTGCTCTCGAGCGATTTGGCCGCGCGCGGGGTTCGTGCGGGCACGAAGGGACAGGCTTGGGACTTCCTCTCTCCCGAGAACTTATCATTGCGCATAACGGGCAGCTGAAGATCGAGAGCCGGCCCAACATCGGCACAACGGTGACTGTATCCCTGCCCATAAACGGACGGAGCGATAGCGTGGGAGACGGCGACAGCATTCCCAACTGAGATATTTGGCCTTATTGTCGGTCCGCAGATTTGCAGGACCCGACATCAACGTGAACCCCGCCCGATTAGCTCTCTATTACGCTGCCTATTTTGCCGTTGTTGGCGTGCTGCTGCCGTTCTGGCCGGTCTGGCTATCATCAAAGGGCCTGACACCGGTTGAAATCGGGATCGTCCTGGCCGCCGCACCCTTCGTGCGCGGCGCCACCAATCCTTTAATCGCCCAGTACGCGGACCGCCGCGGTATCCGACAGCCGTTGATGGTTGCCTTATCCGGCTTGGCCGCAGTCTCCTTTGCGTCCTATAGCCTGGCGGAATCATTCTGGCCGATCCTGTTGATCTCGGTGCTGTTCTTTATGTTCTGGTCATCGACCCAGCCTTTGGGTGAAAGCCTGACCATGCATATCGTCCGTCAAGAGGACGCTAATTACGGGCGCATTCGGTTGTGGGGCTCTATCACCTTTATCCTGACAGCGGTCCTCGGGGGCCGGGTTATCGAGCAAAACTCGCCATCAGCCATTTTTACTCTGTGTCTGGCCGGCATTGTCATCCTGTTTGGGGTATGTTTCATTCTTCCGCGCTCCCGAATGCAAAGTTCGACCGACGTCAGTTGGCCTCTGGTGCCCCTGCTGAAATCCAAACCTTTATTGCTAATGCTCGGCGCTGCGGCGTTGATTCAGAGCAGCCACGCCGTCGTCTACGGCTTTGGCACCATCCATTGGCAAAAAGCTGGTTATTCAGAGACTCTCATCGGGCTGTTTTGGGCCCTGGGCGTCATTGCTGAAATCATACTGTTCCAATACAGCAAACCGGTTCTCCGGCGCATCAGTCCAGCCGGATTGATCGCCGTTGGTGCGGCGGCCGGCATAATCCGCTGGACCATCACCGGCACGACGGATGCACTGTTCCCGCTGTTGATCGCGCAGGTGCTGCACGGCCTGACGTTCGGCGCGACTCATTTAGGCGCGGTTCACTACATCTCCGACAACGTACCGCCTGCTCTATCGGCAACAGCGCAGAGCCTGCTGTCGGCAGCAGTTATGGGGATCGCCATCGGCTCCGCGACGTTGGCGTCGGGCGTCCTTTACGAAGTGGCGTCCGGCCGGGCATTTTATGCCATGACGGTCCTGTCCGTGGTTGGCGGCATTTTGGCCGTGCTATTGATGCGCAGCGGGGATGCAGGCCTGAACGGAGACGTACGTTGATGTCTGGCGTCTCCCCGCCCCTTGGATTAACGTTCCCCCTATGAGCGACAACGCTTTTAAAATCGGTATATTCGCCGCTAATTGTTCCGGCGGCATCGCCTGCACCACTGTGCCCGAGCGGTGGGAGGCGAGCTGGGATAATAATCTGGCCATCGCCAAAATGGCGGATGAGGCCGGAATAGAATTCATGTTGCCCCTGGGCCGGTGGGCCGGCTATGGCGGAGAGACCGATCACAACGGCGTCTCCTTTGAGACCCTCACCTGGGCGTCTGGCATTCTGGCGGCCACGCAGCACACCATGGCTTTTTCCACGCTGCATGTTGCGTTGATCCATCCCGTCTTCGCCGCCAAGCAGATGGTCACCGCCGATCATATCGGCAAAGGCCGCTTCGGTCTAAACATCGTCTGCGGCTGGAACACCGACGAATTCGGCATGTTCGGTATCGAGATCAAGGATCACGACCGGCGCTACGAGTTGGGCGACGAATGGCTCCGCATTGTCAAACGCCTTTGGACCGAGAAAGAGCCGTTTGATTTCGACGGCGAGTTCTTCAAATTGGAAAACGTCCGGGCCGAACCGAAACCATATAGCCAGCCTTGGCCGACCATCATGAACGCCGGGCAGTCCGGCGCCGGTTTGGATTTCGCGATCCGTAATGCAGACTATTTATTTCGCGGCATTCAAACCGCGGAAAAAACCAAAAACGACATCGCTCAGATGCGGGCAGAAACGGCAAAGCTGGGCCGCAACGTGGGTGTCTTCACCAATGCCTATGTTGTCGTGCGCCCCACAAAGAAAGAAGCAGAGGAGTATCACCACTACTACGCCGTCGAAAACGCGGATGAAGGTGCGGTTGAGACGATTTATGTCGGCCGCGGCATCAAGGACAATCCGAACCTATCGGATGACGCCAAAGCCGCACTCTGGCGCCGCATCGCCGCCGGCAATAGCGCTTATCCGTTTATCGGCGATCCCGACGATGTTGCACAACAGATGAAGGAGCTTCACGACATCGGTTTCGGCGGCATCGCCATGGGCCTGGTGAACTACACGCGGGACTTCCCCTATTTTCGGGACGAGGTCTTGCCGCGATTGGAGCGGCTCGGCCTGCGCCACCCGTTTTCGCCAGTGGAAACAGCATGAACGAGATACTGGGTCACCGCGCCAAGATGGGTGTCATCATCCCGACCGTAAACACGGTCACCGAACCCGAATTTAACGCCATGAAGCCGCCGGGCGTCACGGTCCACTTCACGCGTATGCCGATCCACTTTCATCCCGAGGAAGATGACTACAGAGGCCTGATGGACGATCTGCAAATAAGATTAGACGAGTTCAACCTCTTCGGCGCGAACATCGTCGCCTACAATTGCACCGTCGGCTCCATGGCCTGCCCGCCCGACATGCTGATCAACAAGCTCGAAAATTCTACGGGGGCGGCGGGCGTAGCAACTGCCGGCTCTGTGGTCCTCGCGCTCAAGACCCTGGGCGCAGAGAAGATATCCATGGCGACCCCCTACCCCGATGCAGTCAATGAGCACGAAAAGGAATTCCTGGCGGGCCACGGGATCGACGTCCTCAAGATGGCCGGCATGGAATTTGGTATGCCGGAGCCAGAGCGCGGACGCATGTTCGCCCGCGTCCCACCGGACCAAGCGTTCGACCATGCGCTGTCGGTTGATCACCCGAACGCACAGGCGTTGTTTCTAAGCTGCGCGAATTTCCATACCGCGGGCATCGTTCAGCGCCTGGAAGACAAGATCGGCAAGCCTGTGGTCACCAGTAACATCTCTACGTTTTGGGCGGCGCTGCGCAAAGCCGGCATCACCGATCCGATTGAAGGGTATGGAACGCTGCTGCGGGAGCATTGAGACTGCGACCGGATTATCCTCCACCTGCGTTTAACAGGCGGAAAGATACTAAATGAAAAGCCTGGACACGTTCATCGCATTAAACCGCTTCGGCCTGGGCGCTGCCCCCGGCGAAGCCGATGCCGCCGACGCCGATCCTAGAGGCTGGATCACCGCGCAAATTGACGCAAAACAAATCGTTCCGGCATCCTTCGCCCGATTTCCGAGTTCCACCGACACCCTGACGAAGATTCATACCGCCCGGCTCGAGAGTCCGACGGCTCTGAGGAGCACGACCGGCGGACTGTACCGCGACGTGTTCATGGAAGAGATGATGGCCAGGGCGCAGCTTATGATCGGGACGAAACGGCCGTTCGCCGAGCGGATGGTGCTGTTTTGGTCCAATCATTTCACGGTATCCCGCACCAAGCGGATCATCGGTCCCGCCATTCCGGCCTATGAGCGGGAGGCCATTCGCCCCCATATCTTCGGCAAATTCGCGGACATGCTGAAAGCCGTCTCCGCCCATCCCTGCATGATCAGCTACTTGGACAATATGGCTTCGGCCGGCCCTAACTCTGCTGCAGGCAGAGGACGCATACGCAGAACCGGCAATCAGAATACCCTCAACGAAAATCTGGCCCGCGAGATATTGGAGCTCCACACACTCGGCGTAGACGGCGGTTACACCCAACAAGACGTGATCGAACTCGCCAAAGCCATCAGCGGTTGGAGCCATGGGGGCATGCGTTTCAAACGGTCGGCGGCGCCAATTGATCAGCAGCCGGTACAGGGCGGTTTTGAGTTCCGCCGAGGATTCCACGAACCGGGCCCGAAGACGGTGCTCGGCAAGACCTACGAGGAAAACGGCGTCGACGAGGGTCTCGTGATCCTCGACGACTTGGCCCGGCACCCGGCGGCGGCCAAATATATCGCCACCAAATTGGTCCGGCACTTCGTAAACGACAAACCGCCTGCCGGCGCTGTCGAGAAGATAGCCGGTGTATTCCGGAATACAGACGGAGACCTAGCGGCTGTATCGACGGCGCTGATCGATCTGGAGGAGGTTTGGGCGGACCCCTTGCCCAAGGTCAAATCCCACTACGAGCTTGTCATCGCCGCCAACCGCGCCGTGGGAAATGCGGCCGCTGAACGCGGCGACGTCTTGTTTCCCCTCCGCGAGCTGGGACAACTCCCCTTCTCCGCGTCATCACCCAAAGGTTGGGGGGATGGAGCCAAGGATTGGATCGCCCCGGAGGCTTTGATGCGCCGGATCGAATGGCTCAGACGCTTCTCCCGCAAGATAAAGACAACCACCTATCCCCAGCAGGTCCTGGACGACACGATCGGACCCGTGGCCGGCGACGAAACCCGGACCTGGGTCGAGCGCGCGCCCTCCGGTGACGCGGCCATCGCCATGGTCCTGGCCAGCCCGGAGTTTCAAAGGAGATGAAAATGCTCGACCGCCGAACATTTCTGGGCACCCTGGGCGCTGGACTCGCCGTCGCCGCAAACCCGCTCCCGGTCGCATTTGCCAATGCGCCTACGGAGAATCGGTTGGTGTTCGTGGTGCTGCGCGGCGGACTGGACGGTCTCCATGCGCTACCACCGTATGCGGACAAGAACTATCAAACGCTGCGGCCGACGCTGGCGATCGGCGTACCGGGCAGCGAGAACGGCGCCCTAGACCTGGATGGGCATTTCGGTCTGCATCCGGCGCTGAAAGACCTGCTGCCCTTTTACAAACGTGGCGAAATGATCGTCATACCAGCCTCGACAACGCGCTACCGCAACCGGTCACACTTTGACGGCCAGAACCTGTTGGAGAACGGCAGCGGCAAGCCATACGGTGCACCGGACGGATTTCTCAACCGAGCGCTAACCGGGTTAAAAGCCGGCGACGCCCGTCTCGGCTTGGCGCTCGGCCCCGCTGTGCCGTTGATCTTGCAGGGCGAAGCCGGCGTACAGGCTTGGGCCCGCTCCAAACTCCCCGCCGTCGACGAGGATTTTCTAGGCCGGCTTGCTCAAGTTTATAGGCGTGACCCGCTATTCGCCCGCGCCCTTGCCGATGCCCGCGGCAGCGCCAAGCCGGACATAAGCATGGATGACATGCAGGCTCCTCGCGGCGGCGACAGATTCAATCTCACAGCCAAAGCAGCCGCGCAATTGCTGGCCATGGACGATGGCCCGAGGGTAGCCGTGATGGAGATGCAGGGCTGGGACACCCACTTTGGCCAGGAGCGTAGGCTGAGCAACCTATTTACGGAACTAGGCCGTGGCATGGCCACGTTCCGCGACGAGATCGGCGGCGCCTGGGCTAAGACCACTGTCATCATCGTGTCCGAGTTCGGCCGCACCGTGTCGGAAAACGGCAGCCGGGGTACCGATCACGGCACCGGCGGCATCGCCTTCTTACTGGGCGGCGCGGTCAATGGCGGACACATTATCGGCGACTGGCCGGGCCTAACGGAAGCCGCACGATATGAAGGCCGGGACCTGAACCCGGTGAACGCCTATGAAGCCATTTTCAAAGCGGCCCTGATCAGCCAATTGGGCGTGTCCCATAGTTTCTTAGAAGACAAAGTCTTGCCCAACAGCGCCGCTATCGAGCCTTGGGACGGTCTGTTTAAAACCGTCTAGTTTCTGTTCCAGATTCTTTCGACCGGCAGCCAAACCATCCGCCCGTGAGCTTGCGGGGCTCCCCCGCCATTGGCAGAATGGGTGGATGACGCGTGAGGGAGGATGCACATGGACACGATGACGGACACAATCGCCCCGCCGGACGACACGATCCCGGTTCTGGATGTGGACCCGTTTGCCGAACCGTTCCTGGATGATCCTTACGAGGAACACGAGCGCATGCGTGAAGCCGGCCCGTTTTTCTGGCTGGGGCGCTACGGCATTTACGGCTCCGCCCGGCATGATGAATGCGCCGCCGTGATGAAGGATTTTCAGACCTTCTGTTCCTCCGCCGGTGTCGGCCTCGCCAACTTCAACAAGGAAAAACCCTTCCGCCCCAAAAGCCTGGTGCTGGAAACCGATCCGCCGGAACACACACGAGCCCGCGGCGTCATCGGCCGGGCGCTCGGACGGAAATCCATTTCCGTTCTTTATCAGAACTTCGAAGACTATGCTGACATCCTGCTCGATAAATTGGTCGACCAAGGAGAGATCGACGGCATGGCGGACCTGGCGGTCGATTATCCGCTCAAGGTGTTTCCAGACGCGGTCGGCCTGGCCGAAGAAGGCCGGGAAAACCTGCTGATCTATGGCAACATGCTGTTCAACGTGTTCGGCCCCGACAATTGGCTACGGCAAGAGAGCGTCAAAGACGCCGAGCCCGTCACCGCCTGGGTGATGGAGCACTGCAACCGTGACGCCATAGCACCCAGCGGCTTCGGCGATTTTATCTATCAGGGCGTCGAGGACGGCGAGATCAACGAGCAGGAAGCCGGCATGCTGGTTCGCTCGCTCCTTTCCGCCGGGGTGGACACCACCATCTCCGCCATCGGCAACGCGCTGCTGGCATTTGCGCAGCATCCCGATCAATGGGCGCTGCTGCACAGCGATCCCTCCCAGGCCAAATGGGCGTTCGAGGAATGCCTGCGCTATGAGTCCACTGTACAGACCTTCTACCGAACCACCGCCAAACCGGCCGAAGTCTCCGGCGTCAAAATGCCGGCGGACGAAAAAGTGGTGCTGTTCCTGGGCGCGGCAAACCGCGATCCGCGCAAGTGGGAAAACCCCGAAACCTTTGACATTACCCGCCGGCCCGAGGGCCACTTGTCTTTCGGCACCGGCATCCACCGTTGCGTCGGCAAGCAGGTCGCCCAGACCGAAGGCGAGATCATCCTCCGCAAACTGGCGGAGCGGGTGAAGGCCCTGGAACTGACTGGCGAACCCAAGCGGCGGCTCAACAACACCATCCGGGTGCTGGACTCCCTGCCCCTGCGGCTCGTGCCGGCGTAAGACAGCTCGCGTGGACCTTCTCTCAGCGTCTCTTCTCGTCGCCGTTTTTGCGACCTCGTATGTCAGCGGCGTGCTCAGCCTCGCTGGCGGGACCATTCTGATCGCCATCTTTGCTTGGATCCTGCCAGTGCCCGTCACCATGATGCTTCACGGCGTTACCCAAACGGCATCCAATGGGTCACGCGCCATCATCTATTGGCAGCATTTGAGATGGGATATCATGGGGCGTTATATGGCCGGCGCGGCCGTCTGTCTGGCCGTATTCGCTTGGCTGACATTTGTGCCAGACAAGACCCTGCTGTTTTTCCTGCTGGGCATCATGCCGTTCGTGAATTTTTTGGTGCCCAAAGGCTACGCGCTGGATATCGTCCGGCCCAGCAATTCCTACGTCTGCGGATTTATCAATTCGGCGACCCAACTGACCGCCGGCGTGTCCGGCCCACTGCTGGACATCTTCTTCGTCCGCACCAGTCTCACCCGATTTGAGATCCACGCCACCAAGGGGCTCACACAGACTCTGGGCCACATCATGAAGATCATCTATTTCGCGGTGATTCTGGGTTTCTACGAGGATGCGTTCGATCAACTACCTGCCTGGCTGTACATCGCGGTGATCCCTGTCGCCTATTTGGGAAATTTGGCGGCCCGGCAAGTCGTCCGGAAAATGAGCGATAGTTTCTTTAAAGGGCTCACTCAGTATTTCGCAATGGGCATGGGTGTAATATTCTTAATCAAAGCATTCTCGCTACTGCTCGAAAATCCATAAGGGGGAAATCATGTATGCTCGCATCAAACCGCCGTTTCGCGCCGACCATGTCGGCAGTCTTCTCCGTCCGCAGGAACTGGGCGAGGCCCGGGACAAATGGCGCAATGGCGACCTCTCCGCCGAAGCGCTGAAGGAGCTGGAGGACAAACACATTGCCGATGTCATCGCACTTCAAGAATCCACCGGCATCAAGGCCATCACCGACGGGGAGTTCCGCCGGGACTACTGGCACCTGGACTTCATCGCCGCGTTCGAGGGGATTGAGCTCAACTACGAGACCTACGGCCATGCCTTTTCCGGGGGCGGCACGGTGCCGACATTCAAAACCGTCGGCAAACTGGGCAACAACACCGGCTATATGCGGGAGCATTTCAGCTACGTGAACTCGCTGACCAAAGAGACGGCCAAGTTCTGCATCCCGGCGCCCGGCATGACGTATTTGCGGAGCGGCCGCGCGGGCATCAGCGAAGAAGCCTATCCTGATCTGGAGGAATTCTGGAACGATCTGATCGCCGCCTATTCCAACGAAGTGGCGGCGCTGTACGATTTGGGCTGCCGTTATCTACAGTTCGACGACACCAGCTTCGCCTACCTGTGCGACGAGGAGTTCCGCAAAGGCGTCTACGAGCGGGGCGACGATCCGGACGAGATGGTCGCCACCTTCGGTCAGGCCATTTCCCGCGCCGTCGCCGGCCGGCCAGACGACATGATGATCACCACCCATATGTGCCGGGGCAATTTCCAGAGCACCTGGATGGCCCAAGGCGGCTATGAGCCGGTGGCCGAGATCATGTTCGAGAACCTGGACGTCGATGGCTACTTCATGGAATACGATTCGGACCGGTCCGGTGGGTTCGAACCCTTGCGCTTCACCAAGCCCGACCAGGTGATCGTCGCCGGGATTGTCACGTCGAAGTTCCCCGAACTGGAACCCAAAGACGATCTGAAACGCCGTTTGGACGAGGCCGCTCAGTATGTCGATATGGACCGGCTGTGCCTGAGCCCACAATGCGGCTTTTCCAGCACCCACCACGGCAATAACCTGACCGTAGATGAACAGAAGAAAAAGTTGGAGCTGGTGGTGGAAACGGCGGAAGAGGTCTGGGGCAGCGCGTAGACGCCCGTATTTAGTCGGGACTGTCCTTGAAGAACACCCGGCGCTGCACCGGAAAGAACCTAAGATCATAACGCTCGGCGATTAAGCCCCAGAGACCCTGTGGCGCCTTCAGCATGATCACCACGGCGATCGCGCCCAGCAGCATCAGGTACCAACTGCCAAAGTCAGACAGCGGCTCCCGCAACAGGAAGAAGATGATGGTGCCGATGATCGGGCCCTCGATGGTGCCGATGCCGCCGATCACGACGATGAATATGACTGTTGTCGTCCAGTTGATATCAAACGCCGCCCCCGGCGTGATCCGAAGCTTGGTCATATAGATCAAGGCGCCGATGGCCGATGTGCCCACCGCGGCGGCGATATAGACCATCAATTTGGTGCGGAAATTATCGACGCCCAGACTTCGGGATGCCTCTTCTGAGTCCCGGATAGATGTCAGCGCCAATCCGTGGCGGGAGCGCAGCAGCCAATACACCCCGGCGACGATCACGACGACCACCGCCAGCGCCATCCAATAGACCGCCTGATCCCGGCCTGACCGGCTTTCGGATATCTCCTTGATAACGGAAATGGGCAGGCTCATACCCGATCCGCCGCCCAGTGATTTCACCTGAGCGAAACTCAAGAGAAACACCTCGGCGACCACCCAGGTACCAATGGCAAAATAGTGGCCGCGTAACCGAAACACCAGAAAGGCGACCGGCAGGGAAATGATCCCGCCGATGATGCCCGCCAAGGGCACAGTCCAAAGTGGTCCAATTCCCAAATGGACGGCCAGAATAAACAGCAGGTAGCCGCCCAAGCCCACAAACGCCTGTTGTCCCACAGAGACCAGCCCGCCATAGCCGGCCAGCAGGTTCCACATCTGCGCCAAGGCCAGGAAATAGAAAATCTCGACGAATAATCGCATTGAGGCGCGATCCAGCCACCACGGCCCGGCGATTAGCACGGCCAGCAGGATAATACCGGCGATAGCGCCGAAGCGGCTGAGCTTGGTCGAGCGCTGAACTGTGTATCTGGTCTCAGTCATCGCGCGTCCTCGGGAACAGGCCGTTCGGGCGGAACACCAGCACCACCAGGAAGGCCACGTGGCCGGCCAGAATCTGCCAGCCTGGATCGATCTTTGCGCCGATATTCTGAGCAACGGCCAGAATCACCCCACCCGCAAGCGTCCCCCAAATAGACCCGAGCCCGCCGATGATCACGGCTTCGAAGGCAAACAGCAGCCGCGACGGCCCGAGAGACGGATCAAAATTGCTGCGCACACCCAGAAACACGCCGGCGATGCCGACCAGGACCAACGACAGGGCCATGGACAAGGCAAAGATTTGCTTGTGGTTGATGCCCATAAGCTGCGCCGTGTTGGCGTCATCGGAGGTGGCGCGGAAGGCCCGGCCGATCTTGGTCCCGGTAAACAGCATCTGCACCAGCCAGATCATGGCGACCGCCACGATGAAAACTATCAGCGGAAACACACCGATTTCGAGGCCCTTGGCCAGTTCGATGCTCATGGTTTCCACTTCGCCCGCCTTGAGCCGTTGCGCGTCGGCGGAGAAGATTTCCAGCAGCAGGTTCTGCAGGATGATGGAGATACCAAAGGTGACCAGTAGCGGCGGCAAAAGATCATCACTGAGGGTGTAATTCAGAATGCCCCGCTGCAGCGCGTATCCGATGACAAACATGATCGGCAGGACAAAAAGCAGGCTAAAGAACGGGTTCATACCCAACGTCTCAATCACCACCATCGCCACGAAGGCAGAGAGCACGATCAAGTCGCCGTGGGCGATGTTAACCAGCCGCATGACGCCGAAGATGATCGCCAGACCTGCCGCGAACATGGCATAGAGTCCGCCCGTCAAAACGCCGTTGATGATGGTGTTGGCCCACTCAATCATGATCAATGCCCAAAATACGCCCCGGCGATCTGCTCCCGGGTCAGCTCGCCCGGCGCGCCGGTCAGCGACACCCGGCCTTCCTGGAAACAATACACCCGGTCAGCCACCTGCAGGGCCTGATTAATATCCTGCTCGACCACAATCAGCGAGACGCCGTCCTGTTTGATCGCCGGCAGGCTGGCGTAAATACCCTTGATGATCATCGGCGCGAGGCCGAGGGAGAGTTCGTCAAATAGCAACACGTTAGGATTGGACATCAGCGCCCGGCCGATGGCCGTCATCTGTTGCTCGCCGCCGCTGAGCGCCGTGCCGGGCACGTCTTTCCGCTGCTTCAGCGCCGGAAACAGTTCATAAATCCGCTCCAATGTCCAACTGCCGGGCCGGCCCAGATAAGCCCCCATCTGCAGGTTCTCTTCCACGCTGAGGCTCGGAAACAAGCGCCGGCCTTCGGGCACCATCGCGAGGCCGAGTCCGACGATATCGGCGGCTGCTTTACCGGCGATGGAGTTACTTTGATAGGCGAGGTTTTCGGAGGTCGAGGAAACCAAACCGGTCAGCGCGCGGAGGAACGTGGACTTCCCTGCCCCGTTCGCGCCGATGATGGCGACAGTCTCCCCGTCATTCAAATTAAAGTCGATCCCGAACAGCGCCTGGAAATCGCCGTAAAATGCATCGAGGTTTTTGACGTCCAGCAGGCTCATTCGACGTCGATCCCCATATAGATTTCCTGCACGGCCGGGCTGTTGAATACGGTTTGCGGCTCGCCATCGTCCAGCTTCTTGCCGAAGTTGATAACAACGAGGCGCTGCACCACTGACATCAGCGCGTGTACAATATGTTCGATCCAGATGATGGAGATGCCTTTGGCGTGAATGTTCTTGATGGTCTCGATCAGATCGGCGACCTCATGTTCGGTCAAGCCACCGGCGATTTCATCGAGCATCAACAGCTTCGGATTAGTGGCCAGCGCACGGGCCATCTCCAGCCGCTTGCGTTCCAGTAGCGTCAGCGATCCCGCCAGGACATTGGCCTTGTCCCGCAAGCCCGTGAGCTCCAGGATTTCTACACACGGGTCGTAGGAGTCAGCCTCGCTATGCGCCCCGCCGAAGGCCGCGCCCACCAGCAGATTCTCAAACACCGTCATGCCGCCGAACGGATGCGGAATCTGATAAGAACGGCCCATGCCAGCCCGGCAGCGTTCATGGGCTGGCATGCCGGTCACGTCCGCGCCATTGAAGGTGATAGTCCCAGTGTCCGGGCTGAGCCCACCAGTAATCAAATTGAACAGCGTACTTTTGCCCGCGCCATTGGGCCCGATGATCCCTAGGGCTTCGCCCTCCGACAGCTCCAAAGAAAACTGATCGGTCACCAGAAGCGAGCCGAAGCTCTTCGACAGGGTATCGATGCGGAGGATGACGGACATCGGTTCCTAGTACGGTCTATTGCGCTATCATCCTGTTATAGAAACGGTAAGCGCGTCGGAAAAGACGCTTACCGCTCCAAATAACAGACTGTCGTCGATTAGCCGAGAGGCTTGAGATCGCCGCCGAGCGGGATGTTCTTCGCCTGAGCGTTGTCAACGATGACAAGATCGTACTTGAACTTGCCGCCCTGAGCTTTCCATTGGCCACCGACCAATGGCGTCCGGCAGGCATTCTTCACCGGATTACGGCGATCGCCGAACTTCCAGGAAATCGGGCCAACGATCGATTCGTAGTTGGTGTTCTCGATCGCATTCAAGATGGCTTCCGGATCGCCCGGATCACCGCAACGCTTCAGCACGTCAATCGCAACCTCGATATTAGCGTGCTTAAAGCCAAGAGGCTGAGTCCACTGACGGCCCGTCGTTGCCGTATAGGCAGCGGCGAAGTCCTTGGAGGACTGACCGGTCAGGTTGGATTTGAACGGATGTGACGGAGACCACCACACCTCGGTCGTCAGGCCATTACCGTGATCACCCAGTGCTTCGATGGCCGGCGGGAACAACAGCGCCTTGGCGATGGTGGCAGCCTTCAATTGGCGGGTCAGACCCTGCTGCGCCGCTTGGGTCCAGAACGTGGAGAAATCGGGCGGCGTGGCGATGCCGGTCAGGATTTCAGAATCGGCGGACTTGAAGGTGTTGATCTGCGCTGTGAAGTCGGACGTGCCCGGCTGGAACAACGGCGGCTGGTTATAGGTGAAGCCGGCGCCTTCCATCGGCGGGCGGAAGCCGCGCTTCGGATCGCCGCCGACAGCGCCATCGGCGTCGTTGACCATGATGCTGGCGATCTTCTTGTTGGTGCCGAGTTGGTTCCACATGCTCATGAAAACACCGAGCATGTCGTCGATGCCCCAGAAGAAGTGATAGGTCCACTTAAAGCCCTTCTGCGGCGTGGCGCCACGGCCAAAGTAAACGATCTGCCACGGGGTGTCGGCGGTCACGCACGGCACTTCGTTAGCTTCGCATTGATCGGAGACGGGGTTCACGGTGTCGCCCGAGGACGAACCGATCATGAGGTTGACCTCGTCCTTGAGGATCAGCTGAGAGGCAACCTCGGCGGCCCGGTTCGGGTTGGACTGGGAATCTCGGGCCAGAATTTCGACCGGATAGGTCTTCTTGCCGATCTTGATGCCCTTAGCCAGGACCTTGTTGACGTCATTCAGGACGAAACGGTCGGCTTCACCAAACGGCGCGAGCGGACCCGTCTGTGGACTGACAAAGCCGATTTTCACCGGCTTGTTCTGTGCATGCACCGCGGGCGACGGCAATGTGGTCGCCGCGGCCACGGCGGCTGCGCCGGTGGTGTATTTCAGGAACATACGCCGGTTAAAGGCGTTGATCGCTTTCTGGTCGGTTTTTTTGGACATATGAAAAGCTCCCTATTAAGAAAAATGTTTTGTATTCAATACGTTGAATACGAGTTTAGATGATGATGGTATTCGGTTCCAGACCCAACCTGATACGGCCATAGACCTCTGCGCTGGGCTCAAGACTAAGCAATCCATGCATATTGACGGCATGCATGTCCCGAGCAATTTGCTGCATGGGATTGCGTAACGACAGGCCGGCACCACCACTCGAAATGAACAGTTTGTCGGCGCCTTCCATAATCAACCGCACACCATGAGAACAGTCCATCCGCATGCGTCCCCGCATCAGCATGGACATGGCCTCGTTCTTTTTGGCGAGTTCGTCGATATCGTCGGCTGCCCGGTACAACAGCAACTCACCTGCATCAATGGTCGAGGCACCCAAGGCATAGGTAATATGGGTCGAGGACCATTCGGTCTGTTTGTGCTCTGTGTAGGCTACCATCTTGCCGTCGATATTCTGTGCAAACTGCTTAACCGCAGCACGGCCCATACCGACTGCCCCACCGCAGAGCGCCAGCGCCAACACCGGCACCGCCTCACCCTGGTGTACCCAGCCGAGATCTCCGGACGTCAGACCCGGCGTATCCCGGTTGAGCAATCCCATAAGAGAGAGATAACGATGCGCAGGGATTTGCAAATCCTTGACGACCAACGAACAGCTGCCTGTACCTTGCAGACCCGCTACGTACCAATCGTCTTTGATTTCAACCTCGCTGGTTGGCACCAGGAGGTCAGCAATATCAATCACCTCGCCTTTTTCATCGACAACCTCGGCGCCCAGCAACAGCCATTCGGACAATTGGCTGCCGGACCCAAATGGCCAGAAACCATTCAGCACATATGTGCCGTCCGCCTGTTTGACCGCCTTACCACGCGGACCGATAACAGCGGCAACCATAGTATCGGGTTCCTTGCCGTACACCTCGTCTTGGGCTTCGGCAGGGAAATGAGACAAGAGCCAGCTGTGAGCATGGGCGACGCCCAATACCCAAGCAGTCGAAGTGCAACCCTCGGCAATTGCGGCAACAACATCCAGATGGGCCCGCATGGATAATTCGTGTCCACCGTTCCGGCTTGACTGGATAACGCGAAGCAGCCCCTCTTCTGCGAGTCGGGCCAAGTTCGCATCCGGAACCCGGCGGTTCTTTTCAGTTTCAGCGGCAATGGATTTAAAGTCTTCCGCCGCATTGCGCGCGCGTTCGGTTAAAGCCGCCACGGTTTGATCAAAATCTAGAACTGAATCGGGCATCTTACGCCTCCTGTGTGATCGCTCTCCAAATTCAAATGCCGTTAGCCGGCAATTCAATTTGATATGAACCATATTCATTTCTGAATTAGGTTCAATTCTTGAATTCAATTCATGTTATGAATTATCTTCGAACCAATTAAGTAGTCTTAATAACTAAGGTCCACACTCATGGACACCATTCTCGTAGACGAACCGATTGCCGAAAGCAGGGCTGAACGCCGGCGGCGGCGCAACAAACAGGCGCTCATCGAAGCCGCCTACGCGGTCATTTCATCCAAGGGGATCGACGCGGCAACCATCCAGGAAATTGCCGGAGAAGCGGATGTGGGCCTGGGGACGATCTACAATTATTTCGATTCCAAGGACGAGCTCGTCGTCGCAATGATGAATCAGGTGATGGACCATATGGGTCAACGCATTCAGATGGTCACTGACACGTTCGACGATCCCGCTCGCGTGTTTGCCTATGGTGTACGTACGGTGATGGACGCGGCGACGACCGATCCCCGCTGGCGCTGGCTGATCATGCGGCCGGAAGTCATGGCCGACGCCATGTTCCGCTGCTTTGCCCCCTACGCCGTCCGGGATATCGAAATCGCCGTGAAAGCCGGCCGTTATCACGTGGAAGACGCTGAACTCACCTGGCAACAAGCGGCCTGGGCCATCGTTGGCGTGTCCATCGCGGTCAGGGAAGAACGGTTGTCATCGGACAAGCTCACGAACGCGGTGGTCAACCTTTTGCGGATGGTCGGCGTCGATCCGGAAGAAGCCTTAAAAATCGCGCAGGCCGAAAACCCGCCTCTGCCAAAGGAAAGCTTGTTTCGCAGCAGCTAAGCCCGGTAAAACGGT
>CAZSXT010000031.1:19542-41915 GCA_964611435.1 uncultured Rhodospirillaceae bacterium | reverse complement strand
TTTTTTGGGGTGGGGTGTCTGATCTTTAGTGGATCAATGCCACCTGATTTTATCTGGATACCTTAATTATTTTTGTCACAATCCTGTCACAACGGGAAATAATCTGGGCGAATAAGGGGTCTTTTCCAGATTTGGCTGACGGGGACATAATCACCTGATATACTGGTTTAGGTTGTTGATTCGATTAAGTGAATCAGGCGACTGCGACAATTTGAAAAGTTAATGCGGAAAGCGAGTCAGCGGGAGAGCACTGTGTTGACATCGCAGGGGTCGCTGGTTCAATCCCAGCCGTGCCCACCATCGACTAATTATCCGACAAGATGATTTTTGGCCGCGCGAGACTTCCGTCTCCTCGCCTCCCTACCCTGCCTTCCTGAAGTGAATAATTCCCCAGGCCAGGTAGCCGTTGTCGGCGCCGTCGACCCAGTAGCCCAGGCCCTTCAGCATATTGTCCACATACTCCTGGCCGGACCAGGACACGGCCTCTTCATAGCGGGCGCGAAGTTCTTCGGCCACACGTGAATAATGAGCGCGGAGTTGATGGACCAACGGCTGGACCGAAACCTCCTCGAAGCGGCGCTTGGTGAGCTCCGCGCGATAAAAGGTGAAGGAGCCCAGGGTCTCCAGATGGATACGGTCCAGGATCGGCTGCAACACGCCGTCCGGGCAGTCGTCCGCCTGCATGGGATCGGTAAAAATCACTTGTCCGCCGGGCCTTAAAATCCGGTTGATCTCGTCCATCACCCGGGGGCGGTCGCCGGAATGAAGGATCGCGTCCTGGGACCAGACCACGTCATAGCTGCCGTTTTGGGCGGGCACGTCTTCGAAGCTGCCATGAATCACGTCGATCTTATCCGTCAGGCCGGCGGCGGCGTTCTTTTCTCGGTTCAGATTATTCTGGGTTTCGCTGAGGTTCAGACACGCCACATGGCAGCCGTAGGTCTGAGCCAGATGCCGGGCCGAGCCGCCGTAGCCGGCGCCCAGGTCAATCACTTTTGTATTGGGGCCCAGCCCATCAATCTGTTCCGCCATGGTGGTTACCGTGCGGTGACTGGCCGGTGCAATGGCCTCGCCGTCATTGGCGTAGAGTCCGATATGGATATCCTCGCCACCCCAGACGTTTTTGTAGAACTCGTCCGCGGAGGTGGAATCGTAATATTCTTCCGCCTTGGCGACGGTTTCAGAGCGCGCGCTAGACATCCAGAAACTCCTTCTCGGCAACATGGACGAAGAAATCGGGCTCGTTCTCCTCGTAGGATTCTTTGAAGTCACCGTAGGTCTGAATGCGCTGGAAGCCGATCTCGGTCATCAGGCGGCGGGTATAGCTTTTGCGGAGCGGGAACATGTTCAGGTGGAACTCGGAACCATCAGGGAAGGAATAGCGGAACCGGGCCAGACCCTCGTCCATATGCTCGGGCTCGGCGGTCACCTGATCACCACAGTAGTAATATTTGTGTTTCGAGGAAAAACCGTCGTCCAAAATGCTATCATAGTTGCGCTGATCCAAGATCAGCATGCCGTCCCACTTGAGGGCCGCGTAAAATTCCGCCAGGGCGCGGCGGCGGTCGCGCTCGTCATGCAAGTGTGTGAAGGAATTACCGAGGCAGATGATGGCGTCGAACTTGCCGTGGATATCCTTGTTCAGCCAGCGCCAGTCGGCGTGCGTCGTGCGGAGGAGCAGACCCTGCTTACGGGCATTCTCGAACGCCTTGGTCAACATCTCCGCATTGCCGTCGGATGAGGTGACGTCGAAACCAGCTTTTAAGAGCTGAACTGAGTGAAAGCCGGTGCCGGTCGCCACGTCCAGCACCTTGATCTTGTCTCGCGCCTTCAGCATGTCGATAAAGAACCGGCCTTCGCTTTCGGCGCGGGCCTCCCAGTCGATCAGCTCGTCCCACTTCTCCACGAAGGATTGAACGTATTCTTTCTGATAGTGGTCGGTTTCCCTGGTCTTCAGCGGATCGGCGCCGAAATCCTGTTCCTTGGTTGCCATGTCTTCCATGTTATTCTCCCAAGCATTCCTTACAGGCCGGGATTACACGCCGACCTGCCGGCAGATGATGCACATCTGCCGGGAAATTACGGCTCAAAACGGGCAGCATCGCCCGTTAAAAACCGCAGATGATTAGATTGTGTTTGGCGGACAAATGGACCCAGGATCAAAGGCCGGTACTAATCGGCGACTGGTCCAAAGACGCGTTTTCGTTCTTTTTATTCCCCATCCCGGATCGCAAGTACGGTCCCGGATAGCGAGGGCATAACCCCGACGCGCCTACCGCAGGGACGGCCTAATTTTTACGCTCGATCAGCTTTCGCCGATCCACCGCCCCAGGGAGCCGCATGAACATATCAAGTTTGTGGGCTCTGGTAAAACACGGGCGTAAAAGACGGGCGTAAAAGTCGGGCGTCAGTCGTCCTCCGCCAGCTCCGCCACGCCTACATAGTCCACCTTGCCGGTGCCGAGGACAGGTATCTGGTCCACAACCTGAACGGCCTTGGGGATCATGATCTCGGCCACGCCGTTGGATTTGGCATAGTCCAATAATTGCCCCCGGTCCGCGTCCGGATTGTCGCTAAACAAAATCACCTATTCGCCCTTGCGATCGTCGGGGATGCTCACAGCGGCGTGCATATGTTCAGGCCAGAGGGCGGCGGCATAGCCTTCCACAGCGGTCAGGGACACCATCTCGCCGCCGATCTTGGCGAAGCGTTTGGCCCGGCCCTTGATGGTGACATAGCCGTGCTCGTCCACATCGACGATATCGCCGGTGTCATAGAACCCGTCTTCCGGCGGTTCCAGCACGCCCGGCTTTTCGGCCCGAAGGTAGCCCAGCATGATATTGGGCCCGCGGACGATCAGCTTGCCACCGTCATCGATCCCCGGCACGTCTTCCAGTTTGAAATCGATGCCCGGCAACAATCTGCCGACCGTGCCCGCCCGGAAATGCATGGGCGTGTTGGCGGCCAGCACCGGCGCGGTTTCGGTCGCGCCATAGCCTTCCAGGATTCTGATGCCGAACTTGTCGGCGAAGGTCTTGCGGGTTTCGTCCTTCACCCGTTCGGCCCCGGCGAAGATATATCGGATGCTATAGAAGTCATACGGATGGGCCACCCGGGCATAGCCATTCAAGAACGTGTCCGTACCGAACATGATGGTGGCGTTGGTGTCATAGACCAGCGCCGGCACGATCCGGTAGTGCAACGGCGACGGATAGAGGAATGTCTTCACACCCGATAGCACCGGCAACAGCATGCCGCCGGTCATCCCGAAGGAGTGGAAGATGGGTAAGGCATTGAACACCACGTCGGCCGAATTGAAATCCACCCGGGCCGTGAGCTGGAACCGGTTGGCCAGCAGGTTCTCGTGGCTGAGCACGACGCCCTTGGGCGTACCTTCGGAGCCCGAGGTGAACAGCACCACCGCTGGATCGCTCGATTTGGCGCCGCTTTTGCGCACGGCGCGGTTCGGCCAATACTTCGCCAGAAGCCCCGCCAGTTTGTCGAACAGAGTGATCTGGGGCCGGATGTCCTCCAGATAGACGATCTCGGCATGCTTGCCGAGTTCCTCCACGACGTCTTCCAGGTTGCCCAGATCAACGAACCGCCGGGATGTCAGCACCGTTTTGATCTCGGCCGCCGCGATCGCCGCCACCATGTTTTGGGCCCCGGTGGAGAAGTTCAGCATGGCCGGCACCCGTCCATAGCACTGCAACGCAAAGAACGTGACCGCGCCGCCGGCGGAATTCGGCAGCAGCACGCCGACCCGTTCGGCGGCCGCTGTGATGTCGCGCAGCTTCCGCCCCAGAACGTGGGAGCCCAGGATCACCCGGTTGTAGGTGAGGGGTGTGCGCTCGATATCTTCAATAATGGGGTGCTTGCCGCCGTGCTGGTCCCGGGCTTCGACCAGCGCTTCGAAGAGGCTTTTCTTGTAGTCGCAGGTTTCGAAGATCATGTCGGTCATGACGTCGTAGAGCTTCACGCCCGCCATTTGCCGGCGCGCCCGGCCGACCCGCTTTGGGGGATATCGAACTTGCGCGGCTCCAGGATGGTCAGGGTGATCTTGGGGAACCAGCGCTGGCGCAGTTTACCCTTGAGCCGGGAGAAAGGCGTGAACTGTGCGCCGTCGATGCGGATCGGCACCAGCATGGCGTCAGCCTTGTCGGCGATCATTCCGGGACCTTCATAGACTTTCATCAGCGCGCCGGTGACGGTGATGCGGCCTTCCGGGAAAATGACGCAATGCCGGTCTTCCTGCACCAGTCTGATGAGTGACTTGGTCGCCATCGGATTGGTTGGGTCGATGGGAAAGGCCTCGGTCAGGGTCAGAAACGGCTTCATCCACCATTGCTTGGCGATATGGGTGTTGATGGCGAAGGTGAATTTCTTGGGCAGGAACGCGCCCAGGATCAGCGCATCCAAAAAGGACACGTGATTGACCACGATGACGGCGCGCTTGCCGGCCTTGGCGTAATGTTCCAGGCCCCGCACCTCGACCCGGTAGAGGAGCTTCAGCAGGCCCGCGAGGAAGGCTTTAATGACGCCCTCGGGCACCAGCTTGATGATGTAGAAGGCGACAAACAGGTTGAGGATCGCCATGCCCAAGTAAAGCTCGGGGATCGACCAGCCGGCAGCCAGCAGCGCGGCGGCGGCCAGGGCGCCGGCGACGATGAACAGCGCGTTGACGATATTGTTGGCGGCGATGATGCGCGAGCGGCTTTCGTCATCGCTGTCATGCTGCAGGATTGCATAAAGCGGCACACTGTAGAGGCCGCCGCTGACCGAAATGCCCAGCAGGTCCGCCAGGATTCGCCAATTGGCGGGCGTTTCCAGGAACGCGCCGATGCCGATTAGGTTCGTGCCCGTAGCCGGTGAACCGGGTGAGGCGAAAAACAGATCCAGGGTAAAGATGGTCAGGCCCAAAGCGCCGAACGGTACATACTTGGCGGATACCTCGCCCTTGAGAAGCTTGTTGCACCAAAGGGAGCCCAGCCCGATGCCGATGGAGAAGACCGCCATGAACAAGGTCACCACGGTTTCGTCCGCCCCCAGCAACAGGCGCGTATAGGCCGGGAACTGCGCCAGGAAGGTCGCGCCCAGCAGCCAGAACCAGGAAATACCCAGAATGGAAAGGTAAAGCGCGCGCTTCTCCGCCGCCAGTTTCATCATGCGCCAGGTCTGTGCCACGAAATTCGCGCTGATTTTGAGGTTCGGCGCGGCCGCCGGCGACGCCGGGATGAACAGGCTGGTCCCCCAGCCCAGGATCGCGAAGCCGACCATGGCGAGGGAGGTCATCCGGATGCCGTCTTCGGTGAGGATGATCAGCCCGCCGGCGATGGTGCCGATGAGGATGGCCAGGAAGGTGCCGCCCTCGATAAAGGCATTGCCGGTGATCAGCTCATCTTCCCGCAGATGGCTCGGTAGGATGCTGTATTTCAACGGCCCGAAGAACGCCGACTGGGTCCCCATCAGGAAAAGCACACCCAGCAAGTAATAGGGTTCCTCGAAAAAGAACCCAGCCGCCGCCAGGCCCATGATCAGGATCTCGGCGATCTTGATCATCCGGATCGATGCGGATTTCTCAAACCGGTCGGCGATCTGTCCGGCCGTGGCGGAGAACAAAAAGAATGGCAGAATAAACAGCCCGCCCGCGATGGTGACGATGATCGCGGCGTCCATCCCCATTTGCTGGGCCAGCCGGAAGGTGATCAGAATAACCAAGGCCTGCTTGAACAGGTTGTCGTTCATGGCGCCCAGGAATTGGGTCGCGAACAGGGGCAGGAACCGGCGGACACTCAGCAGATGAAATTGATTTTCGGTCATGGTGTGGCCTTAACGAGGTTCGTGATTGAGGATTGATTCGGAAAATGAGGCGTTTCGAAGAAACGCGATCGTCAGATTGATTGTGCTCGGGTGATTGGAGATAAATCCATGGAGTGCGTCGACCATGGCAAAGTCGGCGGCGCCGGCCAGCGGTGTTTCCACGACGCGGACGGTGCCGTCGTCATCGCCGGGCAACAGGGGGTTAAAGCCGGCATTGTCGCCCCGGCCACCGGCAATAACGCCGACGGGCACGTTCTTAATTACCGGTATTCTGGCGACATGCGCCGGCGTCAGGTTCTGGCCGGCTGGGCCGAACAATACCCGGTACGGACCGGCATTCCGCATGGTTTTGGCGAGGGCGGCGCCCTGATTAGGCGGGGCAATCATCACCACGCGGGACACCGAAATGCGATGCTTCCAGGCATGGTCCCCGGCCAGCAGCTCGCGCACTACCAGGCCGCCCATGCTATGGGTGACAAAGGACACCGTTTCGACGGTTTTCAGGTTGTTCAGCAAGGTGCTCAGCTGTGCGGCGTGGTCGGCGATGGGGCGGCGTGTGCTGGGAAGCTGATCGTTTGAACGTCAAACCCGGCCTCCCGAAGCCCCGCCGCCATGCCGTCAAAGGACCCCGTTGATCGGAGAATACCGTGGACCAAAATAACCAGATGAGACTGGTAGGACCGGATTTTCCCTGCCCTCTCAAATGCCGCTAGGGCTGCCGCGGTATTCGTAGCGTCGCCAAAAGAATGACGTCTGTCTTTTTCATCCAACAGTCTGTAATGGCCGGTCAGGATGTTTTGCTGGATGCGCCAACCGCCGGCGATTCTGGTATCGGCCCAGAACTGTTTGCCGCCCAAGGTGGGGATGAGGAGGTCCGCCATCCGCGGATCGTCACCGGGATAGGTGGCCTGGCTTGCCGGCCCGACCACGGCGCCTGCGAGAAACAGAAAACCGGCCACCATGGTCATTTTCAGGAATCGTGTTGTTGCTTTCACCTTAATCTCCCGCCTTGTTCGCGATTACGCCGGCAATAAAGTTCTCGACCAGGGTCGTGACCATCTCTGTGACGGTTTGGCTAGACACCACCGGCAGTTTTCCGGAAGAGGCGAGAGAGCAAATGCCGTGCAGGCTTGCCCACAAAATTCTTGCCGCGTTTTCGGCTCCGGCGGTGTTGTTCACATAAGCCGGCGCAAGGGCGCGCTCCAGGATCGACAAGGTTTGCCCGATGTGCTCGGCATACCATGCCGGCAGTTCGGCGCCGTCCGGCAGCTTATGATCAAAGAGCAGCTGCCAAAGGGCTGGCTGTTTCTCCAGATACCGGAGATAGGCCGCGGCCAGGGCTCCGGTATCGGCTTTCGCGTTTCCGGATAGGGGAACGTTCGCCAAATCATCCCGCAGATGATCCAAGGTCCGACCATTGAGATGCAGGACTAGGTCATCAAGATTGGCGAACAAATTATAGAGCGTGCCGGGGGAGTATCCGATGGCGTCGGCGACCCGCCGCGCGGTCAAAGCCGCCAAACCCTCCTGTTTCACGATGTCCGCCGCACTGTCGAGGATTAGCTCCTTTAACTCTTCCCGGCTGTGATCCGACCGCCTGGCCATTTGCATCTCCGATTTAGATTAATTGAACAGTGTGCAAAATATATATTGAACATTGTTCATTATCAAGCTATATAATTAAACACCGTTCAATTAATTTGAGCGCCAATGACGCCGGAGGAGGCTCTCATGGCTAAGTTTCTTGGAATTTGTTTCGCCGTTTATCTGTCGGTTGCCGGGACTGATTTGACGCTACAGGTCCTGGTGCCGTTCTGGCGCGATGCCGTTGATACCTTGTTGTCCCTCAACGGCGTTCGATTTTTGGACATCTATTAGTCACGGAATGCCGGCCGGTCATCCGGCTCGCCCTGGCCTTGTGTTTGATTGGGATCGGCTTTGTGTATCAACGATTCCTGTTGCGGGTTTAAGGGGCAGCCAGACTACTTTCGTCATGTGAAAAATCGGATATTTTCACGCGACCAGATTTTGTGCCATGCTATGGTGGAACGGGTTAGTTATAGGGAGAGATGTCATGACCAATTTCGCCATGGAACCGCTGGTCAGAAACGCCTGGTATATCGCAGGCTGGTCGCATGAGATCGACGAGGGCATCTTGGCCCGGCGGATCATGAACGAGAACGTGGTTCTGTTTCGCACCCAAAACGGCGATGCCGGCGCGTTGGAAGATCGCTGCTGTCATCGGGGCGTCAAACTCTCTTTGGGATATGCGTGCGCCGACGGCATCACCTGCGGCTATCACGGTTTGGCCTTCGGCACCGATGGGTCCTGCATTGATAACCCGGGTGAAGACCCAAACCCGTCTTTCAAGGTGAAACACTATCCCTTGGTGGAAAAGAACAAGTTCCTATGGATTTGGATGGGTGATCCCGCGTTGGCGGATGAGAGCCTGATCATCGAATTTCCTTATCATGATGATCCGAGCTACGGTTTTCAGTATGGCCACTATCCGATCAACGCCAACTATATGTTTATGATCGACAACCTGATGGATCTCACCCATCTGGGCTATGTCCATGGCAGCACCATCGGCGGCGATACGGAGAATCACAATGTGGCGGAGCTGGAAACCTTCCAGACCGAAAACGGTGCGCGCTTTGTCCGTTGGATGGGCGATGTGACCCCGCCACCGACCTTCGTTTCGGCCGGCGGATTTGAAGGCAATATCGACCGGCTGGCGGAATTCGAATACAAGGCGCCAGCCTCGGTAACGCAAATAGCGACCGTCGACGACGCGGGCCAAGGCGACAAGACCAATCCCAATAAGGAAGGCAAACTAGGCTTCCGCCTGTTCCACCATGCCACGCCCGTCTCCGAGTGCGAGTTTATCTACTTCTTCTCCGCCGGTGTCCATGGCGTCAGTGTGGATTCAGAGCCCAGCAAGAAATTCTTCGAAGATATCCTGGAAGCCTTCCTGGAAGATAAACTGTTCATCGAAGCGCAACAGGACGCTGTGGCGGAACAGCCCGACCGGCAGTTACTGCTTCGCCAGCATGACAAAGCGGTCGCCTTTGCCCGCCAGGCCATTAAGCGCCTGCAGGTTCAGGAGACATCGTTGGCGGCGGAGTAACTACTCCTTCCGCGAAATTGATGGGGTAAATGTCCAAAACTGTCTTTGTGGAATAGTCATGCCGCTAGGGCATTCCCTATAATCTACATACTATGGTAACCTTTTCTATAGAAATTCGCCTTTACAACGTGAACTGAGGGACTGTGGACTGGGTCCACGGGAGTTTATCGGGAGTCAGAAATGGCGAATGTAGAAAACGTTCAGCGTCGGCGCGTGCAGGAGCACGATCGCAAACGCGACCTCGATCAACTTGAAGACGAGGCGGTTTCCCGTCAAAAGCGGATCGAAGCGAGAAAGCGGCAGCGGGCAAAGCAAGAGGCGGCAGCCAAGGCTAAGAGTCGGGCGCGGATGGTCAAAATGTCCGGCATTTGGGCCGTATTGATTGTCGCCGGCTTTATCAGCGCGGCTTGGTTCTCTGACGATTTTTCAAAGATGCTCGACGGCTTGTTCTAAGTCTCGTTGTTTTCTCCACGTAATCCGGCATTTTTTCCCTAAAACCGTTGACAGGTTGGGATGGTCCCCCTATTTTCCCGCCTCCGCCGCCGTTTGCGGCGATTTGTTTGTGAGGAACGGAACCATGAAAGTCCGCAATTCTCTGAAATCCGCCAAATTGCGCGAAAAGGGCTGCCGTATTGTGCGCCGTCGCGGTCGTTTGTACGTGATTAACAAGAAGAACCCGCGTTTCAAGGCCCGCCAGGGATAACCGCCGGGTAAGAAATTTATTTCCGGGTCTTTGCCCGAGGCTGAACCGCGCCGCCATCCGGCGCGGTTTTGCTTTTTTAGGCGCCATCCTTCCAGTACTCTCACAAGGGTCCAGACTCTAGGAGGGGATGGCCATGAAAATGCCGGAACTTGACCGGGACGTTCTCGCGCGGCGGGACGAGATTGTCACGGCCCTCAAATCCATAGTGGCCGACGGCGGGGTCATTGACGATGCCGCCGGTTTACGAGCCTACGAATGCGATGGCCTTTCCGCCTATCGCCAGCGGCCCATGGTTGTCGTCCTACCGGAAAATACAGAGGAAGTTTCGCAACTCCTGCGCTATTGCCATGACAACGGGATCAAGGTCGTGGCCCGCGGCTCCGGCACATCGCTCTCCGGCGGTTCACTGCCGCTGGGGGATTCGGTCGTTCTGGGCTTGGGCAAGTTCAACCGGATTTTGGATATTGATTACGCCAACCGGTGTGTGGTCACCCAGCCCGGCGTCGCCAATCTGGCTATCTCTCACGCCGTGGCCGAGGAGAGCTTTTACTATGCCCCTGATCCATCCAGCCAGATCGTCTGTTCCATCGGCGGCAACATCGCCGAAAACTCCGGCGGTGTGCATTGCCTGAAGTACGGGTTGACCACCAACAATGTCCTGGGCGTGGAGATGGTGTTGATCAACGGCGATATTGTGCGTTTCGGCGGCAAGCACCTGGATGCGCCGGGCTATGACATGCTGGGTCTTATCACTGGCTCGGAAGGTCTGCTGGGCGTCATCACCGAGGTGACGGTAAGAATTTTGCGCAAACCGCCGACGGCCCGCGCGCTGCTGCTGGGTTTCGATAAGGCCGAGGCGGCGGGCGATTGCGTCGCTGCGATCATCGGCGCGGGCATCGTGCCGGGCGGCATGGAGATGATGGACCGGCCGGCGATCAAGGCGACCGAGGAATTCGTCCAGGCCGGCTATCCGCTGGACGTGGAAGCGCTGTTAATTGTCGAGCTGGACGGGCCCGAAGTCGAGGTGGATTATCTCATCGGCCGGGTCGAAGAAATCGCCAAGAACAACGGCGCCGGGTATCTCCGGATCAGCGAAAATGAAGACGAGCGGGAAAAGTTCTGGGCCGGCCGCAAGGCGGCATTCCCGGCGGTAGGCCGGTTGGCGCCAGATTATTACTGCATGGACGGCACCATCCCGCGGGCCAAGCTGCCGCAAGTCCTCGCGCGCATCCGCGAGCTGTCGGATCAGTACGGATTGGCGGTGGCCAATGTGTTTCATGCCGGCGACGGCAACCTGCATCCGCTGATCATGTACGACGCCAATAATCCGGGCGAGCTGGAAAAGACCGAAGAATTCGGCGGTGAGATATTGAAATACTGTGTCGAGGTCGGCGGCGTGCTGACCGGTGAACACGGTGTCGGTGTCGAGAAACGGGACCTGATGGGCTCCATGTTCACGGAGACCGATCTCAATCAGCAGCAGCGGGTGAAATGCGCGTTCGATCCAAGCTCGCTGTTGAATCCCGGCAAAGTGTTCCCGACCCTCCATCGTTGTGCCGAGTTGGGCCGGGTGCATGTGCACCGTGGCGAAATCCGCTTCCCGGATATCCCGAGGTTCTAGATGGCCGACGAGACGCTGCAGCCAAGCTCGGCCGACGAGCTAGCCGATATCGTGGCGCAAGCCGCCGACGCGGGCGCGGCGCTGAAGGTTCAGGGCCGGGGCACCAAGGACGGCTGGGGCCGGCCGGTCGATGCGCCGCTCGCGGTATCCACGGCGGGCCTCGCCGGGATTTCTCTCTACGAGCCGGAAGAGCTGGTTTTGAGCGCGGCCGCCGGCACGCCCATTTCCGCGATCCGCCAATCGCTGGAACAGCACAATCAATTCCTGCCCTTCGAGCCGCCGGACCTGGGTCCGCTTTGGGGCGCAGAGCCGGACAGCGGCACGCTCGGCGGGGTGATCGCCGCCAATCTGTCGGGGTCCCGGCGGCTTCAGGCCGGCGCGGCCCGGGATCATCTTCTGGGTTTCGAGGCGGTGAACGGTCGGGGCGAGCTATTCAAATCCGGCGGCCGGGTGGTGAAGAACGTCACCGGCTTCGATCTTTCCAAACTGATGGCCGGCTCCTTCGGCACCCTCGGCGTGATGACCAGCATCACCATCAAGGTGCTGCCGAACCCGGAAAAGACCCGGACCGTGCTGATCTATGGATTGAACGAGACCACCGGGGTCGAGGCCTTGTCCCGCGCCCTGCAGAGCCCGTTGGAGGTAAACGGCGCGGCGTATCTGCCGGCGCCGGCGGCGGCCCGGTCGACCGTCGACTATGTGTCAGGGTCGGGCAAAAGCGTGACCGCCATCCGGCTCCAGGGCCCCGGCCCGTCGGTGGAAACAAGATGCGATGAGATGCGAGCGCTGATGGGCGAGTTCGGAGAGGTGGAGGAGCTGCATTTCCACAACTCCAAGACCTTATGGGAAGAAATCGGCAATGTGGGCGGACTGCTTGGTGAAGACGACAGCATCCTGTGGCGGTTGTCCGTCGCGCCGACCGACGGCCCCGCCGTGGCGCAGGACATTGCCAACGGGTGCGGCGGGGAGGCCTATTTCGATTGGGGCGGCGGGCTGATCTGGCTTTCGTTGCCGGCGGACGGCGGCTGTCACGACGGCGATGTGCGGGGCGCGGTTGCGGCGAAAGGCGGACATGCCACGCTGATGCGCGCACCCGAAAATGTCCGCCGGGAGGTATTCGTGTTCGAACCCCAGGCCGCCGCTGTCGCCGGAATTCAGGCGAACCTCAAGACCAGTTTCGATCCCAAGCTGATCCTCAATCCGGGCCGTATGTATCCGGAAACGGGCGGGGGCGGTTAGGCGATGCAGACCCATTTCAGCGTGGATCAGCTCGAAAGTCCGACCATCCGGGAGATGGACGCGGTGCTGCGCAAATGCGTCCATTGCGGCTTCTGCCTGTCGGCTTGCCCCACCTACAGCATCCTCGGCGACGAACGGGACAGCCCACGCGGCCGCATCTATCTGATCAAGGACATGCTGGAAACCGATGGGCAAAGCCTGCCCCAGGTCCGCCCTCACGTGGATAAGTGCCTGTCGTGTCTGGCCTGCACCTCGGTGTGCCCGTCGGGCGTCGACTACGGTCACTACGTGGACTACGCGCGAGCCTATGTGGATGAAAAGGCGCCGCGCCCGGCCCTGGACAATTTGATCCGGGGCCTCCTCGCCAAAACCATTCCCAACCCCCGCCTGTTCCGCCTGTCTTTGCTGGCCGGGCGTTTGGGTAAACCCTTTGCCGGTCTGTTCGGCAAGAAACTGGGTGCGCTTTTGAAAATGGCGCCGGGAAGATTGCCCTCGGCGGAAAGCTTAGGCGCGCCTGGCGTCTATCCGGCCATGGGCGAACGGGTGAAGCGGGTGGCGCTGTTGGCCGGCTGCGCCCAACAGGTGCTGCGCCCGGCAATCAATGCGGCGACCATCCGGCTGTTGAACCGTCTCGGCTGCGAGGTGGTGGTTTCGGCGAGCGCAGGCTGCTGCGGCGCGCTGGTGCATCACATGGGCCGGGCCGGGGAGGCGCGCGCCTTCGCCGCGGCCAATATCGACGCCTGGATGCTGGAGGTCGATGGCGCCGGTTTGGACGCCATTGTGGTTAACGCCTCCGGCTGTGGCACCGAGGTGAAAGACTATGGCCATCTGTTCAAGGACGATGCCGCCATGGCGGAGAAGGCGGCAAAAACCTCGGCGCTGACAAAGGACATCAGCGAGGTGCTGGCTGATCTCGCCTGGCCGTCTGATCTCCCCGGCGGGAACGGCGCGGCGGAGCCCGTCAGCGTCGCCTATCATGATCCGTGTTCTCTATTGCATGGGCAGAAGATTTCCGCCGGGCCCCGCGCGCTCTTGCAGGCCGCCGGGTTCCAGCTTCAGGAGATTCCCGGCCAGCATTTCTGCTGCGGCTCCGCCGGCGCCTATAACCTGCTGCAGGACGAGCTGGCCTCCCGGTTAAAGGACCGGCGGCAAGCGGCGATACGCAAAACAAACGCGGATGTGCTGGCCACCGGCAATATCGGCTGTCAGGTCCAGCTTCAGGACGGGCTCGATATGCCCGTGGTACACACGGTGGAGCTGTTGGATTGGGCGTCTGGCGGGCCGAAACCGGCGGGGCTTTGACGTCCCTTGCACTCAGCGTCCGCTTCGGCGGATACTGATCATATGAAGCGATTTCGTCAGGTCTATATAAGTCTATGCGCTGCGGCATGCCTTTTTGCCGCGCCGGCGGTCGCCGATCAGAACGACAAGCGGCTGGATGTGCTGTTCGAACGGCTACTCGCCACCACCGATGCGGCAGAGGCCGCGTCCCTGCAGCAATCCATCTGGGATATCTGGGTGGAATTTTCCGACCCGCAAACGAAGGCGTTTCTTGATTCCGGAATCCTTGCGATGAACGCCGGCCATTTGAGCCTGGCGCTCACGGCATTCAGCCAGGTGATCAAGGAAGCGCCGGAATTCGCCGAGGGCTGGAACAAGCGGGCGACCGTGCTGTTCCTGCTGCACCGATTCGATGACTCGGTCGAGGACATCGCCCGCACCCTGACCCTGGAGCCCCGGCATTTCGGCGCACTCTCCGGGCTGGGCCAGATCAACATGGCCATGGGCCGCCGCGAAGCCGCCGCCCGCGCATTCGAGCAGGCGCTCAAAGCCAATCCCCACCTGCCGGGGCTGAAAGCGCTCATCAAGGCGCTCCGGGAAAAGGAAAAGGGCGAGGAGACGTGAGGGCCTAATACCCCAGCATGCCGAACACGCCGAAGCCCTTGGCCGGGCCGGAGGAGAGGCTCAGCATATTTTCGATCAACCCGTTATTCACCTGGGCCAGGGATTCGATATTGTTGATGGCGAGCCGTAGCTTCAGATTGGCCGCCGACGTTTCGGCGGCGCTGGCGTCGAATTCCTCGGCGCGGATGTTGCGTTGTTCATGTCTGAGCACGCTGATCTTCTTATCAGCCAGGTCAATACGGCCCTCCAGCAGGGAGGCGTCGGCGACGATGGAGCCGCTCAGCCGGTCAAATTCGGTTATCGCCGCATCGATCTCCGCAATGGCGGTGGTGACATCCGTGTCGGTCGCGAAGTCGTTGTAGTATTCTGAGGTTATGAGCCCCAGGCCGGCGGTCGTCACGGTTCCAGATAGGGGCGTGGCACCGGAGAAACTGACCGCACCGGTCGAGGTGTCGTAACTATCCAGGGTTAGGTCGTCGGCGGAGATGGACAGGCCGGTCTTCTCGTTCGTGCCGTCGATCTTGTGCTGATAGAACGTGTTTTCCCCACGGTTCAGCCGCCACTTGAGGCCGTCACCGTCGGTAATCTCGAAATCATTGCCAAGGAACGCGCCTTCCACGGCGGCGAACCCGCCGTTTTCGCTAGTGGCGGTATAGATGTCGTCGGTGTTCCAATCGGGCCCCTTGGTGTTGCCGACCAGATTGAGATTGCCGATCTTGGTCTGCTGATTGGCGCCGTTCACATAGCCGTTGATATTTTTGAAGTACTCGTTGAATTGTTCCGCTGCCGCCGCCCGGTCCTCATCCGAGGTGGAGCCCTGGATCAGGGTCAGCTCCGTGCGCATATCATCCAGGTATTTTTCCACCCACTCGATCGCGTTGCGCGCCTTTTTCAGCGCCATGACGTTGTCGTTCACCTTTTCCTTGAAGCTGGTGAGGCGGGCGATCTCCTTGGTGGCGGCGACAAGGTCCGGCCGGTCGAAGTTGACGGCCTCTTGCGCGCGCTCTTCCTGATTGCGGGCGACAAGCTGCTGGGTGATCAACACCAGGGAATCCTGGGAATTGAACTGGTTTCGCGCCAGTTGGGTGTTGACGATTTCCGCGATGGAGCCCAGACCAATGGCCATTTTCTATCCATTCTGGTTGCGGGCGCGCCGATTTCGGGCGGGCGGCCCTGTCTGATGTCTAGCCGGCATTCTACCGGAGCATGGTTACCGTCCCGTAAACGGTAGCTGGGGCCATTCTAGGAGGAACTGTTGTTTCCGGTCAATTGGGGAGGCGCACCTGTAACGTGATTTGGCAGCGCCGCGATTTCCCTCTACAACGCTTGTCATGATTTTTACCGGGAGAAGGAGCGGAAGATGAGTGATCAGGAAACAGCCGTTATCGTCGGCACGGGCACGGGACTGAGCGCCTCGCTGGCCCGGAAATTCAACGGCGCCGGCATGAATGTGGCCCTGGCCGCCCGAGATGTGGACAAGCTGTCTGATTTGGCGGCAGAGACGAATGCCAAAACATACGTCTGCGACTGTGCGGATGCCGATCAGGTGGCGGCGCTGTTCGCCGGCGTCGAGGCTGATTTCGGCACGCCGACCGTGGTGGTGTTCAACGCCAGCCGGCGGGTGCGGGGCACGATCGACGAGCTTGACCCCGGCGAGGTCAAAGAGGCCGTCTTGGTCACCGCCTACGGGGGCTTTCTGGTCGGTCAGGCGGCGGCCCAGGCGATGATCCCGGCCGGGAAGGGCACCATCCTGTTTACCGGCGCGTCTGCCGGGGTGAAGGGCTTTCCCATGTCCGCCACCTTCGCTATGGGCAAGTTCGGGCTGCGCGGTCTGGCGCAGAGCATGGCGCGGGAGCTGCATCCCAAGAACATCCATGTGGCCCATATCGTGATCGACGGCGGCATCCGCAATCCCCATCGCCAAGGCCGGGTCGAAGGCGCTGACGACACGCCCGACAAATGGCTGGACCCGGACGCCATCGCAGACACGTACTTCCACCTGCACCAGCAAGACCGGTCCGCCTGGGCCTGGGAAATCGAACTCCGCCCCTGGGTCGAGAAATTTTAAGCGCCGATTAGAACGGCCGGTCGCCGGCGATGCCGACCCGTTTCAGATACCGGATCTGATCCGGCGGGAAGTCGGTCCTGGCGTGCTGGGTGCAGCGGTTGTCCCAAATCAGGAGGTCGCCCAGCCGCCATTGGTGCTCATAGATAAAGTCCCGGTTTTCCGCCAGTTCGAACAATCGGCCGAGGGTGGCGTCGCTTTCCGCCGGGTCCAGATCAATGATTTCTTCGGTCATCAACTTGTTGACGTAAATCACTTTCCGGCCGGTCTCGGGATGGGTGCGAACCACCGGATGCACGGCGTGGGGGCTGTCTTCCGCCGCCCGGCCGCGCCGCGTCATGGCGCCGTAATCATAGGCGTTCATGGCCCGGTATTGGCCCAGCGTTTCCTGGTCCACCGCGCTTAGGGAGTCGTAGGCTGTGTACATATTGCTGAACATGGTGTTGCCGCCCTCGCTCGGTAGCTCGACCGCATAGAGGACCGTCGCCATAAGGGGTTCCTCATGGAAGGCCGAATCCGAATGGAACTGGAGTTCCCCTTCCCGCAGCACGCCGATAGGCTCCCCATCCTTCGTGATATTGGTGATCGGCAGGATATGATTATCCATGCCATCGGTTTCGCTGTACTCTTTGACCCTGCTGTTGGAATACGGCTCGCCTAAATAGCCGGCGAACCGCACCTGTTGTGCTTCATTCAGGTCCTGACCCCGGAACAGCAAGACCAGATGTTCCAGCCAGGCTTCCCGCAGGTCCGCAACCGTATCAGCATCCAGTTCTTCGCGCAGATCAAGGCCGGTGATTTCCGCCCCCAAGGCGGTGGACAAAGGTTTAACGGCAAATTTCGGCATCACGTCGCCTCCCCAAAGACGTTAGCGGCTTGACCAGAGTTTAGCCGAGGAGCGGCGCAGGGCAAGACGGCCATCGTCAGCGGCGCGGTGGTGGATATGTCATTTCAACCTATAGCAGCGAATTCCCGATGCTAAATTGGCGCCTCGAAAATGGTGCCTCGAAAATGGTGCCTGGCACAATAGGGGTGATTTCGGGGGCTCTGGCGCCAGGCACTTTACTCTCGGTTGTACAGGTGGCGTTTGTCCGGTGGACCGGTCAAACCGCGGCCGCGGCGGCCTCGGCTTCGGGGACCACGTCATAGGCGTAGAGCTCGGCGCGGAACGCCGCGTGCGCCGTCAGTTCCGCATCCCGTTTCTCCAAATCCTCGTAGCCCAGCATGGAATCCACGCGAAGCCCGTTCACCCGCGCCCCGTGCTGGACCTCGGCCACCCGCTCGCGCCGGAGTTTTTCATAGGCTAATAGAGCCGCCGGCACATCGGCGTTGTCGGTCTTGGAGAGAATGATCGCGAGGGCGATACCGTCTTCGATCGACTGGTTGGCGCCTTGGCCGAGATGCGGCAACATCGGATGCGCCGCGTCCCCCAGCAGCGTCAATCGGCCCTTGGACCAGCCCGGCAGGGGCTCCCGGTCATAAAGCGCCCAGCGGAAACATTCATCCACCTGGGCCAGCACCGTCTGGATGCGAGGGTCCCAGCCTACGAACTCGGCACGGAGCGTGTCGGGATTGCCCGGCGCGGACCAGGATTCCTTCATCTCTTCATCGGTCGGGACAAAGCCCACATAGTTGATCATTGTTCCGTGGCGGACGGGGAAGACCAAAAAGTGCTTCGACGGTCCGGCCCACATTTGCCAGACATCGTTCGGCCAGTCGGGCAGCCGGTCGAGGGGCACCAGCCCCCGGTAAGAAATCGTTCCGTGAAACACGGGATCGGACGGCGGGTATACATAAGGCCGCATCTCGGAATGGATGCCGTCGGCGCCAATCACCACATCGGCCTCGATCTCGTTGCCGTTGTCGAAGGTGACCCGCGCCTTGTCGCCCACCTGCTCAAACCCGATGCCCCGGTGTCCGCAATTGACGACACCGTCGGGCAGCGGCTCGGCCAGGAAATCGACGAAGTCGGCCCGGTGCATGCCGTAGTTAGCGCTCCAGCCGGTGGCGTCACTGACCTGCACCCTAGCGATATGGGAGCCGTCGTCGCGGAGATATTCGGATTTTTCGCCGACCGGTGCGCCGAACTTCTCCACCGACGGGCCGAGACCCACCCGCTGCATCTGGCGGACGGCGTTCGGGGTCACATAGACGCCGGCGCCCACCTCGCCCAATTCCGGGGCCTGTTCGTAAACGGAAACCTCAAGCCCGTAGGCGATCATGGCATTGGCGGCAAACAGACCGCCGATACCGCCGCCGATGATGGCGACCTTGGGTTTTTTCTGTGCCATGGCGATGCTCCGTTATATCGTAACTCCGATGGAAGTTTACCTGCTTATCTTACATGCCCAGCGCGTTCTTGTAGAGGTCCAGCAGTTCTTCCTGTTCCCGCCGGTCTGACGTGTTCAGTTTGCGGAGGCGGATCACCTGGCGCATGATCTTGATATCAAACCCGGCGCTTTTTGCTTCCGAGTAGACTTCTTTCACGTCCTCCGATAAGGCCGTTTTCTCCTCTTCCAGCCGTTCAATGCGTTCAACAAAGGATTGAAGCCGCTCTCCGGCAATGCCGCCTACGTCCGCCATCTTGGTGTCTCTCCGGTGTGGATTTTGTTTGTGGTGAGGCGGGAAAAATACAAGCCGGGTTCGGGTGCTGCAAGACGGTGCGGCGGCTAATAGTGCTGAACTCTGTGGATAACCGGGTTGCGGAGGATCGGTTCCAGACAATCTGCCAGCACATCCGCCCAATAGGCCTGTTTCTCGGGCGTGTCGATCTCGTCCTGGCGAATCTCTACCGCGCTGTGGGCGAAGCCTTGTGCGCCCGCGTGATGGTCCAGTGTGTGCGCCAATTGATAACCGGAATAGGGTTCGTTATCGCCGACGGTGAGACCATCCGGATGCGCCCGTAGCGCCTTGATCAGCGGCTCCGGTATGCGCGGGTCCAGATGCCACAAGACGCCGATGTGCCAGGGCCGTTCCAGCCCGCCCATGCTCGGCGTAAAGCTGTGCACCGAAAAAAAAGCCGGCGGTGCGCCGAGATAGCCCAGCCGGTCCAACTGCGCCGCGATGCGCCTGTGATACGGGGTATAGATGCCGTCCACCCGGGCGGCGCGATCCTCGGCGGAGAGGTTTTTGTTCCCGGGGATCGGAATGTCGTCGCTGACCTCGGGGACGGCGGTGGGATCGTCCGGGGCGCGGTTGGCGTCAATCACCAGCCGGGAGTAACCGGCCAGCACCGCCGTGGCGTCCAGCCGTTCCGCCAGCTGTTGGGCAACGGCCGCCGCGCCGATGTCCCAGCCCACATGCTGCTCCAATATGTCTTGCTCAAGCCCTAGATTGTCGAGCGCTGCCGGCACCCGGTTGCTCGCGTGATCGCAGACGATCAACAGCGGCGTCGTAGCGTCGCCGTTGATAACGGTGAAGGGTGCGGGTTCATCCGGGGTCAGAAGGCTCATCACTTGGGCTCGTTAAAATTCGACCACTCGTCCTAGCAGTTGGTGCTGGCGGCGGCAACCGGCCCGGCCTATAACCGCCCGTCATGATGGAACTGGATCACGCACTGACTGTTAAAAGACGCGCGTTGGCGGCCCTGTTGCTGGGTGCGGCGTGCATTGCCTTTGCCCCCATTTTTGTGCGCCTCAGCGATCTGGGACCGGTCGCCACCGCCTTCTACCGGGTGCTCCTGGCCCTACCTGTTCTGTGGTTCTGGATGCGCCAGGAGGAAAAGCGGGACGCAAGGACCCGCCGGCCGTCATCCGTGTCCGATTACGCAAGGCTGTCTTTGGCCGGGGTGTTTTTCGCCTGTGATTTGGCAGTCTGGCATTTCTCCATCACCATGACCACGGTCGCCAATTCGACCCTGTTCGCCAACGCCGCGCCGATTTGGGTGACCCTCGGCGGGTTCTTTTTGTTTGGCGAACGGTTCAGCCGTGTGTTTCTGGCCGGGTTGGTCTGTGCGGTGGCGGGCATCCTGCTGCTGATGGGGGAAAGCCTGAACATCAGCGATCAGTACTTGGCCGGCGATGCCTTGGGCGTAGCGGCGTCCGTCTTCTACGCGGCGTATATCATGTCGGTGGGCCGGCTCCGCCATGATTTTTCCACCGCCACGGTGATGGCCTGGTCTGGCGTGGTCAGCGCCTTTTTGCTGGCGCCCATGGCGATGATCGCCGGCGACGGGTTCGTGGCGGCGGGGGTATCCGGCTGGCTGATCCTGTTGGGCTTGGCGCTGGTCTCCCATGCCGGGGGGCAGAGCTTGATTGCCTATTCCCTGGCGCATCTGCCGGCGGCGTTGGGCGCGGTGGGCTTGTTGCTGCAGCCGGTGTTGGCGGCGGTGATCGCCTGGTTCCTGTTCGCCGAGGCCTTGGGTCCATTGCAGATCGCCGGGGCCATCTGTGTGCTGGCCGGGATTTACCTGGCCCGCCGCGGCTCGTCGTAGATCATTGAACAATTTCCGGTGACACCCTCGTCATCGCCGGGCAAATATGTTTTGGTGTCGCCTCGTTTGATCAAGCCAACCAACCCTTTTGGAGTCCCAATGTCCTCTGAGGCCAGCCGCGAAAACCTGTTCGCCGACGGCGTCGCCTATTTTGTCGACCGTAAGCCCAAGGCTGCGGACTTCATGGCTGAGGTGTTGGAAGGCTTGGCCAAGTCGCCCAAGGCCATCCCGCCGAAGTTCTTTTATGACGATGCGGGGTCGCACCTGTTTAACGCCATCTGCGAGACCCCGGAGTATTACGTCACCCGGACTGAGACCTCTCTAATGGCGACGATCGGGCCGGAAATCGCCGCGCTGGCCGGGCCTGGCCGGGTGGTGGTGGAATATGGCTGCGGCTCCAGCCTGAAGATCGATATTCTCTTGAACCTGCTGGACAAGCCGGCGGAGTTTCTGGGCATTGATATTTCCGGAGAACACCTCCGCCAGACCGTGATTGAGATCGCCCGGGATCATCCGGACGTCCGGGTGGGTGGTCTCTGCGCAGATTTCTCCGGCGGGCTGGATCTGCCCACAGAAATGGGTGAGGGACGCTTGTTGGCTTTTTTCCCCGGTTCCACCATCGGCAATCAGACCCCGGCGGAGGCGGAAGATTTTCTGCGTGATGTTCGGGCGACCATCGGCGATGACGGAGAGATGCTGATCGGCGTGGATTTGAGGAAGTCGCCGGATATCTTGAACCCGGCCTACAATGACGCCGCCGGCCATACGGCCGCATTTAACCTCAATCTATTTCATCGTATGGTTAATGAACTGGGCGCGGACCTGGACATCGGGTCATTCCGCCACAAGGCCTTTTTCAACGAGGCAGAGAGCCGGATCGAAATGCACCTGGAAAGCCAAAAGGCCCAAACGATTTTACTGGGCGACCGGTCTTTTGACGTCGCCGACGGTGAAACCATCCATACGGAAAATTCTCATAAATATAGTATTGAGGCTTTTAGCGACCTCGCGGGCCGGGCCGGCTTTGACGTGCGGAAATCCTGGACCGACAAGGACCAGTTGTTCAGTATCCACTATTTAGGGGCAAAGTAGGGCTCAGGGTCCGGACCCTAGTTGACCTTGGCGGCGGTGCGGCCGGCGGCGGTGATGCTCACTTTGTTAAAATCGGCGCCGAAAGTGGACACCCGCACCCAGCGTTTCTCTTGGCACTCTTTCAAAGTACGATTTAATATCTCGTACTTTTCATCATCCTGAACGGCAAAATCGCCGGACATCATGAGCATTTCGAGAAATAATCGCTGCTGAGGTAGAATATCTGCCATGGTTCGCTGTTTCCCTGTAAGACAGACAATAGATAGACAGAAATAAGGGATTTTCCAATGGAGTTTTTCACCGGAAATATTCGGACTATCGTAAGTTTCTGCCTCCTAACCGTAGGGCTCTCGGTGTTTTCGGCGG
>CAZSXT010000031.1:0-19442 GCA_964611435.1 uncultured Rhodospirillaceae bacterium | reverse complement strand
GGCGGCAGTGCAGGGGGGCGATCGGCTCAAAGCCATGGCCCTGATCAAATCGGGCGCAGATATCAATATCCGCGACACTCATGGCCGGACGCCGTTGATGCTGGCGGCCCACAACAAAGACCACGCCATGGCGCGGCTGTTGATCAAGGCGGGTGCGGACGTGAACGCCCTCGATATCGAACGCTATGACGTCATCACGATTTCAGGCGTCGCCGATGATCCGGAGATGATCCGCATCGCACTGGCCGCCGGGGCGAACGCGGGCCTCTCCACCAGCCCTTATGACGGCACGGCGCTGATCGCTTCGGCTCATCTAGGCCGGGTGGAGGTGGTCAACCTTTTGATTGCAGCCAAAGCGCCCTTGGATCACGTCAATAATCTCGGCTGGACGGCTTTGATCGAAGCGATCGTGCTGGGCGACGGCGGGCCCGATCACACCGCAATCGTCAAGGCGCTGATCGACGCCGGGGCTGATGTGAACATCGCCGACCGCCAGGGCGAGACGCCGCTCAGGCTCGCCCGTGGGCGGGGGTTTGCTCAGATGGCGACGTTGATTGAGGCAGCCGGGGGGCGGTGAGCAGGGCGCGCGACCCCCTTGACCTTCCATCGGCTGGAAGACCTATGTGTCACCGAATGTAAACTGCAAAATAGGAAACATGCGTTGACGTATTCTCGTCCTGGCGTCGTCTATACCGGCATTGTTTTAACATATTTGTTTGTTTGGTTTGCGCCCGTGAAGGCGAACTCAATCACCTTGGCTCCCAAGGATCCGGCGGCTGTGGCGGCCGGCAAGATGCTGTATGCCGAGCATTGCGCCAGCTGTCATGGAGAAAATCTGGAAGGCCAGAAGAACTGGCAGAACCCGCTGCCCAATGGGCGGATGCCGGCTCCGCCACATGATAAAAGCGGACATACCTGGCATCATTCTGACGTTCTGTTGTTTCGGATCACCAAACTGGGCACGGAGAAAGTGGTCGGCGGCGACTACAAAAGCGATATGATCGGCTTTCAGGACGTATTAACCGACCGGCAAATCATCCAGGTGTTGTCCTATATCAAGAGTTCGTGGCCGGCGGAGTTCCAAAAGTTGCACGACGGGGTCAACGAACGTGCTAAACTTTACGGCAATTGAGGTTAAGCATTGATATCCGGAACAAACCTTTGAGCGAAGCAACTCTCAGAAGCGTCGTGGCGATCCTGGTGTTGGTGTTGGGGTGCGTCATCATGGCGGGGACCGCCTCAGAGGCTCAGGCTCACGGCATTAGCCACAATGGTGAGGCTCCCGGAGCGATTCATCAGACTGCAAACCTATTAAATGGCATTAATAATCTCGTTACCCAGCCGCACGAAAAACATGATCCGTTTTGCTGTCATACCGACAATGCGGGCTTTGGTTGTTCTTCGGCCTATACCCTTCTGACCGCGTCCAGTGATGGCTTAATGGCTTTGCAGGTTGACAGACACATTCTGCTCTTAAGGCAGGTCCTTTTTAAGTCCCGGTTTCAATTCCCTCTCTTGCGGCCCCCCATCCTCTAAATGGCGTGAAATCTTAATCTGATTGCATATCGTTCAAGCCGTTTAGAAGGAACACCCACCTATGAAGAATATTTTGATGACCGGTGTCATAGCCGTGTCCTTGGTTGCTGTCGGTACGGCGACCCTCGCCCACGACAAAGCCACAGGCATTGTCAAAGAACGAATGGTCCTGATGGAAAACCTGGGTAAGTCTATGAAAGCGCTTTCCCAAATGATGAGAGGCCGGGAACCATATGATGCTGTTAAGGTAAAGGCGTTAGCCAAGAGCTTGGCTGATCATGGCGGCACGGCAATGACCAAATTGTTTCCGGAGGGCAGCCTGGACAAACCGACGGAGGCGCGCCCCGAAATCTGGCAGGATTGGAACAAGTTCACTGCCCTGGCCGATCAATTGACTGATTATGCGAAAGCTTTGGAACAAGCGGCGGAGAATGACTCCAACATGCCTGGCCCCGGTAGGGGTATGGGCAATGGAATGATGGGACAAGGCGGAGGCCGCATGATGGGTCCCGGCGGTGGTCCCATGATGCAAGGCGACGCAGGTGGACCATCTCCTGAGCATCTCGCCCAGATGCCCCCAAACGTGGCATTCATGAACATCGCCCGGACTTGTTCTGGCTGCCATCAAGAGTTCCGGATCAAAAAGTAGGGGAGGTAGAAAAGATGCTAAAAAAGGTTCCCGCTGCGGCCGTGGCGCTTCTGCTCCTTGTGCCTGAGACCGTGCCCGCTCAAACAAAGAAAGTCGCGCCAGCCGTGCCGCCGGAACTCAATTTGGGTAAAGCGATCTACTTGAAAAACTGCGCGGTCTGTCATGGCGTCGATGTGAAGGGGACGAAGAACGGCCCGCCGCTGATCCACAAAATCTATCACCCCGGCCATCATGCCGACGGGGCGTTTTATCTGGCGGTGAAGGTGGGCGTGCGTCAGCATCACTGGAAGTTCGGCAGCATGCCGCCGGTGAAGGGCGTCGACCAAAACATGACCACCGCCATCATCAAATTCATCCGTCACCTCCAGAAAGAAGCGGGGATTTTTTAGCTAGATGCCGGGTGTTCGTCGAATTGTTCGGCGCCATCGCATATGTCGTACCAAGTTGGTTTTTCGGCCACGAACTCGTGGAACCGGTTATTCACGCCGATGTCGCCGTCCAGCGCACTAGCCGCAACGGGGAATGTGTCTGCATCGGATAAAATTTCACCGAGGGACGAGCCGCAAATTTTACAGAAACAGCGCTCATACTTGTAAGGAGGCCCAGGTTGGTACTGTTGGACGCGATCTCGTCCTTGAATCCACCTGAGGTCATCCTTTTTTACAAAGACAAATGTACTCGCACCAACCTTGCGGCATCGCGTGCAATGACATGTCCCCATCAAGGACGGCTCCACCAAGATTTCAAATTTTACCGCACCACAGCAACAACTTCCCTCGATCATATAATTTTCCTCCGTCGCAAAGATTGGCAGGCACATTAAAGAACATTACAAGAACATTTGGTGGAAGACAATGTTGCGGCGCGGCAGAGCGCCTGCGCCGACCGGCTTGCCCAGACGGCGGCCGGATAGCCGAGGACAAACAGAATGTTTCTTGGGGAAAAATGGTGCCGCAGGGTGGATTTGAACCACCGACCTCCCCCTTACCAAGGGGGTGCGCTACCCCTGTGCCACTGCGGCCCTGATTGAGCGGCGCGAACATGCCACAGACGCCCGCCGGTCTCAACAGTTTCGTGCGTCTCTTTTTTTCCGAATCCCTCTTCCGCAGAATTTCGGGTTGGGCGTAAGATAAGTCCCTGAGTCATGGCTCGGAGGAAGAGTCCCATGCGTGTGTGTCGTTTTCTTGGCGCCGGCCGCGTTCTGATCGCCCATCACCGGAGCGACCAATGTCCCTACACCAGCCCCGACGATGTCCCCAAGCTGGAAAAAGCGCTCACGGCGGCCGGTCCCGTGAGAGCGATTTACTTTGAAGGCGGCGACGAGCCGCGATCCCGAGCCTGTCAGGCTCGGCACTATCACGGCTTTTTCGGCATCGAGGATCAGGTGCTGGCCGACATGGCGAATTTTATTCTGGAGAAGCGCTAGGCGGGGCTAAATCGCCATGTGAAACCAGCCGGTGACGATGTACTTCTCGCCGCTCAGGACCGGGCAGCCGCGATGGGCATGAGTCCACTCCGCCGGCCAGATCAGGGTCTTCCCGGCGACCGGCTTCACCTTAAGGCCATACAGCACAAACTCGGTCTCGCCCCCGTCGTCGACCGTATTCAGATAGGTCATCCAGACCAGCAGGCGGTGCAGTTTCGAAAAGCTGGTCTTTTCCGAATGCACGCCGGAGAAATGCCCGCCTTCCTCATACCGCTGCATGTTGAACGTGCCCACGTGCAGTTTCGGCACGAAGCCCTCCAGGAACGGCCATTGGGCGCGATAATCCCGGAGGCAGGACTGGAGCCCGGCAAAGTATTCGTTGAAGATCGCGTAGCCGGGATCGGTCAGCATCTTGGGGTCGATGGAGATATCCGTGCTTTTCTTAATAGTCTCGTCAAGCACGCCCTGGCCCAGATAGCCGGGTGTCTGCATTTCCGCATGTTCGTTAAAAAACCCGATCAGCTGCTCGCAGACCACGGGATCAATGGCGGTCCAGCTGCCGATGAAATGGGGCGCGAGGGTGTTCGTTTCTTCAATCCGCCGTTCCAGCATTTTATGCCCCCCCGTATGGGGTTTGCTTGGCTTCCTGTATGACCGCCGCCGGGTCAATTGCGTTCTCCATCAGGTCCATCAGATCGACAACAATATCACCTTCATCACCAAAGATGATGCGGGGAAGACTGTTCCCCGCCGGGGTAAATTCGATAAAGCCGCTGGATCGCCTCAATTCCCGCAGCCCGTCCTCGAACCTGCCGCATTCCAGCAGACAGAGCCCCAATTGCTTGTGGCAGGTGTCATCGTCGGGGCGAAGGATCAGCGCATCCTGGAATGCCGACACGGCCTCCCGGAACATGCGAAGCTCGGTCATCAACAGCGCCAGATGGAAATGAGCTTCGAACAGATTGGGGTCGATCGCGGCCGCCATCTTGAACGCCAGAAACGCATCGGTTGATTGATCCAGCGCCCGCAGACATTCGCCGCGCAGCACATGAGCTTGAGCGATCCCGTAGCCGCTGCGGAGCGCCGCATCAATATGGGTCAAGGCAGCGGGATAACGTTCCGTCTCCTTAAACAGATTTCCCAGATTGAGATGGGCGTTCACGTGGGTGTCGTCGGCGTCAATGGCGTGGCGGAAATAATGTTCCGCCTCCGTGTTGCGGCCCGTTTGGTAGAAGTGCAATCCCAGCATGGAGAGCGCATCGGCAAAGCCAGGCCGGCCGGTGATCGCGGTCTCCAGATGCCTGACTGCCGCCGTCCGGTCGCCGCCGTCGAATTGCAATAGAGCTAAAATGTAGTGGGCGTCGGGATCCGCTGGAGAGCGCCCGACAATGTCTTCGGCCAGTTTTCGGGCGGTGGCAAAATCACCCTTATCCAGGCCGGCGTATGCGTCTTCGACCAACGATGCCAATAAAGTAAGCCCTATATTTATTCTTGTTTTTGTCGCGTCTCACGGACGACTGACCAACGAGAAGATACGTTGATTCCGTCGCGTAGAGATAGAATTTATTTGAGGTGGGTCATGCAAAATATTCAACCGGACTTCACAAGGATTTGACCCGATTTGCGGGGTCTGCGATACACGTCCGATGACAGAAGATTCCGATAACATCCCGGACACGCCCAAACGCCAACAGCCCAAGATCAGCGACAAGGGCAAGGCCATGGCGGCCGAGCGGGAAGAACGCTTGGCCAAGGCGCTGCGCGACAATCTGCGCCGCCGCAAGGGCCCTGAAAAACATTAAGGCCGGCTGCCGCAAGCCGGCCATTCTCCCGCCACACGGATCGGTTCTTGTGAGCCCGTGCCACATGGGATATTAGGCCTTATGGATTCAATTCGGATACGCGGCGGCAAGCCGTTGCATGGCAGCATCCCGATCGGGGGCGCCAAAAACGCCGCGCTGCCTTTGTTGGCGTCGTCGCTCCTTACCTCCGAGACCCTCACCCTTTCCAATCTCCCCCATCTCGCGGACATCACCACCATGGTGCATCTGCTGGGTGAGCTCGGCGTCTCCATCGGCATGTTGGGCGATGCGCCCAATGGCGGCCATGTGGGCCGGACCCTGTCGTTGAACGGACATGAACCCAAGGACAAGACCGCGCCCTATGATCTGGTACGCACCATGCGCGCGTCTGTTCTGGTGCTGGGGCCTTTGGTGGCCCGGTGGGGCGAAGCGCGGGTTTCCCTGCCGGGCGGCTGCGCCATCGGCACAAGGCCGGTTGATCTTCATCTGTCGGCGCTGGAAACCCTGGGCGCCGAGATCACGTTGGAAGAGGGTTATGTCCGCGCCGTTGCGCCGAACGGCCTCACCGGCGGACATGTGATGTTCCCCTCCGTCTCCGTCGGCGCAACGGAGAACATATTGATGGCGGCGACCCTGGCCAAGGGCGTCACACAAATTTCCAACGCCGCGCGGGAGCCGGAGATCAGCGACCTCGCCAACTGCCTGGTCGCCATGGGCGCCCAGATCGAAGGCATCGGCACGGATAAGCTGACCGTGACCGGGATCGACGCTCTGCACGGCGCGGACTACCAAGTGATCCCCGACCGGATCGAAACCGGGACCTACGCCGTGGCGGCAGCGATCACCGGCGGGGACATCACGCTGACCGGCACGCGGGCCGATATGCTGGATTCGGTGTTTGATGTTCTCACCAAGACCGGCACCGAAGTGACCGCCGAAAACGGCCATATCCGGGTGCAGCGGACGTCCAACGCGCTCAAGGGCGTCGATATCATGACCGAACCGTTCCCCGGCTTTCCGACCGATATGCAAGCGCAGATGATGGCGCTGATGTCGGTCTCCGACGGAGCGTCCATGATCACCGAGACCATTTTCGAGAACCGGTTCATGCACGTGCCCGAGCTCAACCGCATGGGCGCGGATATTAATGTGCACGGCGCCTCGGCCATTGTCCGCGGCGTGCCCAAGCTTTCCGGCGCGCCGTTGATGGCGACCGATCTCAGGGCTTCGGTCTCGCTGGTCCTGGCTGGCTTGGCCGCGGAAGGCGAGACCCTGGTCAACCGGGTCTATCACCTGGACCGGGGCTATGAACGGCTGGAGGAAAAACTCGCCGCTTGTGGCGCGGATATCGAGCGGGTCAGCGGGTAAAGGCTATTATTCTTCTTTGAGCGCCCGTAACACGGCATCGGGTTCCTTGGCGATCAGGTAATAGAGTACTTTGGCTGTTTGGTCTGGTTCCCGCCGCTTTTGTTCCCAGTTTTTGAGGCTCGCCGGTTTTAAACGAAATGTCCGGGCAAAGACGTTCTGTGACATGCCCAGGCTTTCCCGCACCGCCTTGACGTCAATGATCTCGATCTCATGCGCTACACCACGTCCCGCGTCGCCATCGGCATAGGCCAACGCGTTTTCCAGCCCTGCAGATATTTTCTCAAATGCCTTTGTCACAGATTGTTCTCCTCAATTCGTACTCCTAGTACTTTTTCAAAAGGGCGGTGAGCTTTCTCAATTCGTTTTGCTCTTCCTTGGTGAGATTTGACTTTTGGCCCTTACCGAAGACCGCCAGAAGAAAAATCGGGATACCGGCGTTGTGATAAAAATAGGCAATGCGGGCTCCTCCGCTTTTACCTTTGCTGTCGATGTTGGCGTATCGGACCTTTCGTATGCCACCGGTACCAGGGATGATTGCGCCTATCTCCGGATTCCTGGCCACCATATCCACGACGCTGGTCCTTTGCGAGTCGCTCAAAACACCTTTGGCTTGCGCCAAATAAGCTTTCGTCTCGACCACGGTGATTAGCCTCGTCGACATTGGCGTGTATACGTCATTGGCGCATAGGCGTCAATGACGTATACACGCCAATGGATGCGGTAGGGTTGCTATTCTTTACTGGCCTAGGGCCGCAAAAACGGGTAAGACACCGCCTCCCGAATACTGATGACTTAAGGAACGCTTATCGTGCTGGCGAACGACAAGCTTATTCTGGCGTTGCCCAAGGGCCGCATCCTTGATGATGTGATGCCGCTGGTGCGCCGTGCAGGGATCGAACCGGAAGCCGCGTTCGACGATGACAACGCGCGCCAATTGTCCTTCGCCACCAATGATCCGAACCTGGATATTATCCGGGTGCGCAGCTTTGACATAGCGACCATGATCGGTTTCGGGGCGGCTCACTTTGGCGTCGCCGGGGCGGATGTGCTGATGGAATTCGATTTCCGGGAGATTTATGCGCCGCTGGATCTGGATGTCGGTTACTGCCGGATGGTGGTGGCGGAGCCAAAGGACATGGCGCCCGGCGACAATCCCAAGCGCTGGAGCCACATTCGGGTGGCCACCAAGTATCCCGAGATCACCAAACGCCACTTTGCCGCGCGCGGCGTGCAGGCGGAATGCATCAAGCTCAACGGCGCCATCGAAATCGCGCCGACGCTCGGCTTATGTAGCCGGATCGTGGACTTGGTCTCCACCGGCTCGACACTTAAGGCAAACGGCCTGGTAGAAGTGGAAGAGATCGCCACCATTACATCCCGCCTGGCGATCAACCGGACGGCCATGAAGACGCGGCCGGAAGAAATGACCGACTGGATCGACCGTTTCCGGGAGGCCGTCCATGCCGGAGACGCTTAACGCCAGCGACGCCGGTTTTAAAACATCCTTTGAAAACTTTCTGAACCGGCGCCGGGAAACTTCCGAGGATGTGGAAACCGCTGTCGCGGCCATCATCAATCAGGTGCGGGATGAGGGCGATCAGGCGCTGTTCGACCTGACGCAACGCTTCGACCGGTTCGAGCTGACGCCCGGCAACATGCGGATTTCGGACGCCGAGATCGCTGCCGCACGGGAGAGCGTTTCCGCCGATAGGCTGGCCGCCTTGGAGCTGGCCGCCGACCGCATCCGCGCCTATCACGAAAAACAACTACCCGCCGATCTTGATTATACGGACGACGCCGGGGTGCGTCTCGGTTATCGTTGGACGCCCGTCGGCGCGGCAGGCCTCTATGTGCCGGGCGGGACAGCGGCCTATCCGTCATCGGTCCTGATGAACGCCCTGCCGGCTAAAGTCGCCGGGGTGGAACGGTTGGTCATCGTGGTGCCCACGCCGGACGGCGTAGTAAACCCGCTGGTTCTTGCCGCCATCGGCATCGCCGGGGCTGACGAGGTTTATCGCATCGGCGGCGCGCAGGCAGTTGCCGCGCTGGCCTTCGGCACGGAGACCATCAAGCCGGTCGATAAGATCACCGGACCCGGCAATATCTATGTGGCGACCGCCAAGCGGCGGGTTTTCGGCACCGTGGGCATCGACATGATCGCCGGCCCGTCGGAAATCCTGGTGGTGGCGGACGGGGAAAACGATCCGGCCTGGATCGCGGCCGATCTGCTGTCACAGGCGGAACACGACGCTAGCGCGCAGTCTATTCTGATCACCGACGACGCCAATTTCGCGAATGAAGTGGAGCGCGCCGTGGAGGGCTTTCTGGAAACGCTGCCCCGCGCCGAGATCGCCGGGGCGAGCTGGCGGGACTATGGCGGGGTGATCCTGGTGGATGACCTCAATGACGCGCCGGCGCTGATCGACCGGATCGCGCCCGAGCACTTGGAGCTTGCTGTTGCCGATCCGGAGCCCTTGGCCGCGGCAATCAAAAACGCCGGCGCTATTTTCCTCGGCCGCTATACGCCGGAGGCGCTTGGCGACTATGTAGGCGGGCCCAACCATGTGCTGCCGACGGACCGTAGTGCGCGGTTCTCGTCGGGCCTTGGTGTCACCGATTTCATGAAACGCACGTCGATTTTGGCGGGCGACGCGGACTCGCTGCGCGCCATCGGGCCAGCGGCGGTGACCCTGGCCGAGGCCGAGGGTCTGGACGCCCACGCGCTCTCTGTCTCCATCCGGTTAAATCGGGACAGCTAAACACCCATGTCGGACGATAACCGGATCGCCAATGTGATCTTCGATCACCGGACGGTGCTGCGCCGCCGTGACGAGGTTGAGCACGACCGCGCCATCGCCATCCAGGACCTTATGGAAGAGAACTACTTTGCCCCGGTGGATGCGCCGGCGGGCCCGTACAATCTGCATCTCAGCATTGTCGAGAACCGGCTGGTTTTCAAAGTGTGCGATGAGTGGGATACCCAATGCACCGTATTTAAGATGTCGCTTTCCAGCTTCCGCTCGGTCATCAAGGATTATTTCACGGTCTGCGACAGCTACTATGAGGCGTTGAAGACCGCCAATCAGCAGCGGGTCGAGGCCATCGATATGGGCCGGCGGGGATTGCACAACGAAGGTTCGGAACTGCTGCGGGCCCGGATGCAGCCCTATGCGGAGATCGATCTGGATACGGCGCGGCGTATTTTTACTCTGATTTGTTCCCTGCATTACGAGATGCGGTCCCGTGATTGAACACGCCAACCGGTTGCCGGATGCGGTTCTGTTCGCCTGCACGTTTAACTGCGTCCGCTCTCCCATGGCGGAAGGCATGCTGAAACACCTGATGGGTCATCGGATTTACGTGGATTCGGTCGGTGTTGTGCCCGAAGAAACCAATGGCTTTATGGTGGAGGTGATGGGGGAAATCGGCATCGATATGAGCAATCACAAGTCCAAGGGCTTCGACGATCTGTTGGACAGTTCCTACGACCTGATCATTTCCCTGTCGCCGAAGGCCCAGCACTCAGCCATCGAGCTGACCCGCTGGATGGCCTGCGACGTGGAATATTGGCCGACCATGGACCCCAGCATCATCACCGGCAGCCGCGAAGTGAAGCTGGACGGGTTTCGCCGCTTGCGCGATGAATTAATGGAAAAGATCAAGGTGCGCTTTCCGCCTTAAACGATGGTATTCCCCGAAAAAACTTGATTTATGCAGCGTTTCGGCCCACTTTTGGGCCACTTTCAACCCGCCAAAGGATGATTTATGGCAAAGGAAGAACTTCTCGAATTTGAAGGCACGGTCCTGGAACTGCTGCCGAACGCGATGTTCAAAGTCAAATTGGACAACGATCACGAAATTCTGGCGCATACCGCCGGAAAAATGCGGAAGCACCGGATCAGAGTGCTGGCCGGCGATCGGGTCAATGTTGAAATGACCCCGTACGATCTCACCAAAGGCCGCATCACCTTCCGCTTCAAGTAAGCTCCGCCCTCTGGCAGAGGAAGCCATTTCCGTGCCGGACTCCCTCAACCAAAAACTGATTCTCGCTTCCGCCTCGCTCCGGCGGCTTGATCTGTTGCGTCAGCTGGGCATCGAACCGGACGAGATACGACCCGCCGATATCGACGAGACGCCCCTGAAAGGGGAACTGCCGGCTGATCTTGCCGGGCGGCTAGCGATGGAGAAAGCGGCTGCCATTCCCACAAAGCATTCGGACGCCTTCGTACTGGGTGCGGATACGGTGGTCGCTTGCGGCCGGCGGCAGTTGGGCAAGCCCGCTGACGATGTTGAAGCCCGCCGCTTTTTGGAATTTCTCTCCGGTCGGCGGCACCGGGTCATTGGCAGCGTCACGGTGATCGCCCCTGGCGGCGCAATGGCTTCCCGCACGGTGACCACCATGGTGCGCTTCAAGCGCCTCTCCGAAGTGGAAATCACCGCTTACCTCGACACCGATGAATGGCAGGGCAAAGCCGGCGGTTATGCCATCCAGGGGCGGGCAGGGGCCTTTGTCGCCGCGATCAATGGCTCGTACCCGAATGTTGTCGGCCTGCCGTTGATGGAAACGGTGAACCTCCTCGCCGGGCTGGGTTACAAGCCGTGACGGCGGAGGTTTTTATCCGCTGCGGACCGGGAGAGCGGCGCATCGTGCTGACCGAGAACGGCAAGCTCTCCCGTGTTCTTATCGACCGGGATCATGAACCAAGTCTGGTCGGCGCCGTTTATGCCGGGCGCATCGCCAGTGTCGTGAAGGGACTGAATGCCGCCTTCGTGGAGTTGGATGGTGACCTGACCGGTTTCCTGGCCGCCCCCGACGCCCAGGTGTTTGACCGCCAGCGGGAGAAGCCCAAACCCATAGACACGCTATTTAATGAAGGGGACGCGGTCTTGGTGCAGGTCAGCCGGGATGGATTCGATGGCAAAGGACCCAAGCTGACCACGCGGATCGATTTGGCGTCCGAGAATTTGATCCTGTCGGTGGCGCGCCCCGGTCTCAATATCTCTCAGAAAATTCAGGATGTTGCGACCCGGGACAGGCTGGAGGGTCTCTTTGAACCCGTGCTGCCGACGGATGCCGGGTTAATCGTTCGCACCCGTGCGGCCGACGCTGAAGATGCCGTTCTGGAAAAGGAAGCCGCTGCGCTCACGGGCAAATGGGCGGAGATCAAGGAGGCGGATGAAGCCGCTGAGACCACGCAGTGCCTGCTCCCACCGCCGCCCGCCGCGCTTGCCTTCTTGGCCGATCACTATGACTTGGGGCTGACGCGGATTGTTCTGGATGATCGCAAGATGGCCAACGACTTGACCATGGCGTGTGAGGAAAAACTGCCGGGCTTGGCCTCGTTGATCTCCCGTGAAGAGGGCGGTCGGCTATTCGAAACGCACGATTTGGATGATCAATGGGCGGCGCTTTTGCAGCCGGTCGTATCTTTGCCAGGCGGGGGAAAGTTGATCATTGAGGAAACGGCGGCGCTCACCGCCATTGATATTGATTCTGGGCCGAAGGAAAGCGGCGCGCGGCCCGAAGATCATAATCTCCGGATTAACCTGGAAGCGGCAGGCGAAATTCTTCGTCATATTGCCCTGAGGGAAATCAGCGGCCAGATCATGGTCGATTTCTTGCCCCAACGGGATCCGGAGAACCGGGAAGAGATCGCCGCAGAGCTGGATGCGCTTTCTGGTCCGCTGCGCCGGGAATTAAACTTCTTCGGATTCACCCGGCTGGGCTTGTTCGAGATGACACGCCGCCGCCGCCGTCCGTCCCTGACGCAGACACTGTTTGCAGCAGACGGCCGGAACCTGTCGCCGGTCACCATCGCCTTGGACGCGCTCTACCGGGTTCGGCAGGAGACCGCCAACCATCCTGGTCAGTCGCCCGCGCTTGAGGCGCCCGAGGATGTAACCCGCACGTTGGAGACAGGGATTGTCTCTCCAGCCCGGCGGGAGTTGGAAGCCAAAATCGGATTGACCATTGAACTTCGGGCGCAAAAAAGCCACCCTGCCGCCGGTTTTGATCTGACTTTCGGGAAGCCGGCCACATGAACGACAAAGTCGTCAAATTGGATGACGCCCGGGCGCAGCAGGAAGCGGCCAAGTCCAACGGTCGCAAGTGCGCCAATTGCGGCAAGCCCGTGGTTCATAAGTTCCGGCCCTTCTGTTCCAAACGGTGTTCCCAGCTCGACCTGGGACGTTGGTTGAACGAAGAATACACAGTTCCCGTGGTCGAATACGACGATATCGAAGACGCCGAAGACATGGATGGCGTCCTGGGCCAGCCTGATCACCCCCCTGAGAACTAACACCAGTCCCACCACGCTACTGTTGGTTCCGTGACTGTGGATTGAGATCGTTTCATCCTTATCGCAAAGCGGGGTGCGACACTTATCGGCGTTCCGGTGATCCGACCCCGGCAATAACAAACTTCGACACGGCTTGTTCAATGGCCGACTTCTCAAAAAACTGATAGAGACGGGGACATGATTTCTGTCGTCATCCCTGTCTATAACGAAGCCCGGCGCCTACCGGGACTGCTCGCTCGGCTGCGGGCAGAACCAGAAGCTGTGGAAGTTATTGTGGTCGATGGGGGAAGTTCCGATGACACGCCATCGGTCGCCGAGGATTCGGGAGTTTCCGCCCTATCAACCGGCCGGGGACGGGGGCAACAATTAGCGGCCGGGGCGGAGGTCGCCGCCGGTGACATTGTTCTATTCTTGCATGCGGACTCGCATTTTCCGGCGGGCGGGCTCAAAGCCATCACGACGCACCTAGCCAATCCGGAGATCATTGGCGGCAACTTTCGCTTGATTTTCGACGGGGACAGCGATTTCAGCCGCTGGCTCACCGGATTTTACGCCTGGATCAGGCGGCTGGGGCTCTATTATGGTGATTCGGGCATCTTTCTCCGTCGTGACGTGCTCGCGGACATCGGCGGCATCCGGCCCATCGCGCTGATGGAGGATTACGACCTCGTTCGCCGGCTGGAAGCCGCCGGCAAAACCGTTTGTATTGACGATCCACCTTTGGTCACCTCATCCCGGAAGTTCGAAGGCCGCCATCCGGTTGTCATTTTCTGCGGCTGGTTGAAGATGCACTTTCTATTTAGCCTGGGAATCTCGCCGGACCGGCTGGCAGCCATGTATTATGGAGAGAAGTCATGATGTCGGAAACACAGAGTAATCCCGCGCCCGGCTACGAAAAGAAGTCTGAGTACAATGTCGAGATCGAATCCAGTCCCAGATGGGTGCGAGTCAAATTTGGGGGAGAGACCATCGCCGATACCAAACGCGCGCTGTTGATCCGCGAGACCCAGCATGTGCCGGTGTACTATTTCCACCGCGATGATGTTCGCCTGGATCTTTTAACCCCGACGGAGACATCCACCTTTTGTCCGTTCAAGGGCAACGCTTCCTATTGGTCCATTGCCGCCGGGGGAAAGTCTGTCGAGGATGCGGTCTGGAGCTACGAGTCGCCGTATGATGAAGCGATGGGACTGGCCGGTTATATGGCGTTCTATTGGAATAAGATGGATCATTGGTACGAGGAGGATGAGGAAATTTTCGTCCATCCTCGCGATCCGCATAAGCGGATTGACGCCATTGCCAGCACCCGGCATGTCCAGGTGATCCTGGGCGGGGAAACGATTGCCGACTCGTCACGGCCGGTCATCCTGTACGAGACCAACTTGCCTCCACGCTATTACCTGCCGGCACCCGATGTGTGTATGGATTTATTCAGCCCCACCGACAGTCGGACGAGTTGCCCGTACAAGGGCGACGCCACCTATTGGTCGGCGGAGATTGCCGGTGAGACGTTCGAGGATATTGTCTGGTCGTATCCCGAACCCATTCCGGAATGTCCGAAAATCAAGGGGTTACTGTGCTTCTACAATGAAAACGTGGATCAAATCATCGTCGATGGCGAGCCCATCGACCGGGTAGCCACCCAATGGTCCAACCGCTACGCGGCCGAGACCCTGGACGGGCCGGAACACATCGTATAAAGCGGCGGGGAACGTATAAAAATCACCGGGGAGAGACGGCCATGACAAAAGTGGCGATTATCGACGATTACCAAAACGTGGCGCTGAAGATGGCCGATTGGGATTCCTTGGAGGCCGAGGTGGAGGTTTTTACCGATCATCTGGAAGACGAAGATGATGTTGCCGCCCGGCTCCTTCCCTATGATGTGGTGGTAGTGAATCGTGAGCGCACGCCGTTTCCCGACTCTCTGCTCGGCAAGCTCTCCAATCTGAAGCTGCTGATTACCAATGGCATGTACAATAATTCCATCGACATCGCCGCCGCCCATACGCGCGGCATTACGGTCTGCGGCTCGCCGTCCTTGGGTCATCCGACGCCGGAACTCACCTGGGGCCTGATCATCAGTCTGGCCCGCAACATCCCGCTGGAGGAACGCAACGTCCGGGAAGGCCGCTGGCAAACCACCGTTGGGTTGAGTCTTAAGGGCCGAACCCTCGGCATTATCGGTCTCGGCCGGCTCGGTACGCCGGTGGCGCAAGTGGGCCTGGCCTTCGGTATGGAGGTTCTGGCCTGGAGTCCCAACCTGACCGATGAAAGGGCAGCCGAGGCCGGCGTGACGCGCGCCGACAAGGATGAACTTTTAGCCAAGTCCGACTTTATCACCCTTCACATGCCGTTGAGTGATCGCAGCCGCGGCATTATGGGGGCCGAGGATTTCGCCAAGATGAAACCGACGGCGTTTTTGATCAATACATCGCGCGGTCCGTTGGTGGACGAGGCGGCGCTGATAGAGGCGTTAAACTCGGGGGCCATCGGCGGGGCCGGGCTGGATGTCTATGACCACGAACCGCTACCCGCCGATCATCCGATCCGCAGTATGCCGAATACCGTGCTGACGCCTCACCTGGGTTATGTCACGGTGGAGAATTACGAGGCCTATTATCCGAAAGCCGTGGAATCGATCATCGGTTGGCAGAAGGGCGCGCCGACCGGCGTGTTGGCGCCCAAATAGGCATTAGACATCGGCGGCGGTCAGCTCGCCGCAATCCTCCGAAAATTCAAGCCCGGCCCCCGTTTTGGCCCGCAGCTCGTCCCGGCTGAGCCCAGCCAGAATTTCCCGGACCAGAAACCCGTCCCCGGTCACGTCGATGACGGCCAGGTCGGTGTAGACCCGGTTTACCACGCCAGCGCCAGTCAGCGGATAGGTGCAGTTTTCCAATAACTTAGGCTCGCCCGATTTGGTGCAGTGATCGGTCATCACGGCCACCCGCTTCGCACCCAATGCCAGGTCCATGGCGCCGCCGACGCCCGGTGGTTTGGACCGGTCCAAGGTCGCCCAGTTCGCAAGATCACCCTTGGCTGAAACCTGAAACGCGCCGAGGACACACAGGTCCAGGTGCCCACCCCGTATCATGGCGAAGGAATCCGAGTGATTGAAATAAGCGCCGCCCGACAAAAGTGTCACCGGCTTTTTGCCGGCGTTGATCAGGTCCGGGTCTTCTTGGCCTTCATCCGGCACCGGGCCCATGCCAAGAATTCCGTTTTCACTGTGGAAAACGATCTCCCGGTCGGCGGGAATGTGGTTGGCCACCATCTCGGGTGCGCCGATACCCAGATTGACGTAATTGCCGTCGGCGATGTCTTGGGCGATGCGCCAGGCGATTTGGGGGCGGGTGAGGGGCGTGCTCATGGCGCTATGATACTTCAACCACTCGGTCCACGAACAGGCCGGGCGTGACAATCAGTTCCGGGTCTAACTCGCCCAGCTCGACGAATTGATCTACCTGGGCGATGGTCAGCTCGGCCGCCATGGCCATGACCGGGCCGAAGTTCCGGGCGGATTTGTTGTAGGTCAGGTTGCCCCAGCGGTCGGCCAGCCGCGCCTTCACCAGCGCCACATCCCCCTTCAATGGCTGTTCCAGCACATGCACCCGGCCCTCAAACTCGCGGGTTTCCTTGCCTTCGCCCAACAACGTGCCGGCGGAGGTTGGCGTATAAAACCCGCCGATCCCCGCACCAGCGGCGCGCATCCGCTCGCTTAGTGTGCCCTGGGGCACCACTTCAAGCTCAATCTTGCCTTGTTCATACAGGTCTTCGAAAACGACCGAGCCGGCGCTTCTGGGATAGGTGCAGATCACTTTGCGGATGGCGCCGGTTTTCATCAACTTCGCCAAGCCGAAGTCTCCTTCGCCGGCGTTGTTGGAAACGATGGTGAGTTCTTTGGCGCCCTGATCGATCATGGCTTCCAACAAGGCGACGGGAGAACCGGCATTGCCGAATCCCCCGACCAAGATGGTCGATCCGTCCTTGATGCCGGCTAAGGCTTCGGCGATGGAATTGACCCGTTTATCGATCATGACTGCGCCACTCGGGAATGAATTGTTGGAACTTTACCCTTAAGCCGCCCATGGCAACGGGTCAAACCCATTTGAAAGGAAGTAGGGGTACAATAAAAAACGGCCAAAATGGGACTTTCCGGCCGTTTTTGTAAAAAATGTGATGACCTAGCTGCTGGGCTGAATTTCGTTTTGTCCCATTTCGTTGAGCCGGTTGATGGCCTTGCGGTAGCCCAACTTAGCCGAAATTTCATAATACTTACGAGCTAGTTTTAGTTCCTTTTTGACGCCAATGCCCTTTTCATAGAGCACTGCCACTTCGAAGGCCGCTTCACGGTGCCGTAGATCCGCTGCTTGCTTAAAATACGTGGCAGCCACCTGATGGTCCTTAGGAACTCCCAGACCTTCCTTATAAAGTTGACCCATTCCATAATAAGCGGATTTATAGCCTGGACGGGTTTGACCTGGTGTGCTGTTGGCGTCCATGGCGAACCGGTACCAGCGTTCCGCCTGAATATAATCTTTTTTGACACCCTTGCCGAGGTGATACATCAGGCCCAAAGTGTACATGGCGCGGTCATAGCGCCTGAGCGCCGCTTTTCTATAAAGGTCAACTGCCTTTTTGATATCCTTTTTGGTGCCACGGCCTTTTTCGTAAAGTCGGCCAAGTTCATACAAACCTCTGCCATCGCCTTGGTCGGCCGCTTCCTTATAGAGTTTAAAAGCGGTGGCGTTACTTTTTTCTACACCCAGGCCGTAGCGATACAGGTACGCTAGATTAATCTTTGCCAATAGGTGCTGGGGGGATGCCTGCGTGTACCAATAGGCGGCGCGGGTGTAGTCCTGCTTTACGCCGTTTCCGCTCTGATAGAGCCAGGCCAGATTGTTTTGCGCGCGCGGATACCCTAACTTTGCTGATTCGGTATACCAGCGAGCGGCCTTTTTGACGTCACGAATCACTCCCCGGCCATGGTGGTAATGCAGCGCCAGATAATACTGGGCAACGGCGTGGTTTTGTTGAGCCAACACCAAAAATTCGCGGATCGAAGTGGCGTAATCCTGTTTGGCGTGGGCGGCGATCCCTTCCTTAAGGCCGGCGATCGCCGGTTGCGCCGTCCAAGTCACTATCAGTCCGGTTAAAACAGTGACAAAAGACAAGGTTTTGGTCGTGCGCCGGTCTTGAGACCGTTTTTGGGGAGGAAAAGTAGTACTAGCGAGCGTAACGATTGTTCAGTCTCCTGAAGTTTACGGAGTTCTAAGATGCAAATCCCGTTCTCATCGCCAACAGAGGCTGCAAGAGCGTTATAAAATATCAAACAAGGTCAAAATATCCGTGAAACTACGTAGATGCGGCAATATTTGGTCAATATCGCGTTATTTTAAAGCAAAATGGGTGAATTAGCATGAATTTCCCGGAATTTACCGCTGGCCATTCTGCTAATATTTATGGCTGTGAGCGCGCCGCTTCAACCCTTTGAAAGTAGCCGAATACTCTCGTTTTTGGGTGTGATGGCCGTCACTGAGCGCTTGACCCGAATTTCCTATTATCCCCATCGTGAAAACTGTCCCCTGCCGGCTTGACCTGGGGAGAAAACTTGAAAGGCTTGCCGGAACCGGTTTTCAAAAAAGATTTATCAGATGAGAAGAGTTTACATGTGGCGGCCGCTCATGGACGGACGCCAAACCAAGGGAGCCGAAAATGGCTGACGATATTTTAGAGGACGGACCTCAGATTAACCCGACGGGCGGGGTCTCAATCTCACCGGACGCTTCGGTCATCGATGCAGGTGGCGGAGGCGATGCGGTAAATCTGCCGGAAGGATTTAACTTCGGCACTGCAACTTTTTCCCCGGCTGATCCTGACTTGGTCATGACGTCTCCTTCCGGTGAACAGGTCATTATCAAGGATTTCTATAGTCAGGACCCGGTTCCCGATATTCATACCCCAGAAGGCGGCGAGCTCGCCGGCTCGACAGCCATGCTACTGGCGGGTCCGAAAAATCCTGGTGAAGTGGCGCAGGCCGGCCCTGGTGGTGTGGATGCTCAACCGATCGGTCAAGTGGAAAGCATTGAAGGCACTGTGACCGCGATTCGAGCAAACGGTGAAAAAGTCGAACTCCAAGTCGGCGATCCGGTTTTCCAAGGCGATGTATTGGAATCTGCGGATGACAGCGCCGTTGGTGTGGTTCTGGCGGATGAATCTACCTTCTCAATGGCTGAAGGTGGAAAGATGGTCTTGGATGAAATGGTCTATGACCCAGGCACCCAGGAAGGCAATATTTCCATGTCGGTTCTGAACGGCGTGTTTACCTTCGTGTCCGGCCAGGTCGCCAAGGTCGATCCGGA
>CAZSXT010000030.1:35199-42112 GCA_964611435.1 uncultured Rhodospirillaceae bacterium | reverse complement strand
AGCGCCAGGGCCCAGCGCTGATAGAAGGGCATGGTGGCCCGGCCCCAGACTGCGGGCGCGGCCAGGATGATCCCGTCCACATCCGGCTTCGATGCTGACGTCACCGCCGTCATGATCACCGCGCCCCCCATGCTGGCGCCCAACAAGTAAAGCGGCACACCCGGATGGCGGGTCCGCAACAGCCCCGCCGCCATGCGCACATCATCGGCGAGCGCCTTCCGGCCCGGCCAGAAACCGGGATTGGGCGCGCGGCCGAATCCCCGCTGATCATAGGCATAGACCTGCACCCCCTGCCCGGCGAAAAACGCCCCGGCGGATTTTATGAACGTGCCATAATCGTTAAACCCGTGGAGTGCGAGGATCACCGCCTTAGGGGTCTCCGCCGGCCAAACATGCAGCGGCAGTTCGGCCTGATCGGCGGTGACAATGGCGGTCTCGGTCAATCGGGGCTCGGTCACGCTTGGGCCTGGCGGCAAGAGTCTCGGCGCGCAGGCGGTGACCGCCAGTGCAAAGAGAAGAATGGGGAGCGCGCGCCGGTTCACCCGGCCTCCACCTCAATATCGCCCTCTCTCGTCATCATCAGGAAGATATCTTCCAAATCCGACTCCTTGGTGGTCAGATCGACGATGCCCAGGCCGGCGGCGCGAATCGCGCTTAGGACTTCTTCCACCGGCACCTGGCTCGGCGGCACATGGAACACCAATTTGCGCCCGTTGGTGAGCTCCACGTTTAATTTGCTGAGCCCGTCCGGGAGCGCGTTTAGAACCCGATCCACGGTGACAATAAGCTCCTTCGAATCGAGGCTTCTGAGCAGCTCGTCCGTAGGCTGGCTGGTCACCACACGGCCTTTATTAATGATGGCGATGCGGTCGCAGAGCTCTTCCGCCTCCTCCAGATAATGGGTGGTCAGCAGGATGGTCGTCCCTTGATCCCGCAAGGTCCGGATATAGGACCAAAGCTGCTGGCGCAATTCCACGTCCACCCCGGCGGTGGGCTCGTCCAGCACCAGAACCGGCGGGCGGTGAACCATTGCCTTGGCCACCAAAAGCCGCCGGCGCATCCCGCCCGACAGCGTCCGCGTATAGGCGTCAGCCTTGTCCGTCAGATGCACGGCGGCCAGGATTTCATCGGTCCGGCGTTCGGATTTGGGCACGCCGTAGAGCCCGGCCTGCACCTCCATGATCTCGCGGGGCGTGAAAAACGGATCGATGTTGAGCTCTTGCGGCACGACGCCAATGGCGGAGCGGGCCTGGCGCATTTGCGATTCGATGTCGTAGTCCCAGACTTTCACATCGCCCGATGTCTTGATCACCAGCCCGGCCATGATGTTGATGATGGTCGATTTGCCCGCCCCGTTGGGCCCCAGCAATCCAAAAAACGAGCCGCGGGGTATCTGTAAATCCACGTCCTGCAGGGCCACCTTGGGCGGCTGGCCGGAACCGGCGGCGTAGGTCTTGTTGAGCCCGGTGATGTCCACCGCGAGATCGGGAAGGGAATTGGTCATTAAATCCGGGATTTTTTGTTGGTATTTGCGCGGTTGATTGCCGTTGATCTTTCGGTATCATCCACTGATAGGAGCGTCAATCACGGGCGCGCCGGGCAACAACAAAAGACAGGTGGAACCGGGCCATGACCCCCAGCGATCTGGAAGAGATCACCCTCGTCGAATCCTCCCGCATTTTCTGCGACGGCGGCAATGCGGCCCTTGGCCATCCGGGCGTGTATCTGAACCTGGGCGACGACGGTAAAGTGGTCTGCCCCTATTGCAGCCGCAATTTCCAGCTTGATCCCAACGCGCCAGCGGAGACGGGCCACTGAGTTCCCCCAAGGCGCCCGAACATGTGTACCTGATCGACGGATCAGGTTTTCTGTTTCGCGCTTTTTTCGGCATCAAGACCCAAATGTCCCGGCCCGACGGGACGCCAACCAACGCGGTTTACGGCTTTACCCAGATGCTGCTGAAAATGGCGGACGACACGGACGCCGATCATATCGCCGTAATCTTCGACCGAGCGCGCAAAACCTTCCGCAGCGACATCTATCCCGACTACAAGGCCCATCGGCCGCCGCCGCCCGATGATCTGATCCCGCAGTTTGAGCTGGTGCGCGAAGCCACTCGCGCACTGAACATCCCGGCGGTGGATATGGAGGGCTATGAGGCCGATGACCTGATCGCCACCTACGCCCGCCAGGCGGTCGAGGCCGGCGCGGAAGTGACCATCGTCTCCACCGATAAGGACCTGATGCAAATGGTCGGGCCCAAGATCAAGATGTTCGACGCCATGAAGAACAAGGAAATCGGCCCCGCCGAGGTGGTGGAGAAGTTCGGCGTCGGCCCGGATAAAGTCATCGACGTGCAGGCCCTGGCAGGCGATTCAGCCGACAATGTTCCGGGCGTGCCGGGCATCGGCGTCAAAACCGCCGCCCAATTGATCGGCGAATACGGCGACCTGGACGGGGTCCTGGCCAATGCGGAAAACATCAAGCAGCCCAAACGCCGGGAAGCGTTGATCGAAAATGCCGACAAGGCGCGCATCTCCCGTGAGCTGGTGACCCTAAAAGACGACGTGCCGGTGGACGTGCCGCTCGGCGATCTGGTGGCCAAGCCGGTCGAACCGGAGGTGCTGCTCAGGTTCCTGCAGGAACAGGCGTTTAAATCCCTGATCACGCGGATGGAAAGCAAGTACGGCGTGACCGCGCCGCCCGCCGATGAATCGCCGCAACCGACAGCCCAAAAAGCCGCGGAACCGGCAACGCCCACGCCGTCCGCCGCCAAAGTCCTGACCCCGGTGGTGCCGGAGGTGAAAGAGATCTCTTATGAGCTGGTACAGGATGAAAAGGCGCTGAAAGCCTGGATCGACGCCGCGCGGGCCGCCGGAATCTTCGCTGTGGATACGGAAACCACGTCCCTGAATTCCATGGAGGCCGATCTGGTCGGCGTTTCCATGTCGATCGAGCCGGGCAAGGCGTGTTATATCCCGGTCGCCCATGTAGCCCCGGAGAGCCAGGGCACGTTGGATCTGATCGACGAGCCGCCGGCAAAAGGCAATGGCAAGGACCAGGTCAAACAGGTGTCCCGCAATAAGGCGGTGAAACTGTTGAAGCCTTTGCTGGAGGACCCTTCGGTCCTGAAGATCGGGCACAATATCAAGTATGATATGGAAGTCCTGGCCCGCTACGGCATCGACGTGCACCCCGTCGACGACACGATGATCATTTCCTATGTGCTGGAAGGCGCCCAGCACGGCCACGGCATGGACGAATTGGCAGAACTGCATCTGGGCCATCAGACCATCAAATACAAAGACGTGGCCGGCACGGGCAAATCCCAGGTGACCTTCGATCAGGTGCCCTTGGAAACCGCCTTGGATTACGCTGCCGAAGACGCGGACATTACGTTACGCTTGCACCGGGGGCTGAAGCCCCGGCTAGTCCTGGACAAGATGACCGGGCTGTATGAGACCATCGAGCGCCCGCTGATCGACGTGCTGAACGATATGGAACAGACCGGCATCGAGGTAGACGCCAAGTTCCTAAAGGGCCTGAGCGACGATTTCGCCAAACGGATCAGTGATCTGGGCGAGGAAATTCACAAGCTCGCCGGCCGGGAATTCAACATCGGCTCACCCAAACAGTTGGGCGAAGTGCTGTTCGACGAAATGGGCCTGCCCGGCGGCAAGAAGGGCAAGACCGGCGCTTACGGCACGGGCGCGGACATCCTGGAAACGTTGGCCGTGGACGGGCACGAACTGCCGGCCCGCGTCTTGGACTGGCGTCAGCTTTCGAAACTAAAAAGCACCTATACGGACTCCTTGGTTGGGCAGATCAACCCAGAGACCGGCCGGGTGCATACCAATTACGGCCAAGCCATTGCGTCCACCGGGCGGCTGAGCTCCACCGAGCCCAACCTGCAGAACATCCCGATCCGCACCGAAGAGGGCCGCAAAATCCGTCAGGCCTTTGTCCCGGCCAAAGGCAATGTACTGCTATCCGCCGACTATTCCCAGATCGAGCTGCGCCTGCTCGCCCATGTGGCCGACATCGACACGCTGAAAGAGGCGTTCCGGGACGGCCAGGACATCCACGCCATGACCGCGTCCCAGGTGTTCGGCGTGCCCATCGACGGTATGGACCCAATGGTCCGCCGCCAGGCCAAGGCCATCAACTTCGGGATCATCTACGGGATTTCAGCTTTCGGTCTGGCCCGCCAATTGGGAATCAGCCGGGGCGAGGCCGGCGACTACATCAAGGCCTATTTCGAGAAGTATCCGGGCATCAAGGACTATATGGAGAACGCCAAGGAATCGGCCCGGGAAAACGGCTTTGTCACAACGCTCTATGGCCGGAAATGTTTTGTGCCCGGCATCAATGACAAAAACGGCGCGCGCCGCAGCTTCATGGAACGGGCCGCCATCAACGCGCCGATTCAGGGGGGCGCGGCGGATATCATCAAGCGCGCCATGATCCGCCTGCCGGGCGCACTGAAGATGGCCAAGCTCTCAGGCAAGATGCTGCTGCAGGTGCACGACGAATTGGTGTTCGAGGTGCCCAAGAAGGAATTGGAGGATACCGCCGCCGTCGCCCGCGAGGTCATGGAGAACGTGACCGAACTCTCGGTGCCCCTTGTGGTCGATGCCGGTTCCGGTCAGAATTGGGACGAAGCGCACTAAAAAAAGCCGCAAAAAAGGCAAAATTCAGGACCACGTTAGGGAGAATGATGCCGGCAGAGACACGCAAGATCGTCTTTTCCACCGCTGAGGTCCAAGCGGCGCTGGTTAATTATGCGCTACGCAGCGATATCCGCCTGCCCCATTCCCCGATTTCCAATATGCTGATCGCTAAAGGGGACGACGGTCTGTCGGCCACATTGAAATATGCGCCGTCCGACGATGGCGAGTCCCGTGATATCGAATTTTCCGAACCCCACCTGGCGGCGGCAATAATTTTGTTTTGCCGGGTGCACGAAATGCCGCTGCCCCGGGACGCTCGAAAAGTGCTGCTGCCGGAGGACGATGCTCTGGCCATGCTGATGAAGATCGAACACGAAGATAAGATCATGGCGGAGCCCAACTCTGCCGGCCGGGAATTGCGGGAGACCGCGGAATCGGAGGCGGCGGCCACCCATGCCGATGCAAAGATTGACGCCGCCCACGCCGCCGTCGACCAAAGCGGTGGGAACTAGCTGGTATTTCCAGAGCTCACGGCGAATTTATGCCTCTTTCATGAAATTGCTGCGAATTTGGGGTATGCTGGAATAATCACGCGTCAACCGCATTGATATAGGTAAGACCTACCATCTGACCGAGGAGAGTTCCGCATGCTGATCCGCCACAAGAAGGCGTCCGACATTCTACCGTCCGAGATCACGTCCCAATCCTTTTATATGAACCGGCGCAAGTTCCTAACGGCAGCTGCGGCCATTGGCGGCACGGCGATGTTTCCGTCCATTGCGCCGGCGGCCAAATTGCCTGATATCAAGAAGACGCCCTGGGGGGAGGCGCTGAAACCTACCTCGTTCGAGGCGGTCACCACCCACAACAATTTCTATGAGTTCGGCACCGGCAAAACCGATCCCAGCCGCAACGCCCACACGCTCAAGCCCAAACCATGGACGGTTGAAGTCGCGGGTGAGGCCAACAAGACCGGCAAGTTCAGCTATGAGGATTTGGTGAAACCCCACCAGCTTGAGGAACGCATCTACCGCATGCGCTGCGTCGAAGCCTGGTCCATGGTTATCCCCTGGGTCGGTATCCCCTTGGGCGATATGCTGAAACGGTTCGAACCCACCGCCAACGCCAAATATGTGGCGTTCGAGACACTGGTCGATCCGGAACAAATGCCCGGCCAGAAACGCCCGGCCTTGGACTGGCCGTATGTGGAAGGTCTCCGCATCGACGAAGCCATGCATCCACTGACGCTCATGGCGGTCGGCATATTCGGCGAGGAAATGCCCAAACAAAACGGTGCGCCGATGCGCCTCGTGGTGCCTTGGAAGTATGGTTTCAAAGGCATCAAATCCATCGTCAAAATAACCTTTACCGAGAAACAGCCGCCGGCCACCTGGAATATTCAGGCGCCTCACGAATACGGCTTCTATTCCAACGTGAACCCGAAACGGGATCACCCGCGTTGGAGCCAAGCCTCTGAACGGCCGATCACCGGCGAAGGCGGCATTGCCGCCCTGTTCGCCAAGCGGATCGAAACCAAAATGTTCAACGGCTATGCAGAGGAAGTCGCGGACCTGTATAAAGGCATGGACTTAAACAAGTACTTCTAGGCCCATGGCTATTAAACGGTCGCGGCTGATCTTCAAGCCGCTGGTTTTTATCGCGAGTCTTATACCTCTGGGATGGCTGGTCTTCGCCCTCTGGTCGGACACCGCGCTGGGCACCCTCTATCTGACGTCGGACCCGGTGCAAAAGCTGAACCGGGAGCTGGGCGACTGGGCGCTGATCTTTATCATCCTGACCCTCGCGGTGCGGCCAGCCGGTGAAATCCTGAAGAAAGGGGAATTCGTCGCCTACCGCCGGATGATCGGCCTCTATGCGTTTTTCTATGCGATCCTGCATCTCACGAGTTACGTCATCATTGACCTGCAACTCGATCTGAATGCCTTTGTGCAGGATGTCATCAAGCGCAACTATATCACCATCGGCATCCTGGCCATTCTGATGCTCATACCGCTGGCCATCACCTCCACCAAGGGCATGATCAAGCGGCTGGGCGGGCGCAAGTGGCGCAAGCTGCACATGCTGGTGTATCCCATCGCCATCCTCGGCGTGATCCATTTCTACATGATGATCCGCGCCGACTTCACCCGGCCAATCATGTACGGCTCGGTGATCTTTGTACTGCTGGCCTATCGGGTGTGGAAAGCCCGGCAGAAATCACGGCCGAAAAAACCGGCCGAAGC
>CAZSXT010000030.1:0-35099 GCA_964611435.1 uncultured Rhodospirillaceae bacterium | reverse complement strand
GAAGGACAGACACATCCCGTCATGCGCGGACCGGCACGGGTTCACCGCGCCGTGATCCGCGTACCAACGTTAAATGTTAATAGAGCCCACCCCACCCTCGGGACGCTGAGCGTCCCTCGACCTCCCCCGTCATATGGGGAGGTGGGGTACGTGCCGCAACTCAATAACACAACACCTTCCCCCCTTGCGGGGGAAGGTGGCCCGGAGGGCCGGATGGGGGGTGTCGTGTTAGCCCTACCCGCTGATCTGCCAGACCTCGGGGGCCTTATCCAAGCGCTCCTTGAGCTCCTGTCGCTGGGCCTCCATCTCCGGGGGCAGGCGGTCCTCGAAACTGTCGAACAGTTCCTTCTGCGCCTCGGCTTCTTCCAGCCCCTTCTCCCGGTCGATATTCATGATCCCGGAAAATTCGTCGGCGGCAAAGTCGAGCCCGTCCCAGATCAGATCCTGGTGGCGGGGCATCATGCCGAACGGGCTTTCGACCGCGTCGGCGCTGCCGTTCACTCGGTTCACGATCCAGGCCAGGACGCGCATGTTTTCCCCGAAGCCGGGCCAGATGAAGTTGCCTTCGTCATCCCGGCGGAACCAGTTCACCCTGAAAATCTTGGGCGGATTGGCCAGCGACTTGCCCATCTTTAGCCAATGAGCCCAATAGTCGGCCATGTTGTAGCCGCAGAAGGGCAGCATCGCCATCGGATCGCGCCGGATGGCCGCTTGGTTGTCAGCGGCGGCCGTCGCCTCGGAGCCCATGGTCGCGGCCATATAAACGCCGTGCTCCCAATCCCGGGATTCGTAAATCAGCGGGAAGGTATGGGTGAGGCGTCCGCCGAAGATAAAGGCGCTGATCGGCACTCCCGCCGGATCATCCCAGGCCGGATCGGCGCTGGGGCACTGGTGAGTGGCGCAGGTAAAGCGCGCGTTCGGATGGGCCGCCAGCGTACCGCTGTCGGGCGTCCAGTCATTGCCCTGCCAATCGATCAGGTGATCGGGAACATCCCCATCCTTGCCTTCCCACCAGACATCGCCGTCATCGGTCAGCGCCACATTGGTGAAGATCGTGTCCCGTTCCATCATGGTCATGGCGTTGGGGTTGGTCTTGGAAGACGTTCCCGGTACCACGCCGAAATAGCCGGCTTCGGGGTTGATCGCATAGAGGCGGCCATCGTCGCCCGGCTTGATCCAGGCAATATCGTCACCGACGGTGCGCACTTTCCAGCCGTCAAACCCTTCCGGCGGAATCAACATGGCCAGATTGGTCTTGCCGCAGGCGCTCGGGAAAGCGGCAGCCACATAGGCCTTCTCGCCCGCCGGGCTTTCCAGGCCGAGGATCAGCATATGTTCGGCGAGCCAGCCTTCGTCCCGCGCCATCACAGAAGCGATGCGGAGCGAGAAGCATTTTTTGCCGAGAAGCGCATTGCCGCCGTAACCGGACCCGTAGGACCAGATGGCCCGCTCTTCCGGATACTGGACGATATATTTTGTCTCATTGCAGGGCCACGGCACATCTTCCTCGCCATCGGCCAAGGGCGCGCCTACCGTGTGCATGCAGGGCACGAACTCGCCATTGTCGCCCAATACGTCCAGGGCGGCTTGCCCCATTCGGGTCATCACCCGCATGCTGGCGGCCACATAGGGCGAATCGCTGAGCTGCACGCCGATATGGGCGATATGAGAGCCCAAAGGGCCCATGCTGAACGGGATGACATACATGGTCCGGCCCTTCATGCAGCCATCGAACAATTCGTTCATGGTCTGCTTCATCTCAGCCGGATCGACCCAGTTATTGTTGGGACCGGCGTCCTTCTCTTCCTTGGAACACACGAATGTCCGGTGCTCCACCCGCGCCACGTCTTTCGGGTTAGACCGTGCCAGGAAGCTGCCGGGGCGCTTCTCCGGGTTCAGCGGCATGAGCGTGCCGGCCTCGACCATTTGGGCGGTCAGCCGGTCATATTCTTCCTTGGAGCCGTCGCACCAATAAATTTCGTCGGGTTTGGTCAACCTCGCCATTTCGTCGATCCAGGCGAGAAGTTTTTGGTTGTTGGTATGATTGCTGCCGGAACCGGCCATCACGCTCTCCCACGTTTTCCACTTACACACACGCTCCGCCGACTAATTTAATTGCCTGCGTTCACCTTCTGAAAAGTGACCGGTGACGTGAGGCCTCACGCCACCGGCTCAACTTTTGTTTAGAAAAACTCTAGCCTCGGTTTCCGGGAGGCGCAACAGCTAGCTCGACCCGAAACCAATTATTTTGCGCTATTTTGCACGGATCACCTTGGAGCGTTTTGCCGGCGGCAGAGCGGACGGCTGCGCCGCTGCAGGGGCCGCGCCAAAACCGGCGCTCAGCTTCATTCCCTCAACCTGCTGCAGCAGTATCTTCAAACTCCGATCGATATCACGATCCTTGCCGCCGCGGCGTTCGAGGCGCTGACGCAGGTCATCGACTTGGTTGGAGAGCTGATCGAATTCATACTTCAAGTCGGAATAACGCGAATCAGCGTCCGCCACCTCGACCAGAAGTTCCGTAACCCGTTCTTCGGTCTGACGCCGGGTTTGATCCAAGATTTTCTTTGAATGGTCCGACACGTAGCCGAGGACACCCAGAAAAAGAAACAAGTTTATGAAAGCAAAGATAAATGCTGCATCGTCCATTTTGTTTACTCCCGTCTCAAGCATCGAGGGGCCTTCACCCCATTTGAGTTACCCATTGATCGTCTGCTGTAATTTTTGACGCCGATCACTATGGATTCTCTTTATTTGACGGAGAGTAGATCGTTTTCAATAAAAAAGATGTGATCCGGATCACATAACGAAATAAAAAATAAACATTACATTTATATACTGTCATTTATTATGACAATTATTTGAATTATTATTTAGTAAAATTTATTTCAAATTTTATCTATTTGGCTGATCGAGCCTTGGACACCAGGGACACCAAGGTTTTGCGGCAGGTATTAGCGTCCGTAACCGGCTTGTCAAAAACCAGACGATGGACATTGTCGCCACACCTGAGGTCAATGCCTTCCGGATCCACAGACACCATTTCCCAGTGTTTCCCCCGTTTGCCCAGCAATTTTGTGCCGTAGAGCCTGAGCGCTTCGGCATGATCCGCATTCATATGCTCGATGATTCCCTCTTCCGCCTCGGCCAGATCGGCCCAGTCGGCTTTCGGGAGCGTCGCTTTAGCCTTATTAATCCAGAGCGCGCGGGCAAAACCGCCGACAAAATGGTATTTCTCGACGGTCATCTTATAGAACCGGAAGTCACCGAAGCCGGCATAAAGCGCGGCGCGGGGATGTTTGGCCAGGAACCGGCGCGCCACGTCCTTGGCCTTGGTAGGCTTGATGCGACCCATCACGCCGACCCGCGGACCCTGTTGCGGATTCTTGTAGCCGGCGGTGGCGTCGTAAAAGAGAGTCGCCCGGGAATCTGCCAAAAGATTCTGCGTATGATGGGAGAGCGTCGATAGCATGAGGATCGGACTACCGTCCATGGCCGTCGCGACCGTAACCATGGAGGCAGCCGGCCAGCCGGCGACGGGTTTTTCGTCCGGATTGCCAATAGTCGCCAATGTCGCCTTGATCGCGCCGCGCACAATCTGGCGCGCCTCCACTGCCGCTGGTTTCCGCCGTTCCGCCATAATTCCCCTTGCCTTACCCCTAAGAGATTGAAATTTTTACCCGTTTTCGTGCCACAATTGGGTTATACTTTTGACATATTTTGGGCGCGAAGTGAATTTAGTCCATGGACTGAACCTATACACCATTATTGTGTCCAAAAAAGTGGGGGTCCCCATGTCTACATCCTCAAGCCAGTCCATCGCCCTGGTCGATGATGACCGGAATATCCTAACGTCCGTCTCCATGGCCCTGGAATCGGAAGGTTTCGCCGTCGATACATATGTAGATGGCAGCGATGCGCTTCGCGGCCTGTCGCAAAAACCGGTCGACTTGGCCGTACTCGATATCAAAATGCCGCGCATGGACGGGATGGAACTTCTGAGCAAACTCCGGGAGAAAAGCCGGATGCCGGTAATTTTCCTGACCTCCAAAGATGACGAGGTAGACGAAGTGTTGGGCCTACGCATGGGCGCGGACGACTACATCAAAAAGCCTTTCTCCCAGCGCCTGCTGATTGAACGCATCCGCGCGCTGCTACGGCGCCGCGACCTGGATTTGGAAATTGGCCCCAACGGCGACAATGAAGAGGTCTTCAGCCGGGGCGACCTGCTGATGGACCCGTCCCGCCATCAATGTTCCTGGAAAGGGGAAAGCGTCAATCTGACCGTGACGGAGTTTCTACTGCTTAAGGCCTTGGCTTATCGGCCGGGCTTGGTGAAGAACCGGGACCAACTTATCGATGCGGCCTACGGCGAACATATTTATGTCGACGACCGGACCATCGACAGCCACATCAAGCGGCTGCGGAAAAAATTCCGGAATTGTGACTCGGCGTTCGCGGAGATTGAAACCCTGTACGGCGTCGGCTACCGCTACAAGGATCCGCAAACAGCCTAACCCGCGAGGGCCGGTTCAGGGGGAGAACGGTGTCAGAAGAGGATCAGCCCGCCGCCGGTAAACCGGAGAAGACCCGCGAGCCAAAATCGGTTTCTTCGATCACCCGGCGAATTCTCGCCATCAATGTGCTGGCCCTGGCGGTGCTGGTGTTTGGCCTGTTGTTTGTCGGCCAATACCGTCAAAGCCTGATCGACAGCGAAATCACTTCCCTCACGACGCAGGCCGAGATGTTCGCCGCCGCCATCGGCGAGGCTGCGGTCGGCGGGGCGGATAGCCAGAGCCAATACCTCCGGCCCGAGAACGCGGGTCAGATCATCCGTCGGCTTGCCGCCGCAACGGGCACACAGGCACAGCTTGTCTCGACAGACGGAAAATTGGTCAGTGATTCGACCCAACTGGCTGGGCCCGGCGGCGCGGGCGGGGTGGTCAAGGTAGAGGAATTGCCGCCGCCGCCCGAAGAGGAAAGCAATTATCAAAAAATACTAAATAAGGTGGACCGGTTTTTGCGGAACCTGCTGCGCGACGATCAGCAAGTCGGCCCGCCGGCCCCCACCAACGCAACGCCTGCCGCCCTGCCCGAAACCGGCAAAGCCCTCACCGGCAATAGAGGGCATGCCGTCCGGTTGAGCACCGATGGCATTCTCAGCATCACCGTCGCGGTGCCGGTACAGCGCTATAAGCACGTCTTGGGCGCGCTTATCCTGTCAAAAGACACCAGCAGCATTGATGACGCCGTGTTTCAGGTCCGCCTCGACATCTTGAAAGTTTTCGGCATCGCGCTTCTGGTCACCATACTGCTGTCAATTTATCTGGCCGGCACCATCGCCCGGCCCCTTCATCGTTTGGCGGCGGCGGCCGATCACATCCGTCAGGGACTGGGGCGGCAATACACCATTCCGGATATGGGAAAGCGGTCCGACGAAATCGGCCATCTGAGTGCGGCGCTACGTGAAATGACGGAAGCGTTGTGGCTGCGAATGGACGCGATCGAAAGATTTGCCGCTGATGTGTCACACGAAATCAAGAACCCTCTCACCTCGCTCCGCAGCGCGGTGGAGACCGCGGCCCGCATCGATGATCCAGACCAGCAAAAGAAACTCATGTCGATCATCCTGGATGATATTCAACGGCTGGACCGATTGATCAGCGATATCTCCGACGCCTCCCGGCTGGACGCGGAACTCTCCCGTGCAGAGATGGAACCGGTTGACCTGGGGGCGCTATTGAACACGCTCAGCGAACTACACCAGGCCACCATCGATACACATGGCACGCCCCTTGATCTTGACATCGATGACGGTGCGCCGATGGTCGTGCGTGGATTAGAGGACCGACTGGTCCAGGTGTTCCGCAACATCATCAGTAACGCCATCAGCTTCACCCCGGAAGGCGGTCGGATCTCCGTGGCCGCCCGGCAGGACGGCGGCAACATTCTCATCACGTTCGATGATCAGGGACCCGGAATCCCGGACGGTCTGGAAGCGAACATCTTCGAGCGCTTCTATCAAGAGCGGCCGGCCGAAGAAAAATTCGGCACGCATTCCGGCCTGGGCCTCAGCATCTCCAAACAAATCGTCGAGACACATGGTGGCCGGATTTGGGCGGAAAACCGGATAGGGACGGCAGGCGTGGTCGCCGGCGCGCGCTTTCTTGTGCAGCTTCCGGCGGGTGGCGTCGGATAACGCATGACCGAGCCTTCCAAACAAGTGCACGGCACCGCGGTTTCCATTGATGGAGACGGTGTTTTGATCACCGGCACCTCCGGCAGCGGCAAGTCCGACCTGGCGTTGCGGATGATCGACGGGGGCGCTGAATTGATTGCAGACGACCGGGTCAATCTACAGGCGATTGACGGAAACCTCCTCGCCGGCGCACCCGAAACCATAGCCAATCTTTTGGAAATACGCGGCGTCGGCGTGGTCGAACTTCCTTGTGGAACCGATGTCGCCCTGCGGTTGGTCATCGAGCTCGTACCGGCGGAAGATGTTGCGCGTCTCCCGGAACCGGCGGCAACAACAGTTCTGGGCATCACCCTTCCCTTGGTGCGGCTGAACCCGTTCGAAGCATCCGCACCCGCCAAGGTCCGAATCGCTTTGAAACTGGCGACGGGCGAGATAGGCTCCCCGTCATGAGCGACGACCACGATACACAAATTCGAGCGGTCCTGATCACCGGCATGTCCGGGGCGGGGCGCACCTCTGCTTTGAAGGCCCTCGAAGACATGAACTTCGAGGCCATCGACAATGTGCCATTGTCTCTGCTCGGCTCTTTGGTGGTCGGCAGCCAGCGGGAGTTCGCGGTGCCGGGTCTAGCCCGGTCCATTGCCATCGGCGTCGATATCCGCACCCGGGACTTCGGCGCGGACGCCTTTTTGTCCCGCTATGACGAGTTGATCGCCGGTGGCGATGTGGACGTCCGGATCATCTTTATCGATTGTGACGACGAGGAGTTGCGCCGCCGGTACGAGGAAACCCGCCACCGTCATCCCCTGGCCATCGACCGGCCAGTGATTGATGGCATCGAACACGAACGCCGGCTCCTCGCCCCTTTGCGAGACCGGGCGGACTTTACCGTGGACACAACCGGATTGGGGCCGGGCGCGCTAAAAGGGCTCCTGCAGGCCTACTTGGAAGTCCCGGCCGATAAAAGTCTTTCCGTCTTTGTAACGTCGTTTTCGTTCCGCAGAGGCGTGCCGCGGACAGCCGATCTTGTTTTTGACGTACGGTTCCTGAAGAATCCGCATTACGATCCAACCCTGCGTCCGATGGACGGACGAGATGATGCCGTCGGTGAATTCATCAGCGGCGACCCTGGCTATCAGGAATTTTTCGGCAACCTGACCCATTTAATCGAGCCCCTATTGCCGCGCTACCTATTGGAAGGGAAAAGCTACCTGACGGTTGCGCTGGGCTGCACAGGGGGACGGCACCGCTCCGTTTTCATTGCGGAACAACTCGGGATGTGGTTTGAAGGAAATGGACAGAATGTTCAAATACTCCACAGGGAGCTGGATCAACCGGGCTGACGCCGTGGCCAGCGCCCGAAAAGGAATAGATGCATGATTGGATTGGTGATCGTCACGCACGGTCATTTGGCTGACGAACTGGTGAAAGCCATGGAACACGTCGTCGGCGACCAGGAAAACGTCATCGCGATCAGCATCGGTCCCGATGATGATATGGATCACCGCCGCAAGGATATTCTGACGGCGATTACACAGGTCGACAGCGGCAAGGGCGTTGTCCTCCTTACGGATATGTTCGGCGGCACCCCCTCCAACCTTGCGATTTCCACCATGGACCGGGCGGATACGGAAGTGATCGCCGGCGTCAACTTGCCCATGCTGGTCAAACTCGCCAGCGTTCGTGGGTCTTGCGAAATGGCCGAGGCCATAGAAATGGCGCAGGAGGCCGGACGCAAATATATAAATGTCGCGTCCAAGCTCCTGAATAAGGAGGCGAGCTAACCCCGGGCCCGCCGGATAGGCTCCCACTATCTTTGACCACCGCCACACTCACCATTTTGAACAAGCGTGGCCTCCATGCCCGGGCGGCGGCAAAATTTGTCCAGGTGGCGGGCCGGTTTGACGCATATATCAATGTGTCCAAAGACGGTCAGACGGTCACCGGGATTTCTATTATGGGTCTATTGATGCTGGCGGCCGCGACCGGCGACACGATCGAGGTTTCCATCGACGGCAACGAGGCGGATCAGGCCCTGGCCGCCATCACTGAATTAGTGACGGAAAAGTTCGGAGAAGACTGAAACCTAGGCTAACCCTGGATTCCAGGCCTTGTAACTGGGCCTCTCCCCTGGTACATCCCCGCCAACGGAATACATCCCCCACACAGGTTTATTTTTTTGGAGAATGAGTAATGGACGCTCAAGTTGACTACAAAGTTGCGGATATCGGATTGGCCGATTGGGGCCGCAAGGAAATCGCCATCGCCGAAACGGAAATGCCGGGCCTGATGGCTCTCCGCGAAGAATACGGCAGCAGCAAGCCCTTGGCCGGCGCGCGCATCGCGGGCTGCCTGCACATGACCATTCAGACGGCGGTTTTGATTGAAACCCTGACTGCGCTGGGCGCTTCGGTGCGTTGGAGCTCTTGCAACATTTTCTCGACCCAGGACCATGCTGCGTCCGCCATCGCCGAGACCGGCGTGCCGGTGTTTGCCTGGAAGGGCGAGACCGACGAGGAGTTCTGGTGGTGCATCGATAAGACCATCGAGGGTCCCGACGGCTGGACCCCGAACATGATCCTGGACGACGGCGGTGACCTGACCCTGGTCATGCATGAAAAGACGCCGGAGCTGCTGAAAGACGTTCGCGGCCTTTCGGAAGAAACCACCACCGGCGTGCACCGTCTCTATGAAATGGAGAAAGCGGGCACGCTGATGGTCCCGGCCATCAACGTGAACGACAGTGTCACCAAGTCCAAGTTCGACAACCTCTATGGTTGCCGCGAAAGCCTGGTCGACGGCATCAAGCGCGCCACCGACGTCATGGTCGCCGGCAAGATCGGTGTCGTCTGCGGCTATGGCGATGTGGGCAAAGGCTCCGCCGCCAGTCTGCGCAACCAGGGCGCCCGCGTTCTGGTGACCGAGATCGACCCGATCTGCGCCCTGCAGGCCTCCATGGAAGGGTATGAAGTTGTCACCATGGAAGACGCCGCCGCGATCGGCGATATCTTCGTGACCACAACCGGCAATATCGACGTCATCACCCTCGATCATATGAGGGAGATGAAGGACCGGGCCATCGTCTGCAACATCGGACACTTTGACTCTGAAATTCAGATCGAAGCCCTGCGGAACTACAAGTGGCACAACGTGAAGCCGCAGGTGGACGAGGTTGAGTTCCCGGACGGCAAGCGTCTGCTGGTTCTGGCCGAAGGCCGCCTGGTCAACCTGGGCTGCGCCACCGGTCACCCGAGCTTCGTGATGAGCGCGTCCTTCACCAACCAGGTGCTGGCGCAGATCGAACTCTGGAACAACCACGAAAACTACGAGAACAAAGTGTACGTACTGCCGAAGCGGCTCGACGAAAAGGTCGCGCAACTGCACTTGGGCCGGCTTGGCGTGAAAATGACCACGCTGACCGATAAACAGGCCAAATATCTCGGCATGAGCCAGGAAGGCCCGTTCAAGCCGGAACACTATCGCTACTAAACCATTCGTCGCCGTAGCGTATCACGCACTCTTGTCGGGGGCCCGGCCCCCGACTAAGATTCCCGTGTGAGCGTCCTCGAACAGCCGATCGACCAGACCGACCTGCTCGACTGCCTGCCGGTGGCCGTGGCCGTGTTTGATGCGGATGTCCGGCTGATTTCCTATAACCACGCCTATGAAACACTATGGGGGCTCGACCCCGACTGGCTGAACGGCAGTCCGGCCTTGGGCGCAATTCTGGACCAATTACGCAAGGCGCGGCGGATTCCCGAACAAGTTGACTACAATGCCTTTCGAGCGGCGGAGATTGCCCGGCTGACCCCGCCGGTCAGTGCATCCAACGACACCGTGCACCTTCCCGACGGAACCAGTCTGATCGTCAGCACCGCCCCCTCGCCCACCGGCGGCAGCGTGGTGTGCTACCGGGACGCCACAGCCATGCTGACGGCGGAGCGCGCGTTAAAAGAGGTCCAATCGGTTCAGCGCACGACCCTGGACCACCTGCAGGACGGGATCGCCGTGTTCGATCCAGGCGGCGGTCTGACATACGCCAATCCGGCGTTCACGGATCTCTGGTTATTTCCGGCGGACATCGCCGAACCCGGGTGGCGGCTTGGGGATTTTCTCGATGCAACACGCAGCCTCTTGCCTGTTGCGCCCGATTGGCCGGCGGTGCGCCGGCGGCTGACCGGCCGGTTGACCAGCCGCAGATCAGGCCGGGACCGGCTACGCCTCAACGACGGGCGGGTTTTGCACGGCGGTCATATTCCCCTGCCCGACGGCGGCACGCTGCTTCATTACCGGGATGTGACCGACAGCGTACGGATCGAGGATGAGTTGCGCGAAAAATCCGAAGCCGCGAACGCCGAAAGCCGGCTCAAGTCAGCGTTCTTGGCGACGCTTTCCCACGAACTGAGGACCCCGCTCACCACCGTCTCCGGTTTTGCAGAGCTTTTGGCCGGGGAGTATTTCGGTCCTCTCACACCACGGCAGCTGGAGTACGTGGCGGGAATTACCGGCACTGCCCGCGCGATCAATGATCTGATCACCGATACGATGGAACTGAGCGCCATTGACGCCGGACAGACAGAATTGAAATTGGAAAGCTTCGATCTGCACGCCGAATTGGTGAGCCTTCTAGGGGAGGCCGAGCACCAGGCGCGGGATAAGAAAATCAAGCTCGCTTTTGACTGCCCGCCGGAAATCGGCTGGCTTGCCGCCGACAAAGACCGGATTCACCGCGCCCTCGCCTATCTGATGAATAACGCCCTGATGCTCACGGGGTCGGGTGGCGCAATTACGCTCGGCGCTGAACGGGAGCCCGGGCGGATCATCCTGAGTATCCGCGATACCGGCGCCGGTCTGCCCAAGGAAGACCTGGCCATCCTCGACCAAGGGCTTGCCACCGCCGAAGACCGGCCTTTGAGCGCCGGGCTGGGTCTTTTGGTGGTGAAGCGCATTGGCGAGCTCCATGACGGTACGTTCGAGATCGAGTCACGGCTCAACCGGGGCACCACGGCCCGGATCATTTTGCCTGTGACAACCGGGGACGCACCGAAATGACAGGCGATTCATCAAGCTTGAGCTTTAATTGCGCCACCCAAGCGGAGACGGAATCACTGGCGCACCGCCTTGCCCCGATGGCCAGGTCCGGCGACGTGGTGGCGCTGTCCGGCGATTTGGGCGCAGGTAAGACGGTATTCGCCCGCGCTTTCATCCAAACCCTGACTAACGCCGTCGAGGTGCCAAGCCCCACCTTTACCCTGGTGCAGACCTACGAAGGGGCAGACGTGGAGATATATCATTTTGATCTTTACCGGCTGGAACGGCCGGAAGACGCCTTGGAGTTGGGCATCGACGATGCTTTCGCCGAGGGCATTTCTCTGATCGAGTGGCCGGAAAATCTTGGCGCCTATCTGCCGCGGGGGGTCTTACGTGTGCAGATTGGCCAATCGGCGGATGACACGGCGCGGCGAATCACTTTAGATGGGGGTGAAACTTGGGCCGGCCGATTGGCCGGACTTTGACGGAAGGAGCCGGTCGTGGACCGTTCCCGCGTGATAGAGACATTTCTAGACGATGCCGGCTGGCGGGGCGCAGAACGCCGCCATTTGGCCGGCGACGCCTCGTTCCGCCGCTACGAGCGTATCCATCTGGCGGGCCAGACCGCCGTGTTGATGGACGCCCCGCCGCCCCAGGATGATGTCGGTCCGTTTATCGCGATGACCAACCATTTGCGGGGTCTGGGCTACAGCGCCCCGGCGCTTCTACACGAAGACACGGAAAACGGATTTCTCCTGCTGGAGGATTTGGGGGACGGGACCTTTACCAATGCGCTCGCCGCCGGCGCGGATGAAACAGCGCTCTATGAGGCGGCGACCGACGTATTGATAGACCTGCATCGCCGCGCCGCCGGTGACGCAATCCCGGCCGGACTCGCCCCCTATGACGAAACAAAACTTCTCGACGAGGCGCTTTTGTTGACCGATTGGTATCTGCCGCGCGCCACCGGACGAGACACGCCGGCAGAGGTCAGGTCGGCCTATGAAGACATTTGGCGGTCGGCGCTCAACATGCTGAACGATATTTCTCCGACCCTGGTCCTGCGGGATTTCCATGCGGACAACCTGCTCTGGCTGCCGGACCGCGCGGGCGTGACCGCCTGCGGACTTTTGGATTATCAGGATGCCGTGGCGGGCCCGCCTGCCTACGACCTGATGTCCCTCTTAGAGGACGCACGGCGGGATTCTACGCCAGGCCTGGCGGAAAAGATGATTGATCGTTATCTGGCCGCCTTGCCCGATGTGGACCGGGACACATTCATGACAGGTTACAAAATTCTCGCCGCCCAGCGTCACTGCAAGGTCATCGGCATCTTTACCCGGCTTTTGGTCAGGGACGATAAGCCGGACTATCTGGCGCACATTCCCAGGGTGTGGCGGCTGCTGGACGCGGCGTGCACCCTGCCGGAACTTGCGCCCTTGGCGAACTGGATCAGAGCATATGCGCCGGCGGACAAACAACAACTCCTCCGCGAGCTAGAACCCGCATGAGCACAAGCGCGCCGAAATCCGCCATGATCCTGGCAGCAGGCCTTGGCCGCCGCATGCGGCCAATTACGGACAAGACGCCGAAACCGCTTATCACGGTTGGTGGCCGGACGCTTCTCGACTACAGCCTTGATCGTCTGGTCCAAGCCGGCGTGGACAAGGCGATCATCAACACCCATCACCTGGCTGACCAGATTGAGCAGCATGTCAAAGGCCGCAAGGATATTGAAATCATCCTGTCGTCCGAAACCGCGGCGCCTTTGGAAACCGGCGGCGGGGTCAAACTGGCCCTACAGTACTTGGGGGACGAGCCGTTTTATGTGATTAACGGTGATGCGTTATGGCTGGACGGCACGCGGCCGGCGCTGATCCGGTTGGCGGGGCGCTGGAACACGGACGAGATGGACGCTCTTCTGTTGCTGCATTCGACGGTAGAGGCTTATGGGTATGAGGGCCGCGGCGATTTCCTGGCCGATCCGATGGGACAACTGATGCGCCGGCCGGAACGGGAAGTGTCACCTTACTTATTTGCCGGGGTGCAGATCCTAACACCGGCGCTTTTCGATGATGCGCCAGACGGCAAGTTTTCCCTCAACATTATCTATGACAAGGCGATCGAGGCGGAACGACTCTATGGCCTTGTCCATGATGGCGACTGGTTTCACATTGGCACGCCGGACGGGCTGGATCAGGCCGAAGACTATTTCCGCGAACGCTATCCCGGCAACCGCCGCCGGTAGACATATGCGGCATGTCCGATAAAACCGTCTATACGATCCCACCCAACACGCCCTTCGTGGATGCCCTGGCGGACGGCCTGATGGCGCGAACAGGCGGCGATCCTGCCGCCCTGATGGATTATACGGTTTTGCTGCCGACCCGGCGGGCGGTGCGTAGTTTGAGAGAAGCATTTCTCCGGCTTTCCGGCGGCAAGCCATTGCTTCTGCCCCGGCTCTACCCGCTCGGCGATCTCGACGAGGACGAACTGGCCATCGCCGAAGCCGGTGACGGGGCGCATGTGGACGCCGTCGAACTGCCGCCGGCCATCGGCGGGCTAAAACGGCAATTGCTCCTGACGCAGTTGGTGCAGAAATTCGAACAAGGCCAGGCGGGAACCGACCAAGCCGCCCAATTGGCCCGGGAATTGGGCCGGCTGCTGGATCAAGTGCAGACCGAGCGCTTGTCTTTTGACGGGCTACGAAATTTGGTGCCCGAGGATTTTGCCGAGCATTGGCAGCTCACCCTGGATTTCCTGAAAATCCTGACAGACACCTGGCCAGCAATCCTGGAAGAGCAAGACGCCATGGATGCGGTAGACCGACGCAACCAGCTGTTGGAACGACAAACCCGGCTTTGGATCGAACAACCGCCGGCCGGACCGGTGATTGCCGCAGGGTCCACGGGTAGTATCCCGGCAACGGCGGATTTATTGACCCTGGTCGCCAGCCTGCCCAGCAGCGCGGTGGTGCTGCCGGGGCTCGATACGTCATTGGAAGAGCAAGACGCCAAGACCCTGGATGAATCTCATCCTCAATACGGCATGGTACACTTGGTTCATCAAATGGGGCTATCGGTCCGCGACGTAACCCTTTGGAACTCCGGTCTGGTGAAGCCGCTGAACCCGAGGGTCAAGCTGCTGCACCGGGTGATGAGTCCGGCGGCGGCAACGGATCGCTGGCGAAACGAAGGCGCACCTTCAGCCCAGGCGTTGGCCGGACTGTCCGTGGCCGACTTCGGCAGCCCCGAGGAAGAAGCCCTGGCCATCGCGCTGATGATGCGCCAAGCCCTGGAAATACCGGAACGCACGGCTGCGCTAGTGACTCCGGACCGCGCCTTGGCACGACGCGTGGCCGCGGAGTTGCGCCGCTGGGATATCGATATTGATGATTCCGCCGGCCAGCCGCTGTCAAATACGCCGCCGGGCGCATTTCTCAAACTAACGGCCGAGGCGGTGGCTGACGAGTTCGCGCCTCTCTCTTTGCTGGCGCTGTTCAAGCATCCATTGGCCGCCGGGGGGCAGACGCCGGCGGCTCTCCGGGACTGGGTGCGCGCTTTGGAGATCGCGGCGCTTCGCGGCCCCCGGCCAGAGGCCGGCTTAGATGGCTTAAGAAAGACCCTCACCAAACAAGAACATCAGCCTCTTGTTCCCTGGCTGGAGACCCTCGCAGCTGCCGCGGAGCCCTTGGCCACGCTGATGACGGAGGACACTGCCGCCCTCACCGATCTTGTCGATGCACATATCAAGTTCGCCGAGGCAATGGCGGCGGATGACCAAACCGACGGACCGGACCGGTTGTGGCGGGGTGAGGCCGGTGAAGCGGCCGCTAATTTCGCGACCGAATTGATCGAGGCGACGGGCAATCTGGGCGACATGCCGCCCATCGACTATCCAGCGCTTTTGGAGGCCCTGATGGCCGGCCGGGCCGTCCGGCCCCGTTATGGCCGACACCCCAGACTGAATATTTGGGGGTTACTGGAAGCCCGGCTGCAGCACGCCGACCTGATCATCCTGGGCGGACTGAACGAGGGCACTTGGCCGCCCGACACCCAATCCGATCCGTGGATGAGCCGGCCCATGCGTCAGCGTTTCGGTCTGCCCCTGCCAGAACGCCGGATCGGCCTGACCGCGCACGATTTCGTCCAGGCTGCCTGCGCCGAAGAGGTGATCCTGACCCGGGCGCGGCGGGTGGACGGCTCGCCCACGGTGCCGGCCCGCTGGCGGTTGCGCCTAGATCGGTTCCTGGACGGCTTCGACATGGAAAACGCCCTTCTCCCCGCCGATCCGTGGCTCTATTGGCAATCTATTTTAGACGCTTCCGACGAGTATGCCCCGGTCTCTCCACCGGCACCGCGGCCGCCACTGTCCGCCCGGCCCACGCAACTGTCCGTCACCCAGGTGGAAACCTGGATGCGCGATCCGTATGCCGTCTATGCCCGGCATATTCTCGGGCTGAAGGCATTGTTGCCGCTGGACGCGGCGCCCGATGCGGCGGATTACGGCTCCTTGATCCATCACAGCTTGGACGACTTCCTAACCGCCTATCCCGCAGACAGCCCCCTACCGGAAGACGCGTTGGATCACCTGATCGGGTTTGGTGAGAAACAGTTCGAGAGCGTCATCGCCTATCCAGGCGTCGCGGCGTTCTGGTGGCCGCGCTTTCTGCGCATCGCCGGCTGGTTCGTCGCCCACGAAAATCTGTCGCGGGGCGAAATCGCCGCCATCGCCAGCGAGATCAACGGCGAGATGAAGATACGCCAGGACGAGGCAGACTTTACCCTGACCGGATTTGCCGACCGGATCGATACTTTGACGGACGGCACGCTGCGCATCATCGACTATAAAACCGGTGCGCCGCCCTCCAAGAAAGAGGTCTCCGCCGGCTTTGCCCCGCAATTGCCCCTGGAGGCGGTCCTCGCCGAAAACGGGGCATTCGCTGGTCTGCCCGCCGCCAAGGTCGCCGCGCTGGAATATTGGCGGCTCGGCGGCGGTCGGCAAGCGGGCGACGTCAAAGACGCCGGAGATGACGTGGCGGAGCTGACGACAGAAGCGCTGGACGGACTGAAGGCGCTGATCCGGGTGTTCGCTGATGAAGACACGCCCTATGAAGCGCGGCCCCGTCCCGACGCCGCGCCCAAATATTCCGACTACGAACATCTGGCGCGGCTGAAGGAATGGATGGTCGCCGGCGGAGAGGATCAATGACCGAGTTGACCGCCGTCGAAACCGCCACCGTGAATCAACGGAAAGCCGCCGATCCTGGCGTGTCCGCCTGGGTGTCCGCGTCCGCCGGTACAGGCAAAACCAAAGTGCTCACCGACCGGGTACTGAGCCTGCTGGTTACTGGCAATGCTCCAGAGAAGCTCTTGTGTTTAACGTTCACCCGCGCAGCGGCGGCAGAGATGGAGAACCGGATCGCCAGCCAGCTCGGTGCCTGGACCATGATGGCCGACAAGGACCTGCGGGAACAGTTGGAGCTTCTGTTGGGCTATGACCCCGATGATACCCAAATGCAGACCGCCCGGCAGCTGTTTGCACGGGTTTTGGACACGCCCGGCGGCATGAACATCCAGACCATCCACGCGTTCTGCCAATCGGTGCTGCGGCGTTTTCCCCTGGAAGCCGACCTCGCACCCCACTTCAAACTGATGGATGAGCGGGATTCGGATGAACTGCTGCATCAAGCGCGGGAGACCGTCTTGGCGCATATCCAAACAGGGGTCGAGAGCCCGTTGGCCGCCGCCATCGGGGAGGTTACCCGGCATTTGCATGAATCCAAATTCCCGGAAATCCTGGCCACCCTGACCCGGGAACGGGGCCGCCTGGCCCGGCTGATCGACGAGGCTGGCGGGATTGGAGATTTGATCGACCGCGTCTTCGGCAAGCTGGGGGTGCGCCCGGAGGAAACGGAAGACACCATTTTTGCCGAAGCGGGTAACCCGGCCAATGCCGATGAGATTGGACTGAGAACCGCCATCGAAGTGCTTCAGACCGACGCCAAGACGGATGTGAAGCGGGGCGAGCTGATCGCCGCCTGGCTGACACCAAAGGACGGCGGCATCCTGTTCGAGGACTATGCAGACGCTTATTTGACAGCTTCCCGCAACGACAGCGACTTACAAATCCGCAAATCCCTGATGACCAAGAAACTGTCGGAGGATAACCCGGCCGTTGCCAGCATCCTCGCCGTCGAGGCGGATCGGGTTCACGCCGCCTATCTACACGCCCGGGCCGCCACCACGGCCCATGCCACGGGCGCGCTGCTACGGCTGGGCGATGCCCTGCTGACCGCCTACCGCCGGCAAAAGGAACGCCGGGCGCTGATCGATTATGACGACCTTATTTTGGAAACGGCGCGGCTGTTACAGAAACCAGGTGTCGCCCCTTGGGTGCTCTTTAAGCTGGACGGCGGCATTGATCACATCCTGATCGACGAAGCCCAGGACACCAGCCCGGAACAGTGGCGAGTGGTCGACGCCCTGGCCGACGAGTTCTTTGCCGGAGAAGACGCCCACGAAAACCGGCGGACCATTTTTGCCGTGGGCGATCTGAAACAATCCATCTATAGCTTCCAAGGCGCGGACCCACAATCGTTCCGGGAGATGCGGCAACATTTCTCCAAAGCCATTCCCGCCGCCAAGGGCCGCTGGCGGGAGGTTGACCTCAACGTGTCGTTCCGCTCCGCCCCCAAAGTCCTCAGCGCCGTGGATATGATCTTCGCCCGAGACGACGCCCGGGACGGTCTGAGCTTCGATGATGATCTGATGGAGCACATTCCCAAACGCAGTGGCGAAGCCAGCCTGGTGGAGCTTTGGCCGCCCGTCGATGTGCGGGAGATCGACGCCGCCGTCCCCTGGAAGCCGCCGGTGGAGCGTATCCAAGGAGATTCAACCGCAAACCGGCTGGCCCAATTGATCGCCAAGCGCATCAAGCGAATGGTTGATGAAAAGGAAATGCTGGAGTCGAAGAACCGGCCCATTCAACCGGGCGACATCATGATCCTGGTGCGGCGCCGGGGACCCATCGTCGAGGAGATTGTCCGCGCCCTTAAGAATCTGAAGATCGGCGTCGCCGGTGTGGATCGGATGGTGCTGACCGACCAAATGGCGGTCATGGATCTGATCGCGCTCGGTCGGGTGCTGCTGCTACCCGAAGATGATTTGACCCTGGCGACGGTGCTGAAAGGACCCATCGCCGGGCTGACCGAAAAGGAATTATTCGATCTGGCCTTTGAGCGGCCGGACACCCTGTGGCAAGCGCTGAGCGACAAACGGCACGCCAACCCTCGTTTTACAGCCGCGTTTGATCTGCTGAGCGGGCTTCGTGCTCAGGCGGATATGATGCCGCCGTTTGAGCTTTATAGCCATATCCTGGGCGCGCTGGGCGGGCGGGAGAAACTCTTGCACCGGCTCGGACCTGACGCCTTGGACCCGATCTCCGAATTTCTCGATCTGGCGATCTCTTACGAAGAGACCCATACACCGACATTGGAGGGATTTCTTTATTGGCTGGAATCGGGCGAGACGGAAGTGAAGCGCGATCTGGAACAAGCCCGGGCTGATGCGGTGCGCGTTATGACCGTCCATGGCGCCAAGGGCCTGGAAGCGCCCATCGTCTTTCTACCGGATACGATGCAGGTCCCTCGCACCGGGTTCACCCTGCTGTGGCCGGAGGATGATACCGGCGGCGAGATCATGCTTTGGCCGCCTCGCCGCGGGGCGTACGAAGCGGTGGCGGAGGCCGAGCGCCGCCGGATGACGCTGGAGCGTGACCGGGAATATCGGCGACTATTGTATGTAGCCCTCACCCGCGCCGAGGACCGGCTTTATGTCTGTGGCTGGGCCAACAAGACCGCCGCGCCAGAGGGCTGCTGGTACAATCTGGTAAAAAGGGGTTTGGACGACAACGCCGAAGAAATGGAAGACCCGTTTCTGGCCGAGGCCGGTGAAACCGAAAGCGCCACGGTTCTGCGCCTCACCTCGCCGCAACTGGATAAAGTCGATGAGGCGGATGCGCCGGATATAGAGGCCCGAACGCCTTTACCGGCTTGGACCAACTCACCGCCGCCCGACGAGCCCGCGCCGCCTGTCCCCCTGGCCCCGTCGCGTCCGGTGGAAGAAGAGCCGGCTGTGCAATCTCCCCTTAGCGGTGATGACGGTTACCGGTTCAAGCGCGGTAATGTTATCCATGCCCTGTTGCAAACCCTGCCCGACCTACCCCCGGAAGAACGAGAAACAGCTGCCAAGTCTTACTTGGCGCGCGCCACGCATGACCTTAAACCCGAAGAACAAGCCGCCATCGTCAAGGAAACGTTGGCGGTGCTGAACCACCCCGATCACGCACGAGTGTTCGGGCCGGAGTCGCGTGCCGAGGTGCCAATCGTCGGTCACCTGGATGGACAGGTGATTTCCGGACAGATTGACCGGCTAGCGGTCACACCCGAGGCCATCGAGATCATTGATTATAAGACCAACCGCCCGCCCCCGGCACGCGCCGAGCATGTCTCCGCGCTCTATCTGGGGCAGATGCGGGCCTACCGGGAGGCGCTAGCCGCCATCTATCCCGACCGCGCGATTCGCTGTTATTTGTTGTGGACGGATGGGCCGCACCTGATGGAACTGGACGGCGCCCTTCTGACCCCGCCCGCGGCTTGACGGCATTCGGAGTCGAACATACATTGAGTTCATTATTACACTTGATCGGCGGCGCCCAAGAAGCCGCCCAGCTATAGGAAACCGAAATGGCAAAGCAAGTAACCGACGACTCGTTTGACGCCGATGTGTTGAAAGCGGGTGAGCCCGTTCTTGTCGATTTTTGGGCGGAATGGTGCGGTCCCTGTAAACAAATTGCGCCCGCGCTGGACGAAATCGGCGAGGAGCTGCAGGGCAAGATGACCATCGCCAAGGTCAATATCGACGAAAACCCGATGACGCCGTCGAACTATGGCGTACGCGGCATCCCCACCCTGATGCTGTTTAAGAACGGCGAAGTGGCCGACATGAAGGTCGGCGCACTGCCGAAGAGCAAGCTCAAGGAATGGATTGAATCCGTTATCTAAAGATCGGACGCCGGCAATCAAGCCCGGCTTTCCTGGAGTTAACATGAACCCCGCCGTTACGGGCGGGGTTTCATTGTTTTGGGGGCAGATATGAGCGGATACGTAACCGACACTCCCTATACCTGGGGCTTCTATGGAGAACTCAGCCCGGTTTACCTCAATTTTATCAGCGCCCTGAACGGCCAACGTCCCCGGCCGCTGGATGACGGATTCACCTATTGCGAGCTCGGTTGCGGCAACGGGGTAAGCGTCAACATCCTGGCGGAACTGTTTCCCCAGGGCCAGTTCACCGGCATCGATCTGATGGGTGAGCATATTGAGGCAGCCGCCGGCATTGCCGGCGACGCGGGCCTTAACAACGCCGTATTTCAAGAGCTGGACTTCAATGATCTGACCGAAGCTGATCTGCCCCCGTTTGATTTCATCACCCTGCACGGGGTCTATAGCTGGATCGATCCCGACGCCCGCGAGGCGCTGCGCGCATTCCTGAAATCCAACCTCAAGGACGGCGGCATCGCCTATGTCAGTTATGACACGCTGCCGGGCTGGGCAGCGATCGCACCACTCCGGGACCTGGTTCTCGACCACACCAAGGACACTGCCGGCGACACCCGCACCAAGGCGCAGGCCGGGCTGGATTTTCTACAGTTCCTCAAGGACAACAAGGCCGGCTACTTTGCCGACAACCCACCCGCCGCCGCGTTTGTAGACGAAATCGCCAAGCATGACATGACCTACGTCGCCCATGAGTTCTTCGGTGAGGCGGTTAAACCCTATTATTTCCATCAGGTCGCGACGGAAATGCGGAGCGCGGGATTGAACTATTCCGGCAGCGCCATCCCGCATCTGAACTTTGTCGATCTGGCGGCCCCGGCGGAATTTCATGACCTGCTGAAGAAATCCGCGACCCGGATCGAATTTGAAACTCACGGTGATTTCATCCGTAACCAGCGCTTCCGCAAGGACGTGTTCGTCAAAGGTGGCAAGAACCTGGCTGAAGCGGAACAGGCGGACATCCTGATGGACACGCCTTTCGGGCTTGCTTGCGCGCTGGACCAATTTAACCGGACGGTGATGTTCGGTGATGTCGAGTTGAACTATGCCGCCGATCTTTTTGGCAACGTGCTTGAGCACCTGGCGGCGGGCGCCAAGCGGGGCCGGGATCTGGCGGAGATGGACGACCTAAAATCCTATGGGCCCGAGTTGGTGATGGACGCCATCCGCTTCCTGACCGCCGGCGGCCAGGTTCTGCCCTTTGCCGCGGAAACAACCGCCCCCGGCGAAGCGGCCCTCACTGCCGACCGTTATGAACTCATCGGTGAGGTCAACCTGAGCCACCTCAAGAAACGGTTGCTTACCCAGCCGGCCATCGGGCTGGCCGGGGGCAGCGCCGGCATCGGGATAGAAGTGGCCATGGCGGATGCTCTATTTGCGCTCTGCTCGGTTGAATCCAACCGTGACGGGGTCGCCGATTGGGCATTCAACCGGTTGCTGGAATCCGGCCGCGAAATGGTGGTCGAGGGCGGTAACGAAGCGCAGGCATTAGCCGAAGCGGTCGATAAGTTCCGTGCATCAAGACTCGCCAAGTTCCTGGAGCTGGGCATTCTCGCGCCCGCATCCTAAATTTATTCGCCGGTAAATTCCGTGATCCCACTCAGCGATTTTGGTCTCGACTATACGCTCGGCCAGTGGATAGCTCTTTTGGCAATCGCTGGACTGGGCGGGTTCCTACGCGGTTTTGCCGGCTTCGGCACCACCCTCGTCATGGTGCCTCTGTTCAGCCTGATGATGAGCCCGGCGGAAGCGGTGGTGATTGGTCTCACCATCGATGTCCTGGTCATGGCGCCCATGTTTCCCGGCGCCGCCAGGGAGGCAGAATGGAAACCGATCATCCCGTTATTCATCGGCAGTTTGGCCGCAACACCCCTCGGCGTCTACATCTTGATCGTCCTGTCTGCGGATACGATGCGGATTGTCATCGCCTGTCTGGTGATCGGCTCGGCGCTTTTAATGATGAGTGGCTGGCGCTACCGGGGTCAAAAAACCACAATCATTTCATTTCTGGTCGGCGCGTTTTCCGGCACGACCGGTACAGCCGCCGGCATCGGCGGACCGCCAATTGTGGTCTACATGCTGGCGCGGGATATGAGCGCCACGGTGACCCGGGCCAGCCTCAATGCGATGGCGTTTATCAAGGAAGGCGTATCGGCCGTATCCATCGTGATCGCGTCCCAGTTCGCACCGTCGATCACCATCGTCATTCTTATCCTATTTCCGTCCATGCTGATCTTCAGCCGGGTGGGGACGTGGGTATTTCACCGGGTGCCCGACCCGCTGTTCCGGCGATTGCTGCTCTATTTTCTGTTATTTATGGGGATCGCCGTTCTGGCGCGAACGGTCTGGTTTTCCTGACGTCGGAGACTTGCGCTTAAATAGGATCACCATTGAGATCCCGGCGCAGACGAGCACCGCACCGGCCAGATGAAACAGGTGCAGTCGTTCGCCCAGGGTTACCACCGCCAGCGCCGCGCCGAACACTGGCACTAAATTAAGGAAGATACTAGCCCGGTTGGGCCCGACAGAGCGCACCCCGGCATTCCAGAGAAACACCGAAAGAACGGAAATAAATATCGCCATACCGACGATGATCCCGACCACATCGGCGGTGAACGGCACCGGCCGGAACACCAGAGTTTCACAAATGTATATCGGCAACATGGCCAAAGAACCGGTGGTGATAATCAGGAACAGGGTGGTGGTCACCCCCAACTCTCTGGGCAGCCGCTGGAGCAACACCGCATAAATCCCCCAGCCGATGATCGCCAACACCGCATAGCCATCACCCTGGTTCAACTGCATGCCCAGGATCACATCCAGATCGGCGCGGACCACGATGATGATTATACCAAGGACACCGGCAGTGATGCCCAGGCTCTGGCCGAAAGTGACCCGGTCGCGAATCAGGAACCAGGCAACAATGGCCGTCAGGGCAGGCTGGGAACCGTTGATCAGGGCGCTATTAAGGGCGGTCGTGAAATTGACAGCCAACATGATACAGGTGGAACTGCCGACCTGAAGAACGCCGAGCAAGATGATCAGTTTCCAATGATCCCGAATCATCTGCTTCTTGGCGCCCAAATCCGGCAGCACCAGTGGCAGCAGGAACAATGCGCCTACCCCCCAGCGCCAGAATGAGAGACCGACGGGGGGAATTTCCGTGTGCACGCCGCGGCCAATCACCACGCTCAACGCCCAGAGGAACGTAGCGAAGGCGATCAGGCCATAAGCCAGGAGGGGCGACGGCTCGAAGGATTCCAGACGGCGGAGGAAAGAGGCAGGAGTGCTGTTCATTTCATCCGTGAGTCTGCAGCACTTGACCCGCAAGATAAAGGGAACCGCAGATCAGAATTCTGCCCGGCCGGGGAGGTCTACCGGCAATGGCCTTAACGGCGGCCCCGAAGTCTTCAGCCGTTTCCGCAGCGATCCCAGTGCGCTTGGCCGCGTCGGCGACGTCTTCCGCCGGCAGGGCCGCATCTTCACCGGCGATGGACACGGCCGTCAGCCCATCGATGTGGCGCGCGAGAGGGTTCAGGTACCCTCCGGCATCCTTGGTGTTGATCATCCCGACGACCAAATAGAGCGCCTTGTCCGTCCAGGTTTTAATCTCATCAGCGATGACCTCTGCCGCGCCCGGATTGTGCCCGCCGTCCAGCCAAAGCTCCCACCCTTCGGGCAAGGAGTCCACGAGCGGCCCCTTGGTCAGCCGGACCAGACGGCCCGGCCACTCTACCCCCGCCATACCGGCTTGGATTTCCTCATTCTCGAAACTGAACCCCAGCACCGCGTCCAGCGTGGCCGCCGCTTGGGCCGCGTTGCCCTGTTGAAACCACCCGGGCAGCGCGGGCGGCTCGAATACGTGATCCCGTTTAGGCGTAATGATCCGGACACCCTCCGTCATTGTCTGAAACGACCAATCGTCGCCGGCCATCCACAGCTTTGCCCCATGCGCATCGGCCTTGTCGCGGATGACCTCGGTCACCTCCAAGGTTTGGGCCGAGGAAACGCAGACCACGTCTTTACGCATAATGTCGGCTTTCTCGGCGGCGATGCCACGAATGTCGTCTCCCAAAAAACCCACATGATCGATGGAGATGGAGGTCAGCGCCGTCGCCGCCGGACGCTTGACCACATTGGTCGCATCCAGCCGTCCGCCCAAGCCGGTTTCCAGCAACACAAGATCAGCCGTCGTACGCGCAAACGCCAGAAACGCCAGCGCCGTGGTCATCTCGAAAAACGTTATCGGGTCGTCGCCGTTGGCAGCCTCGCATTCCTCTAAGAGCTCCAAAAGCATGTCGTCGGAAATCAGCTCGCCGGCCAGGCGGATGCGCTCGTTGAACCGGATCAGATGAGGGGACGTATAGACGTGCACCTTGAGCCCGGCCGCCTCCGCCATTGCCCGCATGAAGGCGACAACCGAGCCCTTGCCGTTGGTGCCCGCCACATGGATGACAGGGGGTAATTTATCCTGGGGGTTGTCCAGCCTGTCGAGCAGGCGTTTGATCCGGCCGAGGGACAGGTCGATGACCCGGGGATGAAGCCGGTTGAGCCGCTCAACCAGATCGACGGGCTCAGACAGCGCGCACTCCTTGGGCCAGAGCCTTCACCAGGCCCAGCACCGCTTCGGCACAGTCGGGCGTGGGCGAGCCGTCGTCATTGAGATTATCGGCAACCTGACCGACCAGGGCGGAACCGACCACGGCGGCATCTCCGCAAGCGCCAATTTCCCGGGCCTGTTCCGGCGTCTTGATGCCGAAGCCGATGGCGATGGGCAGGTCGGTGTGTTTCCGCAGCCGCTGGACAGACGCCGCCACGTCCTTCGTGTCGGCGGACCGGGTCCCGGTAATCCCGGTGATCGACACATAATAGACAAAACCGCTGGCATTCTTGACCACGGCGGGCAGGCGCGCATCATCGGTGGTGGGCGCCGTCAGATAAATAAGATCGATGCCGGTCCGGTCCAATCCGTCCCGCATTTCGTTCTCTTCCGGCGGCAGATCCACAATGATCAACCCATCCACACCGGCGGCCTTGGCGTCATCCAGAAACGCCTCCACGCCATAGATATAGATCGGATTGAAATACCCCATCAGGACAATCGGTGTTTCGTCATCGTGGCCACGAAAGGTGCGGACCATATCCAGGGTCTGCTTCATATTGGCCCCGGCTTTCAACGCCCGCTGGCTGGAGGCTTGGATCGCCGGGCCGTCCGCCATGGGATCGGAGAACGGCATGCCGAGCTCTATCACATCCGCGCCGGCCTCGGGCAGCTTATCCAGAATGGCCTGAGAGGTCTCCCGGTCGGGATCCCCTGCAGTGACAAACGTCACCAGACCGGGCCGGCCTTCCTTCTTCAGCGCCGCAAAACGGCGGGTGATGCGGGTCTTTGTACTCATTCTCGCGCGTCCAGATAGCGCTGGACCGAGTCCATATCCTTATCGCCGCGCCCGCTCATATTGATCACCATAAGATGATCCTTGGGCAGATCGCCGGCGATGCGCATCGCGTGGGCGACGGCGTGGGCGGATTCCAGCGCCGGGATGATGCCTTCCAGCCTTGTGGTCATTTGGAATGCCTCCACCGCCTCGTCATCAGTGGCGGAGACATATTCGGCGCGGCCAATATCGTGCAGCCAGGCATGTTCCGGACCGATGCCGGGATAGTCCAGCCCGGCGGAAATGGAGTGCGCCTCGGCGATTTGGCCATCCTCATCCTGCAACAGGAACGTCCGGTTGCCATGCAAGACGCCCGGCGAGCCGGCGTTCAAGCTGGCCGCATGTTTACCGCTCTCAATACCTTCGCCCGAGGCTTCGACGGCCATAATGCGTACGGTTTCGTCATCCAGGAACGGGTGGAACAGGCCCATGGCGTTGGAGCCGCCACCGATACAGGCGACCAGACTGTCCGGCAGCCGGCCTTCCATCTCCAGAATTTGCTCTCGGGTTTCCTTGCCGATCACCGACTGGAAATCCCGGACCATGGACGGATAGGGGTGCGGCCCGGCAACCGTACCGATCAGGTAATAGGTGTCCTCCACATTGGCGACCCAATCACGAAGCGCTTCGTTCATCGCATCCTTCAACGTCGATGAGCCCGACGTCACCGGCACAATCTCCGCGCCCAACATGCGCATCCGGTTCACATTCGGCGCCTGGCGGTCAATGTCGGTCGCGCCCATGTAGACGGTGCAGGGTAGATCAAACAGCGCGCAGACCGTGGCCGTCGCCACCCCGTGCATGCCGGCCCCAGTTTCGGCAATAATCCGGTTCTTTCCCATGCGCTGGGCGAGCAGAATCTGCCCCATACAGTTGTTCACCTTGTGCGCGCCGGTATGGTTCAGGTCTTCCCGCTTGAAATAAATTTTGGCCCCGCCCAGGTGATCGCTCATCCGCTGGGCGTGATAAAGCGGCGTCGGCCGGCCCACATAGTTCTTTAGATAGGAATTGATCTCTGCCTGAAACGCCGGGTCATCTTGGGCCTCGGAATAGGCCTGTTCGACGGCCAGCATCAGCGGCATCAGGGTTTCCGCCACATAGCGCCCGCCGAAAATGCCGAAATGGCCGTTTTCGTCCGGACCGCCGCGATAGGTGTTCAGTTTCGTCATAGTGTTAATCTTTTCGTGTGGCGGGTGCCTAGGGTCGGGAACCTAACTTCAAGGCCCTGAAAAATCGAGTGAAAAATTACGACGCGCGGGCGGCATCCATGAAGGCGGCGATCTTGGCCAGGTCTTTCACCCCCGGTTCGGCCTCCACGCCGGAGGAAACATCCACGGCCTCCGCGCCGGTCACGGCCACGGCTTTCGCCACGTTTTCAGGCGTCAACCCGCCGGCCAGCATCCAGGGCAGCGGGATATCGGCGGCCGCCAGCATGGTCCAGTCGAAGCTGAGCGCGTTGCCGCCGGGCAGCGCGCCGTCCATATCGTCGGGGGCCTTGGCGTCGAACAACAACTGATCGGCCACATCAAAATAGGCTGCCGCTTCGTCCATATCCTTAGGCTCGGCCAACTTGATCGCCTTCATCACCGGCAACTCGGTCAGCGCCTTCACCTCGGCGACCCGTTCCGGCGTTTCCTGACCGTGAAGCTGAATCATATCCAACAGGTTCTTGTCCAACACCGCCGCTAGCTCGTCATCGCTGGGATCAACAAACAGACCCACCGCATCAACCGGTTGGGTCACCCGCGCGGTCAGCAGCGCGGCCTCTTCCGGCGACAAATTGCGGGGCGACGGCGGATAAAACACAAATCCGGTCCAGCGCGCCCCGGCCTCGATCGCTGCGTCAACGGCCTCTATGCGATCCAGCCCGCAGATTTTAACGTGAAACGGCATGGTTACGCGGACGCCAATTCATCGGCGATGCGCTTCGCCGCATCCGCCGGATCATCCGCGCCGGTAATGGGCCGGCCGATCACCAGAAAGTCGGAGCCGCGCTTAACTGCGTCCGCAGGGGTCACCACACGCTTTTGATCACCCGCCACCGACCAGGCGGGGCGGATACCCGGTGTCAGCAATTTAAAGTCCGGCCCGCATTCAGCGCGCAAAACCTCGATCTCTGCCGCCGAGCAGACAACCCCGTCCAAACCGCTGTCTTGGGTTAGTCGGGCCAGCCGTTTGACTTGATCGATGGGCTCCGCATCGACGCCGATACCGGCAAGATCGCTCCGGTCCATGGAGGTCAGCACGGTCACGGCCAGCAACAGGGGCCGCTCGATGCCTTGGTTCTCCGCCTCTTCTTGGGCGGTGTTGATCGCCGTTTCCATCATGGTCCGGCCGCCCGAGGCATGAACATTTAAAATCTTCAATCCCAATGGAATGGCGGACCGTACCGCGCCGGCCACGGTGTTGGGGATGTCATGAAATTTAAGGTCCAGAAACACCGGCATGCCCAATTCGGAAATCCGGCGGACGCCGGCCGGGCCCTGGGCGGTGAAAAACTCCTTCCCGACCTTCATCCCGCAGACCAGCCCCTTGAGCGCACCGGCCCAGGTCTCCGCCTTTTCAATACTTGGCGTATCCAGGGCAACGTAAATTCTGTCTCGCGGCGCTTGGCTCATGATCGGCCCGTCGGTCTGTTGTAAATGGTAAGAGGGTTATACAGAAGGCGCCGCGGCGATGCCAGAAACCTTCGCCACGATTGGGGCGTCAGGCATCGGACTTCTGTTTCTTGGCCCCGTCCAATTCGGCGATCTTGTCCTTGAGGTTTTCCAAGTCTTTTTCCAGATCATTGGCCTTGCGCGACGCTGTGCGCGCCCGACGGCGGACCGCACCTGCGGAAAACCAGGCGACAATGGCGCCGCCGACAAAACCAAGAAAGGCCGCCGCCAAGACCGGTGCATAGAAGGGAACGGGTAATTGAAACGGCAGTGGCCAAATATCCAGGACCACCTCGGTTCGGTTAGACACGGCAAACAGAATGACCAGAACGCCGATCACCAGCATGGCAATCCAGGAAATAATCTTAGTCACTAATAGAAGTCCCCCTGGGCGGAGTCACCATGGGAAGTGGTTACGCGTTGAGTTTCTCTCGCAACTGCTTCCCGGTTTTAAAATAGGGGACGCGTTTTGCAGAAACTTGAACCGCTTCACCAGTGCGCGGATTGCGACCGATACGAGAATCGCGCTGCTTGACTGAAAAGGCGCCGAATCCACGAAGCTCGACCCGGTCACCGCGCGCCAAGGCGGACGCGATCTCATCAAAGATGGTCGTGACGATCCTTTCCACATCCCGTTGAAACAGGTGCGGGTTCTCTTCAGCGAGATACGCAATCAATTCCGACTTGGTCATTTTCCTCGCCCTTGTTTGACGGCCCTTATCAACTTGAAGCGGCCGACCAGGGTTAAACCATTCTTATAGTTGCCTTATTTGATCTCAGGGTGCCAAAGCGAGATCAACCCGTCAAGCCTAAGTCGTTCAGAAAAAACTGTTTTTCCGACCACGTCTTCCAAAATATCGCGCAACCGGTCCCGCTCCTTCTTGAGCGCCACACGCCGGAGCGGCAGTGATTTTGCCACCCCTTTGTCTGATTCCAACCAGACCCGCGCTTCTTCGACGCCGCCCAACACGTCCACCAAACCGTTTATCACGGCCTGGCGGCCGGTGAAGATGCGGCCGTCAGCAAGTTCCCGCGTCCTGGCGCCGTCGAAATTGCGCCGCAGGGACACCATGGACACGAACATCTCGTACATATCCTTCACGACGGCCTCAGTTGCCTCCCGGGCCTCCGGCGAGAACTTCTCCATCGGATTGGGTTGCGCCTTCAAGGGCGAGCTTTTTATCACCTCGGGCTTCACGCCGATCTTGCTCAGCAACTCGGTCACGTCCGTTGACTGCAACAAAACGCCGATGGACCCGGTGATCGTGGACTGGCGGGCGACAATGTGATCAGCGCTGATCGCCGCCATATAGCCGGCCGAGGTCGCCAGTTCCCGCAGCACCGCCACCACGGGTTTTTTCTTCGCCACGTCGCGCAGGGTAAGATAGAGAGATTCGCCACCGACCACGGTGCCGCCGGGGCTGTTGATGCGAACGATCAAGGCCTTGGCGTCCGGATCCTCGGCCAAATCATTCAATAGTGCATCCCGGCGCGGATCATCAACGATGATGCCGTCCACGTCGAAGATCGCGACATGATCGCCCCGATCTAACGAGTCGAATTGTCCAAAGGCCACGATTGCCAGAGCAGCCACCGCGGCGATGGCCGCCAAACGCCAGAACGTCAGGCGGCGTTTTAATCGCCGGCGGTCAAAATAGCTGTCCGTATCCTGTGCCATGGTGGAGCAATCCTATATTGCTTCGACGGGGACCGGATAGGACGGCGAACGATTAGTCGTCCGCCGCCTTCTTCTTGGCGGCTGCCTTCTTCTTGGACGCCGCCTTTTTCTTGGTAGCAGCCTTCTTCTTGGCGGCCGCTTTTTTCTTGGCGGGTGCGGCTTCCTTGGCGTCTTCTTCGGCAGCCTCTTCCGTCTCTTCCTCGGCAGCCGGCTCTTCAGCGGCGGCTTCTTCAACGGCAGCTTCCTCGGCCGGGGCGTCGTCTTCGTCAGCCTCCTCTTGCGCCTGAGCCCGTTCCTTCAGCGCGGCGCCCAGGATGTCACCCAGGGACGCACCGGAATCGGAGGAACCGTATTCCGCCATGGCGATCTTCTCTTCCTCGACCTCGCGCGCCTTGATGGACAGAGAGATTTTGCGGGAAGTTTTGTCGATCGAGGTGACCTTGGCATCCACCACTTCGCCGGCGGCAAACCGGTCGGGTCGCTGTTCGGAACGGTCCCGGGACAGATCAGCGCGGCGGATAAAGCCGGGCAGGTCGTCCATGATGGTAACCTCGATACCGTTGTCCTGAACCGAAGTGACAGTACAGGTGACAACGTCGCCTTTCTTGATCTTGTCGAGGGTGCCGCTGACCGGGTCATCCGTGAGCTGTTTTACACCCAGGCTGACCCGTTCTTTCTCGGTATCCACGTCAAGGATCTTCACCTTGATCATGTCACCCTTCTTGTAGTCGCCGATGACTTCCTCGCCGGCCTTGACCCAGTCCAGATCGGACAGGTGCACCATGCCGTCGATTTCCTCGGTGAGACCAACAAACAGGCCGAACTCGGTGATGTTCTTGATCTCGCCTTCCACTTCGCCGCCGACCTGGTATTTGTCGGTGAAGTCGGTCCAAGGGTTGGCCATGCATTGCTTGAGACCCAGGCTGATCCGCCGCTTGGACGAATCCACGTCGAGGACCATGACCTCGACTTCCTGACTGGTGGAGACAATCTTGCCCGGATGGACGTTCTTTTTGGTCCAGCTCATTTCCGAGACGTGCACCAGGCCTTCGATGCCCGGCTCCAGCTCGACGAACGCGCCGTAGTCGGTGATGTTGGTGACCCGGCCGTTGAACTTGGTCTCAGTCGGGTACTTGGCCTCGACGCCGTCCCACGGATCGGATTCAAGCTGCTTCATGCCCAGGCTGATACGCTGGTTTTCCGGGTTGAAGCGGATAACCTGTACGTTGACGGTCTGGCCGACCTGCAAGGCCTCGGACGGGTGATTGATGCGCTTCCAGGCAATATCGGTGACGTGCAACAGGCCGTCCACACCACCCAGATCGACGAATGCGCCGTAATCGGTGATGTTCTTGACCACGCCTTCCAGCACCTGGCCTTCGTTCAGGTTGGAAATCAGCTCCGAGCGTTCCTCGGCGCGGGTTTCTTCCAGCACGGCGCGGCGCGATACGACGATGTTGCCGCGGCCCCGGTCCATCTTGAGGATTTGGAAGTCCTGCGGGTTGCCCATCAGCGGGCCCACGTCGCGGATCGGCCGGATATCAACCTGGGAGCCGGGCAGGAACGCCACGGCGCCGGACAGATCGACGGTGAAGCCGCCCTTGACCCGGCCGAAGATGACGCCGGTGACGCGCTCTTCCGCCTCGAAGGCTTTTTCCAGAACGGTCCAGGCTTCTTCCCGGCGCGCCTTGTCGCGGCTGAGGATGACGGAGCCGTCGCGGCCTTCGAAACGTTCAACGAAAACATCCACATTGTCGCCGACCATAACCTTGGCCGAGCCGGTGGCATCGGTGAATTCCTTGATCGGAATGTGGCCTTCGGATTTGAGGCCCACATCGACCAGTACAAAATCATTTTCAATCGCCAGCACTTTGCCGGTCACAACCTGACCCTGCAGGCGGCTTTCCTCGCCCATCGTCTCGTTTAAGAGATCGGCGAAATTTTCGTCAGTCATCGGGAAGTCTTGGTCCTGTGCGGACCCGGTGGCGGTATCAGCCATGGTGAACATATCCTTCTAGTACTTTTCAGGCCAACCGGTTGGATCCGGCGGTCTTCGGTTCAAAAAAATGTTTCCCTGGCCTAGCGACCAAGCAAACCGTTAAAACGACATTCGCCGCCACCTCTACTTAAATTAAGGGCGAGAATTGTCAGGTACGCTTCTGCGATGCGATGTAATCCAGCGCCGCGGCAAATGCCGCGTCCGCGTCCAATTCACTCGTGTCGAGCACGAATGCGTCCTTGGCCGGCTCTAGGGGCGCCACTGATCGAGACTTATCCCTGGTGTCGCGATCCTGCATATCCCGCAGAATGCGCGTACGTATAGCTTCCTCGCCTCTCTGTTGCAACTCCTTAACACGGCGGTCGGCGCGGACCTCGACACTGGCCGTGAGGAAGATTTTAATGGGCGCATCGGGGCACACCACGGTGCCGATATCCCGGCCGTCGAGGATCACCCCGGCGCACCCATCCGGCGGATGGGCGGCAAAGTCCCGCTGAAAATCAAGGAGGACAGCGCGCACCTCGGGAATGGCCGCGACCTTGGACGCCGCGCCCGCCGCCGCCTCCCCCCGGAGATCGGGATTATCCAGCTCCGTAAACGATAAATCGTGGGCCGCCGCCACGGCTGTTGCTTCGCCCGCCGGATCGCCGCCGTCTTCGATCACCTTCAGGCCCACGGCTCTATAGATCAGCCCCGTATCCAGGCGGACCAGATTGAAGTTCTTGGCCAGCCGGCGGGTGAGTTCGCCCTTGCCGGCGGCGGCCGGACCGTCCACGGCGATGACCATGTGGGGATACGCGCTCACCCGTCGCTCTCCAACACCGCACCGAGCCCGTTCATCAATCCGGCAAAGCCCGGAAAGCTGGTTTCGATCATGGCGCCGTCGTCGATGGAAACGGGGGCCTCCGCCGCCACGCCCAGCACCAGGAACGACATGGCGATGCGGTGATCCAGGCGCGCCTCCACGGCGCCGCCGCCCGGCGGCGGGCCGTCGCACCCGTGAATGGTCAGCCGGTCTTGTTCTTCTTCGACGCTCACCCCGCAGGCGGTCAGCCCGTCGGCGATGGCGCTCAGCCGGTCGCTTTCCTTGACCCGTAGCTCGCCCACGCCTTCGAACACGGTGTCGCCCTCGGCACAGGCGGCTGCCACGGCCAGGATCGGGTATTCATCGATCATGCTGGCGGCGCGTTCAGCGGGCACGGTGATGCCGGCGAGGGATGAGCCTTTGGCGCGCAGATCGCCGGCCGGTTCGCCGGCCAGTTCCCGTGGGTTCTCTATCGATATATCCGCGCCCATTTCCCGGAGGCAGTCCAGCAGACCGGTGCGCAGCGGGTTAAGGCCGATCCCCTCGACGGTCACGTCCGAATCTTTCGTGATCAGCGCCGCAATCAGGGGAAAAGCGGCGGAGGAAACATCGCCCGGCACCTGGACATCCCGCGCCGTCAGTTCGGGCTGCCCGGTGAGGGTGATGGCCAGGCCCTCGTCCGTCTGTTCGCGGGCGATCTCCGCCCCGAAGGCGGCCAATAGGTTTTCCGTGTGGTCGCGGGTCGCCACCGGCTCGATCACCGTGGTCTGGCCCCGCGCATGCAGTCCGGCCAGCAGCACGGCCGATTTCACCTGCGCCGAGGCCACGGTCATGACCTGGCGGGTGGGAATCAGCCGGTCGGTGCCCTTCACCGTGACCGGCAGACGGCCGCCGGTGCGCGCCTCGAACGCCACGCCCATTGGCCTGAGCGGGCTCATCACCCGCTCCATCGGCCGGGCGCAGAGGGACTCGTCACCGGTCAGCGTGCTGTTGAACGGATGGCCGGCCAGGATACCCATCATCAGCCGCGCGCCGGTGCCGGCGTTGCCCATGTCCAACACGCCCGCCGGCTCGGTCAGGCCACCGACGCCCCGGCCATGCACCGACCAGGTTCCGTCATTTCCCCGGTCAATATCCGCGCCCAACATCCGCAAGGCGCCGGCAGTCGACAGCACGTCCTCGCCGTCCAGCAGGCCAGTGATCCGGGTTTCGCCCACCGACAGCGCACCCAGCATCAACGCCCGGTGGGACAGGGACTTGTCCCCCGGTACGGACAGCCGGCCGGTCAGTCCGGCAGCGGGGCGGGATATCATCTTGGGCACGAACGGGTCTCCGATCTAATTCGTCTACAAGGCGCGCCAGCAAATTGCGCTCTCGTTAATTGCGCCAACGAAACGCGCGTGTCTCTAACATGTTTGGCCGGGCGGGGCTACGCCGGGGTTTGCGCGGCGGGGTGAAAATTGGTTTTGACAGAAGGGACTGAAAATGGCAATTGACCGCAAAATTTCAGCCGGTCCCATAGGGCTTGGTGAGCCAACGCACCCGCGTGCCACAGGAAAGGCCACAGGCGAAAGCCGATGGTAAGGCCAGAGGAAAGGAAACTCGAGTGACGAAAGCAAAGTTTGGAACAAAGCTGACCTGCCAGAGTTGCGGCGCGAAGTTTTACGATATGAAGAAGAAAGACCCGGCCTGCCCGAAGTGCGAGACGGTCTATCAGATGGAGAAGCCGAAACCCCGCCGCTCGACCACGGCGGCGCCGGTGGAGGCCCAGCCCAAGGCCGCGCCCGCGCCCGACAAGGAATCAGAGGACGCCGACAGCGACGAAATCGAGCTGGATATCGATGACGATCTGTTGGATACCGATGACGATGGCGAGGATGATGATTCCCTGATGGAGGACACGTCCGACATCGGCGGCGACGAAGAAGATATCGGCGAGGTTGTGGGGTCGGTCGATTCAGACGGCGACGACAAAGACACGTAGCCGAGACTTTTTACTTGCAGAAGGCGGGGCATGTTCCGTATGTTCCCCGCCGCTTACCCGCCCGGCGCCCCCGCCATTGATCGCAAATGATCAGAATTAATCGGGGGACCCAACCCGGGCCGGACGACTTGGTATAGGGGCCGTAGCTCAGTTGGGAGAGCGCTACAATGGCATTGTAGAGGTCGTCGGT
>CAZSXT010000029.1:9063-44164 GCA_964611435.1 uncultured Rhodospirillaceae bacterium | reverse complement strand
TGAGCGCCATGGTCGACCGCGGCATGGACGCCGTCCACGAAATGATGATGAAGCGGGGCAGGCCACATTAAGAGCGACCGCACTAGGGGTGGCCGCACTAGGTACGCTGTGCCCTCCCCGCCCCCTCCACGCGTCGCCCCCGAGTTGGCAACAACGCTAGTTGGGGCCAAGTCTCGGGAGTCCATCCACCGGCAGCCATGGATACCCGATAGCCGCCCGATCAAGATCGGACGGGTCGGGTAAGACGCAATGGGGGATGCGGGGAAACTCAGGCACGGCGCAAAAAAAGACCCGCCGGTTGGCGGGTCTTTTCGAATGTCTGCCCGATACAAGACGTGCGAGGGATGAGCATCCCGATATAAGAAGGGCGATGGCCAACCCAGCCATCCCCATCGCCCTGCACTACCGTTTCGAGAACTGGAAGCTCCGGCGGGCCTTGCGGCGGCCGTATTTTTTCCGTTCCACGACGCGGCTGTCACGGGTCAGGAAGCCGCCGCTCTTCAGCACCGGACGGAGGCCCGGCTCATACAGCGTCAGCGCCTTGGAAATACCGTGGCGCACGGCGCCGGCCTGGCCGGACAAGCCGCCGCCGGTAACCGTGGCGAGCACGTCATACTGATCCACACGCTCCGCCACCGCGAAGGGCTGACCAATCATCATGCGCAGCACCGGACGGGCGAAATAAATTTCCACATCCCGGCCGTTGACCGTGATCTTGCCGCTACCCGGCTTGATCCAGACCCGGGCGACCGCGTCCTTCCGCTTGCCGGTCGCATAAGAGCGGCCATGTTCGTCGAGCTTGGGCGCGTTGTCGTCGACAGCGGGCTCGGCGGCTGCAACTGCATCATCGGCGGTGGCAGCGTCCCCGGCCGGCGCCTCAGCACCCGCAGCCTCTTCAGCAGCGGCGGCTTTCTGCGCTTCCTCAAGCGCTTCCTGCATTGCGTTCGGTTCGTCAGCCATCTTTAGGCGCTCCTCTTGTTCTTCGCGTTCATGGCGGCGATATCGAGCTCCTGAGGCTGTTGCGCCCCGTGCGGATGCTCCGGTCCGGCATAAACGTGCAGTTTCTTCATTTGCTGGCGACCCAGCGGATTGCGGGAGATCATACGTTCCACCGCCTTGATGATGACTCGTTCCGGGAACTTCCCATCCAGAATCTTATCGGCGGTGCGGCTTTTGATGCCCCCCGGATATCCTGTGTGCCAGTAATAGGTTTTGTCGGTGCGCTTGTTGCCCGTCAACGCGACCTTTTCCGCATTGATGACGACGATGTTGTCACCGCAATCAATGTGCGGCGTGTACATCGGCTTGTGCTTGCCACGGAGACGCAGGGCGATTTGGCTGGCGAGACGGCCGAGCACCAGGCCCTCCGCATCGATAATAAACCAGTCTTTCTGCACATCCGCCGGCTTGGCTGAATAAGTTTTCATCGCAAGTTGGCTTTCATGTTCCTAAAATCAAACGGCCGATCCGCCCCCGAATGGAGCTTCCGGCCAAAGCGGCGGGGAGTATGCCACGGCGGACGCTCAAGTCAACGGCTTATTTTGACTTTAACCGTCAAAAAATATAATGAATTCAAATAATTAATAAAATGGTATTATATTACCACAGTTATTTTCAGCGGCTTCGCGAGGTTCACCGTGGGCCGGATCACATTATCCCTTGCGGTCCAATGGGGAAACACGGCAAGTTTAGACACCGAGTCGAGAACCTACCGAGGGAAAGCGTCATGCCGCCGGACACTCATACGACGACCGACGATCAGATCCTGCTGCGCCAGGATGACGGCGCGGGCGTCTGCACCCTGACCCTCAACCGCCCGGCCCGCCGCAACGCCCTTTCGGCGGAGATGCTGAACGAGCTGCAGGCCGCCCTGGACGATATCGCCCCCAATAAATCCATCAAAGTGGTGATCATTGAGGCCAACGGTCCGGTGTTCAGCGCCGGACACGATCTGAAGGAAGTACACGGGCTTGAAGACGAGGCCGCCGGGAGTGAACTGTTCCTTCAGTGCAGCCGGATGATGACAACCCTCACCCAACTGCCCCAGCCTGTCATCGCCAAGGTGCATGGGGTGGCGACCGCCGCCGGCTGCCAGTTGGTGGCGAGTTGCGATCTGGCGGTGGCGTCCGATGATTCCCGTTTCGCCACACCGGGCGTCAATATCGGGGTCTTCTGCACCACCCCCGCCGTCGCCATCGGCCGGGCGGTCGGGCGCAAGCACGCGATGGAGATGCTGCTCACCGGGGAGATGTTCAGCGCCGGCGACGCCTACCGCTTCGGTTTGGTGAACAAAATCGTTCCGGTCGATCAATTGGACTCCGCCGTCGATGAATATGCGCAGAAAATCATCAAGCATTCGACCCGGACGGTTTCCCTCGGCAAGCAAGCGTTCTACAGACAAATGGATATGGATCTGAGCGCGGCGTACGATTTTTCCAGCGGCGTCATGGCGGAAAACGTCATGGACGACGACGCCAAGGAAGGCATGGGCGCATTCCTGGAAAAGCGCGATCCCAAATGGAAGGGCCGGTAACCGGTTGGCATTTTGAGCGTGACAGACCTTAGCTATAGCGACGACGAACTCGCGGATATTCTGGATACCGTGCAAACCATCGCCATGCCCGGCGCCAGCGCGTCCTGGGTCCGGCCCAGCCACTTCGCCATGAAGTATCTGCAACGCAAGGGCTACCGTGTCATCCCGGTGAACCCTAGGGAAGCCGGCAACACGTTGCTGGGGGAGACGGTCTACGCCGATCTGGCCTCCATCCCGGATCAGTTTCAGATGGTGGATATTTTCCGGAATTCCGAAGCCGCCGGCGGCATCACCGACGAGGCCATTGCGGTCGCCAAAGAAAAAGGCATCAAAGTGATCTGGATGCAGATGGGTGTGCGTAACGACGAAGCGGCGGCCCGGGCCGAAGCGGCCGGGCTGAAAGTCATCATGGACCGCTGCCCCAAGATTGAGTTCGGCCGGCTCTACGGCGAACTGTCCTGGAGCGGGGTGAACTCAAAGATCATTTCCGCCAAGCGCCCTCGCCTGCCCCGCAACACCAAGCGGTTTGGCTGAGCCATGACCAATGGCAAGCCTAAGAATTACGGTTTTGAAACGCGTTCCATCCATGCGGGCGCCCGGCCGGAACCCCTGACCGGTGCGCGCAATACGCCAATCTATCAGACAACCTCTTATGTATTCGAAGATGCGGAGCATGCGGAAGACCTCTTTAATCTCTCCCGCTTCGGCTTCATTTATTCCCGGCTGACCAACCCCACGGTCTCGGTCCTGGAGGAACGGGTCTCGGCGCTGGAGAATGGCCGGGCCGCCGTCGCCGCCGCGTCCGGCCATGCCGCCCAGTTCCTGACCTTCTTTACCCTGTTGGAGCCCGGCGACGAGTTTGTCGCGTCCCGCAATCTATACGGTGGTTCTATCACTCAGTTCGGGCTCAGTTTCAAGAAACTGGGCTGGAACTGTACCTTCGTCGATCCTACTGAGCCGGAGAATTTCCGCGCCGCCATCACCGACAAGACCAGGGCGATCTTCCTCGAAGTGTTGGCCAACCCAGGCGGCATCATCGTTGATCTGGAAAAGGTGGTGGAAATCGGGCGTGAGGCCGGTATTCCGGTCATCGTCGATAACACCATGGCGTCGCCCTATCTGCACAACCCGATCGATTGGGGCGCGGACATCGTCGTGCATTCCACCACCAAGTATTTGAGCGGCCACGGCACCTCCATGGGCGGGGTGGTGATCGAATCCGGCAAATTCGATTGGGCGAAAAGCGGCAAGTTCCCCTCCATGTCGGAGCCGGAACCCGCCTATCACGGCCTCACCTTCTACGAGACCTTCGGCGATTTCGGTTTTACGACTAAAGCGCGGGCCGTGGCGCTCCGGGATTTCGGCCCGGCCATGGCCCCTATGAACGCGTTCTTCACCATCACCGGCATCGAGACCCTGCCCTTGCGCATGGAGCGGCACGTGTCCAACGCGCAAGCGGTCGCGGAGTTCCTGGCCGGGCACAAGGCGGTGGATTGGGTTTCCTATGCCGGTCTGAAGGACAGCCCGTTTCATGATCTCGCCAACAAATATCTGCCGAAAGGCCCGGGCGCCGTCTTCACCTTCGGCGTCAAGGGCGGCTATGACGCCGGCGTCAAAACCGTGGAGACGGTAAATCTGTTCTCTCACCTCGCCAATGTGGGCGACACAAGAAGCCTAATCATCCACCCGGCCTCCACCACCCATCGGCAATTGACCGAAGAACAGCAAGTCGCCGCGGGCGCGGGCCCGGATGTCATTCGCCTATCCGTCGGCCTCGAAAGCATCGGCGACATCCTCGAAGACCTCGACCAGGCGTTGAGCGCCACGCTCAAATAGGTCGCAGCAATGAGCTTCCGACATAAAACATTCGCCTTTCTGGAGCTGTCACGACCCGATGAAACATGGGGCCGAGCCTTCGATATTTTCCTGATTGCCCTCATCTTCGGCAATGTATTGGCAGTCGTGCTGGATTCCGTCGCCGCCATCCACGCTGCGTTCAGTGAATTTTTTTACTGGTTTGAAGTCTTTTCAGTCTTCGTCTTTTGCATTGAGTATCTGTTGCGGGTCTGGAGCATTACCGCAAATCCGTCGGGGCAATATCGTCATCCGATTCTGGGACGATTGAGATATATGCTCACGCCAATGGCGATTGTCGATCTGCTCGCGATCTTGCCGTTCTTCCTACAGAGTATTTTGGGATTCGATTCTCGGATTTTGCGGATATTCCGGCTGGTACGGCTGTTAAAACTCACGCGCTACTCCCCCGCACTTATTATTATCGGTGCGGTCATCGTCGCGCAGCGTAAGGCGCTGGTCGCGGCACTGCTGATCATCCTCTGCGCTCTCCTATTTTCCGCCACCATCCTGTTCGCCGTCGAGCACGAAGCCCAACCTGACAAATTCTCCTCCATCCCCGCCGCCATGTGGTGGGCGCTGGCCACCCTCAGCACCGTGGGCTACGGCGACGTTGTACCGATCACAGTTTTAGGGCGCATCTTCGGCGCAATGACCATGATCCTCGGCATTGGAATGCTGGCGCTCCCCACCGGCGTGATTGCCACCGGCTTTGCGAACGAAATCCGGAAACACGATTTTGTCGTAAACTGGAAACTTGTTTCCTCGGTGCCCCTGTTCAGGGACTTGGATGCAGCCCAGATCGCCGAGATCGTCTCGCTGTTGACGCCGCTTGTCGTGCCGGCCAATCACGCCGTAGTAAAACTCGGCGAAACGGGTGACAGCATGTTCTTTGTGGTGTCCGGCCGGCTGGAGGTCGAACTGCACCCGGAACCGTTAATCATTGCCGCCGGCGAATTCTTTGGAGAAATCGCTATTCTCGATAAAACGGGACGCACCGCCACGGTCGTTGCATTGACTGAATGCCAACTTTTGGAATTGAAGGCCGAGGACTTCGAACGGTTGATGGCCAGCCACGAGTCTTTGCGAGTGTCCCTCGAAAAAGTGGTCGAATCCCGACGCCGGTATTTTGAGCAATCCCACCCCTCGGAGCGGATCTAGGCCGCCGGCACGAACTCCGAGCGGAAGACGGAGAGCGGGCTGCCGCCCGATGCCTCGTCGTTGTCGATCCACATATCGAAGACAACTTCGCCCGCCGGAGTCACCTCCACCAGACGACCGCGCACAAAGGAGTCCAAATTGGATGACGTCGGCTTTCCGTCGATCGTACACACGCCGCCATAGGTGATGAATGTGTTGCCGGTCTGCGGCAGCCGGTAGGCGCCGCCCTGATAGCAGGCGTAGGTCATGTCCTGGCCGGGCCCGCCGTAAGACCAGACCTGGCGGACGGTCATCGCTTTTTCATCAATATCAAACTCGACGGCACGGCTGTAGCACTGGTCGTCGGGCATTTTTGCCTTGAACGGCACGGCGCGGCAGTTGCCGTTGTCAAAGCACAGCAGGTTTCCGTCCGGCGTGATGGAACAGTCGTGCTGATGATACTGCCAGGCGACGGAGGCATCCGGCTTTAACAGCTTGCTTGCCCAGGGCTCTTTCCAGTTGCCGGAATCACCCAGGATCCATTTCAGCTCCCCGCTGTGCCGGTCGATCTTGATCAGGCAGTCCTGGGTGCGAAACGACATGATGATCGAGTCATCGCGCGTGTCGTGGATGGCGGAGTTCGCATGGCACCAGTCAAAACTGTCATCGAACCCCCGTGGCCGCCAATACCCGGCGCAACTACCGTAGCAGAGCCGCGTCGAGTCCAGGATGTCGAATATTTTTATCCGATTGACGATCTGCCCGTCCGGTGCGACCTCCAACACCACGTCGCCGATCACCTTGGATTTGCCGCGGGGCGCGTTCGGATCGTCGTCGGCCTGGGGCCAGTCGTCCAGTTCCCGCATCTCGGCGGTCAACAGCATTAAATTACCGTTGGAAAACGTGTTGATCGTATGATGAGTCAGAAGAGCATCAATCTCGATACTGCCATCTGGCGGCGTTTTGGCCGTCCACTTGCCGGCAATGTGCCATTGGCGCACCAACGATCCGTCAGGCTGCACCTCCATGATCAGGCCCGCAGCCGTCAGGGAGATCAGGATATTGCCGTTGGGCAGCAGCCTGGAATCCTGTGTCGGCGAGTCGAATGTGAGATCAAGGGCGATCTCGCCCGCTTGGTTCACCCCTAAGAACCAGCCCACATTGCCCGAATGCTCCGCCACGCCGCCGGGACGCACATTGAACATCATCATCCCCGGTTCCCGCTGATCGGGCTTACAAACATCAATATGAAACGGGGGCAGCGTATCGGCGTTCATAGGTGTCTCCTCCGGAACCAGATTAAAGGAACAACCAGCTTGGCAGCCAGCTCGGCCACTCATCCGGCGCACCGTAGTACAGTAACGACGGATACCATTGCAGACTCATGATCCGGTCGTAAAAGCCCACCAGCAGCAACCAGCTTCCCAAAGCATAGCCCAGGCAAATCTTCCAGCTATACCCGCCCCAACGGCGGAGATAGAGATATACGAAGATCGGCAGCACCAATTTCTGGCCGATCACCGGCATGAACGCCACCAGCAGGAGAATATACCCCAGGAAGCTCAGCGCGCGGGGCAGCACCGCCTGCTCCGCAGCTGCCGCCCAGGCGTTGCCGAAAGAGCCGTTCTCGGCTACCGCACCCTGCGCCGCGCGGAAGTCCATCAACACAATCGCCAGAGCCATCACGAAACCGGGTGCCGACGCCATGATCGGGAACTGCTGCACCTCCTGCGGCCAGTCCGTCGCCTGCATGGCGGCGCCAGCGAAGATCACACACAGCAGAACGGAGAACGGCAAAGATAAAAGTGGGTTGCGCTCACTCCCCTCTCCTTCGGACTGGCTCAGGGTTTCCTTGTCCCGGAAATAGCTCCGGATGGCGATGCCGATGGTCAGCAGGATGAGGAACAAGATGATCAGCACGATGGGCCGGGTAATCCAACCATAGCCGTCGTTGGCCACATTGCTAATCAGGAACCGGGTTTCCATGATCCCGCCCAGAATCATCGCCAGGATCAATGGCGGGCGTGGCCAGCCGCCTCGCTTCATTACAAAGCCGATGACGCCCATGACGAGAAGGCTGATCCAGTCACCGAGCGCGACGCCCGCCAGCCAAGCACCCATGAAAACAAAGACGATGACTCCGGGAACCACCAGATGCCCCGGAATGAAGGCTACCTTGGCGACCTGACGGCTCCACATCATCAAAAGGCCGGCCGCCGCGATATTGGCGATCACCAGAGTCCAAACCATGGAGAAGGTAATGTGCAGCTCGGTGGTCAGCATGTCGGGACCCGGTTTCAACCCGACGATCAACAAAACGCTCAACAGAATGGCCGTGCCCAGACTGCCGGGGATGCCGAACGCCACCGTCGGCAAGAGAGAGCCGCCGCGGGTCGCGTTGTTGGCGGCTTCCGGCGCGATCACGCCGCGAATATCGCCGCTGCCGAACTTGGATTTGTCCTTGGCGCTTTGCACCGCATGGCCATAAGCGACCCAATCGACAATCGCCGCGCCCAGCCCCGGCAACATGCCGATGTAGGTGCCGAGCGCGGCGCACCGGGTGACCAACCACCAGTGGCGGAAGGCATCGCGCACACCCTCCATCATGCCACCGCCCTCTCCCTGCTCTTTCGGCACGCGGGAAATGGAGACATTGCGGATCGCCAGCTCCATCAGCTCAGGAATGGCGAACAAGCCGAGCACCACCGGGATCAGTGGCAGCCTGTCCAACAGATAATCAGTACCGAAGAAATAGCGGGGAATCGGATCAGAATCTGCGTATCCAATCGTTGAAAGCAAAATGCCGAATAGAGCGACAGTCAGCCCTTTGAGCATAGAGCCCCCGCTGAGCGCACCGACCATGGTCAGACCCAAGACACCCAGCATGAACAGTTCCGGGGAGGCGAAATTAGTGATAATCGGCAGGATGATCGGCAGAGAAACCGCGAGCACAATGGCGCCGAACACGCCGCCGAACGCGGACACCGTGAACGCCGCGCCGAAGGCCCGGGCCGCCTGCCCTTTTTGCGCCAACGGATAGCCATCCAGGATGGTGGCCTGGGACGCCGCTGTGCCGGGTATCCCCAACATGACAGAGGCAATGGTGTCACTGGTCGAGGTCACAGCGAACATGCCCAACAGCAAGGCGAACGCGTTCACCGGCTCCATATCAAAGGTGAACGGCAGCAACAGGATCAGCCCGATCACCCCGCCCAGGCCAGGCACGGCGCCGATCCACATGCCGATCAGCACGCCAAAGAACAGAAAGCCGATGGTCGGCCACTGAAAGACCAGAATCAGACCTTCGATGAGGGCGTCAAACATCAGGACAAATTACGCAAAGTGGGAAACGTATCGGGGCGCGAAGATGGCCGCGCCCCGACACAAAATTCATCAGGTCTTCGGCCCGATTACTTTTTCTTACGGGCGGTGAGCTTTTTCAGCCCAGCCTTGCCGTCCGCCGAAATATTGTCGTAGTTCTTCACCAGATATTCGGCGTCCTTGCCGATCAGGAAGTTCGGCTTGGCCCGCAGACGCTTGGAATAGGCCGCAACAAACGCCGGATCCTTGACCGTATTGGCGAACGCGGTGCGCAGCTCTCCGACCTTGGCGGCGTCCACACCCGGAGGCGCATATATGCCGAACGGATGGACCGCATAAGTGGCGAACCACTTATAGGCTTCCCACATTTGGCCGCTGGGTTCCTTCCCGCCGTGGGCTTCTTTGTAGAAATCCAAGAAATTCTTGATCGCCGCGTCATAGAGCGGCAGACGCGCCGGCTCACCCGACGCATTCATCGGCGAGTGGTAATACAGCGCCAGCGCCTCCCCGGACTTTAGGATCGTGTCCTTGTAGAACGCGTGATAGCCGGGATGGCCCGTGGTTAGAGATTGAATTTCCTTGGCCCGCATCGCCGCGTTCAGCTTCGGCTGCGCGTTGTAGCCGGGCACATAGCGGTATTTGACCCCCAGCACATCCATAGGCAGACGGGCGAAGATGCCCAGACCGTCGGTGGTGCTGCGCCCGCCAATAATCAGCGGTTTGTTCAGCTTTAGAAGATCGGCACGGTTCTTCAGACCGCCGCCCACATCTGCGCGGATCAAAGACACATACGTCGTCGATCCCGCGCCGATGATGTTCAGGGTTTTTGGGTCATAGCGCACGCCCGGCAGTCCGAGAAGTTTGGCCATGGCGTTGGGCGTCCCCCAGAGGATGGTCAGGCCGTCCTTCTTGGCCTTCTCGACCAGGAAATTCATGCCCTTCACCCCGCCGCCACCGGCAATGTTCTTGATCACCATGTTGGTGTCTTTACCCAGGTGTTTCTTCATGTGGGTGGTGAATAGCCGTCCGGTCCGGGTCAGGCCGCCGCCCGCGCCGGCATTGACGATGACGGTAACGTCTTTGCCGTCATAAAAACCAGCCGTCGCCGGCGCAGCGCCTGCAAACGCCATCGCTGCGCCCGCTGCCATTAAAATTGAGGTTCGTTTGAGCATGTGGTCTCTCCCTGTCTAGATGATAATGCCATCCGAGAAGACATTCCGCGTCTTCCATTCGATAGCCTATAGTCTATCGGATTAACGGCGGTTGTGCGAGTCCGGCGCCTCAGAAGAGTCCATTGGGTGAACAATTTTCGCCCGCCTACTTTTCTCCGCCGGGATTTTATGGCTCCATACCCGTATACTGCAGCATCAATAAGTTCGAACCGGGGAAACCATGAAGCGACCGAATTTTCTGTTCCTAATCACCGACCAGCAGCGGGCACACGACCTGGGCTGCTACGGCCACCAGATTGTTAAGACACCGAACCTTGATCAACTCGCCGGGCGCGGCACCCGGTTCGAAAAATTCTTCTGCGCGACGCCCATCTGCATGCCCAACCGGGCAACCCTGATGACCGGACGAATGCCGTCTCTGCACCGGGTGCGCCACAACGGCATCCCCCTCAGCACCCAGGAAGTGACTTTCGTCGAGCTGTTGCGGGAAGCCGGCTACGCGACGGCGCATATCGGCAAAAGCCATCTGCAAAACATGACCGATAACGACCCCATGGTGAAGCGCAAGCCGGTCAAAGACGGCCACACGCCTGCCCCGGCGCATCTGGCGGAAGCGACCAAGCCCGTTTCTGGCGAAGGCCCCTATGATCAGGAAGCGGCGAAAGCCTGGCGCGCCGGCACCAATAATAAAGTGGAGACGCCTTTCTACGGTTTTGACCATGTGGAGTTCGCCAACGACCATGCGGATGTCACCACCGGACACCATCTGCTTTGGCAGTTGGAGAAGGACCCGGATATCGAATCCAAGCGCGGCCCGAAGAACGCGCTGGAAAGCGACTACACCGCGCCGCAAGCCTATCGCACAGCGGTTCCGGAAGAACTGTATTCCACGACCTATGTCGCGGAACGGACCAAGGCTTATCTGGAAGAATATGCCGCCAGCGGTTCGGACCAGCCGTTCTTTATTTTTTCCTCTTTCCCCGATCCGCACCACCCGTTCACCCCGCCCGGCAAGTATTGGGATATGTACGATCCGGCGGAGATGCCTCTGCCGGCGTCCTTCCCCAAGGATGGCTTGCCAAGCTATCCGCTCGCCCGCTGGGTCCATGGCAAGCGTGGCCCCGGCGTGGAGCAGCGCTGGGGGCCGGAACTGGCCGCCATGTCCGCGCAGGAAGCCAAGGAATCCATCGCATTGACCTACGGCATGATCGCGATGATCGACGACAAGGTCGGCGAAATCATCGCCAAGCTGGATGAGCTGGGCCTGACCGAGGACACAGTAGTGATCTTTACCTCCGATCACGGCGACTTCCAGGCCGCGCACGGCTTGGCCTTCAAGGGCCCGATCCATATCGACAACATCATCCACGTGCCATTCTTGTGGGTCGATCCAAAGAATCCCAACCAAGTTGCCGCGACCCCTGCAATGGGTAGTACCCTGGACATCGCCCAGACCATTCTGGACCGGGCCGGCGTTGAACCCCACAACGGCATTCAAGGCCATAGCCTGTTGGATATCGCCGCAGGCATACAGGATAAGGTCAGGGACGCGATCCTGGTAGAGGAAGGCGGCCAACGGACCATCCTCGGCTTTGACAAGCCGGTGCGCTGCCGGACTGCGGTCACAGATAAGTGGCGGCTGACGATCTATCACGATGAAGACTATGCCGAGCTGTTTGATCTGCAGAATGACCCGGACGAGATGAACAATGTGTTTGATGACCCGGACTACAAAGACGCCAAGCTGGAAATGATGGAAGTCCTGGCCCGACTCCAGTTGGAACACGAAAATCAATCACCGCTTCCGCAAAAGCTGGCTTAAAAGCGACTAATTATTCGGCAACGGGTTCCGTTTCCGCGGACGCCTGTTCTATCGTGTGCACAGAACCCTTTCGCCATCGCCTTCGGAGCATATTCTTTAGCCTTGGGGTTTAGGCCGATGGCCTGTTAAATTTGACCCTGCCACCCGAGGAAAAAGAGCCGCCATGCCTGAAGATATTTCAAGCACCATTGAAAAAGCCCTCGCCTTAAACCTGGACCCGTTGAAATACGGGACCATCGTAGAAATTGGTGCGGGCCAGGAAGTAGCGCGCTGGTTCTTCCAGGCGGGCGCGGCCGCCGGCACGGTCGCCAAGACCATGTCCGCCTATGACATGCAGTTCAGCGATCAAATCTATGGCGCGGCGGCAGATGGCCGTTATGTCTCTCGTGGGCGGTTGGAACGCATGTTGGAACGGGAATTCGAATTGGTCGTTGAACGTATCGAGGAACACCGCCCTGACGACAGCCGGTTTTTCGCCTTCGCCGACACGGTCACCGCGCAAAGCTTTAACAAACGAGCCGAGTGCCACGGTTGGCTTGGCATAAGATGGCAACGCTCACCCAAGGCAGAGCCCGACAATATTATTCTCCACGTCCGCATGTTGGATGAAACCAACCTGGACCAGCAAGAGGCCCTAGGGATTCTGGGCGTCAACCTGATCTACGGCGCCTACATGCTGAGCGACCAGCCGGCCGAACTTTTGCGCAGCCTCACTGATAATCTACGCTGGGGCCGGTTGGAGATCGACCTGGTTGAATTCAACGGCCCCAGTTTCGAGAACACCGACAACCGGCTGATGGCCCTGGAACTTGTGAAAGCCAGTTTGACCCGCGCGGTCTTATTTGATCCGGACGGCCATGTGGTGATCCCCGCGGATGAGTTTTATAAAAAACGTGTCCTGGTCATGCGCGGCGAGTTTCAGGACGTTGCTCAATCAGATGTGGACCGGTTCGCCCACGCGAAAGGACTGTTCGATGATCTGGTGGCCGGCGGCGCAATTCTATCGCTTGCGGAACTCACCATGGCCCAGTTGGACCATGGCCAATCCGTGGACACCGTAGACTTCCTGGCGCGGGTGGAACGCCTCTCCGCCGCCGGTTATTACGTTCTGATTTCTGAATATTTCCGGTATTTCAGGCTCCGCCAATATCTCGCGCGCTATTCACGTGAACCGGTCGCCCTGGTCACCGACCTAAAGGGGCTCGGCGAAATTTTCCATGAGGAATACTACGACGGAATCAGCGGCGGTATATTGGAAGGCCTGGGCCAGACCTTCCCCGAAAATACCCACGCCTATGTCTATCCGGACCATGCCGGGGATCCACCGGTCGATCTTGAACAGGCGCACATCAGGCCGGAGGTTCGCCCCCTGGTCGATTTCCTTGCCGAGCGCGGTCAAATCATCCCGGTGAAGGACTACCAATCCTGAGAGAGCGCCCCTTAAAGCACCTCTTGCTGGCCACTCACATGTTCTTTCTGTCGAGATGCCGATGAACGAAGGCGCGCTTCCCGAAATGCGATATAGGATGTGCCTGAGATAATCAGGATACCGCCGACCCACGTGAAAGTATCCGGAATCTCGGCGAAGAAGAGGAACCCGAGCAAAGCTCCCCAGACTAGACGCAGAAAATTGACCGGCTCCAAGGCGCTGACATCCAGCAACCTGACTCCTCGGATCAACGTAATGTGCGCCAGCATCAAGAGGAGGCCGATGAGCATAAGCCAAAAATAGTCCGTCGGCTCCGGCATGGTCCAGACAAAGACCGCGCCAACAAACGACACCGGGATCATGAACAGCATTAGGTAAAAGACACACGTCGCGGCGCTGTCCCTTCGAGAAACTGACTTACCTAGAATGCGTTGTCCGGCGCTCCCTAACACCGTCAACATAACCATGCCCACGCCGAGGCCAATATGCTCGAACCCTGGCCGGACGATGACCAAAGCGCCGAAGAGCCCAACCGCCAAAGCCGACCAACGCCGTATCCCCATGCGTTCGCCCAAAAACAAAACCGCGCCCAGGCTGGCGCAGAGGGGCGAGAGCAGATTGAGCGCCGTCGCGTCGGCCAACGGCAAAAGCGTCAACGCCAGGAACCAGGACGACAGGGAAACGCTATTACAGATTGATCGGCAAAAATGGAGTTTGACCACTTCCGATTTCGGCAGCCAGCTCCCGTGACGCAGGATGATTGGCCAAAGAAAAATGAAGCCAAACAAGATAGCGAAAAAGGTTATCTCCAGTGCGTGGATACGGCTGGACAGCTGGCGGGCAAATACCGACATAAATGTAGATATCGCGATGGATGCAGAAACCCACAGCACCGCCGCCACAGCGTTATTTTTAATGATGACCGCCCCTCCGAGCATTGTGCGCACTACGCTAGTACACTTCTCAGTGCTAGCCAGACGGCGAGTTCTTCCGCGACCCGGTCAAATAGCGGCCCCCAATCGCCGGCGGTTTCCTGACGGAAGACCCGGAGGTACGGGTGCCAGTCGTGACCTTCCCCATTGTCGCCAAAGCGCCATTCAGGCAGCGTGTTAATCATGGTCCAGGTTGGTATGCCTTGGGAACCCGACACCTGGATTGTCGAATTATCGATTGATATTACGAGATCACACGTGGCGACCTGAGCGAACCAGTCTTCCGCGCTGGCGAAGGGATCAACGTCCGGATCATCATGTACGGTAACGCCCAAACGTTCTTGCACCCCGGCCAATTCATCCGCCACGTCTCCATATTGCAGTGACATGAATGTGCATGGACCTTGGGTGAACAATTTGTCCCACAGTTTCAAGGGTGCGCTGCGCTCATGTCCGGCTGTTGGATTACCGCTCCGCCAACAGACGCCGATGACCGGCCCATCGCCCAAGGTTTGGTATTTGTCTCTCAACCTGGCCGTGAGATCAGGATCAGCCGACAGATAACGCCCTTCAATGTTGGCAAAGTCATCGCGGCTCTTGCGCAAATGGGTGCAGAGCGACGCAAGGGGCGTCTGAAAATCAGGCTGCGCCGCCTCAATACTGGTGTCCGGCGGGTCCTGGCGCGCCACCACGACTGCATTCTCGAATGACCGCTGAAACACCGGAACCAATCGCTCACCGCACTCAATGACCACGTCGGCGCCGGCCGCCATCACATCGGGAATAGGATTGGCGAACATGATCTCGTCGCCAATCCCCTGCTCGCTCCAGATCAGGAGGGTTTTCCCCGCCAGCTCTTCGCCTTGCCACATGGGATAGTCGAAGTTACGCCAGGTCGAGGGAAATTCCCGGCATTTCCAGCGCCATTCATTTTCCCGCCAGCCGTCTTGGTAGTTACCCTGTATCAACAGCACCCGGCTTAGGTTGAAGTGCGCTTCGGCATAGTCCGGCGCGATCGCCACGGCCTGGCGCAGGATCATTTCGGCGCTCAGATAATCACCCCGGGCCGAATAGGCCAGGCCCAGATTGTTATAGGCCTGTATATTGGCGTGATCCAAAAGGATTGCCTCGTCGAAGCAGGTCACCGCGTCATCGATCCGCCCCACCGCCATCAACGCGCTGCCGAAATTGATAATTGCCGGAACGTTTTCCCGATCCAGCCATAAAGCATGCTTGAAACTGTCGATCGCGTCGTCCGGCCGGTTAAGCCCCATCAGAGCCTGCCCTTGCACGTCATAGGCATGGGCGGAGCCACTGTTCAAGTTGATCGCTTTGTGCGCGGCGGCCAGCGCCTCGTGAAACCGGCCGGCCTGCGACAAGACGAAGGCCATCTGCGACAGGATTTCCTGTTCGCGGGGGAGCACCCGGATCACATATTGCAGCGCCGCCAGCGCATCGTCGAACTGGCCGGCCTCAACCGCCGTCTTGGCGCAGGCCGAGGCGGCGCGGACCAGGTTCCGCGCGACGTCTTCCCTCTCCGGATCAATGGAAAGCGCCCCCAGGAAAGCCTCCGCCGCTTCTTCGATGCGGCCTTGCTGCAAAAGGATAATGCCCAGACTATTAATCGCATCCAGATTGCCGGGCTGCGCGGCAATGACCTTGTGCGCAAGCAGTTCAGCCTCGATCAACTCGGTGTTGTCAGGGGTAGCGGGCTCGTTCATGGGCAAAGAATAAAAGGTTCAGGCCCGGTTTGACTAGTCGGCAGACCTATTCGGCGGCGAAGCTGCGATGATCCAGGCCGCCGACGATTTTGGATTCGCCATACGCCCGGCCGGGAATGTTGCTCCAAACTAGCGATTCCGGCAGGTCGTAAAGTTGGTCACAGTCCTTGCAATAGGAAATATCATCGAACCGCCCTTCCCTATGGGCAGCGCGGAGTTCCTCGTACGCGTCCCCGCCGACCACCTCTGCGATGGACTGGCCGTCCAGGTGGCCGAGTACGGCCTCGGAGTCCTTTCCCAGCACCATGCAACAGGCGACCACAGCACCATTGTGCCCATCCAACCCGCCGGCGCGCACCTGCAGCAACTCTGAAAAAGGCCGCCCGCAGGACCGTTTTTCCGGCGCACGGGCCATGTTTCGGCGGTCATAGGGCGAATCGAATTCTCCCGACCAATTGTGCATCAGCCACACTTCGGCGAACGCGCCGGTGTAATCGATCCAGTTTGACTGATAAGCCGCGAGCTCTTCCGCTTGGCGATTCACATCGGTGATTAGGTGGTAGAGATGAATCTCCGTGCCGCCGCCCATCTCCGCACTCAGCTCCCGAAAGCGCCGCACATTGTCGCGGACCGGTTGGAATACATCCATGCTCATCCAGCGGTGATAACTTTCCCGGTCGGAACCGATCGCAGAAACGCGCAGCACATCCAGCCCGGACTCGATCAGCTTGCCGGACAGCTTTTCATCCAGCCGGTAGCCGTTGGTAAACGAGACACATTTCAGCCCACGCTCCTTCACCGCACGGACAGCGTCAGGCATGTTCGCGTTGAGGGTCGGCTCCCCTGATCCATGGAGGGATACGGACTCAACCCCGTACTGAAGGGCGTCATCCAAGATTTTATCCAGGACGGGCGCTGGCAGTTTCTTGAGAAAATCCTTCTCTCGGCCTTCGGCCTGTGGACACATCTCGCACTTGAAATTGCAACCGCCGTTGAGCTCCAGATCAAGCTGCTTAATGCGAATGGGATCGGTAACGGGCATGTAACTTAACCAATCCGCTTGCCGGACAAGATCATGTCACAGATTTCCCGGACCGCGCCATCGCCGCCGTTCTTTTCGGTGATGTAGATGGCGGCATCTTGCGCCGCCGCCATGGCGTCGTTGACGCTCATCGGGCAGCCAACTGCTTCCAACACGGGGATATCATTCACATCGTCGCCCACATGAGCCACCTGCTCCAGATCGATACCCATCTGATCGCAGAGGGAGACTAAGGTCCCCAGCTTGTCCTGCGCATCCAAATACACATAATCGACACCAAGCGCATTGCCCCGGTGACCGATGGACGGTGTAGAACTCGCCGTGATGATGGCCAGGGCCACACCCGCGCCTTGGGCCAGCTTCATGCCCATACCATCTTTGACGTTAAATTTGCGGAGCTCGTCACCGGAATCGGTGAAATAAATCCCGCCGTCGGTCAGCACGCCGTCGGTGTCCAGGGACAACAATTTGATGCCGGCCAGCCGTTGAGTCATCTCCGCCTTGGACAGTTTCTGTACGGCCATCATCCCTGCTCCTTCAATATGGCTTCGACCCGGGCCGCATCTTCCGGCGTATCAACCCCGATTGACCCTGGCGGCACCGGCACGCAGGCGATCCGTTCGCCGTGCTCCAAGAAGCGGAGAATTTCGATGCTTTCGGCTTTTTCCACCGGCCCCTGTTCCCAGGCGGCAAACTTGGCCAGCGCGGCGCCAGTGAAGGCATAGAGGCCCACATGCACCGTCCGGGTCATGGGCTCCCCTTGCGGGTACGGCACCGGCAGCCGGGAAAAAGTGATCACCGTGCCGTCCAGCGCCGGCACCAGATGCACGACCGATGGATCGTCCAATTGGTCGTCGGAGGCTTTCTCGATGTAGCCGGTGGCGATCTCAATGCCGCGCTCCCGCGCGTCCAGCAGACACCGGGTCACTGCCTCAATGCTCTCGGGCTCGATCAGGGGTTCATCGCCCTGCACATTGACGTAAATATCGGCCTTCATCTTGGAGGCGACCTCCGCCATCCGGTCAGAGCCGGTCGGGTGATCGTTGCGGGTCATGATCGCGTTGATGCCGTCGCCCGCACAGAAATCCATAATCCGGTCGTCGTCGGTGGCGACCACCACCTCGTCGACCGAAGGGGTTTCCATCACCCGGTCCCAAACGCGCGCGACCATTTCCCGGCCGTTCAGTTTCACCAGGCTTTTGCCGGGAAATCGAGTGGAGGCCCAGCGGGCCGGTATGATCGCCAGGACAGTCATATTTGTACGCTCACGAGTGCAGCAGCGCCTTCAGCGCCGGATGAAGATGGATTACGCCCAGTAGCTTGCCGTCGGCGTCCACCACGGGCAGGTCAAAAATCTCACGCTCCTGCAGCATGTCCAGGGCATCCTGTAACGTGAGATCGGGGCCGACGGTCGTGAACTCGGTCCGCGCGTGATCGATAATGTCGTCGGCAAACAACGCCGACAGCGGCTTTTGCGAGCGCAACAATAGCCGGCGCAGATCGCCATCGGTGAAGATCGCCACCAGTTTGCCACCCTCGTCGGTCACGCAAGCGAGCCCCAAGCGCTTGGCGGTCATCATCTCCAGCGCTTCCTTCATCAAGGTCTTGGCCGGCATCGCCGGAATTTCCGACGGCGGCAGCAGAATATCCTGAACGGTGCGGTTAGTCGTCGAGGTGGACACGATCCTCTCCCCATTGGGCCAGCAGTTCCAGCCGGGTTGCGTGCATGGCCTTCGCCTGGGCCAGAATATTTTCCAGGTATTGAATATCAAGTTGGGTATTGGCGTCGGACAGGGCCTCGTCCGGATTATCGTGGACCTCCATGAACAACGCGTTGATGCCACAGCCCGCCGCCGCGCGGACCAGATGCGGAATATATTCCCGCTGACCGCCGGAGATATTGCCCATGGACGTCGGCAGTTGCACCGAATGGGTGGCGTCGAAGCAAACCGGATAGCCGGTTTCCGACATGATCGGGAAATTGCGATAGTCGTTGATCAGCATATTGTACCCGAAGAACGTACCCCGGTCGGTCAGCAGGATTTGCTCGTTACCGGTGGATTCAATTTTGCGGACCGAGTTCTTCATATTCCACGGGCTCATAAACTGGCCCTTCTTCAGGTGGATCGGCCGGCCGGTTTCGCCTGCCGCTTTCAGCATGTGGGTCTGGCGGCAGAGATAGGCCGGTATCTGCAGAAAATCGACCACCTTGGCCGTCGGCGCGGCCCAATCCGCATCCGAAAAATCGCACACCACGGGCACCTTATAGGTGCTGCGCACCTCGGCCAGGATATCCAGCCCCTCCTCCATGCCGATGCCGTGGAAAGAGTTCACCGATGAGCGGCAGTCCTTGTCGTAGCAGGATTTGTAGACCCAGGGCAGGCCCACGCGGTCGCAAATCTCGCCGATCCGCTCCGCCATCTCAAGGGCGTGGGGCCGGGATTCAATCGCGCAGGGACCGCCCAAAAAGGCAAGCTCTTCGGCGCCGCCGATCTTGACCTCGGCGACATCGCCGCCACCCACCACAATTGTTTTTGTTGTCATCGGGAAAGTGTACCTCTGGGGCGGTAAAGAAACACTAAATGAATAGCCAAAGGCAGGGGGCTGCTCACTCCAGCGGTTCCCACGTCCCGCTGCTGATTTCCGCCATCCGAAAGGCCTCGATCCCGAGGCCCATATGATCCGTGGTGGACATTTTGACCGGACCGCTGGTGCTGATCAGATCGCGGCTGTTTTCGATCATGTTGCGCACGTCCGACGGCGCCACACTGCGCCCGCGGCGAAGCGCGGCGATCACCAACTGCACGGCGTCGTGGGTATAGCCGGCATAGATGGACGGCTGCACCCCCCAGCGCTTGGCATAGAACTGCCGGAAGGAGGCCAGCACCGGGCGGACGGGGTCATTGTCCTCCAGCTTGCTGAACAGAATCAAGGGCGCCACCGGCAGACGCACCCCTTCCGCCGCCTCGCCGGCCAGGTCCAAGTAATCCTGGGTCGCCGCGCCATGGGACTGATAGAGCGGCTGCCTGAATTTGAGTTGCCGGTAGGTCTTGGTGATGAACGCCGGGGTCGAACCGAAACCCACATTCACCACCGCCTGCACGTTCGGGTTATCGAAGATGCGCTTGAGCCCCAGGAAATAACGCCGGGTGCGCGACTTGTAGACTTGGTCCTCGACCACCTCTAAGCCAAAGGGTTCGGCGAGGGCGATACAGTGGTTGCGCATGGCCCGGCCGAATCCGCCGTCGCCGGACAGCACCGCAAACTTCCGCAAGCCCCGGTGCTTGAGGTCCTGCAGAATCCGCGCGCAGGCCATCCGGCCCGTTGGCGCGGTCTTGAACACCCATTTTTTGACCGGATCGATGATCGCCGCCGATTCGGCCAGGGAAATAAACGGAATGCCGGCACGCTCGACAATCGGCAGCACCGCCATGGTCACCCCGGTGGTGGAACCGCCGATCAGGATATCCGCCTTGTCCTTGTCAATCAGGCGCTGCACGACGGTTTGCGCTGTTTTTGGATCAATGCCGACATCATAGTCCAACAGTTTTACCGGCCGGCCCAGGACCCCGCCCTGGGCATTCAACAAATCTACATAAAGCCGCAACGTGGCCAGCGCCGGCGCCCCCAGGAAGGACCCCTGCCCCGTCACCGCCAGAAAAGAGCCTATGCGATAGGGTTCCGCCGCCCGCGCCTCACCGCCCAGCAACAACGCCAGGACGACGGCAAACACCGGGCCTGTTTTTCGTATAATATTGAAAGACGCGTGGATCATCTTGGTGGATGAGATGATTCCATGAGTACGACGCGCGGGCAACAGAAGGTTAGGCTAAAACCGCTGAATTCTCCGAGAGAGCCTGTTTGGCGTCCCGCGCCTTTCGCCATTCCATGGTCTTGAGCAGCGTTTCCAGCGTAATCGACCCATAGGTCGCGGTCGCGATATCGTCGATTTCCTGCTGCACCAGGGCCAACGCCTCGCCGATATCGGTCCCGCCGTTCCCATCTCGGGTCCGGGGCTCGCCGCCAATATCCTCGAAGATGGTGATGACATCCAACAGGGTCGTCCGCCGCGCATTGCCGGAGAATGTATAGCCGCCGCCAGCGCCCCGGACCGACTCGACCAGCCCAGCCCGGCCCAGATCACGCATCACCTTGGCCAGATGGTTCGACGAGATACCGTATTTTTCCGCAATGTCCGTCGCCGACAATTGCCGTTCGGGATCACGGGCCAGTTCCAGAACCGCGTAGAGGCCGAACATGGTCGCTTTTTGCAGTTTCATCCCACGGCCCTCAATCGATCGGCCGTTCCAGCTCGATAAACGGGCCAGCCATCATGCCTTGGGCGCGAAAGAAGGACATATTCAAGTTGTCATCCCGGGCAATCATGGTGCGTATGGTATCCACGCCATCGCCCTTCAGGCATCCACAAATCTTTTGGTACAGCCGGTCGCCGATTCCCCTGCCCTGGACTTCCGGATTGACCAAAATAGTAAGAATCCATCCGCAGGGTTGAGACCCAAACTCCCAGGCCCGTATCTCGCCCACGATAAAACCCGCAAAGTCACCCGCACCGGTTTCGGCGATCAGAAAATACCGCCCTTCTTTCCCGACAAACCGGTCAAAGGTTTCTGTCCAATAAGCTGTCTTCTCTAGTCCGGTGATTCTGGCGTCCAAAGCGATAACTTTGTGCAAATCTCCGTCCAACGCAGGCCGGATAGCAGCGTCATGGATCGAATCGTGCTGCAATTTTTTATCCATAAATCAATCAGTTACCAAAAAAGCATCAGATCACGCTGAATCACGTTGACATCATGGGCCGGTTCGTTAAATATGTAAATAGGTAATTTGATACCGAAATACAATTTAACCGAATTTGGACGGATTTTCTGATGAGACGTGACACCATCGGGAACAAGCGCCAAACTCAAATTTGGCGCAGTAAAAAATAGTTAGGATAACAGGCAGGATGATCGATTTTTCCACTCACCCCGGCGAATACAAGCACTGGAAAGTTACTTTTGACGGCCCGGTGGCCACACTTGCCATGGACGTTGCCGAAGACGGCGGCCTGGTCGAAGGCTATGAACTGAAACTCAACTCCTACGATTTGGGTGTTGATATTGAACTTTACGACGCGATCCAGCGTCTCCGCTTCTCCCACCCGGAGGTCAAAAGCGTGATCGTTACCTCGGCCAAGGACCGGGTGTTCTGCGCCGGTGCAAATATCGCCATGCTCGGCTCGTCGACCCATGCCCACAAGGTGAACTTCTGTAAATTCACCAACGAAACCCGGAACGGCATGGAAGACGCCTCCGACAATTCCGATCAGAAGTATATCTGTGTAGTGAACGGCACCGCCGCGGGCGGCGGTTACGAATTGGCGCTCGCCGCCGACTACATCATGCTGATTGATGACGGCTCCTCCGCCGTGTCGCTCCCTGAAGTGCCGTTACTGGCAGTGCTGCCCGGTACGGGCGGACTGACTCGCGTGGTCGATAAGCGCCACGTACGCCGGGACCGGGCGGATTTCTTCTGCACATTGACCGAAGGCATCAAGGGCAAGCGCGCCGTCGATTGGAAGCTGGTGGATGAACTGGTTCCCCGCTCCAAACTGATGGACACGGCCATGGAGCGGGCCAAGGAATTTGCCGCCAAGTCTACGCGGCCTGATGACGCCAAGGGCATCAATTTGCCCAAGTTGGACCGCACCGTCGATGGCGACACCATTACCTACAACACGATTTCAGTGAACATCGACCGCTCCAACTACATGGCCGAAATCACCATCAGCGCCCCGGACAAGGAACCGCCGCAGGACGCTGCCGCCATTCATGAAGCCGGCGCCGAATTCTGGCCCCTCGCCTTCGCCCGGGATTTCGACGATTTGATCCTTCACCTCCGCACCAACGAGACGGAAATCACCACCTGGGTTTTCAAAACAACCGGCAACGCCGACATGGTTGAAGCCGCCGATAAGGCGTTGCTCGACAATGCGGACGACTGGCTGGTGCGGGAAATTACGCTGTACCTCAAGCGCACTTTCAAGCGCCTGGATGTATCGTCTCGTAGCATCATCACCCTGGTTGAACCCGGCAGCTGCTTCACCGGCACCCTGCTGGAACTCGTCCTTGCCGCCGACCGCTCCTACATGCTGGAAGGCGTTTTCGAGGGGTCAAACGTGCCGGCGGCGACCGTTCGTCTGACCAGTATGAACTTCGGGCCGTTACCCATGTGCAATGGTCTCAGCCGTGCGGCAACACGTTATCTCGATGACGATGACGCCTTGGCCGCCGTGGAGGAGCAAATTGGCAACGACCTTGAAGCAGAAGATGCGGATGAGCTGGGCCTGGTCACTTTCATCCCGGACGATATCGACTGGGAGGACGAGGTTCGCATCGCCATTGAGGAGCGCGCCAGCTTCTCGGGTGATGCGCTGACCGGCATGGAAGCCAGCCTTCGCTTCGTTGGCCCCGAGACCCTGGAGACCAAAATCTTCGGCCGTCTCAGCGCCTGGCAGAACTGGATCTTCCAGCGGCCCAACGCCGTTGGTGATGAAGGCGCATTGAAATTATTTGGAACCGGCAAACAAGCCAACTATGACAGAAAGCGGGTGTAGATCATGACTAGTATCGATTACTCACAGAAAATTCCCAACAACGTTAATTTGGCCGACGACCGCCGCCTCCAGCGCGCGCTGGAGAAATGGCAGCCCGCCTTCCTCGACTGGTGGAAAGACCTTGGTCCCGAAGGCAGCCACAACCATGAAGTCTTTTTGCGTACCGCCGTCGATGTCAGTCCCAAAGGGTGGGCCCATTTCGACATGGTGAAGATGCCAGACTACCGTTGGGGTATTTTTCTTGCCGACCAGGAAGAAGACCGCAAGGTCAATTTCGGTATCCACAAGGGCGAGGCCGCATGGCAAGACGTCCCCGGGGAATATCGGGGCGAGCTGCGCCGCCTGATTGTCACTCAGGGCGATACGGAGCCCGCTTCGGTCGAGCAGCAACGGCTTTTGAGCCTCAGTTGCCCATCGCTCTACGACATGCGGGGTCTGTTCCAGGTGAATGTGGAGGAAGGCCGGCACTTGTGGGCCATGGTGTATCTACTGCACGCCTATTTCGGCCGCGATGGCCGTGAAGAAGCCGAAGAAATGCTGATGCGTCATGCCGGCGATGCGGACAAGCCGCGTATTCTGGAAGCGTTCAACGTTGAAACCGAGGACTGGTTGTCCTTTTTCATGTTTACCTACTTCCAGGATCGGGACGGCAAATTCCAACTGAGCGCGTTGGCGGAATCGGGCTTTGACCCTCTGTCGCGCACCTGCCGCTTCATGCTGACCGAAGAAGCGCATCACATGTTTATCGGCGAAACCGGCGTTGGCCGAGCCGTAAAGCGATCCGCGGAACTTGCGGCGAAGCATGATACGCTAGATGTCGATAAGTATGGGGCAATACCGTTGCCTCTAATCCAGAAATGGATGAACTTCCACTTCTCCATCTGTTTGGATCTATTCGGCCAGGAAAAATCGACCAATGCGGCCAATTTCTACTCCATGGGGCTCAAAGGCCGGTTCAATGAAACCAAGATCAAAGACGATCATGTTCTCGAGAACGACCTGTTCCCGGTCCCAGAATTTGAAAACGGCAAGCTGGTGATGAAGGAAATCTCGGCCTTGACCGCAATCAATGAACGGTTGCGTAACGACTACCGGGACGATTGCCAGCGCGGCGTCGACCGCTGGAACAAAACCATCCGCGACATGGGCGTCGATTTCGAACTGACCCTGCCGCACACCGCCTTTCACCGGAACATTGGCACCTTCCGCGACACTTACGTGACGCCGGACGGCCAGCCAATCTCGAAGGAAGAGTTCGAGGCCAAAAAAGGCGATTGGCTGCCGACCGAAGAGGATCGCGCCCTCGTCAAATCCATGATGGTGCGGGTGACCGAGCCCGGCAAGATGGCCAACTGGATTGCACCGCCGGCCAAAGGCATTCATGGCAAAGACGTTGAGTGTGAATACGTCAAACTGCACTAAGCAGTGAATTGAGCATTCACCGGGCCTTGGTTCATGATAGGATCAGGGCCCGGACCTTATAGGGGGGCCAAAAATGCAGGAAAACACCGTCCATGTAGACACGTCCGTCTCTCCGGCGAAACTAACCTTCGCCGACAGTTTCAATGCCGCTGTGCCGTTTATCGACCGGCACCTGGAAGAAGGCCGGGGCGATAAAGTCGCCATCACCGTTCATGGCGGCGGGACGGTTACCTATGCGACGCTGGCGGAAATGGTGAACCGGGCCGGCAACGCGCTGACCGGTCTCGGCCTCAAAAAAAGCGACCGTATCCTGATGATGGTCAAAGACGGGCCCGAGTTCTTCTACGCCTTCTGGGGCGCCATCAAAGCCGGTCTGATCCCGGTGCCGCTGAACACTCTGCTCCGCGCCAAAGACTACGCCTACATGATCGAGAATTCGGAATGTCAGGGCGTCATCTATTCGATCGAATTCGCGGGCGAGGTCGATCCGGCCCTCGAACAGGCCAAACATAAGCCCGCCGTGGTGTTGCTCACCGAAGGCGACGGCGACACGTTAGCCAAGCACATGGCCTATGCCTCGGCCGATCTGGCCCCTACTCCCGCCGCGCCGGATGATGACTGCTTCTGGCTCTATTCGTCGGGCTCCACCGGCAATCCGAAGGGTGTGGTGCATGCCCAGAAGGATATGGTGGTCACCAGCCAGCGCTATGCCGTGGAAACGCTGAATATGACCGCGGACGACGTGAATTTTTCGGCCGCCAAGTTATTCTTTGCCTATGGCCTCGGCAACGGCATGACCTTCCCTCTATGGGTCGGCGGCAGTGCCGTGTTCTACCCCGGCCCGCCCACACCAGCGGCCATGCACGAGGTGATCGAGACCCATAAGCCGACAATTTATTACGGTGTGCCAACGCTTTACGCCGCGCAACTTAAAGCAATGGATGAGATTCCGGCAGACCTCTCATCCCTCAGGCTCTGCATCTCCGCCGGCGAGGCTCTACCTCCGGATCTACACACCCGCTGGACGGAGAAAACAAAGCTGCCGCTGCTGGACGGCATCGGTACCACGGAGATTTTGCACATCTTCCTCTCTAATCGGGAGGGCAACTATAAACAGGGCGCCAGCGGCATGCCTGTCCCCGGCTATGAAGCCAAAATCGTCGACGAAGAGGGCAACGAAGTCCCCACCGGCGAGACCGGCAGCCTGATGATCAAAGGCGACTCACTCTTGAAACTCTATTGGCGCAATCCGGAAAAAACGGCGGAGAGTCTGCGCGACGGCTGGATGTATACCGGCGACACCTATTACCGGGACGAAGATGATTTCTTCTTCTGCTGCGGCCGCTCCGACGACATGCTCAAGGTCGGCGGCATTTGGTGTTCACCGGTCGAGATCGAAAACAAGCTGGTCGAGCACCCCGCCGTACTGGAAGCCGCTGTCGTCGGCCGCGCCGACGATGATGAGCTGATTAAGCCGGAAGCCTTTATCGTACTGAACAATGCCAGCGACGCGTCTTCGGACCTGGAAGCGGATTTACTGGAGCACTGTAAGACTGGCTTGGCGCGGTACAAGTACCCGCGTTGGTTTAACTTTGTGGACGATCTGCCCAAGACGGCAACGGGTAAAATTCAGAGGTTCAGGTTGAGACAATAGTTCGTCATGCGCGGACCGGCCGATAGGCCGTGATCCGCGTACCTCTTGGAGAAGCCGCTAGAGATCCACGGGTCAAGCCCGTGGATGACGGCCCCTCTGTTGGAAACCGTTAAACGCCCAAATACCGGTGCTGAAGTTCTTCGTCAGCCTTAAGATCGGCCGAACTACCCGACCACACCACTTCACCCTTTTCGATGATGTAGTGCCGCTCTGCGATGCGGGTCAACGCGTCGATGTTCTTGTCGATCACCAGGATAGACTGCCCTTGGGATTTTAGTTGTTCCAGCACCCGCCAGATTTCGGCGCGGATCAATGGCGCCAGGCCCTCTGTCGCCTCATCCAGGATCAACAGACCCGGATTGGTCATCAGCGCCCGGGAAATGGCCAGCATCTGCTGCTCACCGCCAGAAAGCTGGTTACCCATATTATTACGCCTGGCGGCCAAGCCGGGAAAAAGTTCGTAAATCTTGTCCGCGGTCCACGGATCGGCGCTGTTGTTGCGGTTGGCGGCGGTCGCGACCAGATTTTCGTGGACGCTGAGATTAGGGAAAATTTGCCGGCCTTCCGGCACCAGCCCCAGCCCCGCTTGCGCCACCTGATAGGACGGCAAGCCATGGATCGCCTGCCCCCGGTAATGTATCTCACCGGCGAGGGGCTTGAGTTGCCCCATAATGGTCCGAACGGTCGTGGTTTTGCCCATACCGTTCCGGCCCAGGAGCGTCACCACCTCTCCTTCACCGATGTCCAAGGACATCCCGAACAGGACCTGCGACTCCCCGTAAGAGCTCTCGATACCCGCGACTTTCAGGAATTCCGCCATTAGTCGTCCCCCAAATAAGCGGAACGGACTTCCGCGTTATTGCGGATTTCATCCGGGGAACCACTGGCGATGGCCCGTCCATAAACTAGCACCGTGATCCGGTCGGCCAGCGCAAATACAGCGTCCATATCGTGCTCAATCAGCAGCATCGTGTATTTCCCCTTAAGCGTCCGGAGATACGTCGTCATATCCTCAGATGCCTGGGAATCCATTCCCGCCATGGGCTCGTCCAGCAAAAGGAACTTGGGTGAGGTCGCCAGCGCCATGGCGATTTCCAGCCGGCGCTGTTCGCCATGAGCCAGATTGCCAGCCAACACATTGCCGCGCTCTCCCAGTCCGATTTCTTCCAGGACCGCCTGGGCGGCGCCCTGCAGTTCCTGATCCTTTTGGGCGGCCTTCCAAAAACGGAAGCTGTGACCTTGCCTTGCCTGAATCGCCAAAGCCACGTTGTCGATCACCCGGAAATTTTTGAGGATCGAAGTGATCTGGAAAGACCGCACCAACCCGGTATGGCAGCGGCTGGGCGCAGACATGTGGGTGATGTCCCGGCCATCGAACGTGATGCTGCCGCCATCGGATTTCATCATGCCGGAGATTTGGTTGATCAAAGTCGTCTTGCCGGCGCCATTGGGGCCGATGATGGCGTGGATTTCCCCTTGCTCCACCTCCAGGTTAAAGTGATCGGTGGCCACCAGACCGCCGAAGCTCTTTACCAGATTATCGACTTTTAATATCGCCTCAGTCATTGCGCTTCTCGAACTTGCCGATAATCCCTTCCACGCCGCCGCGGGCAAATAACACCACGACAATCAGGAAGGGCCCGAATATCAGGTGCCATGCCTCGGTAATATTGGACAGCATTTCCGAAAGAATGAGGAAAATCATCGTCCCCCCCAACGGTCCGAAGATCGTACCGAGCCCACCCAGCACGGCCATGAAAATCATCTCCCCGGAAGTCGTCCAGAACATCATGTCCGGACTCACGAATGATTCGAAATTGGCCGACAGGATGCCCGACAATCCGGCCATCATGCCGGCGATAACAAACGCAGCTAACTTATAGGGATAAGTCGGGTAGCCGATGGAACCCATCCGGTCGTCATTGGACATAGAGCCGCGGATCACCATGCCAAACCGGGAATTGACGATCCGATGACTGAAATACAGGCAAGCCATCAGCAGCACAAAGGCTGTGTAGTACATGGTCATCGGGTCATTGAGATCGAAGGCCTCAATGCCGAAATTGCTTCGTGTGTCGATGTTCAGCCCGTCATCGCTGCCGTACTTCTCGATACTGACACTCAGAAAATAGATCATCTGCGCAAATGCGAGCGTGATCATAATGAAATAGACGCCTTTGGTCCTGAGACAGATTGCGCCAAAGAGCAAAGCCAAAAGCCCGCTGCCGATAATCCCGACTGACCACTGGATCCAGCCGCTTTCAATACCGTGATAGGACAAAATACCGACCGCATATCCGCCCACGCCTAAATACACCGCGTGCCCGAAACTGATCATACCGCCATAGCCCATGATCAAGTTCAGGCTGATTGTGGCGATCGCGAAAATCATCGCCCGCAACATGACATCCCGGTAAAAGTCTTGCTCAATCGCCGGCGCGAGGAAAGGCATTGAGAGGCACAACAACACAAGAATGGTGTTGTAAATGCCTCGCGGCGTTTTCATCAGGCTGAGAATTTTCCCCATAAGCCTACGCGCCCTTCGGCGGGAACAGGCCCTGCGGCTTAACCGCCAGCACCACCGCCATAATAATATAAATCAACATAGACGAGATGGCCGGACCGGCTGTCTCCGCCCCTTCGGTGTCCATCACCGCCAGCATCGCAACATCAATAAATGATCGGCCAAGCGTATCGATGAGACCGGTGATGATCGCCGCGATAAAGGCCCCGCGAATGGAACCGATGCCGCCAATCACGATGACCACGAACGCCAGGATAAGAATTCCCTCACCCATGCCGCTCTCCGCTTGGGTGATGGGCGTAATGATCATGCCGGCGAACCCGGCGAGCGCCGCACCGAGGCCGAACACCACGGTGTAGAGCATCTTGATATTCACGCCCAACGCCGCGACCATTTCACGGTTGGACGCGCCGGCGCGAATTAACATGCCGATGCGTGTTTTCGACACCAGGAAGTAAAGTCCTAGCGCAACCAACAAGCCACTGGTGATGATCACCAACCGGTAGTCCGGCACGACAACATCACCGAAAAGCGGAGTCGTACCTTGGAGGTAATCGGGCAACTGGATCGCCGCGCCCTCGGGTCCCCAGGCGATCAAGAATAACTCGTTAAAGAATATTATGAGTCCGAAAGTCACCTGCACCTGATCCAGGTGATTTCGCTGATAGAGGGTGCGCAACAGACTCCATTCCATCAGCATCCCGGCGACAAGCGTTACCGGCAGGGCAAACAACATCCCCAAAAACATCGAGCCGGTGACCATGCTGAAAGTGGCCGCAAAGAACGCGCCGAACATATAGAGCGTGCCGTGCGCCAGATTGACCAAATCCATAATGCCGAACACAAGAGTCAGGCCGGCGGCCACCAGGAACAGGATAATCCCCAGTTGGAACCCGTTGAAAAATTGTTCGGCGAGAAGTGCGTAGTCCATGCGCCCGTTCTTTAATGCATAAATTCCGACTGATCAAAGGAAACGGGGACGCTTCTGCGTCCCCGCCGCCTATATTAGATCGACAAACTCAAACTAGAGCTTGCACTCACCAGAGTTGACCGGCGCGTGATCCTTGAGCACGGTTTCCTTCACCGACAGGACCCAGTCGCCATTCGCGTCCTTAACGACCTCGCGAGCATAGAAGTTCTGGATCGGGAAGTGATTCCGGCCAAACACCAAATTGCCTCGGAGAGATGGGAAGTCAGCAGCTTCCATCCCGGCGCGGACTTTATTGGTGTCGTTGTGATTGCCGCCTGCCGCTTTCACGCCGGCGTTGATCAGCATCAGCGCGTCATAGGCCTGCGCGGCATAGTGCGCCGGGTATTGCTTAGTCTTCTTCTTGAAGTCCGCCACGAAACGTTTGTTCTGGGGATTGTCCAGATCGGGGCCCCAGTAGCTGGTGTTCACCATGCCCAGCAAGTGATCCATGTTCCGCGACTGGAAGATCGGCAGATTGGCGCCGTCAATGGAAAACACGTTGAAGAGCGGTGTCTTGGTCATGCCGGCTTGGGCGTATTGCGTAAAGAACGCAGGACCCCAGCTACCCGGATAGAAAACAAACACACCATCCGGGTTGGCGGCTTTAACCTTGGCCAGTTCCGCGGACCAGTCTTTATGGCTCAGCGGCACAAGGTCCTTGCCGACGATCTTGCCTTTGAAGGTCCGCTCGACACCATCCACCATCTGCTTACCGGCCGCATAGTTCAGGGACAGCACGTACAGCGTCTTGATGCCTTTGCGGTTCAGCAGTTCACCCATCGCCATCGGCGTTTGGCTGTTTTCCCAGGCGGCGTTGAAGAAGTTTTTGTGACAGCCCTTGCCGGAGAACTTGGCGTGACCGGCATTGGCGCTCACGATTATTTTGTTGGCGCGGAAGGCGACCGGCGCAGACGCGGCAATCACGTGAGACCAGATATAACCCGCCAAGAAATCCACCTTGTCTTTCTTGATCAGTTTTTCTGTCTTCTGCTTGCCAATATTCGGCTTGATTGCATCGTCTTCGAAGATCAGCTCCAGTTTCTTACCGGCCATCTTGTGACCCAGATGCTCCGCAGCGACCTCAAAACCGGCTTTCATTTGTTTGCCAATGATCGACGCCGGGGTGGTCAAGGTGGTCACAATCCCAACCTTAATTGTGTCCTGAGCCTGCGCGTTCGCCGCGAACGCCACCGTGGCGGCAGCCGTTAGCGTTAAAAGTCGTTTATGCATAAGTTCCTCCCAATCAAAGGATTTAGTTACCGAAATTGAACCGTGTTCGGGACATCGCCCCGGTCATTCCTTTATGATTTGACCAAACAAGGGCGAAATTATGTCTCACGTAGTTGTTCGGTCTACATACAATTTACACCATAGCGAAAGGCCGGAAGTGATTCAAAAGGTTTTCCGTGACGGAATCCCCGCCAGTCACCACGAGATTGCGCCGCCCACTATCATGACCGCGCCCAAAATGGCAAATGAAATCCCGGTGGAATGGCGTGCCTTTTCGCGCAATGATTTACGCCCCGTCAGCCGCACCAGATAGCCTAAGAAGCACACGATCACGCAGACTCCGAAAGGATAGTAGAGTAGCCAGGACACAGCCGTTCCACCGGCAGCCGGCAGCCACGTGAGCGCCAGAAATTGGATTGCGGCATTGACAGCGAAAACGCCCATCAGTCCAAGGATAAGCGCATGGCGAACAGTTGCTAGCCATTGTTGAGACAGGGATCCGGTAATCGCTAGGAGGCCACCCCAAATAAGTAACGTCTGCCAATCCCCGATCAGATAGGGCGCCCCCTCCCCGCCGGAAATCAGTGGGGCATTGAAGGCTAGAATGTAGGCCAGCGGCGAGGCCCCGGCAAAAAAATGGAACTGTCTCGCGATCGCCTTACCTAAGTGTCCGCCCCCTGGCAAATAGGGCGATGACGCCGCCAATACGGCCTGTGCGATCAGGTAAACCAGCGTAGCGACAACCAGACTGCCCAGCGCGGCCTCCAGCGCCGGACTGTTCAACATCCGATCGGTGAGGGAGACGAAAATGTAGCCCGGCAGCAAGATAAATCCCGCAACATAGATTCCCACCGACATTAAGGGCCCCAGCGCCCGCGCCCGGCCGGTCTCCGACACAACAGCCAGAAGCGCCATGGCGGCAATGATACCGATGAGCACCCAAAGGAGAAAAAGGTTACCGCCTCTCAACACATTGAGCACCACTGCAATGGGAATGGCGGCGAACGTAATAATCATAACCGCGCTGCCCACCACGACGTTCTTGTCGGATTGCGTGTACCAGAAATCGACATATCGGGAGATGCCCATTTCAAGTGCTTTTAGGGACTTCGCAGGAACCCGAAACCAATGCGTCGCGGCGATCTCAGCCGCCAACCTTTCCAGACCTACTTCAAAGCGAGGCGGGACTTCCCAACGCCCTATCCAAACGAGCCCTCCGCCCGCGAGCAACACCGCGACACCGGCAACGATCAGGAATGCTGAAAGAACGTCTTCCGGCCCCGGCGGCAGCATCATGAGAACATTCCTCTGCTCTTTCCCGGCTCTGGCAGGGCTTTTAGCCTTTTGTAAATTCGATTTCGCCGCCCGGCAGCAGGTAGAGCACGACCGCCTCGCCACCCGTCACCGTCGGTTTGTGCGCCGTGTCCGGGCCATACACCATCCAGCCTTCCGGCGTGCCGTCGAATTTGGCGTCGCCTTGGGTCGGCATGATCATGTCGATCTCACCCTTGGGATGGCGGTGGTGGGGACCGACAATATCCTTCATCAGGACCACATCGACGCTGAACCCGTCCACGTCTTTGATCACCCGGCCGAATTTGATACCGCCATGCTCTTGAGCACAGAGCCAGCCTTCCTTGATGCCGGCGTCACAGGCGGCGCGGATATTTTGGAACACCTCGCCGTCCGGCGGAAACTGATCATTAAGCGCCGCCGCCAAGTCTGACGCCACCGGCTTACCTTTGATCGCCGAGGTGACCTGTTGGATCAGGGACTGGAATTCTTCGACGCTCATGCTCTCTCTCCGACTGAAAATTGTTGTCCGCAGATGGATAGCCTGAAAGCACGTTTGGCGCAATTGGGGAGGGGGAGTAGAGGATTTTAGGTCGCCGCTCTCTCTTCCAAGAATTGCGTCATCCCCGACTCGCGAAGCGATTGTCGGGGAACCATGCAACCTATGCCCATGGTCCCCCGAGACTTGGCCTCAATTGTCATTGAGTCCAACTCGGGGGCGACGCAGAAAAAAGTGACAAATTGGTTCACGGATGACGCCTCAAACACGAACGAAACCCACCCACCCAAAATCATATTGTCCCAGTCCCTATACTCACCTATGATCCGGGAATTGTTCGCCTACCAAACATTATTGACCTAAAGTGACCGCGGACAAGGGATACAGGGATACCTCTCATGGATGGCGGAACCGCATTGGCGCGTATCGTAACGACCGGCGAACGGTCGTTCGAAAAGGAAATTAGTAAGCTTCTATTGGTCGACGGTGAGGAGTTTCACGGCGAGGGAATTCTGGCAGTCACCAAGGCGCTGCTTCAGTCCGGCGTCTCCTATGTGGGCGGCTATCCGGGTGCGCCCATGTCGCACCTGATCGACGTGTTGGCCGACGCCAGCGAAGAAATCCTCAAACCCATGGGCATTCATTACGAACAGTCGGCTTCCGAAGCCGGGGCAGCGGCGCTGCTCAGCGCCTCGATCAATTATCCAATCCGGGGCGCGGTGACCTGGAAATCTGTGGTCGGCACAAACGTGGCCTCTGACGCGCTGTCCAATCTCGCCTCCACCGGTGTGGTCGGCGGCTCGCTGATTATTCTCGGCGACGATTACGGCGAAGGCTCCTCCATCATGCAGGAGCGGACTTACACCTTCGCCATGAAGTCATCCATCCCGCTGATCGATCCCCGCTATAACCTGGCCAAGATGGTGGAACTGACCGAACGGTCCTTCGAAATTTCCGAAGTCTCCCAGATGCCGGTGTTCTTCAATATGCGCATCCGCGCTTGCCATCTGACCGGCAAATTCACCGCCAAGGACAACAAGGTCCCGACCTATAACGCCAACACGCCCTACCCGGAACAAATCTATGACGTAAACCGAATCGTGCTGCCGCCGGCGTCCTACGCCCACGAAAAAGCCAAGTTCGAAGATCGGCTGCCGGCCGCGCAGGACTACGCCCGCAAGCACAAGGTCAATGAGCTGTTCCCCGGCAACAACGGCAGCCGCTTCGGCATCATCACCCAAGGCGGCACCTATACGGTGATGCAGCGGGCCCTTCGCCGGCTCGGCGCAGCTGATGCCTACGGCAACACGGATGTGCCCGTGCTGTGCCTCAATCTGGTTTATCCCCTGATCCCCGACGAGATCGAAGACTTCCTGCAGGACAAAGACAGCATACTGGTGATCGAGGAAGGCAACCCGAACTTCATCGAATCCCAGATCGCCGAGATTGCTCAGCGCAAGGGCATTAATGTTCGCATCCACGGCAAAGACATGTTGCCCATGGCCGGCGAGTACACGTCCAACACCGTGCGGGAAGGTGTCGCCAAATATTTGGCCGCCGAGACCGGTGGCGAGATGCAGGAGACCGCCATCGCCGCCGAGGCTGCCATCCAAAACGAGCTGGCCGCCGCGCAGTCCCATATCTCTGCGCCCATGCCGCCCCGGGCGCCGTCGTTCTGCACGGGCTGCCCGGAACGTCCGATCATGGCGGCGCTCAAGCTGCTGATGAAGGAGCGCGGCAAGTTTCATATTTCCATGGATATCGGCTGCAACCTGTTCGGCTCCCTCCCCCCGTTCAACGTGGGCAACACGGTCCTGGGTTACGGCTTGAGCCTGGCGAGCGGCGGTGCGGTCGGCCCGAACCTGGGCCAGACCAGGGTCGCGGTCATGGGCGACGGCGGGTTCTGGCACAACGGCTTTTCCACCGG
>CAZSXT010000029.1:0-8963 GCA_964611435.1 uncultured Rhodospirillaceae bacterium | reverse complement strand
CCAGGGTCGCGGTCATGGGCGACGGCGGGTTCTGGCACAACGGCTTTTCCACCGGTGTGGTGAATGCCAAGTGGAATGAATACGACTCGGTTCTGATCATCCTGGACAACGGCTATGCGGCGGCGACCGGCCAACACCGCCTGCCCTCGACCGGCACCACGCCCAAGGGCATGCCGTCCCTGGTTACCATCGAATCCGCGCTGCGCGGTGTCGGTGTCGACTGGATCAAATATGTGGACTCCTACAGCCTGGAAGAATCCAAGAAAGTCATCGGCGAGGCGCTGGATGCCCGGGACAAGGGCCTTCGGGTTATTATCTCCAACAATGAATGCATGCTCGCCCGCCAGCGCCGGGAGCGGCCGGAGAAAGCCAAGGCCCTGAAGGAGGGAAAGACGGTTCTGAAGGAAAAGTTCGGCGTCGACGAAGAAGTCTGCACCGGCGATCATTCCTGCATGCGGCTTAACGGCTGCCCGTCCCTCACCTTGAAAGAAACTACCGACCCGCTGAAGGAAACCCCGGTAGCTCATGTAGACGAAGGCTGCTTCGCCTGCGGGCACTGCGGCGAGGTAGCCCATGCGGCGCAGCTTTGTCCGTCTTTCTATAAAGCCGAAGCCGTACAGAATCCCGGCGCGATCCGGCGCATGATGTCGGGCCTCAACCGGTCCCTTCTGTCCATGATGGGAGGGTCGTAGCCATGAGCGCGGATCGCCCGATTTGTGTTCTGATGGGCGCCTTGGGCGGCCAGGGCGGTGGCGTTCTCGCCGACTGGCTGGTGGAAGCGGCGGAACATGCCGGCTACCCTGCCCAGGCCACCTCGACACCCGGCGTGGCGCAGCGCACCGGCGCGACCACCTATTATTACGAACTCTTTCCGGAAAAGAACCCGGCCGGCGATCCTGTGTTCACCCTGTTCCCCGCCACCGGCGATCTGGACATCATGGCGGCGCTCGAACCGACCGAGGCCGGCCGGGCGGTGGAGCGCGGCTTTGTCACCGAGACCACCACCGTGATCACCGGGCTGGAACGGGTGTATTCGACGGCCGAAAAAATGCCGGCGGGCGACGGGCGGATCGAAACCGACCCGATGATGGAGATGCTGGAGAACGTGTCGAAGGATTTGATCCGGCTGAACGTGAAGGAACTCTCTGGCGGCACGGCCAGCCGCATCAATGCGGTGATGTTCGGCGCCATCGTCGGCAGCGGCATCCTGCCGCTGACGGAAGAAGACGGCAAAGCCGCCATCCGCCAAAGCGGCGTCGCGGTAGAGTCCAACCTCGCCGGCTTCGATCTGGGCGTACAAGCGGCCAAGACCGGCGGCTCGGCGCCCCTTACTCAAGAGGGCAAGGTGTACCAGGAAGCGCCCGCCGACTTTGCAGACGCCATCAACGCGTACCCGGAAGCCGTGCGGGAGATCATCGGCCACGGTGTCGCTCAGTCAATCGATTATCAGGATACAGCTTACGCCAAGCTCTACCTTGACCGGATGAGCGAGATCGCCGCCCTTGATAACGACCCGTCCCATCGCCTGACATTCGAGGCGGCTAAGCGCATCGCCAAGTGGATGAGCTTCGAGGACGTGGTCCGGGTCGCCCAATTGAAAACCCGGCCGGGCCGTCTCGCCCGCATCCGCGGCGAGCTCGGCGTCGGCGACGATTTGCCATTGAAGCTCACCGACTATTTCAAGCCCGGGAGGGACGAATTCGCCGGCATCCTGCCCCCTGCCCTCGGCTGGCTGGTGCCCAACACCAAGAAGCTGGCGCGGGGCAGCGGCATGGCGCTGCATATCCCGACCGGCTCCGCCTTTGGGTTCATGCTGCTAAAGATTCTGGCGGCGATGAAACCCCTGCGGCGCAAATCGGCTCAGTATTTGGAAGAGCAGGAAGCGCTGACCGCCTGGATGCAGGCCATTAAAAAAGCGGCCGCCGTTGACTATGACCTGGCCTGCCGGACAGCGGAACTTTCGATTCTGGCGCGTGGCTATGGCAACGTGCGGCGGGAAGGCCTGCAGAAACTCGCAACTCTGTTCGCCGACTGGGAAAGCCGCCTCGGTGCGGAGATCGACAAACTTTCTGCCGAAGTGGATCAGCTCATCCTGCTGGCCCACGCCAATCCGGATGCGCCGCAATCGCACTGAGGTACATAATTCAACCAAGGAACCAGCTTATGAGTGATACGAAACATCTTTCCACCATGCACTGCCGGGTGAACGGCCAGGACCGGAACAGTTTCATTCCGGACAATATGCTGCTGGTCGATTACTTGCGCGAAGAATTGGGTCTGACGGGCACCAAGATCGGCTGCGACGGCGGCGAATGCGGCTGCTGCACGGTATTGGTGGACGGCAAGCCACAGCATGCGTGTCTGACCTTGGCCGCAGTGTGCGACGGCAAGGATATCGAAACGGTCGAGGCGCAGGAAACCCAAGGCCGCCTCTCCGCCATCCAGCGGGGATTCCACGAAAAGCTGGGCGCCCAATGCGGGTTCTGCACGCCGGGTATGATCATGGCTGCCGAAGGCCTGTTGCGTGATAACCCCACCCCCACGGTGGATGAGATCAAGAAGGGTTTGGGATCAAACATTTGCCGATGCACCGGCTACGTCAAAATTATCGAAGCGGTTCAGTCGGCCGCCGAGGAAATCAACAGCAACAAGGAGTTGGCGGCATGAACGAGATCAAACCCACCAAGTCCATCGGCGTCCCGCAGCCGCTTGTTGACGGGCCCGAAAAGGTCTCCGGCAAGGCTCTCTATTCCGCGGACTTCATCCCCAACAACTGTCTCGTCGGCCGCATCCTTCGGAGTCCTGTCGCCCATGCGGAGATTATCAAGGTCGATACGTCCGAGGCCGAAGCCCTGCCCGGCGTCCACGCCATTGTCACCGGCGATGACTGTGACGAGACCTATGGCGTACTGCCTATTGCTCGGTTCGAATATCCGCTGGCAAGGGACAAGGTCCGCTATCGCGGCGAACCTATCGCTTGCGTCGCGGCGGTCGATGTCGAGACCGCGCAAAAGGCCATCGAGTTGATCAAGTTCGAGTATAAAGAGCTGCCGGCCTATTTCACATCCGCCGACGCCATGGCCGAGGGCGCGGTTGATCTTCATGAACACCGCCCCGGCAATATCGAACGCGAAGTCGATTACGAAATCGGCGACGTGGACGCCGGCATGGCAGACGCCGATCTGGTGATGGAGCAGGTCTATAACTGTCCGGAAATTTGCCAGGTCCAGACGGAGCCCCACGCCGCCATCGCCGAATACGACGCGGAACGGGATTACATGACCGTCCGCGCCAGCACCCAGGTTCCCTTCTACGTCCACATCATGTTGGCCAAAACGTTGAAGATGGAAAAGTCCCGCATCCGCATGATCAAGCCGCATATCGGCGGCGGCTTCGGCTGCCGGACCGAATGTCTGAACGTGGAACTGATCTGCGCCTTGGTGGCCCGCAAGGCCAAAGGCACCGTGCGCCTTGTGGTCAGCCGGGAAGAAACCTTCATCACTCACCGGGGCCGGCCCGAAACCGACGTCCACATGAAGATCGGCGTGAAGAACGATGGCACCATCACCGCCGTTGATTTCAAAGCCATCCAGCGGGGCGGCGGGTACAGTGGGTACGGCATCGTAACCATCTTGTACGCGGGCAGCCTCATCTACGGCATGTATGACTTCGAAGCCGCCCGCTACAAGGGCCTCCGCGTGCTCACCAACACCCCGCCGCCGGGCGCCATGCGAGGTCACGGCACGGTGGATGTGCGTTACGGGTTCGAGGCGCTGCTGGATGAAATCGCCAACAAACTCGGCATGGATCCCATCGATCTCCGCCGCAAAAACCTGCTGCAGGCGCCGACCTATACCGCCAACGATCTGATGATCAATTCTTATGGCCTACCGGAATGTCTGCACTGGGTGGAGAAAGCCTCCGACTGGAAAAACAAGAAAGGCAAGCTGGGCCCCTATCGCGGCATCGGCGTCGCCGCTTCCCACTATCCGTCGGGCGCGTCCAAGCCGGTGAACTGGACCGGGGAGCCCCATGCAACTGTGCACCTGAAGCTCGATTGGGACGCGTCGATTACGCTGCTGACCGGCGCACCGGAAATCGGCCAAGGCTCCACCACCGTCATCACCCAATGTGTGGCGGAAGTGCTGGGCCTCGACATGTCCCGCATCCAATCCCTGACCAGCGACAGCAAGCTGACGCCAAAGGACAACGGGGCCTATTCCTCCCGGGTTACCTTCATGGTCGGCAATGCGGCCATCGATGCCGCGAACAATCTTAAGAACGTCCTCATTGAGGCGGCGGCCAAAAAGCTCGACTGCAAACCGGAAGATGTGGAGTGCCTGGGCGAGGTGTACCGCGCCGCCAGCCAGGACGAAGGCTTGTCCTTCGACGACGTCGTGATGGCCGCGCTGGAAGGCACCGGCACTATCACGGTGAAGGGCAATTACGACACGATCCCGGAATCCCACGGTTCCAAAAAATACCGGGGCGGCGCCATCGGCGGCAGCATGGCCTATGCCTACTCCGCCCAGGTGGTCGAAGTCACCGTTGATCCCGACACGGCGCAAATTCATGTGGATAAGGTCTGGGCCGCCCAGGATGTGGGCCGGGCCCTCAACCCGCTCAGCGTCGAAGGCCAGATCCAAGGCTCCGCCTGGATGGGTATGGGCCAAGCCATGAGTGAAGAGACGATCTATCACAATGGCCTCGGCATCACCGGCAGCATGCTGGACTACCGGGTGCCGTCGTTTGTCGAGTCCCCGGATATCGAGGTCGGCATCATCGAGAGCAATGACCCTCACGGGCCGTTCGGCGCGAAGGAGGCCGGCGAGACCAGCTTGTCGAGTTTTATTCCGGCGCTGACCAACGCTGTCGCCGATGCCCTCGGCGTGCGGCCCATCGATTTGCCGGTCACGCCGGATAAGCTGATGGAACTGATGGAAAAACAGGAAAGCGCCGGCAAGGAAGCCGCCGAGTAACCGGAGAGTAATCCCATGGAATTCATGCCGAACTTTCAACTGCACCGTCCCGGCACTGTGGACGATGCGGTCAAAATCAAAAGCGAGAGCGACGAAGCGCTGTTTGTCGCCGGCGGCACCGACATGCTGGTCAACGTACGCCGGGGGATCGAACAGCCGAGGAATCTGGTCGATCTGACCGCCATCGCCTCCATGAAGTCGATCACCGAGGATGACGACGGCCTCCACATCGGCGGGGGCGTTAGTCTGCGGGAGATCGCCGAGAGCGAGCTGATCCAAAAGACATACCCTGCCGTGGCAGAGGCAGCCGCCGCCGTCGCCGGACCGACCCATCAGGAATACGGCACACTGGGCGGCAATCTCTGCCTTGATACCCGATGCCTTTTCTACAACCAAAGTGAATGGTGGCGTCAGAGCAATGATTACTGCCTAAAGGAACGCGGCGATACCTGCCACGTGGCACCCGGCGGCAAGCGCTGTTTCGCCGCCTTCTCCGGCGACGTCGCGCCGACCATGCTGGTCTATGATGCCGAGGTTGAGCTGGCAGGCCCGGACGGCACGCGCCGCATCCCGCTGGCCGAACTTTACAAGAACGACGGGATGGATCACCTGGCCCTGCAGCCGGGCGAGCTGCTGACCACGGTCCACCTGCCGAAGGCGCTGGCGGGACAGCCGTCGCGGTATGAGAAAGCGCGGGTGCGGGGTTCCATCGACTTCCCGTTGGCCGGCGCGGCGGTGCGCTTGGTCAAAGACAAAGACGGCAGCGTCAAAGATATGAAGATCGCGCTGACCGGGGTGAATCCTTACCCGCAGGTGGTCACCGGCCTGGGTGACCTGATCGGCGGCAAACTTGGCGAGGCGGAGCTGGACAGGATTCGGGAGACCACCCGCAAGCAGGCCAAGCCCATGCGCACCACCACGGTCGCGCCCTGGTACCGTCGCCGGGTCGTCGGCGCACTCGCCAAACGCCTCGCCGCCGAATTGGCGGGGTAGGAATTAGCCGGCATCATGCGCCGTCTGCTCGTAGGTCTCTGCCCCCTTCTTCTTGCGTTCCTCGTTGTCGGGCAGGCGAAGGCCGAGGCTTTTATCACGGTCGCCTCCACCACGTCGACGGCGAATTCCGGCCTGTTCGATTATTTGCTGCCCAAATTTACCGAAAAAACCGGCATCAAAGTGCGCGTCGTTGCCGTCGGCACCGGCCAAGCCATCCGCATTGCGCAGAACGGCGACGCGGACGTGCTGTTCGTTCACCATCGCCCATCGGAAGAAAAGTTCGTCGCCGAGGGATTCGGGGTGAAGCGCTATGGGGTGATGTACAACGACTTCGTCATCGTCGGCCCCAAGATCGATCCGGCCGGGGTCACAGGCTGCCGGAGCGCATCCGGCGCGATGGATAAGATTGCCGCCGGACAACATCCGTTCACATCTCGCGGCGATGACAGCGGCACCCACAAGCGGGAACAAAGTCTATGGAGACGCTCCGCCCTCATAACGACCGCCCCGTCGGGAAGCTGGTACCGCTCGACCGGGTCCGGTATGGGGGCAACGTTGAACATGGCAGCGGCCATGGACGCCTATGCGCTGGCCGATCGGGGCACCTGGATCAGTTTCAAAAACAAACAAGGCCTGGCCGTCCTCTGCGAGGGCGACCCTGCACTGTTCAATCCTTACGGCGTGATTTTGGTAAACCCCGTCCGACACGCCCATATCAAGATGAAGGAAGGCCAAGCGTTTATCGACTGGTTGATCTCAGAGGCGGGGCAAAGCGCTATCGGCAATTTTAAACTACAAGGCCAAAAACTCTTCACGCCAGGGACCGCCCACTAGCCCCGCCTTTTAAGTGACTGTCATCTATCATGTGACAAATCTATAGGCCCATGTTTCAATTTGCCGCCGGGCCGGAAATTGGGTCTGGCCCCGCCTCCAAAACTAGATTAGTTTAGACTTAAACTAATTTGACAGCACGCAGAGGAAGACCATGGCAGATAAAGTTCAATTCCAATGGGATGACCCGTTCTTTTTCGATGACCAGCTCAGCGAGGAAGAGCGTCTAGTGCGTGATACCGCTCGGGATTACGCCCAGGACAAGCTCATGCCGCGGGTGCTGGAAATGCACCGGAACGAAAGCTTCGACCGGGAAATTTTTTATGAAATGGGTGAGCTCGGCCTTTTCGCGACCACCATCCCCGAAGAATACGGCGGGGCGGACCTCAACCATGTTTGCTATGGACTGGTAACCCGTGAGATTGAGCGTGCTGATTCAGGCTACAGGTCCATGCTGAGCGTGCAGGCGTCCCTGGTTATGCACCCGATATACGCCTATGGCAGCGAGGAACAGAAGCAAAAGTACCTCCCCCGCCTGGCGAGCGGCGAGATCATCGGCTGCTTCGGCCTCACCGAACCTGACCATGGTTCCGATCCGGGCGGCATGAAAACCCGCGCTGAGAAGACCTCCGACGGTTACCTGCTGACCGGCAATAAAATGTGGATTTCCAATTCCCCGGTCGCAGATGTGTTCGTGGTCTGGGCCAAACTCGACGGCGTGATCCGGGGCTTCATCCTGGAAAAAGGCATGAAGGGCCTAAGCGCGCCCAAGATCGAAGGCAAGTTCTCGCTCCGAACCTCGGTCACCGGCGAGGTCGTCATGGATCAGGTGCCGGTGCCGGAAGAAAATCTGCTCCCGGGTATCGCCGGACTGGGCGGCCCGTTCGGCTGTCTGAACAAGGCGAGGTACGGTATTGCATGGGGCACGCTCGGTGCGGCGGAGTTCTGCTGGCACGCCGCCCGACAATATACGTTGGACCGTTCCCAATTCGGCCGGCCTTTGGCCGCCAACCAGCTCATTCAGAAGAAACTCGCGGACATGCAGACGGAAATTACGTTGGGGCTGCAGTCGGTCTTGCGGCTGGGCCGGCTGATCGACGAGGATCGCTGCCCGCCGGAAAACATCTCGCTGATGAAACGCAACAATGCCGGTAAGGCGCTGGATATTGCGCGCATGTCCCGGGATATGCACGGCGGCAATGGCATCGTGGACGAGTTCCACATCATCCGCCACCTGATGAACCTGGAAACCGTGAACACCTATGAGGGCACCCACGACGTACACGCACTCATTCTGGGCCGTGCTCAGACGGGCATCCAGGCCTTTACCGGCTAATTTTCGGAGATTGAAGTGAATGGGCGGGCGCCGGCCGGCGTCCGCCCAATTCTTTTACTGGCTCTCGTCGAAGGAGATCACCACTCCACCATCAGGCGACGCAGTAACCGAATAACTGCTCAGCTCATCGGCATCGACTCTGTCCAGCGTGATCTCCGTATTTCTGTTGCCGATGGTGATGACCGTATCCTTACCGCTCTGAGCGATTGAAATACTGTCGAGGTCAATGTCCTTGCCTTCAAACTTGATAATGTCACCCAGCTTGAAGTCGGTGATGCGATCCGATCCGCTGTGGCCGCCAAAGATGAATGTATCATTGCCCTTCCCGCCGGTTAGCACGTCATCGCCGCGCCCGCCGATCAGAATGTCGTCGCCGCCGCCGCCCTTGAGGATGTCATCGCCGAGACCACCATCGAGCACATCGTCGCCGTTATTGCCCATCAGACGGTCATCGCCAGCGGCACCGAGTATGAGATCGGCGTCGTTCTTGCCTTTGACCAAGTCGTCACCTTCGCCGCCATTCAGAACATCCTGCGCCGGCGTGCCGTTGATATTGTCGTCTTCGGGACTTGCATCGACGACCGGGGGAACAGGATCCGGTTCGGGTTCGGGCGTCGGATCGACATCGACCACCGGCGGTACGGGATCAGGCTCGGGAACGGGTTCCGGCTCCGGCGTCGGATCGACATCGACCACTGGCGGCACAGGGTCGGGCTCGGGAACGGGTTCCGGCTCCGGCGTCGGATCGACATCGACCACCGGCGGCACAGGATCAGGCTCGGGAACGGGTTCCGGCTCCGGCGTCGGATCGACATCGACCACCG
>CAZSXT010000028.1:0-45880 GCA_964611435.1 uncultured Rhodospirillaceae bacterium | reverse complement strand
AGAAATGGTGCCCAGGAGAAGACTCGAACTTCCACGACCTTGCGGCCACTGGCACCTGAAGCCAGCGCGTCTACCAATTCCGCCACCTGGGCACGGGATTTTGGTCCACCGAATTTCGGCGAAGGGAGGTGGTACCCTTCCAGCCCGGATGCTGTCAACATTGTTTTGGTCCGGCATGGCGCTCTCTTTCCGGCGATGACACCAATGTTGTTGAGATCGCTCCGAGGGTTTATTTTAGACGAACTGAAATGGTCGAGCCTGGGCTGAGCCCGGTTTGAGGAGGCGCGTATGGAAAAGCAGATTATCACCGTCTTCGGCGGCGCGGGATTTATCGGGCGGCACTTGGTCCACCGGCTGGTTAAGGCTGGCGCGACGGTTCGGGTGGCTTGCCGGGATACTGAAGCCGCCCTGTTTATGAAGCCCATGGGCGACGTGGGCCAGGTGGTGTTGGTGAAAGCCGATATCAAGTCGGACGAAAGTGTGGCGAATGCGGTCAATGGCGCGCAGACAGTGGTCAACTTGGTTGGTTTATTGGCGGAAAGCGGCAAGCAATCGTTCGAGAATGTCCATGCCGCCGGCGCGGAACGGATTGCCAAGGCCGCCAAAGCGGCCGGCGCGCGAAATATGATCCAGATCTCGGCCATCGGGGCGAATGCCGGCTCCGAGTCACTCTATGCCCGCACGAAAGCGGCTGGCGAGAAAGCCGTGAAAGCGGCCTTTAAGGGGGCGGTTATCATTCGGCCCAGTATTGTCTTTGGGCCGGAGGACGGGTTCTTTAACTTGTTTTCTTCCATTGCGCGATTATCGCCGGTACTGCCGGTGTTCGGCTGCCCGGCGTTCCCCAAGATCAGTCTGTTTTCCGAGAAAGGGCTCGCGCATATCGATCTCTACGGCGATGGGGGTACCAAGTTCCAGCCGGTTTACGTTGGCGATGTGGCGGATGCGATTGTGGCGTGTATCGACAATGATGAAGCTCGTGGCGGAACGTTCGAACTTGGCGGCCCGACCGTTTATTCAAGCGTAGAGTTAATGCAGCTCTTGCTGAAAACCATCGATCGCAAGCGCTGGCTGTTGCCGATACCGTTTTGGGTCCTGATGATCGAGGGCTGGTTTTTGGGCCTACTGCCGAAGCCGCTGCTCACTGTGGATCAGGTCAAACTCCTGAAAACGGACAATGTTGTCGGCAAGCGGTCAAACAAACTGTCAAGTTTAGGCATCCAGCCCACGGCTGCGGAGGCGGTGCTGCCGACCTATCTGGCGCGTTTCAGATTGCCCAACCACGGGGCGGTGTCCACCACCACATAGGTGTTCAGCTTAGGACGGGAGCTTTGCGGCCGCGCTGGCGATAATCTCGCCGAATTCCCGCAGAAAGATGGAGCCCTTGACCGTTCGTTGTATCAGCACGCTGCGCCGGTCTTGATCATCTTCCTTGCGCCGCACCATTTCCAGCTTGGCCAGCCGATCGACGGCGCGGGTAACCGCCGGTTTGGAAATTCTCAAGGTTTCCGATAAGCCGCGCACCGTATGCGGCCCATCGGTCATGTAGACCAAAAGCAGGAGCCCCATCTGGCGGGCGGACAGGTCCGGGGCTTCCCGGCGGACACTATCCACCATCGCCCGGCGCCACATATCCAGCGCATCATTCGGATTGATTTCCATCGTCACCGGCTAATCGTTACGAACCCGTATCATTTCTAAGTCGATTTGGGCTAAATGCCAAGGGCCTCGCTGTTACGCCGATTTGGCCCAGTCCTGGATGGCGCGACCGACCGCCCGCATGCCCATGGCTTCGCCGCCTTCCGGTCGGCCCGGCTGCGGCGCCTGGTTCCAGGCCATGACGTCGATATGGCCCCAGGGGGACTGGCCGACGAATTCCTGCAGGAACAGGGCGGCGGTGATGGCCCCGCCGAAGGGCTGGTCGGGGGCGTTGGTGATATCGGCGGTCTTGCCCCGGATGAGTTTTTTGTAAGGCGCCCACAACGGCATCCGCCAAAGTTGATCCTGCTCGATTTTGCCGGCGTTCAGCACCCGCTCCGCCCAGGCATCGTCGGAGCAGAACAACGCGGGTAGTTCCGTGCCCAGCGCCACCCGCGCCGCGCCCGTCAACGTCGCGAAATCCAGAATGAACTCGGGCTTCTCGGTGGAGGCTTCATAGAGAGCGTCCGACAGGATCACCCTGCCTTCCGCATCCGTGTTGCCGATCTCAATCGTCTTGCCAGACCGGGTCTTAATCACGTCCAGGGGCCGGATGGCGTTGCCGTCGATATTGTTTTCCACCGCCGGGATCATGACCCGGAGGCGTATCGGCGCCTTGGCGGCCATTAGCATATGGGCGACCCCCAGCACATGGGCTGCGCCCCCCATATCCTTCTTCATGGTTTTCATACCGGCGGCGGTTTTGATGTCCAGCCCGCCCGTATCGAAACAAACTCCTTTGCCGACCAGGGTAATCTTGGGATCGGTCCGCCGGCCCCACCGCATATCGAGCAGCCTGGGCGCATCGTCGCAGGCGCGCCCGATGGCGTGAATCGCCGGATAGTTTTTCTTCAGGAGATCGTTGCCCTTGATCACCGAAACAGTTGCTTTGTGTTTCCTGGCGAGCGCCTTGAATTGCGCCTCCATCTCGCTGGGGCCCATATCCTCAGCCGGATGATTGATAAGATCCCGGACCAGCGCTGCCGCCTCGACCGTCTGCCGGGCCGCCGCTTGATCACAATCCTTGGGCCAGGCAAGCTGCACCTTGATGGTCTCGCTCTCTGATTTATAGCGGGTGAACTGATAGACACCTAAACCGAAGGCGATGGCGGCGCGGGTCGATTCTTCCGCGCCCAAGTCCGCGGTCAGGGCGTACTTACCCGGCGGCAGGGTTTTGGCGAGCCCGCCGTAATCCCACATATCGAAATTGGCGTTGACGCCCAGCACCACGCCGGCGAGCGCACCGTCTTTTCCAGCCAAGGTAAGATGCGTGCCCGGATCGGCTTTGAAATCAGAGGACGTGACCCACTTCTTTACGGTGGCGCTTTGCCGGCTAAGCCATTTCTTCAAGCCCGCTTTGGAAACGGCGTGGATGGGGATCGCCGTTTTCGACGGTCTGCAAAACATGTCCATGATGGGTCTGCCTCGTATTGCCTGATCGCCGTTTATACAGCGCAACGGCGGGTCGGGTCACGCGGGTTGATTGGTGAGGACGGTGTCCTTGCCCAGGGGCCAGGTCAGGATGACGGCCAGGACCACCAGGGCGGCGGAGACGAAAAGACATGCCGCCAATCCGAAAAACTGAAACACCAGTCCCGACAGCAGCGTGCCGCCCAGCCGGCCGATGGCATTGGCCATGTAATAAAAACCGACGTTGAGCGCCACCTTGTCGTGATCCGAGTAGGCGACGATGAGATAAGAGTGCACCGACGAATTCACCGCGAAAACGATGCCGAAGATGAACAGCCCGCCGACCAGGACGGTGGCGGCCGTACTGTCACCGCCCAGCTTTGCGGCGATTTCCGGGGAGACGCCCAGGGCAATCGCGAATGACACTACGGCTAGGACAATCCCCCACAGTTTGGCGGCTTGCGCGCCACTCTGGGCGTCATTGGTGTTCTTCAGGAACCGCGGCACGGCGGCCTGGACGATGCCGTAGCCGATGACCCAGGCGGCCATGAGGGCGCCGACCTCGTCGAAGGACCAGCCGAATTGGCTGTAGAGAAACACTGGCACACCGACCACGAACCAGACGTCGCGGGAGGCAAATAGAAATATCCGCGCCGCCGACAGGAAATTAATCTCCCGGGTCTTGGAAAACAGATCCCGCTTGGTGATCTTCTGTTTAGCCTTGCCCAAGTCCGTCCTCACGACCGCAGCAGTGAGAACCAGTATGATGACAAGCCCGCCCGCCATGGACCAGAGCGCCCAGTCGAAACCCAGGACCTGCAGCAGCACCCCGCCCATCAAAAACCCCAGTCCCTTGAGCGCGTTTTTGGAGCCGGTCAGAATCGCCACCCACTTGAACAGCAAGCCTTGGTCTTCGTCGGCGACCACCAGTTTGATCGCGCTCTTGGAGCTCATCTTGGTCAAGTCCTTGGCGATGCCGCTCAGGGCCTGGGCGAGCATGACATAGACGACCGAGGCCAACAGCATCCAATCGGGGTTCACCGCCGAGAGCATGAGTAGGGCGAAGATTTGTACGCCCAGACCGCTAAACAGTGTGATCTTCAGTCCGTGGCGGGAGCCGATCCAGCCGCCGATGAAGTTGGTGAGCGCCCCCATGGCCTCGTACAACAGGAACAGAAACGCCAGATCAAGGGGCGAGAAACCGAGCCTGTGGAAATGCAGCAACACCAGCATGCGAAGCGCCCCATCGGTGAGGGTAAAGCCCCAATAGGCGCCGGTCACGGCGGCGTAGTTGCGAAGATCGTTCATCAGGCGATCCAGAGGTGAAGGGTCCTAAAGCAAGGCGGCGACTTTCTTCGCCAGCTCCATCATCCGGTTAACATAGCCCCATTCATTATCATACCAGGCATAAATTTTTACGTGGGTGCCATCGACCACCATGGTGGAAAGCGCATCGACGATGGAGGAATGGGGGTTGTTGACGAAATCCTGCGACACCAGGGGCCGGTCTTCGAGGGCGAGAATGCCGTTCAGATCACCCGCGGCCGCCTCCCGGAACCAGGCGTTGATCTCGTCCGGGGTTGTCGCCTTCGCCACCTCGAACACGCAATCTGTGAGAGATGCGTTCAGCAGCGGGACCCGGATCGCATGGCCGTTCAGCTTGCCGGCAAGCTCCGGATAAATGAGGGCAATTGCTGTCGCCGAGCCGGTGGTGGTTGGGATCAACGACATCATGCCCGACCGGGCCCGGCGCAAGTCCTTGTGGGGTGCGTCGACCATTACTTGCGTATTGGTCACATTGTGCACCGTGGTGATGCTGCCATGGACGATGCCCAGATTTTCGTGGAACACTTTGACAACCGGGGCCAGGCAGTTGGTGGTGCAGGACGCGGCGGTGACAATGTCCTGGCTACCGTCATAGAGGTGATCGTTGACCCCGACGACAATGTTCAACACGTCACCGGTTTTGACCGGCGCGGCCACCACGACTTTCTTGGCGCCATTCTCCAAATGAGGGGAGAGCCCATCCGGGGTCAGAAACTTGCCGGAGCTCTCGATCACAATATCCACGCCATGGTTCCCCCACGGAATGTCCTTGGGGTGATCGTGGCTGGAATAGGAAACGTGTTCGCCATCCACCGTAAAGCCGTCCGCGCCGACGGCCGGCGAGCGGTCCCAGGACCCATGGACGGAGTCGAATTCCAGCAGGTGCGCCGCGGTTTCCAGACCGCCCTTGATCTCGTTGATATGGACGATCTCCAGTTCCGGCCAATCCCAAGCAGCTCGAAACGCAAGACGCCCCATGCGGCCGAACCCGTTGATGCCAATTTTGACTGTCATGCTGTGCTTATACCGTGATGCAGGCGAAAAGAGACAGGCCTATCTACGACTTTATGATTGCGGTTTTATGACAACCCGGTCCCGGGTTTGGTCCTTCAGCACCATCTTATAGCCGGTTTCCACGTCCTCCAGGCCAAACACGTGATCTTCCTTGATTGGATAGGGCACGTAATCGCCGGCCTCGAACCCGGCCCGCACGTCCTCCAGGATCTCACCGGAGACAATATGGTCGTGGTCCATGTTGCTGACGCCGACCAGCATATGGTTCCCCCGGTAAAACGTGCGGAGGTTGATCATGTTCTCTTCGACGAAGGTGGAGATGATGATCTGGCGGCCTTCCTTGGCGAGGGAATTGTTGGCCACGTCAAAATAAGGATCGCCGACGGAGTTCATGACGATATCCACGCCGCGGCCGGCGGTCCGGTCCATCAGCGCCTGGCGGATATCCGGTTCCTTGGAAACATTGACCACATCCACCGGGCCGGTCGCATGGCCGTCATAGGTGTCCCGGCTGCGCTCCACCGTGATGACGGAGGCCCCGGCGGCCGTCGCCAGTTGCACGCTGGCCTCGCCGACCTTGCCGTGGGCGCCGAACACGGCGACCGTTTCGCCCGCCGCCACGCGGGAGCCTTTGACCATGCCAAGCCAGGCGCAGGTCCAGGAAACGCCCAGCGATCCCGCGCCCTCCATGGCGACGTTCTTCGGCTTCTCCCGCACGCCGTCTGCGCTGACCACCACGAACTCGCCGTGGCAGCCGTCCCGTTTCATGCCGAGATCGCCGCCCGTGCCCCAGACTTCCTTTCCGATCAGGCCTGATGGCCCCTCGACTACCACGCCGGCGTAGTCCCGGCCCGGCGTACGCGGCCAGGTGAGATACGGCATCTTGCCCAAGAGCGCCTTTACGTCCGATGGATTCACCCCGCTGGCATGAACCTCGACTAGGCATTCGCCGTCGCCAATCTTGGGCGGGGGCAAATCGTCCAGGGTGAATTTCAGGGCGTCGGAACTCTCCGACTTCTCGGCAACTCTGATGGCTCGCATGATTCTTATCCGTTCAGCGCCCGCCAGACCTTCTCGGCTTTGATGGGCATTTCCAATTGAGTGACGCCAAGCCCGCTCAGCGCATGGACAATGGCGTTGGAGAGCGCGGCCGGCGCCGGTGTCGTGCCGCTTTCGCCCGCGCCCTTCGCGCCGACGGGATTGCTGCGCGACCGGATTTCGTTGAACTTGGAAACGAAAGTCGGGAAGTCGTCGGCCCTTGGCATGGCGTAGTCCATGAACGTACCGGAGACGATTTGGCCGGTTTCGCGGTCAAACAACGGCCCCTCCATCATGGCCTGGCCGACGCCCTGGGCGATGCCGCCATGGACCTGTCCGTCGGAAAGTTGCGGATTGATCACGATTCCCACATCGTCCACCTGGGAATAGCGCACGATATCCACTTTGCCGGTGTCCTGATCCACCTCCACTTCGATAATCGCGCAGCCGGCCGGGTAGGCGGGCAGGCGGCTGTCGATGGAGCCGATTCCGTCTAGGGTTGTGCCCATATCGTCCGGCACCTCGCCGTTCTTGGCGGCGGCGGCCACCTCGAACAGGCTCATCCGCTTGTCCGTACCGGTGACCTGGAAGTGGCCGTCGGCGAATTCTATGTCGTTGGCCGATGCCTCCAGTAAATGCCCGGCCATGTTCCGGCCTTTCTCGATCACTTCCTCGGAGGCCCAGGTGAGCACCGCGCCGCCCAAGCGCATGGAGCGGACCGAGTGAGAGCCGCCGCCGACCACAATCCGGTCGGAATCGCCGATGCCCATATTCACTTGGTCGTAGTCGACGCCGAGAAGATCCACCAAGACCTGGGAAAACACGGTTTCGTGTCCCTGGCCGGTGGGTCCGGTGCCGATATGGGCCTGAATTTGTCCGGCGGGATCGACAATCACCGTGGCCCATTCCTTGGGCATGCCCACGGGTGTCTCGAAATAATTGGCCATGCCGAGGCCCAGAAGCTTGCCCCGTTTGGCGGCGTCGTCGCGCCGCGTCTCGAAGCCGTCGATATCGGCCATGGCGACAGCGTCTTCCATGTTCTTGGGGAAGTCTACGTCGTCCAGCGGAATGCCCAGCGCCGTGGTATAGGGCAGTTCGTCCGCCGTGATCATATTGCGCCGTCGGAGTTCCAGCCGGTCGATGCCCGACTGGTACGCGGCGATATCCACCAGCCGCTCCAGATTAAAGTACGTCTCCGGCCGGCCCGCCCCGCGATAGGGACCCGTCGGCACGGTGTTGGTGACAATGCCCTTTCCCGACAGATAGCCCGCCTTGAACCGGTAACACCCGGTCGCCAGACGCATGCTGTTGCTTAAGGGCACAAAGGACACCGTGGACGCTCCCACGTTGTAAAGATGATCGACGCGGAGGGCTAAGAAGTTCCCCTCCGCATCCATGGCCAGGCGGCCCCGTGTTACGAAATCCCGGCCCTGCAGGTCGCTGGCCAGACAGTCGGACCGGGTGGCGGTCCACTTGACCGGGCGGCCCAGTTCCCTGGACGCAAACGCGATCAGCGCGTGTTCCGGGTAAATAAAGTTCCGTGTGCCGAACCCGCCACCCACGTCCTTGGAGAAGACGCGAATGTTGTCCATGGGCATGTCGAAAATCTTGGACAGGCACATTTTGAACACAAAGACGCCTTGGGAATCCGCATACAGGGTCAGACGGTTGCGCTTGGTGTCAAACGACGCGACGGAGCACCGGGGCTCCATCGGGACCTGGGCGACCCTGGGATTGACCAGTTCCACATCGACCACGTGGGCGGCCTTGGCGATTTGCTCATCGACGGCGGCGGCATCGCCTTTTTCGATATCGACGACCACGTTGCCGGGCGCGCCGTCCCACAAAATCGGTGCGCCATCCTGGATGGCGTCGCGGACATCGGTGACAGCGGGCAGGGGCGCATAGTCCACGACAATGGCTTCGGCGGCATCGCGGGCCTGATCATGGGTCTCGGCGACCACGCAGGCCACGTCCTCGCCCACATGGCGGACTTTTTCCCGGGCGAGAGGCGTATAGTTGCTCTCGAAGATCGGGGAGCCGTCCCGGTTGTGGAGCGATACTTTGGTCGCATCGAACAGATCGGCCGGGTTCGGGATATGGGGCAGTTCGCCCAATCCCACACCGTCATAGTCCGCCGCCGTATAGACCCCCAACACGCCCGGCATGGCTTTGGCAGCCGCCGTATCAATGGATTTGATCAAGGCATGGGCGTGGGGGGAGCGTAGGAAATAGGCATAGGCCTGACCATCCAGCACGATGTCGTCGCTGTAACAGCCCTTGCCGATCAAAAGCCGTTGGTCCTCCTTGCGCTTGGGCGACGCGCCGATGCCGAGGGGTTTAGTCATGATCAGACATCCAGGTTGAAGACTTTCTTGGCGTTGTTACAGAGGATGTTTTCCCGGTCTTCGTCGGAGAGGAAGTCGATCTCGCTGAAATAGGGCGCGATGTCATCCATCTCCCGGCCGGTTTTGGGGTTGATCTTGGAGCCGACGCCCGGGCACTCCGCGCCGAACAGACAGCGGTCCGCGCCGACCGTTTTGATCAGCAGTTCGATCGCGTCCTTGGTATAGAGCACCGTGTCGAAATAAAGCTTATGCATGCCGTCGATGAACTGATCCCCTTCTGGCCGACGCATGGAGCCCGACTGGAACCGGCCCAACTGATAAGGCACCGCGCCGCCGCCGTGGGAGACGACAATTTTCAGATCGGGGAAATCTTTCAACACGTTGGAATTGATCAGCCCGAAGACGGCCGTGGTTTCCTCGTTGATGAAGCGCAGGGAATAGGGCTCCCGCTCGGACCGGGACCCGGTGCCGTGAATGTGGGCCGGCACCCCCAGTTCACAGAATTTCTCATATAACGGATACCAGTACTTGTCGCCCATGGCCGGCGGATGGGTGCCGGTGTTCTCGAACGGGTCAGGGTTCAACAAGGCGCCCTTGAAGCCCAGCTCGTTGACGCAGCGTTCCAACTCGGCGATGGCCATGTCCAAGGGTTCGCCGCAGGGCTGGGGCAGGCCGGCGACGCCGATGAACCGGTCCGGATAGAGCTGCATTTCCCGGTGAATAATGTTGTTGGTTTCCTCGTGGAACCACTGCACCAGTTTGGACGGCTTCTCCGAATGCATCATCTGGAACGGCCGGGGTGAGATGAGCTGCATATTAGTGCCCACCTTGTCGATATACGGCAGATGCGGGTGGGGGAAGGCTTCTTTGTGCTCTTCCACGGCGTGGCGGATTTGGTCGTCGGTGACGTTGACCTTGCCGCGACCGTGGGCGCCGCGATGGGAAACGAGACTGGCCTTATAGGCCCACAACTCCACCGGCGCGCTGACATGCGCATGGCAATCAATGATCATGGTTTCCTCCCTTTTGGCTGCGTTATTTTGACATGATCATAACCAAGGGTTTCGACCTTGCCACGGCCTTTTTCGAAGGTCTTAGAGCGCTTTCTAGCCCAGGGGCGGGTACCGGTAAACCATATGAGGGAATATCTGTTCCGCGTGTAGCCCGTCGCGGATCACCAGGGTTTCCTCCACCGCCTCGAACGCGCCGATGCAGGTCGGCACCAAGGGGTCATCGAAAACAAAGTAACCGCCGGGGATCATAAATGACTTGGTCTCATCATAGGTAAAGACCACCGCGTCTTTGACGTCGCAATCGATATGCGCCAGGGACACCCGTTGAATTTCGTTCAACGCGCCGGGCACCGTATCGGCGAACGCGCCCTCGATGAACATCAGGTTACTGAGTGGGATGCTTGCCACAAAGGCGCGCAGTTCCTCCAGATCGACTTTCTCGAAAGAGCCTTTGCCGTATACGTCGACACTCGTGTCGGTCTCCGGAAAGCCTTCGAACGTGTCGAAGGAAATCACGTGGGTTTGCGGCAACAATTTACTTGCCGCATAGGCCATGAAGATCGCCGAGCCGCCCCTAAGCGAGCCGTACTCGACGATATGTCCCGGCTCCATCTTGGTCAGATTCATCTTCATGATGGCGAAGATATTCATCAGATTGTAGTGATCGACGATCGTGCGTTTTTTGCCGTTGGGGGCCTCGGTCGTGGCCAGCGCCAGAGCGTCCCGGAACACCGGATCATTCAGGCAGAGATCGCGCAGGTTGCCGAACTTCAGTCCGCAGCCCCGGATATAGCCGGCATGGATGTCCCGTCCCAGACGCGGACCGCGGGGCATGGTGGCCAGTTCATGGAGAAAAGGCTGGAGCTGAATTTCCCACTCGTCCGGATCGATATCGGCGTCATTCATGGGGTCTTATATCATTTATAAAGATGACAAGCCGTTAACCGCTCCCCATCGTTCCGCAACTCCGGCTTGTCCCGATCGCAGCCGTCGATCATTTGGGCGCAGCGCGGATGGAAGTGGCACCCCGCCGGCGGGGCCAGCGGGTTGGGCAGGCCCCGGCCGAGGGTAATCTCCGGCAGGCCTTTCCCCGGATCGGGGGTGAGGACTGACTCCAAAAGCGCCTGGGTATAGGGATGTTTTGGTTCCCGGAAGATATCGGCGGCGCGGCCGAATTCGATCAGCCGGCCCAGATACATCACCGCCACCCAGTCCGCCAGATGTTCCACCACCGCCAGATCATGGCTGATGAAGACATAGGTGAGGTTCAGTTCTTCCCGCAAATCCTGTAGCAGGTTCATAATGTGCGCCTGGACGGAGACATCCAGGGCCGAGGTCGGCTCGTCACAGACCATGATGCCCGGTTTCATGGCAAGGGCCCGGGCGATGGCGACCCGCTGGCGCTGTCCTCCCGACAATTGGTTGGGATAGGAATACAACAGCCGGTTCGGCAGACCCACCAGACCCATGACCTCTTCGACCCGCGCGATGCGTTCTTCCGGCGTGCCGATGCCGTGCACGATGAGGGGCAGAGAAATGATGGACGAAATAGTCTTGCGCGGGTTCAGACTGGAATAGGGGTCCTGGAACACAGGCTGGACCTTGCGGGCGATGTCCTTGATGGGCACGTCGTTGATCGGCGTGCCGTCGAGGATGATCTCACCCGCGGTGGGCTCCAACAGGCCCAGCAGCATTTTGGCGAGCGTAGTTTTGCCACAGCCGGATTCGCCCACCACGGCCAGCACTTCGCCCCGGTTGATTTTGAGGCTGACATCGTCGACAGCGTAAAGGGGCTGTTTCTCCGACATCAGGCCTTTGCGGATATGAAACGTGCGGCCCAGATGGCGACATTCCAGTGCGGGGGTCATGGCGTCCATCACTCGGCCACCTCCGGCTGGAGAGACGCGTAGTTGGCGGCGCACTCCGCTTGGGAAAGATGGCATTTATAGCCCCGGCCTTCCGACATGTCGTGAAACGGTACCTCGCCGGAATTGCAGGCGTCCATGACGTGGTCGCAGCGGTTGCGGAACATACAGCCCGACAGATCGCCGACCAGCGCTGGGACGATTCCCTTGATAGAGCCCAGCCGTCCGGCCGCCGCCGTCCGGCCTGGCACCGGGATGCATTGCAACAGCCCCTGGGTATAGGGATGGAAAGGTTGGCCGAAGACTTCAGCCGCTGTGCCGGTCTCCACGACATGGCCGGCGTACATGACCATCACCCGGTCCGCCATCCGGGCGACAACCCCCAGATCATGGGTGATCAGGATCATGCCCATTTGGAATTCCGTCTGCAGGGATTTCAGCAGCAACAGGGTCTGCGCCTGCATGGTGACGTCCAGCGCCGTGGTCGGCTCATCGGCGATCACCAGCGCCGGATCGCACATCAGGGTCATGGCGATCATCATCCGCTGGCGTAGTCCGCCGGACAGTTGATGCGGATACTGGGCCAACCGTTCATCTGGCGCGATGATGCCCACTTTGTCCAGCAGATACGCTGCCCGTTCCCGCGCTTCCTTGCGGTTACCCTTGCCGTGCTGGAGATACACTTCTTCCAACTGCTCGCCGATCCGGTAGACAGGGTTAAGAGACGTCATCGGGTCCTGGAAGATCATCCCAATCCGGTTGCCCCGGAGCGCCGCATATTGCTTTTCGCTGAGGGACAGCAAATCAGTGCCTTCCAGTTCGAGCCGGTCGGCGGTCAGCCGCGCCTTGCCGGGCAATAGATCCATGATGGCCAGCGAGGTGATCGACTTGCCGCAGCCTGATTCCCCGACGATGCACAGGGTTTCGCCCTTGTCCACGTGCAAACTCACCCCGTCTACCGCATGTAGCACGCCCGCCGGCACATCGATGTCGACGGAGAGGTTTTCGACCGTGAGGATGGATTGGGCGGACGTCATCGCGGCGATCCTAATTCCGGCCTTCCGGCGCGGTGATGTCGCGGATGCCGTCACCCATCATGTTGATGGCGATCACCAGGAAGAATATCGCGAGCCCTGGGATGACAATCAGATAGGGTTTGAAGAACATATAGGAGCGGCCTTCTGCGACCAGCAATCCCCAGGACGGCGTCGGCGGCTGCACACCAAGGCCCAAAAACGAGAGAACGGCCTCGACAATAATCGCCACGGCCATCTCCAGACTGGCGATGACGATGATGTGGTTCATCAGATTGGGCAGCACTTCGGTCAAGATGATCCGAGTCTTACTGGCGCCGACGGCCTGGGCCGCGGTGATGTAGTCGTTGGCGACGATCTGCTGGGTGACGCTTCGGGTCACCACGGCGTAGCGGTCCCAGAATAGAAAAGCCAAGATCAGGATCAGCGCGATCAAAGAGCCGCCGAAGACGGAGACCAGTGATAGAGCCACCAAAAGGCCCGGCAGCGCCAGTTTGGCGTTGATCAGGTACATGACGAAAGCATCGACCCGGCCGCCGAAATAGCCGCCCATCATGCCGATGGTGGAGCCGACGATGGCGGACACGAACGCCGCGAAGAAACCAATGATGAGCGAAATCTGCGAGCCATAGATGACCCGCGTCAGGTAATCCCTGCCCAATGCATCGGTGCCGAAGATATGGGTCCAGGTGCCTTTCTCGTTCCAGACGGGCGGGGCCAGCCGGTTGGTTAGTTCCTGCTCATACGGGTCGGCCGGTGTAATGATCGGGGCAAACACGGCCAGGAAGAGAAAGAACGCCACGATTCCGCCGCCGATCAGAAACCCCAAATGATTTCTGGCGCGCCGTCGCATCAACTCCGGCGGCGATGGGACAGGGACGTCGAACTCGTCGGTTTCCTGAGGGCGGGCGTCCATGCTCTCCGGTCCTCCCTCAACCCAGCCGAATGCGCGGATCAAGCTGCGCATTGATGACATCGGACAGGAAGGTCAGCACGATATAGATCACCGACAGCATCACCAGGATCGACTGCACCACGGGAAAATCCTGGCGTTGGATAGATTCGAAGGCGAGGGAGCCTACGCCATTCAGCGCGAAAATGCTTTCCATTACCACGGAGCCGCCAAGAAGGAATCCAAGCACCACGGCAGAGAGAGAGACCACCGGCAGGATGGCGTTGCGGAGCGCGTGTTTGAACAAAACCCGCAGCGGGCTCAGCCCCTTGGCGCGCGCCGTCCGGATAAAATCCGAATCCAACACGTCCAGCATACCGGTGCGGGTTAGGCGCATGAACTGAGGCATCACGCCCAGTCCCAAGGTGACTGCCGGCATGACGAAGTGCCACTCTGTCGCGTTGCCGGAAATGGGCAGCCAGCGAAGCTGCACGCCGAACAACAGGATCAGCAAGAGGGCAAAAAAGAAATTGGGGATGGCTTGGCCGAAAACGGCGAAGCCCAAGGATAGTCGGTCAATAAAGGTGTTTTGGCGAATCGCGGCCAGGACCCCTAGGGGAATGGAGATCACCAGGCTGAGCGCGAGACCATAAAAGGCGAGCTTGAAAGTGACCCCGATCCGGTCCGTGATCAGTTTCGCCACCGGCTCGTTGGTGAACAGCGATCGGCCCAGATCGCCCTGCAAAGCTTTACCGGCCCAATCGAAATATTGGATATGAAACGGACGGTCCAAGCCGTAGTTCCGGGCGGTCTCGGCGATTTCCTGCATGGTGGCGTCCTCGCCCGCCAGTTCCCGGGCGAGATCGCCGGACAAGCGCAGCAGGCTGAAACCGATCACCGACACGGTGATCGCGACGAGGATCGAAACCCAAAGCCGGCGAAGAATAAATCTAAGCAATCCCTGTTCCTTGCGGAATGTTGTTGTCCGCTGTCTTTGGAAAGAGCTTAGCCTTGCCGCCGGGCCCTGTCCACGCACAGGGTGAACCAAAAAGAGTCCCGCTGGATTTTCCCCCTGCCCGTTCTAAGATGCGGCCATGCGTGTGCTTCATACAGAATCCAGTATCAATTGGGGTGGCCAGGAGTACCGGGCGTTGGATCAGATGATCTGGCTCCGGAGCCATGGGCACCAGGCGTTTCTGGCGGCCCGGCCCGGTAGCGATATTGCGGCCCGCGCATCGGCTGCCGGAATCCCTGTGTTCGAGACGCCGTTCAGCGGCCATTACGACCCAAGGTCTATTCTGATACTGCGCAAGGTGATCCGGGACACCGGGATCGACATCGCCGACTGCCACGGCAGCCGGGACGTGATGACCGCCGCTTTTGCCCGGTCGCTCATTCCGGTGATCCGCACTCGGCATGTCTCTCAACCCATTAAGAACAAGCTGCACCGCCGCCTACAGTGGCGCTATGGCAGCGACCATGTGATCGCGACCGCCGACTGTATTCGCCAGGAGGTGCTTGCCAAAGGCCTCGCGCCCGACGGCAAAATCAGCGTCATCGGAGAATGGGCGGCGGACGATTTTTTCGACATCTCGAACAAAGAAAGCCATCGAACCGACGTCCGCCGGGAATTCAACGTACCCGAGGACCAGCCCATGGTTTGTGTTGTCGGCATGCTGCGGGGCGACAAGGCGCAGGAGATTCTCATCGAGACAATCGCGGAGCTACGCCGGCGGGGGCGGGACGTCGCCGCTCTGATCGTCGGAGAGGACACCAATTCCCAGAAAAACTATCATCGGGGACTAGAGGCGACGGCTGCCGATCTGGGCGTGACCGACTTGATTCGGTTTACGGGCTACCGCGACGATGTCGCGCGCCTGACCCAGGCCTGCGATGCACAGGTCATCACCTCGATCTCGGTGGAGGCTCAGTCGCGGACCGCCCCGCAAGCCTTCGCCGGCCAAACGCCCATTGTCGCCAGCCGGGTCGGCGGTGTGGCGGAACTCGTCGAGCCAGGGCGCACCGGCTGGCTGGTGGAGATCAAGGACGTCGCCGGCTATGCCAACGCGTTGTCGGATATCTTTGACAACAAGGATGGAACGTCCAGGATCACGGCAGAGGCTCGGGCGTTTGCCGAATCCCATCTGCGGATGGATCACAAGATGGCGGAAACGCTGGCCGTCTATGAGCGGCTGATCGCCGCCCGCCGCACCTCCTAGATTTCGGGAAAAGAGCTTTAGCCGTCGGCGTTGATGCGCTCGACCAACGACATCAACACGTCATCGGCCCGGATTGCGCCGACCTGGCAAGTGCCGACGGCTTCGTGACCAGCACCACCATGTTCCAGCATCAAGGAGCCGATGTTCGCCTTGGAACCCCGGTTGAGGATCGACCGGCCGACGGCGAATAGCACTTTTTCCTCATCGTCGCCCGGCAGTACGGTGATCGAGACCCGCGCGCTCGGGAACAGGCCGTAGATCAGGAACCGGTTGCAAGCGTATATTTTTTCTTCGCCGCGCAAATCGGCGACGACCACATCGCCGGCCATGGACGAACATTTCTTGAGCTGTTCCTCGGCGTACTCCTCATGCTCCCAGAACAGGTGCACCCGTTCTTCCACGTCGGGAATCGCCAAGATTTCTTCGATGGAATGGCGGCGGCAATAAAGCATCATGTCCTTCATGAGCTGGTTATTGCTGACCGAATAGCGCCCGGCCTTCGCCAGGCCGGTACGCGGGTCCATGATGAAGTTCAGCAGCGTCCATCCCTGGGGCGCCAGAACTTCACTTTCGGTATACTGGGCAGAATCAGCCTTATCGACAGCCTCCATCAATTCTTCCGAGATATGGGGGAAGGCCTGCTGGCCGCCGTAAAAATCATAAACCACCCGCGCCGCGGACGGAGAATTCGGATCAATGACGTGGTTATTTTTCCCCGCGCCAATCCGTTCGGTTTCACTCAGATGGTGGTCGAAACAAAGATGGGCTCTTTCCTGATAGGGGAGGTTTGCGGTGATATCCCGCTCCGTGATCTCAATCTCACCCTTCTGTACTTCGCGGGGCTCGACAAACACCACGTCGCCGCCGATCAAGCCCTGCTCGATCAGCAATCCGCCGGCCACGACGCCGTCAAAATCGGCGCGGGTAACAAGCCTATATGTTTCTTCGGTCATAAACCCTCAAGGGGAAAGTCTTCAATCTCAAAAAGATAGGGTGCGTATTCGCGAATTCCAAGCGTGTTTGTCAAATAACCCGCAATGGATGATCTCGAAAAACCTCAGTCCATCAGGGATTTGCCTTCTTTTCCAGTTCAGCGATTCTCTTTTCGGCCGCTTCTGCTTTTGCCGATTCGCCAAGCACCCGATAAGCCCGTGCAAGCCGCTTCCAGCCAGCCAGATCATTGGGTTCGTCTTCCAACCGGTCCGCCAATCGCTGCACCATGGAGCGGATGAAGGCTTGACGATCCTCTGAGGTCATTTGCTGGGCGGCCTCCACGTCTTCGCGGGTGGGGCCGGGGATGTTCGGTCCGGATGCGACCGGCGGGGCGACAGGCCGGGCGGGCGTCACGGTCGGCTTCACTGTCGCCGGGTCGATCCCGCTTTTCTGCGCGGCGTCCGCCAATCGTTCCCGAAGAGACGGCAGCCACGGCGCGTTGGGCGGCGAGACCGCGCGCAAATTCACCCAAACCTGGATGGCTTCGGCGAATTTGTTTTTCTCCGCGAGGCTGAGCCCCTGGTAGAACATGGTCTTGGGTTCCGCCGGAAAGACCCGCGCCGACGTGGACAGGGCTGTGTCGGCTTCGGCGGTAAAGCGGCCGCCCGACGCCATATATAGCGCCTCGGCGAACGAAACGCCCACATCCGGCTTCTCAGGCCCCAGGCCAAAGGCCCGGCCGAACGCCCGGGCCGCCTTGGGGTAGTCCTGCAGGGTCATATAGGTGCGGCCCAGCAGCATCCAGCCTTCCAGCCGTTCCGGATTCTGCGCCATCTTGGCGGCCAGGTTCTCCGCAAGTTTGGCCAGTTCCTGGTTCTGAGGCGCTTGTTCAGGCGGCGCGATGTTCCGGGCCGACATGGGCAGGTCCGGCTTGTCCGGTGAGCCCAGATAACCGTATAGCCCGAACGCGCCTGCCGGCAAAAAGATCATGACGATGATCAGGGCTGCGATCTCTGCATTGCCAAACGCGCCCGCGCCTTGCGGGCCTGACGCCTCCCCCCGGACTTTTTCCAGCCGGCGGGTGATTTCCTTTCGCAGCGCTTCGGCCTCGGTCTCGCTGAGCAGGCCACGCTCCACATCCCGGCCAATCTCGGCGATCTGGTCCTCATAGACGGCGGCCTCGTGATCGTCGCTGGCGCTCGCTCCCCGCCGCAACAGTGGCAGGATCAGCGCCAATAAGGCGATGACCGAGAGAAAGCCGGCGGCAATCCAGAGACTCATGTTTCATCTCCCGCCGCGCGGGCCGATTGCCGGTGGAAATAAACGACGATTCCAATGAAGCCGATCAGGAGAAACACCAACGGCCCGGCCCAGAGAACGGCGGTCACCCCCTTCACCGGCGGGCGCAAAAGCACAAAGTCGCCATAGCGCGACACCACATAGTCGATGACTTCCTGATCGCTGTCGCCGGCCACCAGCCGTTCCCGCACCAGGATGCGCAGGTCGCGGGCCAGGGGCGCATCCGAATCGTCGATGGATTGGTTCTGACAGACCACACAGCGGAGGTCTTTACTGATATGCCGGGCGCGGGTCTCCAAACCGGAATCCGGCAGAATCTCATCCGGCTGGATGGCCAGCGCCGGCGGCGTCCAAGCCAAGGGCATCAGCAGTAAAAGGATAAACAGCGACCTCATGATTTCCGAAGCTCCTGCACAATCGGCCAAATGGTCTCGTCCCAGATTTCCTGGGTGATCGGGCCGATATGCTTGTAGCGGATAGTGCCCTGTTTATCGATGATGAACGATTCGGGTGCGCCGGTCACCCCAAAGGCGATCGCGCCCCGGCTCTTGGGATCATCGCCGATCAGCGTGTAGGGATCGCCGTACCGGCGCAGCCATGATGGTCCCGCCCGCCGGTCTGTCTCCCGCCAGTCGATGCCGTAGATGGGAATCAACTTTTCCTTCGCCAGTTTCATCAGGAACGGGTGTTCCTGAAGACAAGCCACGCACCAGGAGCCGAAGACGTTCACCAAGGTGACCTGGCCCAATAAGTCCTTGCTGGCAAAACCTTTGTCCCGGCCGTCAATCGCCGGCAAATCGAATTCGGCCACCGGCGTGTTGATCAGAACGGATGGCAGCTCCTGCGGATTGCGGCCCAACCCCATCATGAAATAAACGGCGAGCACGCCGAGTACGACCAGGGGCAATATAAATGTCAGCCGGTTCATGGGACGTGATTACTCGCCCGCCACAACGCCCTGAGGCGTCTGCCCGGTTGCTTTACGCTGAGACGGCGCACCGACCCGGTGGCGGCGGTCGCTCAAGGAAATGCCGGCGCCCAAAACCATGATCATTGCGCCTACCCACATCCAGGGCACCAGCGGGTTGAAGTAAAGCCGCGTGACATAGCCGCCCTGGCCGTCCGGGTCGCCGATCACCGCGTAAATGTCACCGAGGAAGGTCGGGTGGATTGCCGCTTCGGTGGTCGGTTGACGGCTGACCGTATAGACCCGCTTTTCCGGCTGAAGACGGAGAATCGAACTGCCGGATTTCACCTCAAACGTACCGCGCAAGGCCTGATAGTTTGGTCCCGGGACCTCCCGCGCGTCGATTAAAGTGAACGTATAACCGCTGACCTCGACCGATTGGCCGGGTTTCATGGCCTGCACTTTTTCCACCTGCCAGGCGCTGGAGGCGGTCATGCCGGCAACCCCCAGGGCGATCCCCGCATGGGCCAGGGTCATGCCCCAGCTGGCCCTTGGCTGGCGCATCAGTCGCCGCCAGGATTCAGAGACGGGTACTTTAAACAGGTGGATTCGCCCGGCCAGCTCGGTCAGGGTCGCGGCAAACAGCCAGATGGCCAGCGCGATGCCGAAGGCGGCAAAAATGCTGGCCCGGTCAATGGCGAGCCAGACGCCAATGCCGCCCAGCAAGGCAATCGCGCCGGCGATCTTCAACCGGTTCAGCGCACCGGTCCCGTCGCCCCGTTTCCAGCTGAGGAAGGGCGCGACGCCCATGACCAAAATCATCGGGATCATCATCGGCACGAACACGCTGTTAAAGTAGGGCGCGCCGACGGAGACCTTGCCCAGTTCCAGCACATCCACGAACAGCGGATAAAGTGTACCGAGCAGAACCGAAAACGCGGCTACGGTCAGCAGGAAGTTATTGAGCAGCAAGCCCCCTTCCCGGGAGACAGGCTGGAAAAGTCCCGTGCCTTTAAGGGACGGTCCCCGCCAGGCATAAAGCGCAAACGCCGTGCCGATGCTGATCACCAGGATCGCTAGGATAAAGACGCCCCGGTCCGGATCGGAGGCAAAGGCGTGGACACTGGTCAAAACGCCGGAGCGCACCAGGAAGGTGCCCAGCAAGCTAAAGGCAAAGGCGATGATCGCCAGGAAGATGGTCCAGCTTTTCAGCGTGTCCCGTTTTTCCGACACGATGGCCGAGTGCAGCAGCGCCGTTCCGGCCAGCCACGGCATGAACGAGGCGTTCTCCACCGGGTCCCAAAACCACCAGCCGCCCCAGCCAAGCTCGTAATAGGCCCACCAGGAACCGAGCACGATGCCGCCGGTCAGAAAGCCCCAGGCGGCCAGGGTCCAGGGCCGGACCCAGCGGGCCCAAGCGGCGTCTACCCGGCCTTCCAGAAGGGCGGCGACAGCGAAAGAGAATGTAATCGAGAAGCCGACATAGCCCAGATAGAGGAGCGGCGGATGGAAGGCGAGGCCGGGGTCCTGCAACAGCGGGTTCAGATCATTGCCGTCGATGGGCGCGGGCTGCAGCCGGTCGAACGGGTTCGAGGTCAAAAGGATGAACAGCAGAAAGCTGACCGCCAACAGGGCCTGCACACCCAGAACACGGACTTTGAGCGAGGGCCGCAGGTTATTGCCGAAGGCGGCGATGGCCGCGCCATAGATGGCCAGGATCAGCACCCACATAAGCATGGAGCCCTCGTGGTTTCCCCACACCCCGCTGATCTTATAAAGCATGGGTTTCAAGGTGTGGGAATTGCTGGCCACGACTTTCAACGAAAAGTCCGAGGTCACAAAACTGTAGGTCAACGCGGCGAAGGAGAGCGCGATAAACAAGAATTGCATCAGCGCGGCCGGCGCCGCCAGGGACATCCAGGCCTGGTTCCTGACCTGCGCGCCAACCAGCGGCAGGGTTCCCTGGATGATCGCGACGATGAGCGCCAGGATCAGCGCAAAATGGCCGGTTTCAGCAATCATGTCTTAAACATCCCTCGCCTTACTTCGGGCTGGGTCCTTTCCACTTGCCAGATTTTTGCAGCGCGTCCGCGACTTCCTTAGGCATATAGGTCTCGTCGTGCTTGGCCAGCACCTCGGTCGCGGTGAACACGCCGTTGCTGTAATAGCCCTCCGCGACGATGCCCTGACCCTCCCGGAACAGGTCCGGCAGGATGCCCCGGTAGCTGATTTTCAGTTTGGCGGTCAGATCGGTGACGACAAAATTGGTGATTGCGCCGCCGTCGGCCTTGGTCACGCTGCCGGCTTCCACCAGCCCGCCGACCCGGAGCCGCTGATCGGGACGGACGTCCTTCGCGGCGATCTCGGTCGGGCTGAAGAAGAAGACGATATTGTCCTCGAACGCGGTCAGGACAAGCGCCGCCGCCGCGCCCAGGGCGAGCAATCCCAATACCACAAAGGACAGGCGTTTATGCTTCCGTTTCATTTTCCGTCTCGCTGGTCTGGCCAACAGTTTGGTTCAGCTCCCGCTCCGTTTGGCCGAGGAAGCGGTAGCTCTGCACCGCCACGCCGATCAGCACGATGGCAGAAATCAAGAAGGCGGGCCAAATAAATTCTCCGTAACCACCCATGGCGAAAAAGTTTCCAGCGTTCTCCATAACGGCCGGCCTAGGCTTCTGCTTGCCGGATGCGTTGGGTGCGCAGCTTGGTCGCGTTCATCTCGGCGCGGATGCGGATGATCATGATCCAGACGAACAGCGCCGAGTAGCCCACCGCCATCAACAACAAGGGCGTCAGCATGCTCGAATGAATGGCCGGGCCGTCCATCTTCACCACGCTGGCAGGTTGATGCAGGGTGTTCCACCAATCCACGGAAAACTTGATGATCGGCACATTGACCGCGCCGACCACAGCCAGGATGGCCGCAGAACGTGCGCCCCGGGACGGATCGTCAAAGGCGTCGCGCAGCACAATATAGCCGAGATACAGAAAGAACAGGATCAGGACAGATGTCAGCCGCGCGTCCCACACCCACCAGGCGCCCCACATGGGCTTGCCCCAGAGAGAGCCCGTCACCAGGGCCAGCAACGTAAAGGCCGCACCGATGGGGGCGGTGGCCTTGGCGGTGATGTCGGCGACCATGTGCCGCCAGATCAGCGCAACGGCGCTGGCGCCCGCCATGACTGAATAGCAGAACATCGCCATCCAGGCGGCCGGCACGTGCACATACATGATGCGCACGGTCTCGCTCTGCTGATAGTCGGGCGGCGAGTTAAAGAGCGCAAAGAACAGCCCCGCGCCCAAGCACAGAAGCGCGATCCACATGGCCCAAGGTTGGATGGCCAGGCAGATTTTCAGATATCGCGTCGGGTTGGCAAATCTATGCATTGCTTAAAACGTCATCCCAGGTGTCGCGGGGTTTTACACTGATGAGACGGAGAATTCCAGAAGCCTCTATATAGTGTCGCTTGATCAGGTAAACCACCGGCGAACGAATCTATTCCCCCACTTGCTCAACTGTCTACTCAACCGCTTGGCGGACAGCCGCTGCCGCCGCCCACGGACAGAGCGCCACCGAGCCCAGGAATATCCCCCCCAGGATCAAAAGCTGCGCCCGGCTGGACAGGTCCAACAGGGCCGCGTCTACGGCGCTGACGCCGAAGATGAGGGTGGGGATAAACAGGGGCAAAACGAGGAGCGAGACCAAGACGCCGCTGCGCCGAGCGCCCAATGTGAGCGCAGCGCCGATGGCGCCGATCAGACTGAGGGTCGGCGTGCCGAGCGCCAGGGCCAAGAGCAGAACCCCGAAACCGCTGGCATCCATGTTCATGAACAGGCCCAGCAGGGGCGACACAATAATCAGCGGCAAGCCGGTGGTCAGCCAGTGGGCGGCGGCCTTGCCCAGCACCAGGAACTCCATGGGTGTGGGCGAGAGCACCAGCAAATCCAAACTGCCGTCCTCATAGTCCTGCTGAAACAGCCGGTCCATGGACAGCATGGCCGACAACAGCGCCGCCACCCAGATCACCCCGGCGCTGATCCGGGCCAGGATGTTTTGTTCCGGCCCGACGCCCAAGGGGATCAGCACGACCACCAGGACAAAGAACACCACCACCATCAAACTGTCGGAACCGTGACGGAGCGCCAGGCGCAAATCTCGCTGGATGATGGAGACGACGGGGGTCATGCGACCTCCCCCTTATCGGCGAATTGGCTGACGTCCAGCACCGCCGCATCATCGGGTGTGGCGTCGTGGGTGGCCATGATCACCAGCCCGCCTTTCTGCCGGTGGGCGGCGACGGCAGCCTTGAGTGCCTCCACCGAGTCCGCATCCAAGGATGTCGTCGGCTCATCCAGCAGCCAGATGGGCGCGGGCGTGGCGGTAAGCCGGGCGAGATTGAGCCGCCGGGACTGTCCGGCCGACAGATAACGGGCCGGCAAATGGGCCAGGTGGCTGATAGCGAAGGTCTCCAGCGCTTTGTCGATGCTCTGCTTTTCCGCGTCGATCTGGCGCATGTCGGCCCAGAACTGCAAATTCTCCCGGACGCTGAGCGCGGTTTTGATGGCGTCCTTGTGGCCGACATAATGGATCAGGGCGTGATACTCATCCCAATCGTCGGCGACATTTTCCCGGTTCCAGCGGATTTGCCCCGCCATGGGCTTCAGCAGCCCGGCCATCAATCTCAATAATGTGGACTTGCCGCTGCCGTTGGAGCCCCGGAGGCAGAGCGTCTCTCCTTCGGCCACGCTGAACGACAGATCGCGAAAAACGATCCGTTCGCCCCGAAGGCAGGTCAGGCCGGTGCCGCTGAGTGTGGTCATGGTTCCCGCAGATTTCAAAACCTTGAGAAGTTGCGGGAACTTACTTGAATGGGCGGGCAAAAAAAAGCGGCTGGAATGTCAGGGGAGTCATTCCAGCCGTTAAGTTTGGCAGTCAGTCTGCCTATAGGGGGGTAAGAGAGAGGGGTTCTCTCTTAATCAGGAGGCCTGATCAGTATCCATTACGCCACGGGAATGTGTCTAAAAAGGGGCCAAATTGTGATTATATTGGCTTTAAAAATACCCACGGGCAGTGTACCTAATGCCCCCATAATCAAGAATTCTCACCTTGTCTGCAGACCCATGGAGGAAGCCCATGCCCGTCACCGGCCATGACAGCCTTAAAACACGCCGCTCTTTGAACGTCGGCGGTAAGTCTTATGATTATTTCAGCCTGAAAGCCGCGTCCGAGGCCGGGTTGGGCGATGTCTCCCAGCTGCCGTTCTCTCTGAAAATCCTCCTGGAAAATCTGCTGCGCTACGAAGATGGCTCTTCGGTCACCACCGACGACGTGAAAGCAGTCGCCGAGTGGCTGAAGGACAAGCGTTCCGACCGGGAAATCGCTTACCGCCCGGCCCGGGTCCTGCTGCAGGATTTTACCGGCGTGCCGGCGGTGGTCGATCTGGCGGCCATGCGCGAAGCCATGGTGGAGCTAGGCGGCGATCCGCAGAAAATTAATCCGCTGAGCCCGGTCGATCTGGTCATCGACCACTCGGTGATGATTGACCATTTCGGCAATGACGATGCGTTCAAGGCGAACGTGGATTTGGAGTTTGAGCGCAACAATGAGCGTTATGAGTTCCTGGCCTGGGGTGCGAGCTCCTTCGACAATTTCCGCGTGGTGCCGCCGGGCACCGGCATTTGCCACCAGGTGAACCTGGAATTCCTGTCGCAAACCATCTGGACGGCGGAAGAGGGCGGCGCGACCGTTGCTTACCCCGATACGCTGGTCGGCACCGACAGCCACACCACCATGGTCAACGGCCTGGCGGTCCTGGGCTGGGGCGTCGGCGGCATCGAGGCGGAGGCGGCTATGCTCGGCCAGCCCATCTCCATGCTGATCCCCGAAGTCATCGGCTTTAAATTGACGGGCGCGATGAAGGAAGGCACCACGGCGACCGATCTGGTGCTCACCGTTGTACAGATGCTGCGCGCCAAGGGCGTGGTCGGCAAGTTCGTGGAATTCTATGGACCGGCCCTCGACAGCCTGAGCCTGCCCGACCGGGCGACGCTGGCCAACATGGCCCCCGAATACGGCGCGACCTGTGGCATCTTCCCGATCGATCAGGAAACCATCAATTATCTGAAATTCACCTCCCGCGCGGATGACCGGATCGCCCTCGTGGAGGCCTATGCCAAGGAACAGGGCATGTGGCGGGATGCGTCCAGCCCGGACCCGGTGTTCACCGACACGCTGGAACTGGATATTTCGACCGTGGAGCCGTCCCTGGCCGGACCGAAGCGTCCGCAGGACCGGGTGCCGCTGTCCAAAGCCGCCCCGGCGTTTGATGAGGCGGTCAAGGCCGTGGGCGCCGGCAAGGGCCCGGTTCACATCGATGACGGCGATTACGACGTCAAAGACGGCGACGTGGTGATCGCGGCGATCACCAGCTGCACCAACACGTCCAACCCGTCGGTGCTGTTGGGCGCCGGTCTGGTCGCCCGCAACGCCGTGGCCAAGGGCCTCAAGGTCAAACCGTGGGTGAAAACCTCCCTCGCGCCCGGCTCCAAGGTGGTCACCGACTATCTGGAAAAGGCCGGCCTGCAGGATCATCTGGACACGCTGGGCTTCAACACGGTGGGCTATGGCTGCACCACGTGTATCGGTAACTCCGGTCCGCTGCCACGCCCCGTCGCGGACGCGGTGGATGACGGCGACTTGACCGTGTGTGCCGTTCTCTCCGGCAACCGGAACTTCGAAGGCCGGGTGCATGCCCAGGTCAAAACCAACTATCTGGCGTCCCCGCCGCTTGTCGTCGCCTATGCGCTGGCCGGCTCCATGAAGGTGGATCTCTACAATGATCCCCTGGGTGAAGACGATGAGGGCAACCCGGTGTACCTGAAAGACATCTGGCCCACCAACCAGGAAGTCCAGGACGCCATCCGCAGCTCGGTGACGCCGGAAATGTTCGCTAGCCGCTATGGCGACGATGTCTGGCAGGGCCCGGATCAGTGGCAGGCCATCAAGAAGAAATCCGGCGGCAGCGATACCTATAGCTGGCAGGACTCTTCTACGTATGTGAAGTATCCGAGCTTCTTCGACGGCATGGAGGAAGAGCCGGGCGATTTCGCCGACATCAACGGCGCGCGCGAACTGGCGATCCTGGGGGACTCGGTCACCACCGATCACATCTCCCCGGCCGGCGCGATCAAGGCGGACAGTCCCGCCGGCACCTATCTGAACGAGCGTCAGGTGCGTCAGGCGGAGTTCAACTCCTACGGCTCGCGGCGCGGCAACCACGAAGTGATGATGCGCGGCACCTTCGCCAATATCCGTATCCGCAACGAGATGGCGCCGGGCACCGAAGGCGGCGTGACCATTCACCATCCGAGCGGTGAAGAGATGCCGATCTATGACGCGGCGATGAAATATGCCGCAGACGGCGTGCCGCTGGTGATCATCGGCGGCAAGGAATACGGCACCGGTTCGTCCCGTGACTGGGCGGCCAAGGGCACCAACCTGCTGGGCGTCAAAGCGGTGATCGTCGAGAGCTTCGAGCGGATTCACCGGTCCAACCTGGTGGGGATGGGCGTGCTGCCGTTGCAGTTCAAGGACGGCCAAAGCCGTAAGACTTTGAACCTGGACGGCACGGAGATGTTCGATATCACCGGCATCGCCGATGGTATTCAGCCGCGCATGGACGTGGACTGCAAGATCACCCGGGCGGATGGCTCGACGGAAGATATCAAGCTTCTCTGCCGCATCGATACGGCGGACGAAGTAGAATACTTCCGCCACGGCGGTATCCTGCAGTACGTGCTGCGCAGCCTGAAAGCGGCGTAATCCGGACTGATTTCACGCCATCACCGGCATTTGATTGGTCCGTGAACTGTGCATGGGCTAAGTGTGACGTATGAGAAGTTTACGGAACAAAGCCCTATCCCTGTTCGCCGCCCTCGCATTGGGGGGGTGGGTGCTGGGAACACCTGTTTCTGCGGATGCAGAACCCAAGGGCCTGACGGTCATTGAGCTTTTTACATCACAGGGTTGTTCGTCCTGTCCGCCGGCGGATGCGCTTCTGGGCGAATTGACCGCGGAACCGGGCATCTTGGGCCTGTCCTTTCACGTCGACTATTGGGATTATATCGGCTGGGCGGACCCGTACGCTAAGAAGGCCTATAGCAAACGCCAGCGCGGCTATGCCCAGGCCTTCAAAAAGTCATTCGTCTATACGCCGCAGATGGTGGTCCATGGCATGATCGAGACCACCGGGTCTGACGCCGGAAGCATACGCCAAGCCATCAAGCAGACCGCTCAGCGATTGGATACGCCGATCCGGATAAATCGTACGAAGGCCGGTGGGTTGACGGTGACCATCGGCCAATCCAGTCATCCCGTTGACGCCTCCGTCTGGCTGGCGTTTTTTGACCCGGAGCATACGACAAAGGTGAAGCGGGGCGAGAACCGGGGCCGGGTGATTAAAAATTTCAACGTGGTCCGGGAATTGCGCCACATCGGCGACTGGCACGGCAAAGCCGTTAAGTTCACCGTGCCGCCGCTGGCGTTGAAAGGCCATGATAAGCAAGGATGCGCCGTCTTTCTGCAGAACCCGGCGAAAGGGCCGATCCTGGGCGCGGCCGCCATTCAGCTTTCCGACAACAGTTTACCCCAGAGGTGATCCCGAAACGGGCCGCTCTTCCCCCATGTGAGCGCCGGTTGGGGATTACCGGTTCGCGGCTTGACCTTCGGGTCAGGCCGCTTTTTTTGTGTGCAATAGGGGCCGTCATTGGCTAGGACTCGGCCACCGAAAACAACGAAACATTGTGGGCTGATGGGAATTTTACGAACGCTTGATCAATTGGATGTTGCCGGCAAACGGGTGCTGGTGCGTGTAGACTTTAATGTACCTATGAAAAATGGTGCGGTTGCCAACGATGCGCGGATTCGCGAGGCGGCGGGCACCCTGACCGAACTTATCGACAAGGGCGCCGGCGTCGTTGTCGCCAGTCATATGGGTCGGCCCAAGGGTGAAGTGGTTGCCGACTTGTCCTTGGAACCTCTGACGGCGGTGGTTCGGTCTTATGTGCCGAACGCGAAAGTGTCCTTTTGCGGCGCGACCGATTTGGACGAGGTCAGGAAAGCAGCCGCGGAGGTTCAGGCGGGTGAGCTTCTGATGATCGAGAACCTGCGCTTTTATCCGGGCGAGGAACAGAACGACGCTGATTTCGCCAAGCATCTGGCCGGATTGGCGGATATCTATCTGGATGATGCCTTTTCCTGTGCGCACCGGGCCCACGCCTCAGTGGAGGGTGTCGCCAATCTTTTGCCGTCCGCCGCCGGCCGGTTGATGGAGAAAGAAATCAACGCGCTGATCGGGGCCCTGGAATCGCCGGCCCGGCCCGCTGCGGCCATCATCGGGGGCAGCAAAATCTCCACCAAGCTGTCGGTGCTGGAGAATCTTACGGCCAAGGTGGACTATCTGGTGATCGGTGGGGCCATGGCCAATACGTTTTTGTTGGCGGATGGATATTCCGTCGGCACATCCTTGGTGGAAGACGACATGATTTCCACTGTCGCCGATGTCCGCGCCCGCGCCAAAGAGGCCGGTTGCGAAATTATCCTGCCCACGGATGTGGTGATGGCGCCCGAATTTAAGGAGGGTGCGCCTGCGGAAACCACAACCGTGGAGTCTGTGCCGGACGGGATGATGATCCTCGATGTAGGACCGGTCAGCATTGCCCGGCTGGGGGACATCCTGGATACCTGTAAAACGGTCCTGTGGAACGGACCACTGGGGGCTTTCGAGATCAAGCCCTTTGACGCCGGCACCATCGGCGCGGCGCAGAAAGTTGCGCATTTGACACAAGAGAAGGGTCTTCTAAGTGTGGCCGGCGGCGGTGACACGGTCGCGGCGCTGGAAGCGGCTGGTGTAGCAGAACAGTTCTCCTATGTGTCCATGGCCGGCGGCGCGTTTTTGGAATGGCTGGAAGGCCGAGAACTCCCCGGCGTCGGGGTCCTGCAGGATTGATCGTTTTTAGGAGGACGAGTTACCGAGCAGCCGGGCTACTTCGAATCCGCCTGATCGTCGGATTTAATCCGGCCTAAAAGATCATCCAGCATCCCCCGCAGATCTTCTGACTGATGCAGCAGGGCAGTCGCGGCTTTGAGCGCCTCGTCCGACGCCTCGGCGGCAAACTGAACCGCGACTGAGTTGACCTCGGTCAGGGTCCGGCCAATTTGCTGGATCGCCTTGATCGCGCGCTTTGTGCCCGACTGGATCGTTTCGATCCGGTCGCCAACCGATTGACCGACGGGCCGTTGCGGCGCATCCTCGCCCATCCTTTTTTCGGAGAGCAGGACAAGGTTTTCGGGGTCATCCGGATCGCCATCGTCGGAGAGCGCCGTCTGTACCGCCAACAGGCTCATCTGATCGGAGATGCTGGCCAACAGCAATTCTATTTCTTCTATTTTCTCAAGGGATTCGGAAACGCCGGTGACCATGATATCCGCCCGTTCGGCGTCCCGCGCCGCATCCGAGGCGCTTTGACTGCTGGCGGAAACCAACTGGCTGACATCGGAGAGTTTGCTCTTCGATTCAGGTTCCGGTGGCAGGGGCACCAGTTCCCGGCTCGGTGCGCCGGGCAAAGGCAGTTTCGGCGGTGCTTCGGTTGGGGCCGCCGCTTCATCCTCGTCGATCTGAATTTGCTGATCGGCATCCCGCAGGTTCGTTTCTCCGGCTTGCGCTACGGCGTCCTGTTCGGTCTTCTTCTCAACTTGTTGAAGGTGGTTCTCCAGTTCTTCGCGGATGCGATCCGCCTGCAACATGTTTTCACGGAAATAGATCAGGGCGTTTGCAAGATCGCCGGTTTCGTCTCGATTCCCCAGCGCCGGGATGGAGGAGAGGTTTTCGCCCCGCGCCATCCGATTGGCGGCGCCCGACAAAAGGACGATGGGCGTCGCCATACTGCGGAGCATCATCGTGCCGATCAAAATCAGGGCAATCATCACCGCCGCGCCGCCCCCGGCTAAAATTCGGCGGGAAAATATATGAGAATCGTCGGCCTTTTGGGTCATGTTCCTCGCCAGCTCGTCGGAGAACTTTACCAGTGAGCCAAGATTCGGGAGGAGATAGGCATTGATTTCGCTGATCTTCGAAATTTCGCTGGCCTGGGTCAGCCGGGTGCGGGCCAACTGCTCGATATCGGTGGCGTAGGAATTGATAGCCTGGGTCACCGAAAGCTTGACCGCCGACGAGATATTTGTCGCGGACAGGACCTGACGCAGCGCGGCGATCGCGACTTTGATGTTTTGCGGATCGTCCGGGCTGACGCCGGACCGGAGCGCATTCTCGATATCCCGGAGTTCAGTCGCTTGACGGATCAATCGCGCACTTCCGGTGGATGTGATTCTGTTTTCCAGCGCTGCGCCCGAGGCCCGGGCGTTGCCGGCCAAACCGGAATTGGCGTCCGCGCCGAGCAGGGCTTGGATGCGGATTATGTTTTTGAAGTGGGTGACGTGCTGGTCCAGCCCCCTCGTCAGATTGTCGATGGTCCGGATGCTGTTCCGGGCCAGGGGCCGACCGCGCAGGTTTTTGAGCGCCGCCAGGGCCGCCTGATAATTGCGATCATATTCCTTTTCCAGCGCATCGCTCTGTTCTGTCAGGAATCTGCGGCTGGATTGGGTGGCTCCGCGTGAGGCGCTGTCGATCCGGGCGACCAAAGCAGTGATGCGCTCCGCCGAGGCTAGGCCGTTGATCGCCGATGTCAGCCGTTGATCCGCTACGTAGAAAAGCGCGCCCATAGCGACAATAGCCAGTAAGCCCAAAAAGACGAACAGAGAAACTCTGGACGTCATCCGCATGCCGCCCATAAAGGTTCGCGGCGGCGGGGCGTCCCGCCGTTCCGAATAGGTTTGATTGACCAGTTCTTCGGCCGCCATTTGGTTTCCCCATGATGAACGCCAGCCGCTGCAACCTGCGGCCATGACCGGGCCTCATGGCCCATTTTTGCCTTATATGTTGTATAATTTATAACCTATCCTAGCGCCGGGTAAATGGCGAAGCGCGCGACCATGCCCCCGTCGCCTCACATGGAGGTGACTGGACGCGTGGGGAAATGGGCGCTATCGTATGAAAACCGCCGGATCAGAATGACCCGGCTTACCAGTTGAGGAGAATCCCGATGGTTGATCTTGTCGGATCAGGCGGCGCCGTGCAGGCGGCGACCCAGGCCCTAAAATCAGCGACGCAGCAGGACGATTCGTCTGTCCAAGGCATTGATCCCAATCAGGCCGGCCAGCAGCCCGTAAATGCCGTCCAGACGGCCAGCGAGGCGCAGGCGCCCAATCACAACGCCGGTCTCAAGGGCGAGCGCCCGGAGAATACGGAGGTGCCGCGCGGCACCTACCTGGACGTTTCCGCATAAACATATTTATCCAAATTTGTGACTGAAATCGGCGTCCGACTCAGACTCCGTTAAGAATTGTCGTGCATCATGCGCGGCATGAATGATCAACTCGGCATCTCACAATCCCTGCCCGACGCTCTGCCGATCCGGAAGCAGGCATTGTCGGGCTATCAGGCGTCCCGCGAAGTGGAAAACCGGGCGCGGGTTTCCCGCCCCATGGAAGATCCGGAACTGCAACGCGCGGCGGCAAAGCTGGATCAGCGTCTGGCATCAGGCAAGCCGCTTCGCGATGATGTGCCGCGCGGGTTCTATCTGAACGTCCGGGTCTGAACCCGATTTATTTCGGCTCCAATCCCATCAACGACCGAGCGAAGTCTTGGGCCTCGAAAGGCCGGAGGTCATCCGCCTGTTCGCCGACCCCGACGGCGTGCACCGGCAGACCGAACTTCTCCGCCAGCGCCACAATGACCCCGCCCTTGGCGGAACCGTCGAGCTTGGTCACGACAAGTCCGCTGATATCGACCATCTCGGTGAAAACCTGTACCTGAGAATGGGCGTTCTGGCCCACCGTGGCGTCCAGCACCAACACCCGGCTGTGGGGCGCCGTGTTATCCAGCTTTTGAATGACTCGGACGATTTTCTGAAGCTCGTCCATCAGTTCACGCTTGTTCTGGAGCCGCCCCGCCGTATCGATCAGCAGAATATCTGCGCCATCGGCCTTGGCCTGTTCGAGCGCGTCATAGGCGAGACCCGCTGCGTCTGAGCCGGTGTCCCGGGCAATTACCTTACAGCCCGTCCGTTCACCCCAAATTTTAAGCTGTTCTACGGCCGCCGCCCGGAACGTGTCGCCGGCAGCCAGCATGACGGACTTGCCTTGCTCTTTATATATGTGCGCCAGTTTGCCGACCGTGGTGGTCTTGCCGCTGCCGTTTACTCCGCACACCAAAACCACGTGCGGGTTGCCGGCGCCGATATCCAATGGGCGGGCTACCGGATCGAGGATGGCGGCGATTTCGTCGGCAAGCGCGCCTCGGACTTCCTCGCCGCTGACTTCTTTGCCGAAGCGGGTCTTGGCCAACTCTCCGCTCAGCCGGGCCGCCGTCGATACGCCGAGATCGGAAGAGATGAGAATATCTTCCAGGTCCTGGAGGGTGTCGTCGTCAAGCTTGCGCTTTACCAGTAGATCGTTAATGCCGCTGGTTAGGGATTGGGATGTCCGGCTCAACCCGGCGCGCAACCGGGACAGCCAACCGCCACCTTCGCTCATGCCCCCGACCTCATATCTGTACCCTCATGCGACAAGCTCGGCCGTCAGACCGGCGCCGGTGCGTCCGGTGATTTTGACCGGGAGAACACTGCCCGGCGTAATCGGCGTTTCTAGCTGAACCGGCGCGTAGTGATCCGTGTAGCCTCTATTGTCCGCCTCGCTCAGCATGCGGGCGGTGGAACCGATGAGCGTGTCGAAGTAAACGGATTTGGCCTGTTCCCCTCGTTCACGGAGCCGCTTGGCTCGTTCCCGCCTAACCTGGTCCGTCATTTGCGGCATTTTGGCGGCCGGGGTGCCGGGGCGGGGGGAGTAAGGGAACACGTGGAGATACGTCAGCCCGGCCTCGCCCACCAGTTCTAATGTATCGCTGAACATTTCTTCGGTTTCGGTGGGAAAGCCGGTGATGATATCGGCGCCGAAGACCAGGTCTCCCCGCGCCGTCCGCAGCCGGTCGCAAAGCTCAATGACGTCGCGGCGATCATGCCGGCGCTTCATCCGCTTGAGGATCATATTGCTGCCGGCCTGCACGCTAAGATGCAGGTGGGGCATTAATCGTTCGTCTTCTTCAATCAGCCGGATCAGGTCTTCATCCACCACCGCCGGGTCGAGAGAGCTGAGCCGCAGCCGCTCCAGACCGGAAACACTGTTCAACAGCCGCCGGCAAAGCTCGCCCAGGCTGGGTTGGCCCGGCAGGTCGCCGCCGTAGGAACTGATATCCACGCCGGTCAGGACAAATTCGTTATAGCCGGCGTCCACCAATTCCGACATCTGATTGGCCAGGAAACCCATCGGCACAGACCGGCTGTTGCCGCGGCCGAAGGGGATGATGCAGAACGTGCATCGGTGATCACAGCCTTGCTGAATTTGCACAAAGGCGCGGGTGCGCGCATCGAAGCCCTTGATCAGGTGCCCGCTGGTCTCAGACGCCTGCATGATGTCGGAAACCAGAACGCCACCTTCCGCCGGCAGATTGAGATAGCTCTCCGCCGACAGCTTTTCCTCGTTGCCCAGGACAATATCGACCTCGTCCATGCCGGCAAACGCGTCGCCGTTCACTTGCGCCGCGCAGCCGGTGACGATGATCCGGCTCTCCGGATTCTCCCGGTGCAGCTTGCGGATGGTTTGGCGCGCCTGGCGTTCCGCCTCGGAGGTGACTGCGCAGGTGTTGATAATGATTGCGTCGTCGAGGCCAGCTGCCTCGGCATGACCCCTGATTACCTCGGATTCGAAAGCGTTCAGACGGCAGCCGAAGGTGACAATTTCTGGCTTGGTCATGGCCCCGCCGCCTTAGAGCGTCCAAGTGCCGGTAAAACTGACAGCGGTCTCGCCGGTCATCAGCACGTGGCCGTTTTCCTGCCACTCAATGTCAAGTATCCCGCCATCCAATTCCACCGACGCCGTCCGGTCGGCAAGACCCCGCCGGTGGGCGGCGACCAAGGCGGCGCAGGCGCCGGTGCCGCAGGCCATGGTGATGCCGGCGCCCCGTTCCCAAACCCTGACGCGCAAATCGTTTTCCTGTCGCACCTCGACGACTTCGACATTGGTGCGTTCGGGATACAGCGGATGATGTTCCAGCTTGGGGCCGACCGCCGACAGAGCTATGGCGTCTGCATGCGGGACGAAAAAGACGGCATGGGGGTTTCCCATGCTGACGGCGACGGGATCGGATAGATCACCCTCGGCCATGTCCAGATGAAGCGTGTCGGTCTCGCCGGCCAAGGGAATATCCTGCCAATCCAATTTCGCCGGTCCCATATCAACAGTCACCAGGTTGTCACCGGTTCGTGTCGTCGCCAACAGCCCCGCATTCGTTTGGATCACCGCTTGATCCTGACCCGTTTCCGCCATCACCATTGCGCCGATGCAGCGAGTGGCGTTGCCGCAGGCATCGACCTCGCCGCCGTCGGCATTGCGGATACGCATAAAGATGTCCGCGCCGGCGTCCGTGGCCGGCTCCAGCTGGATCAATTGATCGCAGCCGATGCCCGTCCGCCGGTCGGCGATGGCGCGCGTTTGCTCGGCGCTCAGCTCCAGCGGATTGGCTCTGCCATCGAACACGACGAAATCATTGCCGAGCCCGTGCATCTTGATGAAGTTCACAGTGGTCATGGCGGGTGCTATAGAGCCCCTCCGGCGCGATGTAAATGGGCTTGGTCTCTAACCGCCATCCGGTCCAAAGGTCTTGAGAAACGCGGTCATGTGATATCCGGCCTGGATGGGTTCGTAGAGATAGTCCCGTCCGATCGGACAGGCGCGCCGGGCGGCGCATCCCGATGAAAGACAATCCGCTCCTTCCGGACCGGCAAGGTAGCCGGCGCAGGCCGGGACGTCATAGTCGCCTCGGCCCACCGCCTCGACCGGGCAGGTGTTCAGACAGGGTTTGTCCCGGCAGGACTCGCACGGCGATTTACTATCCTCAAGAAGCGGCAAATCGATCCGCTCGCGAAACGCCAGCGCGCCGCGATAGGCGTGCCACAATCCATAGTCCGGATGAATGAGCGGGCCGATGGGGGAGGGGAACACAGGTTCCGATTTTTGCGCCCAGCTTAGAAACGGCAGGTAAGGCGGGCCGGTAAACGGAAACAGCACGCCCGCATCCAATTCCTTGGCGGCCTCCGTCAGAACTTTGCGCGACCAGTCTTCGATGGGATGGGCGTTTGCCAAATCTGCCTCCCGTTCGATGGACCGCCAAAATTCCGGACCGGCATTACCGACCATGATCAGGGTCGTGCACGGCACGGGTACGCCGTCGTCCTCGTCCGGATGAAACCCGCCCCGAACAATCAGGCCAGTCGAGGCGATCCGCTGTTCAATCTGCGCATAGTCCATTACCCCCACTGTACCGGACCCTAGCTGTAATGTCCCAGGGGGTTGTTCTGTTATTTGCCGTATTGGGCGAGGGATTTTACGAACTGCGCCAGCCGGGTGCGTACACTTTCGTCTGTTATGCGGTAGAAATTGTGCATCATTTCGATGGCTTCCCGGGACGACATGGGGTCTTTTTCCAATGGAACCTGGGGCAGGTCTGAAAGAACCTGCGGTTGATCAGCGTCCGGCATGGCTTCAACGCCGTCGTAGAAGTATGAAATTTCAACACCCAAGGTTTTGGCAATTTTATACAAATTGCTGGCGCCAATTCGATTGGCGCCGTTTTCATACTTTTGTACTTGCTGGAATGTCACGCCGACGGCTTCTCCCAGCTTTGTCTGGCTTATCCGGAGTCCAACTCGCCGGGTTCGGACGCGAGATCCAACATAGCGGTCAATCGGATCCGGACCGTCATCCTTAATGGTGCGTCGTCTCATCTTAGGTACTCCATTCCATATATCGCCGCCCGACAATCCGGATGTTCAAAAACAAAGGGATTCAATTTGAAATGTTCTCTATTGATAGTCGTTAAAATCGGCAGTTTTGCTGTTCCAAATTCGGCTTAGCGCCCTCTAATCTTTCTTCATCGTTCTGAACCCACCATCAAGCGGTCTCATTTCTTATTTCGTTATAACACACTGAAATAACGTAATTATTCTCAGTATCCCTAAGACGTTCCGTACCGAAACTTCTCTCCCCCACTTCTCCGAACACCTAGACTGACTCGGGAAACTACTTATAGCACCTATTGCTATGGTTGACACTACCCTTAATGGCCCCTAAATTCCGCGCCGTTTTGAGACGTCCGGCATCCCCGGGCGCCGCCAGTCCGCGAGTTTCGCGCACTGGCGTTTTTTGCTTGTAAGTTTGTAAGAGAAGTCCGGAAACAATGTTCGAGTCCTTGAGCGAAAAATTCGGCGATGTCTTTGACCGCCTGCGCAAACGCGGCGCGCTTTCTGAAAGCGACGTCTCGGACGCTATGCGGGAAGTCCGGGTTGCGCTTCTCGAAGCCGACGTGGCGTTGCCCGTGGTTAAGGACTTTATTGACGGGGTCCGGGAAAAGGCCATCGGCGAGGATGTGCTGAAAAGCGTCACGCCGGGCCAGATGGTGGTCAAGATTGTCCATGATCACCTGATCGAGATGCTGGGCCCGGAAGACGCAGAGATTAAATTCCAGGCCGCCCCGCCCGTCGCCATTCTGATGGTCGGTCTGCAGGGTACGGGTAAAACGACGACAACCGGTAAGCTGGCCCTGCGGCTGACCAGCCGGGAACGGAAGAAGGTCATGGTTGCCGGTCTCGACGTGGCCCGCCCGGCGGCGCAGGAACAGTTGGCCATCCTGGCCAAGGAAGCCGGTGTTGAATGCCTGGCCCCGGTGTTCGGTGAACAGCCCGTGGGCATTGCCAAGCGCGCTATGGAAACCGCCAAGCGGGAAGGGTTCGATGCGGTTCTGCTGGATACCGCTGGCCGTCTGGCCATCGATCAGGCGCTGATGGCCGAAGTGGCCGAGATCAGAGATGCGGTCAATCCGGCGGAAACTTTATTGGTCGCCGACGCCATGAGCGGCCAGGACTCGGTCAATACGGCGCAGGAATTCAATGACAAGATCGGCATCACCGGCATCGTGCTGACCCGCGTGGACGGTGATGCCCGCGGCGGTGCGGCGCTCTCCATGCGCTCGGTCACCGGCTGTCCGATCAAGCTCATGGGTGTGGGCGAGAAACTTGACGCGCTGGAAAGTTTCCAGGCGGATCGTGTCGCCGGTCGTATCCTGGGCATGGGCGATGTGGTCGGCCTGGTGGAAAAGGCCGCCGAAAACATCGACAAGGAACAGGCCGAGAAGACCGCCAAGCGCGCGCTTAAAGGACAGTTCACTCTTGAAGATATGGCCGATCAGTTTGCTCAAATTCGCAAGATGGGCAGCATGGAAGGTCTTCTCGGCATGTTGCCGGGTGTCGGCAAAATGAAGAAGCAGATCGCCGAGGCGAATATCGACGACAAAATGATCGCGCACCAGGAAGCCATCATCCTGTCCATGACGCCAAAGGAACGCCGCAATCCGAAACTTCTGAACGCCAAGCGCCGCCAGCGGATCGCCGCCGGTTCCGGCACGTCGGTGCAGGAAGTGAACCGGCTCCTGAAACAGCACAAACAAATGAGCGCCATGATGAAGAAGATGGGCAAGATGGGCGGCAAAGGCATGATGGGTGGAATGCCACCGATGCCGGGCATGCCCGGCATGATGCCCCCCAGAGGATTTTAAGCGAGACCAACCAACGAAATTTTTTGATCAACCACGACAGGAACAACACCTTTCAACCAACCAGGAGGATATAGAGCTCTATGTCTCTTAGAATTAGACTTTCCCGGGGCGGCGCGAAAAAGCGGCCCTTCTATCGTATCGTTGTCGCCGACTCCCGGAGCCCCCGCGACGGGCGCTTTATCGAGCGGCTTGGCACCTACAACCCGATGCTGCCGAAAGACAGCGATGACCGGGTCAACCTGAAGGAAGAACGTATCCGTTATTGGATTTCCCAAGGCGCCAAGCCGTCTGATCGGGTCGCCAAGTTCCTGAGCCAGGCATCCATGATGGAACTGCCGGAACGTTTCGAGCAGACGAAACAGCATTTGCCCCGCGCCAAGACGCTGGAACGGATGAAAGAAAGAGAAGAGGCCGAAGCTGCCGCCGCCGAGGCCGCCGCCGCGGCTGATGCCGCTGCCGAGGAGGCCCCTGCTGAAGAAGCGCCGGCCGAGGACGCGCCTGCCGAAGAGGCTCCGGCTGAGGAAGCCGCTGCAGCAGAGGCGCCTGCCGAAGAAGCTGCCTCAGAAGAAGCCCCCGCCGAAGAAGAGGCCCCGGCTGAGGAAGAAGAGAAGAAGGAGGAGTAGGCTCGTCAATCACCATGGTAAACCCGGAGGAGCACAGCGCTTCTAGCGCATCCCGCAAAATTTGTGTCGGTGTCATCACCGGCGCACAGGGGCTCCAAGGGGCGGTCCGGCTGAAAAGCTTTACCGCCCGGCCGGAAGACGCTGTCGCCTACGGCTCTTTATATAATGAGTCCGGCGACCGCGAGTTCCAGGTCAAGCTGAACCGGGTGACCAACAAAGGTCTGGTGGTGTCGTTGAAAGGTGTGACCAGCCGGACCGAGGCGGAAGCGCTCAAGGGAACCGAACTCTATATAGAGAGAGACGCGCTCCCGCCGCCGGAAGAGGACGAGTTCTATTACACGGACCTGATCGGCCTTCGGGTCGAGACGGTGGACGGAACGGAGATCGGAAACGTAAAGGCGATGGATAACTTCGGCGCCGGTGAGATTTTAGAAGTGGCGTTGAGCGACGGTGGCTCGATCATGCTGCCGTTCACCAAGGCCATCGTGCCCGAAGTTGATATTGCCGCCGGCCGGCTGGTGGTTGATCCGCCGGAAGAAGTTGAACCCGACCCGAATGAGGGTCAAGACAAGGACGAGGACGCTAGCTGAGATGGCGCGCGCCGACGATATGTGGACGGTTCAGGTCCTGACGCTGTTCCCGGAAATGTTTCCGGGACCGCTCGGCCATTCCCTTGCCGGCAAGGCGCTGGAGGACGGGATTTGGTCCTTGGACTGTTTGGACATCCGGGGCTTTGCCGAGGACAAGCACCAGACGGTCGATGATTCCCCGTTCGGCGGCGGCCCCGGCATGGTGATGCGCCCGGATGTGCTGGACGCGGCGTTGCAGGCCTCCAAGGCCACCGAGGGACGCAAGGTGATCTATCTGACGCCCCGCGGCCGGCCCTTGGATCAAAGCCGGGTCAGGTCCCTGGTCGATGGTCCGGGACCGGTGCTGGTCTGTGGACGCTACGAGGGAATTGACGAGCGTGTGATCGACGCTTGGGACATGGAAGAAATCAGCATCGGCGACTATGTCTTGTCGGGAGGCGAAGTTGCGGCTATGTCACTGCTCGATTCCTGCATCCGACTCCTGCCTGGGGTTATGGGATCGGCGCAGAGTCCCGACGAAGAAAGTTTTGAAGGGGGATTGTTGGAATATCCCCATTACACCCGGCCTCGCTCGTGGCGAAACCGGGACGTGCCGGAAGTGCTTTTATCCGGCCACCATGAAAAGGTGCGCGACTGGCGACGGTCGCAAGCCGAGAGAATTACCCGTGAACGGCGGCCCGACCTGTGGGACAGGTATGCCGCCACCCGTACCGACGCGTCGGGACAATAAGTGAGGATAATAAAATGAATACGATCCAGGAAATCGAACAAGAGCAGATTGCCAAGTTGACCGAGGGCAAAAACGTGCCCGAATTCGCACCGGGCGATACGCTTCGGGTCAATGTGAAGGTGATCGAAGGCACGCGGGAGCGGATCCAGGCGTTCGAGGGCATGTGCATCGCCCGCAAGAACGATGGTCTGCATTCGTCTTTTACGGTGCGCAAACTGTCCTACGGCGAGGGTGTGGAGCGGGTCTTCCCGGTCTATTCCCCGAACGTGGATAGTGTCGAGGTTGTGCGCCGCGGTGACGTGCGCCGGGCCAAGCTCTACTACCTGCGTGGCCGCCAAGGTAAGCGCGCCCGGATCGCCGAGCGGACCGACGGTTACGCCGCCAAGTTGAGCGCCGCCGAGCGTCAGATGGCTGCCGACGCCAAGGCCGCCGCCAACGCCGCCCAGGCCGAAGCCATGGGTATGGACGAGGAACTGGCGACGCCGCCGGTGCAAGAACAGGTCGAGGACCAGGTCACCGAAACGGCGGCCGAAGAAGAAACCAAGTCCGAAGACTAGTTCGCCGGTCTGACTAATTATTAAGTGGGAAGCGGATCATGAGTGAGCCGAAGACTCTGTACGACAAAATCTGGGAAGCCCATCTGGTGGATGAGCGCGATGATGGCACGTGTCTGATGTATATCGACCGTCATCTGATCCACGAGGTGACCAGCCCCCAGGCATTCGAAGGATTGCGCAACACGGGGCGCAAGGTGCGCCGGCCCGACCTGACCCTGGCCGTGGCCGATCACAACGTGCCGACCTCCGACCGGTCGAAGGGTGTGGACGACGAAGAGTCCCGGATCCAACTCGAAGTGCTCGAACAGAACTGCAAGGAGTTCGGGATCGAATATTACGGCATGGACGATATCCGCCAGGGCATCTGCCACGTCATCGGGCCGGAGCAGGGCTTTACCCTGCCGGGAACGACCATGGTCTGCGGAGATTCCCACACCGCCACCCATGGCGCGTTCGGCGTGCTGGCCTTCGGCATCGGTACGTCCGAGGTGGAGCATACGCTGGCCACCCAGACCATGATCCAGACCAAGGCCAAGAACATGCGGATCACGGTGGACGGTGAGCTGCCCCTGGGCGTCACCGCCAAGGATATGATCTTGGCCATCATCGGTGAGATCGGCACGGCCGGCGGCACCGGCTGCGTGGTCGAGTTTGCCGGCGAAGCAGTGCGCAATCTGTCGGTCGAAGGCCGGATGACCATGTGCAACATGACCATCGAGGGCGGTGCGCGCGCCGGTCTGGTGGCGCCCGACGAAAAGACTTTTGCTTATCTCGAGGGCCGGCCCAAGTCGCCGAAGGGCGCGGCGTGGGAGGCAGCGGTCGAATATTGGAAGACGCTGCACACGGATGACGGCGCGAAGTTCGATATCGAAGTGACTTTAAAGGCCGAGGATATTGTGCCGCAGGTGACCTGGGGCACCAGCCCGGAGGACGTGCTGCCGATCACCGGCGCTGTGCCGAACCCGGCGGACGAAACCGACCCGAACCGGCGCGCAAAGATGGAGCGGTCGCTGGAGTATATGGGTCTGGAACCGGGCACGCCGCTCAACGAGATCAAAATCGACCGGATGTTCATCGGGTCCTGCACCAACAGCCGGATCGAAGACATGCGCGCCGCCGCCGAGGTGGCCAAGGGCCGCAAGGTCGCTGATCATGTGGAGGCCATGGTGGTGCCGGGCTCCGGTCTGGTGAAGGAACAGGCGGAACAGGAAGGGCTCGATAAAATCTTTATCGAGGCCGGGTTCGACTGGCGGGAGCCAGGCTGTTCCATGTGCCTCGCCATGAACGCGGATAAGCTGGCGCCGGGGGAACGCTCGGCGTCGACGTCGAACCGGAACTTCGAAGGCCGGCAGGGACCCGGCGGGCGCACCCATCTGGTGAGCCCGGCCATGGCCGCCGCCGCTGCGATCGCCGGTCACCTGACCGATATCCGGGATTTGGATTAGGCGCCGAGACACGAGGAGCTCAAAATGGAAAAATTCACCAAACTCGAAGCCGTCGCCGCCCCGTTACCCCTGATCAATGTCGACACCGACATGATCATCCCGGCGCGGTTTCTGAAAACCATCGTGCGCTCGGGGCTGGGCAAGAACCTGTTCGATACGCTCCGCTATGACGCCAACGGCGAGGAACGGGAAGATTTCGTGCTGAACAAGCCAGCCTACCGCAACGCCGAGATTTTGGTCACCGGCAAGAACTTCGGCTGTGGCTCGTCCCGGGAACATGCGCCCTGGGCGCTGGACGATTTCGGCATCCGCTGCGTCATCGCACCGGACTTTGCCGACATTTTCTATAACAACAGCTTCAAGAACGGCATTCTGTTGATCAAGCTGCCTCAGGAAGATGTGGACCGGCTGATGGAAGGTGCGGAGAACGGCGCCAACGCAAAGTTCACGGTGGACCTGGAAAATCAGGAAATCACCATGCCGGACGGGGAGGCGATCAAGTTCGATGTGGATCCGTTCAAGAAATATTGCCTGCTGAACGGCTTCGACGATATCGGGCTGACCATGCAGAAAGAAGATCAGATCGCCGACTTCGAAGCGAAGCAAAAAGCATCGCAACCTTGGTCGTAATTGACGCGTAACACTTAGAGCAGAATTGGAATCAAGACAGTGGCTGCAAACAAAAAACTTCTTTTTCTCCCGGGCGACGGGATCGGTCCTGAAGTGATGACCGAGGTGCGCCGGGTCATCGACTGGATGGATCAACGCCGGACCGTCAGCTTCGACATTACCGAAGGTTTGATTGGCGGCGCGGCGATCGACGCGACCGGCGTGCCATTGCCGGACGAGACCCTGCAAGCGGCGCACGACTCCGACGCTGTGCTGATGGGCGCGGTCGGCGGGCCCAAGTGGGAGAGCCTGCCGTTCGAGGTGCAGCCCGAACGCGGCCTGCTGGCCATCCGTAAGGAGATGGGCCTGTTCGCCAATCTGCGCCCGGCGCTCGTATTTGATGCGCTGGCCGAGGCCTCGACCCTGAAGCTCGATGTGGTGAAGGGTTTGGATATTATGATCGTCCGCGAACTCACCGGCGGCATTTACTTCGGTGAGCCGCGCGGTATCGAAACCCTGCCCGACGGCACGAAGCGCGGCTTCAACACGCTGACCTATACCACCGGCGAAGTGGAACGCATCGGCCGCGTGGCCTGTGATCTGGCGATGAAGCGGAACAAGCGCGTCTGCTCGATTGATAAAGCCAATGTGCTGGAAACCACGGTTATGTGGCGGGAAACCATGGAAGGCATCAAGGGCGAATACCCCGAGGTGGAGATGAGCCACATGTATGCGGACAACGCCGCCATGCAGCTTGTGCGCAACCCGAAACAATTCGATGTGGTGGTCACCACCAACATGTTCGGTGACATCCTGTCCGACTGTGCGGCGATGCTGACCGGCTCCTTGGGCATGCTGCCTTCGGCGTCTCTCGGCGCGCCCGATGACAGCGGCCGCCGTCCGGCGCTCTACGAGCCGGTGCACGGCAGCGCGCCGGACATCGCCGGCCAGGGCCTCGCCAATCCGCTAGCGACCATTCTCAGCTATTCCATGCTGCTCCGCTATTCCTTTGATCTGGCGGAGGATGCTGATCTGGTCGATCAGGCGGTGCAGAATGTTCTGGATAGCGGTCTGCGAACCCCGGACATCATGCAGGACGGCAAAGCCAAGGTATCGACTACGACCATGGGTGAAGCCATCGTCGCCGAACTGGACAAACTGGCGGCTTAACCCGGAACACGCGCCCCGAACTCTTGAAACTGAATCAAAAGGGGCGTAAACGAACGCCCCTTGATGGGTTTGTGCGTGCAGACGCATCACCTGAAGAAAGTTTTTCAAAGAAGCGAAGGACTTTTTTTCATATAGGTTTTGGAGAAAAACGATGAGTATCAAGTACGCCGTGGTTGGCGCCACGGGAAATGTCGGACGGGAAATGCTGCAAATTCTCGCGGAGCGCGATGTGCCCGCGAACGCGGTGACCGCCGTGGCCTCCGCCCGCTCGGTTGGGGCGGAAGTGTCCTATGGCGAAGATGATGTGCTGAAGGTCCATAATCTGGACGATTTCAACTTCGAAGGCACCGACATTGTTCTGTCCAGCGCCGGCGCATCAATCTCCGAGCAGTTCGTGCCGCGCGCCGCTGATGCCGGCGCCGTGGTGATCGACAATACGTCCCGCTTCCGGATGGAGCCCGACGTGCCCCTGGTGGTGCCGGAAGTGAACCCGGAAGCCATCGCCCAATACCGCCAGCGCAACATCATCGCCAATCCCAACTGCTCCACCATTCAAATGGTGGTGGCGTTGAAGCCATTGCATGACGCCGCCGGCATCCGCCGGGTGGTGGTCTCCACCTATCAGTCGGTGTCGGGCGCCGGCAAGGCGGGGATGGACGAGTTGTTCAACCAAACCCGCGGTATCTACATGAACGAGCCGGAAAACAAGTTTCAGGAAAAGTTCACCAAGCCGATCGCGTTTAATGTGATCCCCCATATCGACGTGTTTATGGAGGACGGCTCCACCAAAGAAGAATGGAAAATGATGGTCGAGACCAAGAAAATCCTAGACCCGTATATCCAGGTGCATGCGACATGTGTCCGGGTGCCGGTGTTTATCGGCCATGCTGAGGCCGTGAATATCGAGCTGGAAACGCCGCTGGGTGCGGACGAGGCGCGCGCCTTGTTGCGGGAAGCGCCGGGCGTCGCTGTGGTCGATCACCGGGAAGACGAAGGCTATGTCACGCCCGCCGAGTGCGCCGGCGAGGACCCGGTCTATGTCAGCCGGGTGCGGGAAGACCCGACCATCGAAAACGGGCTCAGCCTGTGGGTGGTCTCCGACAATCTGCGCAAAGGCGCGGCGCTGAACACGGTGCAAATCGCCGAAACCCTGACCGCGAGCTATATGGATAGGGCTGCTTAGGCTGATCCCCCCATCCGGCCCTTCGGGCCACCTTCCCCCGCAAGGGGGGAAGGGGTTTATTGGGAGTACCGCGACATAACGCCCCACCTCCCCCTATGACGGGGGAGGTCGAGGAACGCATCGCGTTCCGAGGGTGGGGGTGGAGTCCATTAACCACAGAGATCACCGAGGACACAGAGACCCCTCACGCTCCTCTCTACCGCCTCACCCCCGACCCGCGAAGCGGTTGTCGGGGGACCATGGCTGCTGCCGAATGGACCCCCGAGACTTGGTTGCGCCAACCAGCTTCCGCCGAAGCTACGCTCAGGCAGGCACGGGGGCGACGCCGAAGAAGGGGATGAGTCATGGTTCCCCGAGGTTTGCAGCGCAACCGGGGACGATGCCGAAGGTGAATAAAAAATAAGGAGGCGCCAGGCACTCGGGGCCTGGGATCCCCTCGTGACGCACCGCGGCGGCGATGCTCCTGACGCCTCATAGAGCCGGCCAGGCTCCGTGTACACTGGGCAATCCTCACTGTCCCGCCCCGCATCCGTGCTTACCCTTGGGAGAGAGACCACACGAACCGGACGGGGAAACCCGCCGAACCCGAACCGTTGCCAGCCCGGCCGCAGCCGGTTTCTCAAAGCCGCGCCACTCTGTCCCCTGACGCAGGACACAGCCGGTTATGCGATTCGGTTTTCCTTGGTCAGGCCACCAAAGCAGATCCGTCTCGCATGTTCCCGTCCGCGGATCAAAGACCCGCATCCAGGAACCCCGGCGGTCGCTGCGTCTGGAAGACGAAGCGCGCCGCCCCGCGAACACCGTTTCCGTCGTCGCTTCCCCGTCTGGAGCCGGCGCTGGCGCACCGGCCGGAGGATCGGAGACGCGGGTCCCGAAGGACCAACACGCCGAATGCCGCTGTCCGCACACCGGAACAACCCCTTTTCAAGACCGAAGTCCTGGATCGGACCCGTTCCGACCGCTCCTTCCCGCTGCCTGTACGTACCCGAAGGCACGCTGCCAACTAGCGAAAATTCGCTGTGAGAACGCTTTTGCGTACGAGAGATATTTTCAAGAACACGCGATTTTCTTTCAATAAAAAAATCATCTATTCTTTAAATATTCTGTGTATAAATATGAAATCATTGCACATATAGCACACAATTTACCCACAAAACTATCCACAGATAAGTAATTAATAAATAAATAATATGTATTA
>CAZSXT010000027.1:5703-46563 GCA_964611435.1 uncultured Rhodospirillaceae bacterium | reverse complement strand
GCGTCGGAAACTGTTAGCGCGCCCGCTAAAATATGATATAGCCGTGACTCCGGTTGCCGAATTTCCGTATAACGTGCGGATTAAAGCGAAATTTGGGTCTGATTTTTAGGTGTTGTTCCAATTATGAAATTCAAGCTGCTCCTGGCCCCGCTGGCCGCTACACTGATGCTGACCGCTTGCGAGGGGGGCGAAGTTCCGGACCTGGAAAACATTGGTGACGAAGTTGTGGATATGAGCAAGCGTGAAACGGTCTTTGGGTCCGAAGGTCTAGACCTGAGCGGCCGGTCAAAAACCGCGCCGCGAACAGGCGGCGCCGGCACGGGCATTGGTGTTAATGCCTATTTATGGCGCGCCACACTGGACACCCTCTCCATTTGGCCGATTTCGTCGGCGGATCCGTTTGGCGGCATCATTATCACGGACTGGTATGCCCCGCCGGAGACCCCCAATGAGCAGTTCAAACTGAACGTCTTTATTTTGGATCAGGCACTCCGCGCCGACGGGGTGCGGGTATCTGTCTTCCGGCAGATACGCGATCAGCGGGGTAATTGGCAGCAGGCGGCGGTGCAGCAAGCAACCACAACTCAGCTCGAAAACGCCATCCTGATGCGGGCGCGCCAGTTCCGCAGCGAGGCCCTACAGCAGTAGGCTTCAGATAAGCCGCTCCACAAACCAGAACAGGCCGACCAGGGCAATCAACGCCGACGCCGGGCGGACCACTGCCGGGCGATACCAGCTTTTGCGTCCGAACCAAAATCCAACCAAGGCATAGGCGGCCAGGATAACAGCCAACTGACCTAGTTCGACGCCGATGTTGAAAGACACCAGGCTGAGAACAAACTCCGACGGCTCGAGCCCCAGCTCTTGCAATACGCCGGCAAAGCCCAGCCCGTGGATGAGCCCGAAACCAAACACGATATAGGGCCGCCACGGGGTCAACCTATCGGTAAACCAGTTTTCCAGCGCAACAAAAACAATCGAAAGGGCGATCAATGGCTCCACCAGCGTGGCCGGCAAGCTGAAGACGCCCGCCATGGAGAAGCCCAGGGTGATCGTGTGCGCAATCGTAAAGTTGGTGACCTGTATAATAAGCGGCCTAAGCCGGGTTGAGAGCAAAAACAAGCCAAGCACGAACAAGACGTGATCCAGCCCCAGAGGCAGGATATGGGCAAAGCCGACGCCAATATACCGTAGGGCCGTATTCATCGTACTCGGTGGCGGTGCGCCGGTCACCGGCACGGGCGGACTGCGTTCCCCGTTCTTCAGCCAGAAGGCGGCCATCTTGCCGTCATCAGCTCGTCGCACCCGGAGCACGCTGTCGCCGAAGGCTGGGTTATATCGCCAGGTAAACAGCGGCGCGCCCGGCGGCGTCTGCCCTTTCAATATAAGGGTTGTGGTGCGCGCCAAATCCGGATCGCCCACGGTCGACGCCTGCACACGGTCCAGCCGCGGCTGGGACCTGACGTCGTCAAACCTGATGTCCACCCCGTCAAGAAAGCGCGGCAAAAACGCTTCAACGCGAGCCGTCAGCGCTTCTGACGATAGCCGCCGTAACTCATTGTATGTCTGCGCCAGGGGCGAGTCGTCGGTGTCGTCGTGTTGTGATCCGATCCCGGCCAACAACGCTTCCAGGTTGCCGGAGAGTTCAATGGTATACTCGCCGCCCGATTGAAAGTCGGCTGTGACAATCGCCGGACGTATTTCGTGGGCCCCCGCCGGAGAGAAGACAGCCGGGGACAAAGCCGTCAAGGAGAAAAAAAGCAGCAGCAGGAAGACAAGAGGAGATGGACGGGGCATAGCAAACGGATCAAAATGAATGGGTATTTTTTCTGCGCCCTCCTTAAGACGCGCGTGAAGCCATCCATAAACCATAGTACAGGCCGCTTAAATGACAAATGCGTTTTTATTATTTTATCCCGCCAGCCTACTAAAGCGCATCGCCGCCGCAGGAGCTATTTTATGCTTGGCATTGCCGGCATCGGCCCACGAGTTCTGGCTGGAAACAACGGACTATCACCCGCCGGTCACTGCGGCTGTCCCGATCAGCATCCATGTTGGACAATTTTTCAAGGGCAATTCTTTTCCCTATCTTGGAGACGAATTTGTTCGCTTCGCGGTTCACGCCGGCGGCAAGACTGCGGATATCAAGGGGATGAACGGCGATATGCCGGCGGCAAATATCGCCCTGCCGACGCCGGGCCTCGCCGCTGTCACCTATCACAGCCATCCGTTCGACCTTACCTTCAAAGAATGGAAAAAGTTCGAAGCCTATATCCATCAAGAGGGCCTGAGCGGTGTCCTGGCGCGGCACGCCAAGGGCGACAAGCCGCGCACCGAGATCAAAGAACTATACGAGCGGGATGCGAAATTACTGATCGATGCCGGTGGTGGTGGTAAAGGCCAGGATGGCTTGACCGGCCTGCCGTTGGAGTTGGTTGCCGAGCACAATCCATACCGGCTCAAGGCGGGCAACCCCCTGCCCGTCAGGCTTTATTTTCGCGGAACGCCTTTGCCTGATGTCCAGATCACCGCTTTTTCCAGGGCCGATCCGAAACATCCGAAAAAATATCGCACCGATTCCTCGGGGCGGGCGGAGGTACCCCTGCCCCTTCCTGGGCCTTGGCTGTTAAATGCCGTGCATATGGTCGAGCCGGCAAAAGACCAAGACGCCCACTGGTATAGTTATTGGGCGTCGCTCGTATTTTTCCGGCCATAGCGGGCTCGCCTAAGTTTGCTTGCCATGGCGCGCGCGAAACGGCTATGAAGCGGGCTCGGTTTTCATCAGGCACCCTTTCCCATGGCGAGATATAATTTTAGAGACTCCGAGGCCCGCTGGCAAAAAACCTGGCAGGATAAAAATTGCTTTAAGGTCAGCGAGGATCCGAACCGGCCGAAATATTACGTGCTGGAGATGTTTCCCTATCCGTCCGGGCGCATCCACATGGGACATGTCCGCAACTACACCCTCGGCGATCTCGTTGCCCGATATAAAAAAGCGCGTGGATTCAACGTCTTACACCCAATGGGTTGGGATGCGTTTGGTCTGCCCGCAGAGAATGCGGCGATCGCCAACAACGTGCCGCCGGCCGATTGGACCCGGGAAAACATCGCCACCATGCGCGATCAACTTAAATCCATGGGCCTGTCCTATGATTGGGATCGGGAGCTGGCAACATGCGAGCCGGGGTATTACCGCCATGAACAAAAAATGTTTCTGGATTTCCTCGAGGCCGGTCTCGCTTACCGCAAGGAGTCCTGGGTCAATTGGGACCCGGTCGAGAATACCGTCCTCGCCAATGAACAAGTGATTGACGGTCGCGGCTGGCGTTCCGGCGCGCTGGTGGAAAAGAAACGTCTGGCACAGTGGTTCCTCAATATTTCGGATTATTCGGAAGAGCTGCTGCAAGCGATCGACACGCTGGACCGATGGCCGGAACGGGTGCGCCTGATGCAGGCCAACTGGATCGGCCGGTCCGAAGGCATGCGCCTCGAGTTCAACATCAAGGGCCGGGAGGATCGGCTGGAAGTTTTCTCGACCCGTGCCGACACTTTATATGGCGCCACTTTCTGCGCGATCTCCCCGAATCATCCGCTGGCCGAAGAGCTGTCGGAGGGCAATGCCGCCCTCTCCGAGTTCATCGCCGAATGCAATCGCCTGGGCACCAGTGAAGCGGCCATCGAGACCGCCGAGAAAAAAGGCTTCGATACCGGCCTGGAGATCGTCCATCCGTTTATCGAAGGAAAAACACTTCCCCTATTTGTGGCGAACTTCGTGCTCATGGAATACGGCACCGGGGCCATTTTTGGCTGCCCTGGACACGATCAGCGCGACTTGGATTTTGCGCGGAAATATGATCTGGACGTTATTCCCGTCGTCGCGCCGAAAGACGCCGACCCCGCTGATTTTTCAATCGGCAACGAAGCCTATCTGGAAGACGGTATCCATATTAATTCCGAATTCTTGGACGGGCTGAATATCCCCGATGCCAAGGCCGCCGTGGCCGACCGGCTGGAGGAAATGGGGTGCGGCCGGCGCGAAATTAATTACCGGCTTCGCGACTGGGGCGTTTCCCGTCAGCGCTATTGGGGCTGCCCGATCCCGGTGATCAATTGCGATGATTGTGGCGTGGTGCCCGTGCCGGAAGAAGACCTTCCGGTGGAACTCCCCATGGATATCAGCTTTGATCAGCCTGGCAATCCGTTGGATCATCACCCCACCTGGAAACTTGTAGATTGCCCAAGCTGCGGCAGGCCGGCCCGGCGGGAGACCGACACGTTCGACACGTTCTTTGAATCTTCCTGGTACTTTGCCCGGTTCTGCTGCCCGCAGTCGGATCAAGCCCTGGACCGCGACGCCGTCGATTATTGGATGCCGGTGGATCAGTATATCGGCGGGATTGAGCATGCTGTTTTACATCTGTTGTATTCCCGGTTTTTCACCCGGGCGCTGGAAAAGTGCGGTTACCTCGGCCTGGCTGAACCCTTCGCCGGGCTGATGACCCAAGGCATGATCTGTCACGAAACCTATCGAGATCAGGATGGCGGCTGGCTGTTCCCCGATGACGTGGTCAAGAATGACGAAGGGCAGTTTGTTTTAGCGTCTAACGGCAATGCGGTGACCATTGGACGCTCGGAGAAAATGAGCAAGTCCAAGAAGAACGTGGTCGATCCGGAACTGATTATTAGAGAGTACGGTGCGGATACCGCCCGGTTGTTCATGCTGTCGGACAGTCCCCCGGACCGTGATCTGGACTGGACCGAAGCCGGCATCGAAGGGGCGTGGCGTTATATTAACCGTCTCTGGCGCATGGTGTCGGAACCCAAAATCGAGATGGCGGCGTCCGGCGAAGCCTTGCCGGGTTCCATTGATGAGGCAGCGGAAAAAGTCCGGCGCTTGGTGCATCAAACCGTCGCCGCCGTAAACGGAGATTTAGACAGGTTTCACTTCAACAAAGCCGTCGCCCGTATTCGTGAACTGACCAACGCGATTGAGGAGTTGAGCAATCAGGATGGCGCGGCATGGGTTTATCGATTTGGTCTGGAAACGGTCATCAAATTAATCGGCCCCATGATGCCGCACATTGCCGAAGAAATGTGGGTGCACCTGGGAAACGAGGGCCTCATCGCCGAACTTCCGTGGCCCGACTATGATGAAAGTTTGTTGGTCGAAGACACCGTGACCATCGCCGTGCAGGTCAATGGCAAGACTAAAGGGACAATTGATATTTCCCGGGACGCGGATCAGCAAGCTGCGGAAGCTGTTGCATTGGCGCTACCGAGCGTTGAGAATTCCCTGAATGGCGGCGCCCCGCGTAAGGTTATTTATGTACCGAACAGGATCGTCAATGTTGTGGTCTAAAAAGTATTTGGTGATTGTCTTTACAGCAGCTCTAGCGGGCTGCGGTTTCGAACCCATTTATGGAACGGCAAACCAGCAAAACATCAAATCCGAATTGGCGGCTGTTCAAATTTCGCCCATTAAGGACAGGATCGGCCAACAACTCCGCAATCACCTGCTCAACCAGATCAACCCGAAAGGCCGCAGTGTCGCGCCCCGCTATGTGCTTAGTGTGACACTCACGGAATCGAAGCAGGAATTGGCGGTACAAAAGTTGGAACTGGCAACGCGCGCCAATCTTAATTTTATTGCCAATTTTTCCCTATCGCCGGTTGAAGGTGTTAGATCCAGCCTGCTCACTGGTCAGGTTCGGATCACCACAAGTTATAATATTCTGAGTTCAGATTTCGGGACTCTGATGGCGGAGCGCGATGCCCGCCGGCGCGCCGTCCGGGAAATGAGTTTGGACATCACCAACCGAATTGCCGCCCATGTCCAGAACACGGGCGCCGGTTAAATCCTTCGCATGAAGGTCGCGCCACGCAATACGGAATCGTTCCTTCGGGCGCCGCCAGAAAATATTAGAATCGTACTTATCTTTGGCCGTGATCAGGGTTTGGTGCACGAACGGGTATTGCAGGCCGCTAAAACGATAGTTCCGGATTTATCTGATCCGTTTTTAGTTTCAAATCTAACTGGCGGCGAACTCAAGGCCGATCCGCCGAAACTCTCGGATGAAGCCTCCTCCCAATCCTTGGTGGGCGGGCGGCGCGTGGTCATGGTTCAGCTGGGCGGAGAGGATGTGTCACCGGCGCTAAATCTTGTCCTTGAGGGTCCCAAAATTGATTCTCTGGTCGTCGTAGAGGGGGGTGACCTAGTAACGCCTTCTCCGGTCCGCAAACTCTTGGAGGGTGCGGACGAAGCGGCAGTCATTGCTTGTTATGAGGATAATCAGAGCTCCCTCGGTCGGTTGATCGACTCGGTCGCTCAAGACTACCAGATAAAGGTGGACCGTTCTGCCCATCAGTATTTGCTCTCCCATCTGGGAAATGACCGTCTCGTTTCCCGCCGCGAATTAGAGAAGCTGATGCTTTATGCTGGCGCCAAGAATGACGTCTCACTCGAAGATGCGGTTGCCGTGGTAGGAGACAGCGGCGCCCTCTCCTTGGAAGAATTGATTTATGCCGCTGCCGGGGGTGAGCGGGAAAAACTTGATGATGGATTTGCGCGGGCCGCTGCCGAGGGGGTTTCGCCGATTGCCATTATCCGCGCAGCTCAACGGCATATCGCCAAGCTTCAATTAGCAACGGCAGCATTTGAATCCGGCAAATCACCGGATGAGTCTCTAAAAACGGTTAAGCCCCCTGTCATATTCCTTTATGCAGATCGGTTTAAACGTCAATTGACCGGCTGGTCATCGTCTCGGTTGGCATCAGCGGCCAGCGTTTTGATTGATGCTGAAACAGATTGCAAGACAACCGGTATGCCGGATCAGGCGATTTGCGAGCGGGCGCTGATGAGCCTAGCGCAGGTTGCCCGTCACCAGATGCAACGGTAAGCACTAACTATCTGATAAAATTGCTTAAAAATGATCTGAGCCGTCATCTGACTTAATGTTGACAAGGGGATCGGACGCCTCTTCGGCCTCTTCCGCCAACTCCGCCAGATCATCGTCGGTCAGAGATAGGTCCTTCCCGAAATTAAGATCGACTAAGGCGTCATCATCCTCATCGTCTTCTGATTCCAAGGCCGCGCCGGCTTCTAACTCAGCGATAGCGTCTTCCGGATTTTCGGGAATATCGATTTCATCTTCCGCATTTTCCAAAGTGGTCGGAAATATATCCTCCCCCCCATCTGAATCGTCCAACGGCAGATCATCTTCCGCGGGCTTCACAGGTTGCCCGTGCATCCCGTCGGTCAACCGGTGAAGGATATCGTCAAGTTGTTCAAGGTTGCGGTAAGCGATGGTAATTTTGCCGCCAGGGTCGGCAAAGTCGATGGTTACAGGTAGCCCGATGAGTTGTGTGAGACTTTCTTCCAAGGCCAGAGTGTCGGCATCTTTTTCTTTTTTAGCAGGAGCGGATTTTGCCTTAGGCGTACTGTCGCCGGATTGGACCAGTTTTTCCGTTTGCCGGACATTCAGCCCTTGCGTCACGACAATCCTGGCCAGCGCGGCTGGGTCATCGGCGCCGAGTAAGGCCCGGCCATGACCCGCTGACAATTCCCCCGATTCTACCAGAGCTTTAACCTCATCCGGAAGATTTAGGAGACGAAGCGTATTGGCCACATGGCTTCGGCTCTTACCGAGGATTTGGCCGAGGGCATCTTGGGTATGGCTGAACTCTTCGATGAGGCTTTCATATCCTTCTGCTTCTTCCAGTGGCGAAAGATTTTCCCGCTGGAGATTTTCGACCAAAGCGATCTCGAGCGTTTCGGCGTCGTCCAGTTCCTTGACCAGGATGGGTACGTCGTGAAGCTGGGCCAATTGTGCCGCCCGCCAGCGCCGTTCTCCGGCTATGATTTCATAAAGGCTCTCATCGTCGGGATGCCGGCGCACAAGAATAGGTTGGATGATGCCCCGGCTTTTGATGGAGTCAGCAAGCCCCTCTAACTCCTCTTGATCGAATCGATGACGGGGTTGGTAGCGACCGGGTACAAGCGCCTCGATCGGCGCCCGTGTCTCTGTTGCGCCTGCCCCGCCGGCAGGCGCTTCTGTCGGAACAGGTGCATCCGCGTCATCGCCGAGCAGCGCATCCAGGCCACGACCCAGATTTTTTCTTTTGCCCTCGTCCGCCATTAGATGACCGGGCTCCGCTCCCGCTGTAGCACTTCACTCGCCAGATGAATGTAGGCTTGGGCGCCGGCGCAACTGGTGTCGTAGAGGAGCACCGGCTTGCCAAATGACGGCGCCTCGGAGACGCGCACATTTCGGGGAATAACGGTGTCATACACGATATTGCCAAAATGGTCCCGTACTTCACTGGCCACCGAATCGGAAAGGTTATTCCGTCGGTCGAACATGGTCAGGACGATTCCCTGAATATCCAAGCCTGGGTTATACGCCTTGCGCACCCGATTGATGGTGCGCACCAATTGGCTGATACCTTCGAGAGCGAAGAATTCACATTGTAAGGGAACGAGAACGGATTCCGCTGCAATGAGGGCATTGACTGTTAAGAGGCCTAATGCCGGCGGGCAGTCGATCAAAACATAATCATAGTTGTCTATTTGGCCCTCCAATGCGGCTTTTAAGCGGTAAAGCCGATCATCCACATCCACCAGCTCAATTTCGGCGCCGGCCAAATCAACACCCGAGGGTACAACTGACAATCCGGGAATATCGGTTTCGATACAGGCAGCCCTTAGATCATGCTCGCCGATGAGGACATGATAGGTGTTGATTGTTCGAGCAACCGGATCAACGCCCAGTCCCGTACTGGCATTACCTTGTGGATCCAGATCGATAATCAGCACGCTTTTTCGAACCGCGGCCAGGGCGGTCGCCAGATTGATGGCGGTGGTTGTTTTGCCCACGCCGCCCTTCTGATTGGCGACGGCAATAATACGTGGAGATGTATTAAAATTATTAATTTCAATCATGGCGTGTTATCGCTTTAATGTTATCAATTTCAAGCACGGCTCCGCCAAGATTGCTGAGCGAAGGGTGCTTCTTAACCTGAATATCCCACTTTTGACGAGTCGTCGTCAATTCTTCTTCGACACCCTGCCCCTTGAGGAAGAAACAGACACCTTTTTTAGCCAACAACGGCTGACTCAGTTCAATTAGATTGTCCAAAGATGTCAAAGCCCTAGCAGTAATATACTGGGCGGGCTGTGGTGGTGAATAATCTTCAATTCGGCCGGAAAAAATTGTCGCCTGAACCCCTGTTGAACGAAGGACTTCGCGCATAAATGCACATTTTTTACCATTCGATTCGACCAGGGTGATGTTATCCCGTCCCATCAGCGCCAGAACCAGACCCGGGAAGCCGGCGCCGCTCCCCAGATCCACCAGGGGGCCCGGTTCACTCAGGTATGGCATGAGTTGGGCCGAATCCAGTACGTGCCGATGCCACGCGTCATCGAGTGTGTTCTTGCTGACGAGATTGATCTTGGCCTGCCATTCAACCAGCCGATCTACCAAAATAGTGAGTCTTTTCAATGTTTCACGTGAAACATCAATCTGTGCGGCAAAGGCGTCTGATCCAAAATGTTGTGGTTTCTTCGACATGACCCACATTATATAGAAGGGGCCGTTTCACGTGAAACAAAAATTATCAGGAGTTAATTAGGCGGCTTTTCGGCTTGACCGCTTTACGTGCCCCAGCAAGGCCGTCAAGGCGGCAGGTGTGACACCGGAGATTCTTGCGGCGGCGCCCAGTGTTACGGGACGAGCCTCCGCGAGCTTGATCTTAATCTCCGTCGATAAGCCGCCGATCGAATCGTAATCTAGATCAGCCGGTAGCTTAAGAGACTCGTCATTGCGATAGGAGCGAATGTCTGGTTCCTGCCGGTCCAGATAGCCGGCATACTTCCCTTCGATTTCCAACTGCTCCTGAATATCGGCGGCAAACGCGCCTAATGCCGGCCAAACTTGCGTTAATCGGGCCAGGGAGACATCGGGATAGGCCAACAAATCCATCGCCGTCCGTCGTACGCCATCCCGATTGATCTTGAATCCGAAATTTCCCAACTCATTCGGTGTGGCGGCACAGGAGAGCGCCACTTCCCTGGCCTGCGCCAAGGTGTTTTGCTTTTCTTCGAAGGCCCGCTGGCGACCGATCCCAACACATCCCGCCACCACACCCATCGGCGTTAATCGCTGATCGGCATTGTCGGCCCGTAAATGGAGGCGATACTCCGCCCGGGAGGTGAACATGCGATAGGGCTCCGAGGTGCCAAGAGTCGTCAGATCATCGATCAACACCCCGATATAGGCGTCCGCGCGATCCAGCCTGAAAGCTTCCTTCCCAGCGGCGGCGCGGGCGGCATTCAATCCCGCTACCAGGCCCTGGGCCCCGGCCTCTTCATACCCGGTCGTGCCATTGAGCTGCCCAGCGAAATAGAGACCCGGCACACGGCGGGTTTCCAGAGACGGCAACAACTCCCGCGGATCCACGTAATCATATTCTATGGCGTACCCCGGCCGGATCATGGTGGCGGTCTCCAGACCTGGAATGGTCTTTAACAGCGCAAGCTGGACATCTTCCGGCAGACTCGTGGAAATACCGTTGGGATAGACCGTCGGATCATCCAAACCTTCCGGCTCCAAGAAAATCTGATGGCGCTCCCGATGGGCAAACCGGACCACCTTATCCTCGATGGAGGGGCAGTAGCGTGGGCCCGTGCTCTCTATTTGCCCGGAATACATGGGCGCCCGATGAAGGTTTGCCTCTATGAGCTTGTGGGACTCCGGCGTGGTCGTAGTGATGTGGCACGCGATCTGCGGAACCGTGATCCGCTCCGTCAAATAAGAGAAGGGAATGGGTGGATCATCCGCCGCCTGCGCCTCGGTCACCGACCAATTAATGGTTCGACCGTCGAGCCGAGGCGGTGTGCCGGTCTTCAAGCGCCCCAGCCGAAACCCCAGCCGCTCAAATGTCTGCGACAGGCCCAGAGCCGGCGCCTCCCCGACCCGGCCCGCCGGGATCTTGGTTTCGCCCATATGAATGAGGCCGCGCAGAAATGTACCCGTCGTAATGACGATGTGTCGGGACGAAATCTCAGCGTCAGATTTCAGTCGGATGCCGCTGAGTTGATCCTGATTATCAAACAGAAGATCGTCCACCTCTCCCGCGGCGATGTCCAAATTATCCTGGTGCTGCAGAATGTCCTGAATTGCTTCGCGATAAAGCGTGCGGTCGGCCTGGGCGCGCGGGCCCCGTACCGCCGGGCCCTTGGACTTGTTCAGCATGCGAAACTGAATGCCGGCCCGATCGATGGCCCGGCCCATAATCCCGTCCAACGCATCAATTTCCCGAACTAGTTGGCCCTTGGCCAAACCGCCGATGGCCGGGTTGCAGGACATCTCGCCGATGGTTTCCCGTTTATGTGTGACGAGCAGGGTTTTCGCCCCAAATCGAGCGGACGCCGCCGCCGCTTCACAACCGGCATGACCGCCACCGACAACGATCACATCATAAGATTTAAGGGGGCCTGACTTCTCCATGGAGCGGGAATGTAGGCAGGTCAGATTCAGAAGTCAATTGAATGAAAGTGGGCGTTAAAACCAGCCGTTACATCATAAAATCGCATGAGACGCCAAAATCAGTATACTGTGAGAAGGTCGATTATATTTCCCATATATAGTGTTTCACGTGAAACACTTACCCCTGTGGCGAGTCCTCATTTTCCAATGCAAAATTCCTTGAAGATCACGTCGAGGATATCTTCCACATCCACCCGCCCGGTAATCCGGCCCAAAGCCCGAACCGCCAGCCGAAGATCTTCGGCCGCGAGTTCGCTGGCCGAGGCTTCTTGAAACCGCCGCAGAGATACCAAACAACCGGCCAAGGCGTCACGATGGCGTTGCCGGGTCAGAGACGGCGCCGAGGCGGGCGTATATGCGTCTCTAATCCGAGCCTCGATAAAATCCAATATAGTCGCAAGGTTCTCACCGGTGTGGACGGAGACCTGTATCGCCGGGCAGGGAAGGTGGGATAAGCCATCTTCCAGTTTCCACCCAAGATCAGATTTGTTGACCAAGATGATGTCTTGAGCCGGATCGATCAGTCGAACTGTTGATTCATCAACCTCGGGCCAGCTCGCACCGTCGAAGACCACCACTTTAAAATCCGCGAGCTCCGCCCGGTCTTCCGCACGACGGACCCCTTCCGCTTCGACCGCGTCGCCGCTCTCCCGAATCCCGGCCGTGTCCGCCAGGGTTACCGGGAACCCTCCCAAATCCAGATGTGCCTCAATGATATCCCGGGTCGTGCCGGCGGTTTCCGAGACAATGGCCACGTCGCGGCGCGCCAGCCAGTTCAACAGGCTGGATTTGCCAGCATTGGGGGGACCGATGATCGCCACCTGCACCCCATCGCGGATGGCCTGACCACGGCGATTATCATCCAGGTGGGTCTCAATCTCGGACACGATAGCCGCAATCTCCTCATCCACCTGGGCCCGGAGCCCAGGTGGCAGGTCCTCGTCGGAGAAATCGATCTCCGCTTCGAACAGGGCCGCTGCATGCACCAGCCGGTCACGCCACCCTTCATACAGCTCGGCCAGTTCGCCACTCATCTGTCGGCGGGCTTGCCGTCGTTGGGCGTCCGTTTCCGAATTAATAAGATCGGCAAGCCCTTCAGATTGGGTCAAATCCAACTTACCGTTGTCGAAAGCGCGCCGGGTAAACTCGCCCGGTTCAGCAGAACGAAAATCGTTTTGCGCGGACAGAATTTTCGTCATGGCGGCGATGACGGCCGGGCTCCCATGAAGATGAATCTCGGCCACGTCTTCCCCGGTAAAACTGGCCGGACCGGCAAACCAAAGGAGCAATCCATCGTCGATCTCTTCACCGAGCGCCGGGTCGGTGATCTTCACCCGTACGGCATGACGAGGCTCCGGAACCGCAATACCCGTAAGAGACGTGACCGCCCTCGCTGTGGCCGGTCCGGAGAGACGAAATACGGCAATGCCCGCTTTGCCGCCGCCGCTGGACAAGGCGAAGATCGATTCGGCTGTGAAAGAATCGGTCATTACTGAATCAAAACAAACACTTAGCTGGTCTCCTGAAAGCGCGCCATTTAGTCAGAAGCGGGGGCATTTGTGAACCTCTTTTTGGGAAGTGTTTTCCTCTTGGCGTTGAACCCGATAAGGTGCGGGAAACGACAAGGAACACCCCCATGGCCGAACTCTCAAACCAATTGGGCGCTGAATCCAGCCCCTATCTTCTGCAGCACAAAGACAACCCCGTACACTGGCTACCGTGGGGAGACGAAGCCTTCGACATCGCCAAGAAAGAGGATAAACCTGTTTTATTATCAATAGGTTATGCCGCCTGTCATTGGTGTCATGTGATGGCTCACGAGAGCTTCGAGTCGGATGAAATTGCCGCACAGATGAACGAACATTTCGTGAACATTAAGGTGGACCGGGAGGAGCGGCCGGACATCGATTCCATCTACATGTCGGCCATCACCTTGATGGGAGAGCAGGGGGGGTGGCCCCTGACCGTGTTCCTCACCCCCGATGGCGAGCCCTATTGGGGCGGAACGTATTTTCCGCCGGAAAGCCGCTACGGCCGGCCGGGCTTCCCGGATGTTCTCAAGGCCATGGCCAACGTCTACCACGACCAAAAGGACAAAGTGATCGCCAATACCACGGCTTTAAAAGAAGCGCTGGACGGTGTTTCTGCGGTTAAGGATACGGGCCGGGGCGGGCTTACCAGCGTCGATGAGTTGGACGGGCTGGCGGCCGACGCAGTGCGGATGATCGATCCCTTGCGAGGCGGCACGGTGGGCGCGCCAAAATTTCCTCAACCCACATTCCTGCAATTCTTCTGGCGGGCCTATAAGCGCACCGGCAATGAGAACTTCAAAAACGCGACACTCATTTCCTTGATCCAGATGTGCCAAGGCGGAATCTACGATCACCTGGGCGGGGGCTTCGCCCGCTACTCCACCGACGAGGTATGGCTGGTGCCCCACTTCGAAAAGATGCTCTACGACAATGCGCAACTCGCCGAGCTGATGACGCTCGTGTGGCAGGAAACCGATCACTCCCTCCTCAAGGTCCGCATCGCCGAAACCATCGACTGGGTCATCCGCGATCTTGGGCTGGAGGGCGGCGGCCTCGCCGGTACGCTGGACGCCGACAGCGAAGGCGTGGAGGGCAAGTTCTATGTTTGGTCGGAACAGGAAATCGATCAGGTGTTGGGCGAGGAGTCGGGGTTCTTCAAATCCGTCTATGACGTCAGCGCCGGCGGCAACTGGGAAGGGGCCAACATCCTCAACCGCACACAGACATTGGCGCTGGGCTCAGAAGAGGACGAGGTCCGGCTCAAGGCCGCGCGGGATAAACTGCTGACGGTCCGCGACAAACGCATCTGGCCGGGCTTGGACGACAAAGTCCTGGCCGACTGGAACGGCATGATGATCGCCGCCATGGCGTACGCGTCTGTTACATTCGAACGGCCCGACTGGATGGTCGCGGCGCGGCGCGCGTATGATTTTGTCCGCACCGAGATGGCCCGGGGCGACCGGCTGGTGCACGCTTGGCGGGACGGCGGTTCCAAAGGCAATGACGTGCTGGATGACTACGCCCAGATGATCAGCGCCGCCCTGGCGCTCTATCAGCTCACCGGCGAACAGGCGGACCTGGGCCAGGCCATCCGCTGGCTGGATAGTGTCGATGCGCAGTTCTGGGATGAGAAAGACGGGGCCTATTTCCTGACCCCGGCGGACGCGACCGGACTCATCACCCGCACCCGCAACGCCTTCGACAATGCGACGCCCTCGGGGAACGGGACCATGGTGGAAAATCTGGCGACCCTCTATCACCTCACTGGCGACGATAGGTACCGGGAAAAAGCCGACAAGATCGTCGATGTGTTTTCCCGCCAGCCCGCCAGCCAATACGCCAACATGACCAGCGTGCTGAACGGATTTGAACGTCTCGCCAATGCGGTTCAGGTGGCGCTGATCGGCGATCCAAAGATGGACGATATTGCCGCATTGCGCCGGACGGCGCTGGCCGCCGGCAAACCCGACCTGATCCTCTCCATCGTTGCGCCGGGGACCGATCTGCCGGCTGGGCACCCGGCCACCGGCAAGGGCCAAGTGGAGGGTAAGGCCACGGCTTATGTCTGCGTCGGCAGTGTTTGCGGTCTGCCGGTGACGGACGCGGCCGGCCTCTCTGACGCCCTGGCGGCGGTGTAGATTTTTCCCATGCCGCACCTGTCTCTCATCAGCCCGGTGGGTGAGCTCACCGTCTTCGAGGAAGACGATAAGATCATCTCCCTGGATTGGGGCCGTGCGCCCGAGGCGCGGATCACGCCGCTCCTCATGGAGGCCAAGACCCAGCTTCGGTTTTACTTTCAGAAAAAACTGAAAGGCTTTGATCTGCCCCTGGCCCCTGCCGGCACGGATTTCCAACAGCGGGTGTGGCGACAAATGCAGGCCATCCCGTTCGGCGAGACGCAAACCTATGGCGAGATCGCCCAGAAGATTAAAAGCGGCGCGCGGCCCGTCGGCACGGCGTGCGGACGCAACCCGATCCCCATCATTATTCCTTGTCACCGGGTGGTTAGTGCTACCGGGCTCGGCGGTTATTCGGGGGCAGGGGGGCTCGACACCAAAAAATCCCTACTGGCCTTCGAGGGCGCGCTCTAAGCTCGCCCACCAGCCGCGCCCACTAGCCTCGCCCACTAGCCTCGCATTGACATCATCGCGTTTCCAACCATAACTCTGATCATCAATCTAAAACCCCACTGGGAAAGGGAGACCCATGACAAAAGCCATCAAAATTTACGAGACCGGCGGGCCCGAAGTGCTCAAGTACGAAGACGTGGAAGTCGGCGATCCGGGCGAGGGCGAAATTCGCATCCGCCAGACCGCCTCCGGTTTGAACTTCATCGACTGCTATCAGCGCTCCGGCCTCTACCCGATGGATTTACCCTGTGTGCTGGGCTCAGAGGCCGCAGGCGTGGTCGAGGCGGTGGGTCCCGGTGTGGACATGGCCATCGGCCAACGTGTCGCTTACGCGGGCGCTAGAGGCTCCTACGCGGAAGAGCGCTTAATCCCGGCCGGCGCGGTGGTGCCGGTGCCGGACAGTGTCGAGGACAACACCGCCGCCGCCATGATGCTGAAGGGCATGACCGTACACATGCTGTTGCACAAGTGCTACGCGGTGCAGCCGGGTGACACGATCCTGGTGCACGCGGCGGCCGGCGGCGTCGGCTCGATCATGTGCCAATGGGCCAACGTGATCGGCGCGACCGTGATCGGCACCGTTGGCAGCGAGGAAAAAGCGGCCAAGGCGAAAGCCAACGGCGCGCATCACACCATCAACTACCGGACCGAAAACTTTACCGACCGGGTGAAGGAAATCACCGACGGCAAGGGCGTGCCGGTGGTCTATGATTCCATCGGCAAGGATACGTTCGAGGGCTCGCTCGATTGTCTGAAACCGTTCGGCATCCTGGTCACCTTCGGCAATGCGTCGGGCCCCATCGAGGCGGTGCAGCCCCTGACCCTGATGAACAAGGGCTCGCTCTCCATCAGCCGGCCGTCCCTGATGCACTATACCGAAGACCGGCAGGCCGCCGCCGCGGCCCTGTTCGATGTGGTCGGCAGCGGCAAGGTGAAAATCGAGATCGGCCAGACTTTCCCGCTCGCGCAAACGGCGGACGCGCACATCGCACTGGAAAGCCGGCAGACGACCGGGTGTACGGTTCTGACGATGTGACGGTATTACCGTCGTCCACGGACCGGCAACGCCGTGACCCGTGGATCCAATTTTCAATTATGAACATGGGTACGCGGATCACGGCCTAACGGCCGGTCCGCGCATGACGCTATAAGGGACGGGCCCGGCCCGATCCGCCTATCTTTTTTTGCGCCGAGACCCGCGTATCTTTTTTGCCGCCGTCATCTGAACGCGTCCCCCCCGACTCGCGAAGCGATTGTCGGGGGTCCATAACCTAGCATCCATGGATACCCGAGACTTGGTCCCAATTAACATTGGTCCCAACTCGGGCACGACGCGGTAAAGGAAGGGGAAGGCCAGAGGTCCACGGGTCTTCGCCCGTGGAGGACACCTTACGTATTCATCGAGTCGAAGAAATCGTCGTTGGTCTTCGATTCCTTCAGTTTATCGATCAGGAACTCCATGGAATCGACGACGCCCATCGGGTTGAGGATGCGGCGCAGCACCCACATTTTCGACAGCGTGCCCTTGTCGACCAGCAGCTCTTCCTTCCGGGTGCCGGACCGGGTGATGTCCATGGACGGCCAGGTTCGTTTGTCGGTGAGTTTGCGGTCGAGAATGATTTCCGAGTTACCGGTGCCCTTGAACTCTTCGAAGATCACCTCATCCATGCGCGAGCCGGTGTCGATCAGCGCGGTGGAAATGATAGTCAGCGAGCCGCCTTCCTCGATATTCCGGGCGGCGCCGAAGAACCGCTTGGGCCGCTGCAGGGCGTTGGCGTCTACACCACCGGTCAGCACCTTGCCCGAAGACGGCACTACGGTGTTGTAGGCGCGGGCCAGCCGAGTGATGGAGTCCAGCAGGATCACCACGTCCCGTTTGTGTTCAACCAGCCGCTTAGCTTTTTCAATGACCATCTCGGCCACCTGTACGTGTCGGGCCGCCGGCTCGTCGAAGGTGGAGCTGACCACTTCGCCTTTAACTGAGCGGTCCATGTCGGTCACTTCCTCCGGCCGTTCATCGATCAGCAGCACGATCAGATAGCATTCCGGATGATTGGCGGCGATGGAGTGCGCTATGTTCTGCAGCATCACCGTCTTGCCGGTCCGGGGCGGCGCGACGATCAGCGCCCGCTGGCCCTTGCCGACCGGGGTGATCAGATCCAGCACCCGGGAGGTCGGATCGTCCTTCATGTCCTGAACTTCCATGACCAGACGTTCATCCGGATAGAGCGGTGTCAGGTTGTCGAAGTTGATGCGATGCCGCACGTCGCCCGGATCGCCAAAGTTGATGGCGGTGACTTTGAGAAGCGCGAAATACCGCTCCCCATCCTTGGGCGCGCGAATTTGACCTTCCACCGTGTCTCCGGTCCTGAGACCAAAACGCCGCACCTGGCTCGGCGAGACGTAGATATCGTCCGGGCCCGGCAGGTAATTGGATTCCGGGGAACGCAAAAAGCCAAACCCGTCCTGGAGGACTTCCAGCACACCGATGCCAAAGATCGGCACGTCGTTTTCCGCGAGCTGTTTGAGAATGGCGAACAGCATATCCTGCTTACGCAGCGTGCTGGCGTTCTCGATCTCCAGCTCTTCGGCGAATTTCAGAAGGTCGGGGGGTGATTTTTGCTTAAGTTCTTGAAGGTCCATGACGGTTCACACTTAGGTTGGGAATGGCCTGAAAACAGCTCCACGAACGTGGAGATTGGGAATTGTCCTGCGGGACCGCAACGATGCTATGACAGAAAATAATCGAAGAAGGTATTGAGTGCTTAGCCCCAGAGTTGGGCCCGCGTGATCTGGGGGAGAAATACCCAATTCGGATTCAGAAGTCAAATGCCGTTTTCGTTATCGTGCAGACAAAGTGCCTGAAATACATGGCAAAATTATGACAGGCACAGTGAAAATTCACCTAGAACGGCTTCACCACCACCATGATAACGATGAAGATCATCAGAACCGTCGGCGCTTCGTTGGCCCAGCGGTAAAACTTGGCGGACTTGGTGTTTTTGTCCGCCTCGAAGTCCTTACGCCAGCGTGACAATGCGCCATGCATACCGCCCATGAAGAAAATACACACCAGTTTGACCCACAGCCACACGTCCGACCAGCTATCGCCATCCAGATTGGCCAACAGAATACCACCCAGGATAAACGCCACGCCCATGGCCGGGTTGATAATGGCGCGCAGCAGCCGGCGTTCCATCACCTTCAGGGTTTCCGACAATTCCGAACCCGGCGCGGCGTCACAGTGATAGACATAGAGCCGGGGCAAATACAGCATGCCCGCCATCCAGGCGATCACCGAGATGATGTGCAAAGCCTTGATCCAAAGATACCAGTCGGCGGAAAGATCAATCATCTCGGTTCCGTTCAGATTTAGATCACGCTACAGGGGCAACGGCTATGATTGCCGGGACAGTAGCGCACATTGTCGACCGGTCCCAAGCCGATTTTATTTTTCAGCGCCGCATTGGCCACATTGGCCAGACCGGCGATGAACTCCGGATGGGTGCCCACCGCCGGCACACGGGCATAGGACGGCAGACCCAGTTCATCGGCCTGGTGTTTGTATTCGATATCCAATTCCACCAGGGTTTCGGAATGCTCCGAGACGAAGGCGATGGGCAGGATCACGACACCCACCTTATCGGCCGCGGCGCGTTTCAGCTCGTCATCCAGGGACGGGCCGATCCATTCCAACGGGCCCACCCGGCTTTGATAGCACACCGCCCAGTCATCCGCGTTCAGGCCGACGGCTTGCCCCAACGCTGCGGCAGACTGTTCCACCTGCCATTGATAGGGATCACCGCCATCGACGATTTTTTTCGGCAAACCATGGGCGGAAAACAACACGCGAACAGAATTTCCGGCGGCAACCGACGCCAAACTTTCCTTGAGAAGCGCGGCCTGAGAAGACACCCAGCCTGGCTCCACCGGGTAACAGCAAATGCTGTAGGTCGGCACATCGAGACCTAATTTTTTCGCCGTCTTTTGCCAATCCTCCAGTGACGATCCTGTCGTGGTCGTGGAATATTGCGGATAGAGGGGCAGCAAAATCACATCATCCGGCTGGTAGGCCACAACATCCCGCACAGTTTGCTCGGCCATCGGATGCCAATAGCGCATGCAGATAAACACTTCCGTGTCATCTTCGGGCCAGGCCTGATGCAGCGCTTGTTTCAGCGCGGTTGCTTGATCCCGCGTCAGTTCCAACAGCGGTGATTTGCCGCCGATTTCCGCATAAATGGCTTGAGCTGTCGGCGCCCGGCGGGTCGAGATCAGTTTGGCCAGCGGAATCCGAAACAGGCCGGGCAGGCCGATAATCGCCGGGTCTTTAAACAGGTTATAGAGGAAAGGCTGCACCGCGTCCGGCCCATCAGGTCCCCCCAAATTAAATAAAACAATCGCGTGTTTTGCCATGGTCGGTATTTAGTCTCCACGCACGATCTCGAGGAGACGCTCCACATGGGTAACCGGCGTGTCAGGCAATACCCCATGACCCAGATTAAAAATCAGCGGGCCCTTGCTCAACACGTCGAGGATTCGTTTCGCCTCGGCTTCTATAGATTCGCCGCCGGCCAGCAACGCCAGATTGTCCAGATTTCCTTGGACGGCCGTGTGGACCTGAACATGATCCCGCGCCCATTCCAACGGTACCGTGGAATCCAGCGATACGGCATCCACCCCGGTTTTTTCGGCAAAAGTTGCATACTGAAGACCGGCGCCACGGGGAAACCCAATGATCGGCACCTGGGGAAACCGATCTTTCACCGCACCGATGATTTTCTGAAACGGCGCGATGACCCAGCGCTCAAACTGATCCGGCGGCAGCACACCCGCCCAACTATCGAAAATCTGCAATGCTTCCGCGCCGGCCTCTACCTGCTTAATCAAATAGCTGGTGGTCGACTCAGTCAGAATATCGATCAACTTTTGAAATTCCGCCGGGGCGCGATACGCCCAGCTGCGTACCGTGTGATAATCTTTACTGCCCGCTCCCTCGACCACATAGGTCGCCACCGTCCAAGGTGCGCCGGCAAATCCGATGAGCGTCACGTCTTCCGGTAATTCTTTTCGAAGCCGGGTCACGGTTTCATAAACCGGGGCAAGGTGTTCATGCAGTCTCTCATCCTGAAGACGATCGATCTCTGCCACGGTCCGGATTGGATCCAGTTTGGGCCCGGCGCCGGGCACAAAGGAAACCTTCTGACCCAACGCGTCCGGAATGACCAGAATATCACTGAATAAAATGGCGGCATCCATGCTATAGCGCCGGATCGGTTGCAGGGTGACTTCCACCGCCATATCCGGTGTGTAACAAAAATTGAGGAAGTTCTCGGCCTTGGCGCGCAGGTCTTTGTATTCCTGCAAATGCCTGCCAGCTTGGCGCATCAGCCAAACCGGTGGCGGGTTCAGGGTTTCTCCGGCAAGAACCCGAAGCAAGGGTTTGGTCTGTGTGGTCATGAAAGGCCCGTCGGATAAGGTGTTCGGATGAGGTATGAGGTAAGCTTGGCCGGGAAGTTATACAAATCTCTCTATCAATATAATATATAATATAAAAAGGTAATGGTTGTTGTTGGGGCCGGTATAAAGTGGATTAAAATTTTTCCCCAACTTATCACCGATTTTTCTTCGTCGTTTCGCGACACCTCGATTTCCGGTGATAGATGCCGGGATAAACATTTTGAGATCCGGATTCAGTGAAGAGTCTCCAAGACTTATTACAGATAATTCAATTGTGAATCTTGGGGATGGTTGTCCGAGAATTCGTCCATATCTCCTAATTCAGTTTGAAAGGATATTTTTATTCGGTTTGAATAGCGATGGGATTGATTTCGCCCTTAGGTGCGGAAATTTTCCCGGTTCCGGAAAATGGCCTGGTTATCCCCAGACTGTCACCGCTCCATACCGAAAGTTTTCAGCCGACCGATAACCATTATGACTGAAACCCACTTACATTTGGTCTCTGACGCGACGGGCGAAACGGTTCAGTCGGTCGCTCGCGCCTGCCTGATACAGTTCGACGATGTGGAACTCAGCGAACACATCTGGACCCTGGTCCGCAACGAACGTCAGCTAGACGAGGTCATCCGAGGCATCGAAGCCCATCCGGGCTTCGTGCTGTTCACCATGGTCGATCCGGATATGCGGACTAAGCTCCAGTCCGCCTGCCGGCGTTTGCGGCTTCCTTGCGTGGCGGTGCTGCAGCCGGTGATGGCGGCTCTCAGCGGCTATTTAAAAACCGAGGAACATGCCCAACCCGGCCGGCAACACACGCTGGATGCGGAATACTATGAGCGCATTTCGGCCATGGACTACGCGATGGCGCACGATGACGGCCAGGCGACTTGGAACCTGGAGGAAGCAGACGTCGTATTGGTCGGCGTGTCGCGCACTTCAAAAACGCCGACCTGTGTGTATCTTGCCAACCGGGGCATCAAGGCCGCCAACATTCCCATCGTCATGGGTGTGGACCTGCCGGAAGATCTGTTCCAGCTCAAGAAGCCGCTGATCGTCGGGCTCACAAATGATACGCGAAAACTATTACAGGTGCGGCGCAACCGGCTGCGAATGCTCAATGACGGCAGCGAATCAGAGTATGTCGATCCCCAGGCCGTCAGGGACGAGGTGAACTTTGCCAAGCGGCTGTTTACAGAACAGGGCTGGCCGGTGATCGACATTTCGCGGCGCTCCATCGAAGAAACCGCCGCGGCGATTATTCAACTACGCCAAAGCCGGGCGGAGCAGGGCCTATGAGCGCGCGCCTGGTCCTGGCCTCGGGCAGCGGGGTGCGCGCCATGCTGCTCAGAAATGCGGGTCTCGATTTTGATGTTCAGCCCGCGGATGTGGACGAGGACGCTATTAAGCAAGCCTTCTCCGACCTTAGCCCGGAAGACCTTGCGCTGAAACTGGCGGAAGAAAAGGCGTTAGCGATTTCTGCCGTGCGATCAGGTGATCTGGTCATTGGGGCCGATCAGATTTTGGAATGCGACGGCGTCTTATTCGACAAGCCCAAAGGGTATGATGGTGCGCGTGATCATATGAACAAGCTGCGGGGCCGGACCCACCGGCTGATTGCCGCAAGTTGCGTGGCCGAGGGCGGAGAAATTCTCTGGCGCAACGTGGAGGAGGCCCGGCTCACCATGCGGGATTTCAGCGATGAATTCCTGGACCATTATCTGGCGACGGCTGGCGACGGAATCCTGGCCTCGGTCGGCGCCTACCGGCTGGAGGAAATGGGCATTCAATTGTTTGAAAAAATCGACGGTGATCAGACCACGATTCTGGGCCTGCCGTTATTGCCCCTGTTCGGCTTTTTACGCGGCCGCGATGTGATGGCCGGCTGATGCTGACCGGCGCTGCAAAAATCGCCGGCGTCATGGGGTGGCCCGTGTCTCATTCCCTGTCTCCCCGGCTTCATGGCTATTGGCTCCGGGAGTACGGGATCGACGGGGCGTATGTTCCCCTGGCCGTGTTGCCGGAGAAAATCACCGAGGCGATCCGCGGATTGCCGGCGTTGGGATTCGCCGGAGCCAATGTCACAATCCCTCATAAAGAGGCCGCCTTTGCCGCCATGGATGAAACCGATGCGGCGGCCACCGCCATGGGCGCGGTGAACACCATCGTTGTGCGGCAGGACGGCACTCTGTTTGGCTCGAACACCGACGGATATGGCTTCATGGAAAGTATCCGGGCGGAGCTTCCTGATTGGCGCGCTGATCAAGGGCCGGTTCTGATCCTGGGCGCCGGCGGCGCCGCGCGGGGCATCGCGGTGACGTTGCTTGGCGCAGGGGCAAATGAAATTCGCCTTGCCAACCGCACGCAAAAACGGGCCGATGACCTGGCTGATCTATTGGGCGACGCGGCCACCGCCGTGACCTGGGAAGACCGGGCCGGCGCCGTTGACGGTGCGGCGCTAGTGGTCAATACCACCAGCCTGGGCATGACCGGCAAGGAGCCGTTGGAGATTGACCTTGCCGGGCTGGACGGCGATGCCATCGTCTACGACATCGTCTATACCCCGCTGGAAACACCTCTGTTGGCGGCGGCACGGGCGAAGGGCAACACCGGCATCGATGGGCTGGGGATGCTGCTGCATCAGGCGCGGCCCGGATTCGAGGCCTGGTTCGGCATCAGGCCTCAAGTGACCGCCGCCCAGCGGGATTTCGTTTTGGGCGCGAAATAATGGTGATTCTAGGACTCACCGGCTCCATCGGCATGGGCAAAAGCACGGCCGCCGCGATGTTCCGGATGCTGGGTGTGCCGGTGCATGACGCCGATGCGACCGTCCATAAATTGACCGGTCCCGGCGGCAAGGCCGTCGCGGCGATAGAGGCCGCTTTTCCGGGGGTGGTGAAGGACGGCGCGGTGGATCGCCAAGCCCTCGGCAAAGCCGTCTTCGAAAAGCCGCCCGAGCTCCGTAAACTCGAATCGATTCTCCATCCGCTGGTGCGCCAACAACAAAACCGGTTTTTACGCAGCGCCGCCAACCGCCGGGCGCGGCTGGTGGTGCTTGATATTCCGTTGCTGTTCGAAACCGGGGGCGATCAATTCTGTGACGCCGTGGCGGTGGTCTCTGCGCCGGAATCTCTCCAGAGAATCAGGGTGTTATCGCGGCCCGGCATGACCGAAGACAAGTTCCGCTCCATCCTTGCCCAGCAAGTGCCGGACGCGGAAAAACGCCGGCGCGCTGATTTCATCATTCCGACCGGGCGCGGCAAACGGCCAAGCTTGCAATCCATCCGCCGCTTAATCAAAGTGGCCGAGACCCTGCCGGCCACTCATTGGCCGCCGAAAGGGCCGCCCAGACGCACCGCAAAGAGATAGAAGCCGCATATGAGAGAAATTGTCCTCGATACGGAAACCACCGGCCTGAATCCGGCCAACGGCGACCGGATCGTCGAGATCGGTTGTATCGAGCTGATTAATCACGTGCCCTCGGGCAACAACTTTCACCAATACATCAATCCCGAACGGCCCATGCCCGAAGAAGCCTTCAACGTACACGGCCTATCCGAGGAATTCCTGGCCGACCACCCGGTGATGGCAGATGTGATGGACGCCTTTGTCGCATTTATCGGCGATGCGCCGCTGGTCATCCACAATGCGGAATTCGACATGCGCTTCATCAATGCGGAGTTGGGGCTGTTGAACCAGCCGCCGTTGAAGATGGATCGGGCCATCGATACGGTTCGCTTGGCCCGGGAAAAGTTTCCCGGCGCACCGGCCAGCCTGGATGCGCTCTGCAAAAGATTCAACATCGACAATTCGTCGCGGACCTTACACGGCGCACTCTTGGATGCGGAGTTGTTGGCCGAAGTTTATTTGGAACTGATTGGCGGACGGCAGACCGACATGGGCCTGACGGCGAATACCGCTGCTGCCGGAGCAACCATCAAAGATCAGGAGCGAGTGCGTCGTGAGCCCCGGCCCCATGCGGCCAGCGCCGAAGAACAGGCCGCCCATAAAACTTTCCTGGAAAAGATCAAAGATCCGATCTGGACGGCCTGAGACAGGGGGGCTAGGCTCTCTTTATGGGTATTGCAACAGACACGATTGCCCGAATTGCAGAGCCCGGCCAGCCGGTTGCCGACCCGTCCGAATGGACCGGTGCGGCGTTGGAAGCTCGTAGCGACTGGGTGTATCCCGTGAGCGATGCTGACCTTGCCGGCCTGCACGATATGGCGCGCACCATCCGATCCGGTATCGGCGACGCGGCGGAACGTCTGCTCAGCATGGAAAAAGAAGCGTTTGATCTGGGCCCGGTTGCAGCGACCGTCGCCGACATCAGATCACAATTGGCTGATGGTTTGGGGGTTGCGGTGCTGCGCGGCCTGCCGGTCGATGATTGGGACCGGGTGGACCTGATGATTGCCTATTGGGGGATCGGCCGGCATCTGGGCCGGGCGCTGTCCAACAATGGGGAGGGGGACATGATGGGCCATGTCCTGAACGCGGGGCGCGACTATAGCCACCCCAACCACCGGGGCTACCAGACCAATGTCACCATGGACTATCACGTGGATCAGTGCGACATCGTGACGCTTCTGTGCCTCCAAACCTCAAAGTCCGGCGGCCAGTCGAAACTGGCGAGCTCGGTCGCCGTCCACAACGAAATGCTGCGCCGCCGCCCCGATCTGGTCGAAGAGCTGCGGGCTGCGTTCTATTGGACCCGGCACGGTGAAATCGGGTCCGGGCAAAAGCCCTGGTATACGGCGCCGATTTTTAACTATGTGGATAATTATCTCTGCACCTCTTCCGGTCCCAAACATATCGAAAAGGGCCACGCGCTTGGCGACACGCCGGATCTTACACCCGCCCAAATCGAAGCCATGGCGCTATTAGCCGAAATTTGCGAGGAGTTGCATGCCGAGATCGCGTTCAAGAAGGGCGATGTCCAACTGCTTAACGGCGCGGTTACCATGCATACCCGCACCGCCTTCGAGGATTGGCCGGAACCGGAACGCCGCCGGCATCTCTGGCGGCTGTGGCTGGCCGCGCCGGATATCCGCCCGCGCTCGCCCTATTTTGAGAACTGGAAAAACGGCGTTCAGGTCGACGGAATGACAGAGAGACTGCGGATCGAATACGAAAACGGCGGCGGTTAGAGGGGTCTAACTCCGCATCCAGGCGTGACCCCAGAGATTAAGCGCCCGGTTGTCGTGCGGCCAGGTGCGGAATTCCTGATCATAGGTAAAGGTTTCCAGTTCGGCTGAGATTTCCACATTGTTGCCGTCCGGATCATTGACGAAGATAAACAGATTGTTGCCGGCGCCGTGGCGGCCCGCCCCCCAAACGATTTCCACACGATGATCGGCGAAGTGATCGCCCCAGTCCCGGATATCGTTCCAACAGCTTGCCTCGTTGGCGAAATGATCCAACCGCGCGCTGTCAGAGCGGAAAAACGCCATGGAATGATGCATCTCGTCGGAGCGGATAAAGCAAGCGGTGCGTTCACCGGTTTCTTCCTCGACGCAGACGTCGGACAGCTTGAAGCCCAACACATCCAAATAGAATTCAATCACCACCGGCAGTTGGGTGGTGGCGAAAACAATATGCTGTAGATGACCTGGCCGCGGATCCATCTCTGCCCGCTTGTCCTTGGCGAGACCGAACAGCAGCCGGTTGCCGTCCGGGTCGGTAAAGGAATAGGCGCCGTCTTCGAACACTGGGCTGGCGTCATCCTGGCAGTCCACACCCCTGCCTTCCAGGTAGCTGCGCATCCGCTGCAGATGACGTGCGTCCGCTAAATTAAAGGCGATGAAATGAACCTGCTTTTTCTTTCCGGGACGCAGCAGCACATCGCGCTGCTTACCCCGCATCCAAACCGTGTCGCCGGCGGATTCGGGCGCCATCTCCATGATGTCCCGATACCACTCGGCCATCGCGGGCACGTCGTCCGTGCCCAAACAAACATGGTGAAATTGCGCGGGCCAAATCAAACGGTCTTCGGTCATGAAAGGATCGCCTTACGCTTCGTCGTTTCCGCTTTCTGCGTCGTTTGCGGCGTGCTGCGCCTGATGGGCCGCCAGCACCCGCTGCTGATAGAGTTGGGCGAAGTCGATAGGGGCCAGCATCAGCGGGGCAAAACCGCCGTCGCCGGTCAGGTCGGCGACAACCCGGCGCATGAACGGGAAAATAATCAAAGGGCACTCGATCAGCAGGATCGGGCCGAGATTCTCCGCCGGCACGTTGACGGTGAACAGGCCCGCATAGATCACCTCGCAGATATAGGCGAGTTGATCCTTGACCTTTGCCTCAGCCCGGACGGTAAGAACCACCTCAAAGACATTTTCTCCCTTCGCATCCGCTTCCACATCGATATTGACTTCGATGGCCGGCACCTCGCTCTGCATCAAGGCAAATATTTCGGGTGCGGCCGGGGCTTCAAAGGAAAGGTCTTTGATATATTGACCGTTGATCATCAGCGGCGCTTCGGGCGCCGCGCCCGGACCGGCGGCATCGCCTCCCTCGGGTTCGGGGGTGAACCGTTCGCCGGGGATGATGTCGTCGTTGTCGTCGTCTGCCATGGGATGTCCTCGTCGGGTTGTGGGTCGGGCGCCGGGCCGACCGGCGGCAAAAATTCTATGATAATTCTGATGGCGCTTTGGGTAGCATTATTCGATGCGGCGCACAATCGTGTCAGGGTTCGTTGCCTCTTGGTCCGGCTCCGCGTTAGGGGACACATCCGTATACTCCCCGTCGATCACCGGCCCATCCCCGCCTTGTCTGTCCCAGCCCGTTCCGTCCGGGTTGGATTCTCCGTCATATCCGCCGGTGGTGTGCACATGGATTGTGCTGCGATTGGCGAAAACCGCGGCCAGCACCGCCATCACCATGCTCCGCACCGGCGGCAAAAACAGAAGGAACCCCATGGCGTCGGTAATAAAGCCCGGCGTCAACAACAAAGCACCGGCAAACAGCAGGCACGCGCCGTCGAACATCTCCCGTAGCGGCACCCGCCCCGCCTCCATTTCTTCCTGGACCTTGAAGAGGGTCGCCAGGCCTTGGCGGCGTAATAGCCCTGTGCCGGCAATGGCGGTCACAACGACTATGCCCAGGGTCGGCCAGAGGCCGATCTCCTCACCAACGTATATAAAAACGGCAATTTCGGCGATGGGAATGCCGATAAATGCCGCCAAAAGGATATAGCCCAATTTGATCTCCGTGTGACCATGCGGGCGTGCCCCCTTGAACGGCGGCGTCACCGGCATATGTATAGAGAGATAGACCGGAACGGCCTATTGCGCTACCCCGTGTGCGGCTTTTCAGCCGAATGGGCTGGAAATCGCCGCAAATTTGGGACCAACGGGACCAACCTGTGACTAGACCGGCGCGCGATGACAGAGTAGTGTAGGCGGAGACAACCCTTGGGAAGCGTTTGGGTCCGGATTGTTTGGTGGGCGCGGTAAACGCTATAAGCATTCTTGAAAGTTTAAAAGCCGATGGGCGAAGGCATCCAAGTTTTTGACATAATTTTGTTTGCGATGATCGCAGCCTTCCTGATTCTGCGATTGCGCAGCGTGTTGGGGCGCCATCGTCATGACGGCCGGCCGGAAGAAGGTGGTTTCGATCCGTCGAACCGCGTGCCGCACAATGACGACAACGTCATTTCCCTGCCGGATCAGGGCGCTGATCGAAACGCCCCCTCTGGACAGTTGGACTCTCCGGCGGAGACGATCCCCGACACGCCCCTTGAAGCGGGCATGACCCAAATTCAAATTGCGCTGCGCGACTTTGACCGCCAGGAATTTATGGTCGGTGCGCGCACAGCGTTTGAAATGATCATCCAGGCGTTTGCCGAAGGTGACCGGGAATTGTTGCAATCTCTGCTGAGTCCCGAGGTCTACAGCAATTTCCTGTCGGCGATCACGTCGCGGGAAGCCGCCAACGAGACGTTGGAAAACAATCTTGTCCGAATCGTTTCCGCCGAGCCGCTCGAAGCCGAAATGGACGGAAAGATGGCGATGATCACCATGAAGTTCGTGACCGAGCAGATCAACGCGACCCGCGATGCCGCCGGTGAAGTCGTCGATGGCGATCCCGATCATATTTCCGAGATCACCGACATCTGGACCTTCGCCCACGACACCAAATCCCGCGATCCGAACTGGACCCTTGTGGCAACGCGCAGCCTCGATTAATCCCGGTATGGTATGTTGCCGCCGGTCCGCGCTGCTCATGGCCGCGCTTGCCGTGTTTCTTGGCGCCTGTGCACAATTTACCCCCGGCGGTCCACCCGCATCCGAATCCCAGGAAGAGGCGCTCACCCTACAGCGCGTCTCCTTTGCGGCATTGCCCGGTTGGGCGGCGGACGAACACGCCAAAGCGCTGGCGACGTTTCTGAAATCCTGCAGCCGAATTAACCGCCGCCCCGCGACCGCGCCACTGGCAAGTAAACTTTCCAAATACCGCCAGACGTACGGGAATGCCGGCGATTGGCAGCCGGCCTGCAAGGCCGCCGCTGCTCTGGGCGGCCAAGTGTCGCCTGTCAACGCAAGGCGGTTCTTTGAAAATTGGTTTCGGGTCTACGCGGTCAGCAATCAGGGCCAGGCCGAAGGCCTATTCACCGGATATTTCGAACCACTGCTCAGAGGCTCCCGGCAAAAAAGCGCCCGGTACAAATATCCGCTCTATAAAAAGCCCGGCGATCTGATCACGGTTGATCTCGGCAAGTTTAAAAGGGATTTGGCCGGACAGCAGATCACCGGCCGTCTCGCCAGGAACCGGCTGGAGCCGTACGCCGACCGGGCGGAGATTGACCGGGGCGCCTTGCACAACAGGGGATTAGAGTTGGTTTGGGTCGATGATCCGGTGGATTCTTTCTTCCTGCATATCCAGGGCTCGGGACAGGTTGTGTTGCCGGGCGGGAAAAGCATGCGCGTTGGCTATGCCGGCAAAAACGGGCACCCCTACTACGCCATTGGTCGGGAGCTGGTGAACAGCGGCGCGCTGACAAAGGAAAACGTCTCGCTGCAAACCATCCGCGCCTGGCTGGCCGCCAATCCTGGCCAAGCGGACGCGCTGATGCAAAAGAACCGGTCGTATGTTTTTTTCCGGGAACTTAAGGGCGATGGCCCCATCGGCGCGCAAGGCGTGGGTCTGACGCCTGGCCGCAGCCTTGCCGTGGACCGGCGCTATATTCCGTTGGGCGCCCCAATATGGCTCGATACCCGGAATCCGCTCGGTTCCCATCAGCCGATCCGCCGGCTGGTCATCGCCCAGGATACGGGTGGCGCGATCAAAGGCGTGGTGCGCGGCGATCTGTTTTGGGGGGCGGGCCCGCGCGCGCGGGAAGGGGCCGGCAGGATGAAAGAGCCCGGCCGCGTGTTTATCCTGTTGCCGGTGAACATCGCGCCGGTTGTTTCGGGTGTGCGCCCGAACACACGCACTTTACTTTAATCCGGTTAATCGGCAAGGTGGGCTCATGTCCGCCACCGGTCCGAATGTCGCCCTATTTGCCACCTGTCTGGTGGATTTATTCCGGCCCAGTGTCGGCTTTTCCGCGGCTATTTTATTGGAAGAGGCGGGTTGCCGGGTGACTGTGCCGGTCGCGCAAACCTGCTGCGGCCAGCCCGCCTATAATACCGGCGACAAAACCGATGCCGCGGACATCGCCCGCCAAGTCATCACGAAATTTGCCGACTATGATTATGTGGTGGCGCCATCCGGTTCTTGCGCCGGGATGATCAAACATCACTATCCGCAGTTATTCGCCGATGACCCGGAGATGGCGGCAAAGGCCGCAGCGCTTTCGGAGAAAACCTTCGAGCTGATGTCCTTTCTGACCGATGTGCTGAACGTGCCCGCCATTCATGGCCGGTTTAAAGGCGTCGCGGCCTACCACGATTCCTGCTCCGGCCTACGGGAACTTGGCATCAAACGTCAGCCCCGCCAGTTGTTGTCCGGCATCGATGGCCTGAGCCTGGAGGAATATGACGGCGCGGAAACCTGTTGCGGTTTCGGTGGTGCGTTTTGCGTGAAGTATGACGACGTTTCCGACAAGATCGTTTCGAGCCGCCTGGAAGAACTGGCCAGAACAGAGGCGACTCATGTATTGGGCGGCGATATGGGCTGCCTGTTCAACTTGGCCGGCAAGCTGAAGCGCGAAGGATCGACCATCCAGGTGCGCCACGCCGCCGAAGTGCTGGCGGGCCTGACGGAAAACCCAGCCATTGGGGAAACGGACGACTAAGTCATGCTGCCCGATCCCCGACAGTTCCCAAAAAACGCCCGCGCCGCGCTCTCGGACGAAATTCTGCAAGCGGCGATGAAGCGGCTTGAAACCGGGTTTGTCGCCCGGCGCACGGTCGCCGCCGGCCGGCTGCCCGAGTTCGAAGCGCTACGCGATGCGGCGCGGGACATCAAGAACCATACGCTCGCGCATCTGGACGCATACCTGGAACTGTTCGAGGAAAACTGCCTCGCCCAGGGCGGTCATGTGCATTGGGCCAGGGACACAGCGGAGGCCCGCGACATCGTGTTGGAGATTTGCCGCGCCGCCGGGGCCAAGACGGTGACCAAGGGCAAGTCCATGATCGGCGAGGAGATGGAGATCAACCATCATCTGGAGGCCAACGGGATCGAACCCATCGAAACCGATCTTGGCGAGTACATCATCCAAATCCGCAAAGAAGCGCCGAGCCATATTATCGCGCCGGCCAGTCACGTCTCCAAGGAACAGGTATCCGCCGATTTCCGAAAACAACATACCGGGCTGGAGCCGAACCGGCCCCTGGACGAACCCGATGATTTGCTCGCTGAGGCCAGGGCTATGCTGCGGCAAAAATTCCTCAATGCAGATGTGGGGATAACGGGCGCGAATTTTTTAATTGCGGAGACCGGGACCTCGGTCATCGTCACCAACGAGGGCAACGGCGACCTCACTCAGACCCTGCCCAAGGTGCATGTGGTTTTGGTCAGCATCGAGAAATGCGTGCCCACGTTAAACGACGCCACCACACTGCTCAGGGTGCTGGCCCGAAGCGCCACCGGTCAGGAAATGTCGTCCTACACGACCTTTTCCACCGGGCCCAAACGGGCGGCGGATGCGGACGGGCCGGAACAATATCACGTGGTGATCATGGATAACGGCCGGAGCGAGATGCTGTCCGGCCCGTTCCGGGAAATGCTGCGCTGCATCAAGTGCGGGGCCTGCATGAACCACTGCCCCGTCTACCGGTCCATTGGCGGGCATGCTTACGGCTCGGTCTATCCGGGGCCCATGGGCTCGGTGCTGACGCCGGGCATTACTGATCTCCCATCCTCTGTCCACCTGCCCCAGGCCTCCAGTTTTTGCGGCAAGTGTGAAGAAGTGTGCCCGGTGCGTATCCCGTTGCCCAAGCTGCTGCGGTTTTGGCGCAACGAAGCCTATGAACAGGGGTTGATCACAGGTGTGGCGCGCTGGGGCCTGTCGCTCTGGGCGTTTGCCGCCAAACGACCGGGCCTTTATCGATTTTTTGCCGATCTGCAGATGCGGCTGCTGAGCACGTTGGCCGGCCGGAGGGGGCGGTTCTCTTCATTGCCGTTTGGCGGCGGCTGGACCCGGCATCGGGATTTTCCCGCGCCTCAGGGCAAAACGTTTGTCAGCCAGTGGCGGGCCCAGAAAAAAGACCACGAAAAGAGGCGTGGCGCATGAGCGCGCGCGCGGACATCCTGGGGCGTATCGGCGCGACCCTGAATAGCGAGAGCGATCAGGCGGCCCGGCGTTCAGCAGCATCCGCCCGCCTGTCCAGCCCGCCTGTCGGATTGGCCCCGGCCCGGTCCCTGGTGGACCGGGATGCTCAGATCACGCTGTTCCGGGAAATGGCGGAAGAGGCGGCCGCAACGACGGACCGGATCACCAGCCTGGACGATCTACCCGCCGCTATCGCCAAGTATCTGGGCAGCCACAATTTGCCGAGCCGCATCAAGACGGATGAAGACCCGCTTTTGGCCGACTTAAATTGGCAGGCCCAGCCGACCCTTGATGTTTCCTCGGGCAAACCGACCGACGCAGACGAGGTGGGGCTTGCCGTGGCTTTTGCCGGCGCGGCGGAGACGGGAACGGCGATCCTGACCTCCGGGCCCGATCACCCGACCAGCCTGAATTTCCTGCCGGAAAACCACATCGTGGTGCTGCCTGTTAGCCGGATGCACGGTCCGTATGAGGCCGCCTGGGCGCGAATGGCGGCGGCGCGGGATGAACTTGGCATGCCCCGCACGGTCAACTGGATCACCGGACCATCCCGCACCGGTGACATCGAACAAACGTTGCAGCTGGGCGTCCATGGGCCCCGGCGGTTACACATTATTTTGGTGGATGATGGCGAAGAAGAAGGCGCCTAAAGAATTAGACGATTCGTCGCTCCTGGAACATGCGTTTCGGGGCGTTGATCCGCTGCCCGGCCGCAAGATCGGCGAGACCGCGACGCCGTCTGCGCCCAAACAAGTGAAAGGAAATATCCGTCGGCCTGCGCCGATGCCGCAGATGACGGCGCAGCCAGCCAAACCGGCACTGCCCGAGATCAAACATGGCGATGCGCCGGGGGTTGATAAAAGCACGGCCCGCCGGCTCAAGCGCGGCCAGTTGCCAATCGAGGCGCGGCTTGATCTTCATGGCCACCGTCAGGCCGAGGCCCATCGCGCCCTGGAGGCCTTCATTGTTGGGCAGGCAAGCGCCGGACGGCGTTGCGTGCTGGTGATTACCGGCAAGGGCGCGGTCAGCCAGGGCGGCGGTGTGCTCCGGGAAATGGTGCCCCGCTGGCTCAATCAGTCGCCCAACCGGGAACGGATTATCTCGTTTACCCATGCAACGCCTGCCGACGGAGGCGCGGGCGCGCTTTACGTGCTGCTCAAGAGGCGGCGGTCATGACCCCGTTCGGTGCGCGAGTACGGGAATTGAGAGAGGCCCACGGCATTCAGCTCAAGAAAATGGCCGAGGACTTGCAGGTCTCTTCCGCCTATCTCAGTGCATTGGAGCACGGCAAGCGGGGCCGGCCTGGTCCCGGCTTTGTGATGCAAATCGCCAACTATTTCGAGCTGATCTGGGACGATGTGGATGAATTAAAGGAACTGGCGCAGCTCTCCCATCCGCGGATTCCGGTGGATACCGGGGGGCTCAGCCCACGGGCCACGCTTCTGGCCAACCTGCTTGCCCGCCATGTCCATGAATTGGACGACGCCACCATCGACCGGATGCTGGCGGAAATGGGATTTGACGAAGAGGAAGAAGAGCCGACCCTCTAACGCGATCCCGTGAAATAAACCCCACGGTAGAGCGTTTCCCTTTCAAGCACTCGTGATTTCCCATTTGACCCGGGGGCGTATTCACTTGCGCCTATCGCGCTACACAGAAGCTTGAGAAAGGGAGTTAGCTTCATGATTAAATTTAGATCAATTTTGACGGCCAGCTTAGCTGCATTGGCCGTTCTGGCCGCGACAATTGTATCGACACCCGCATCGGCGCAAAGCAACCCGCCGAAACGCGCCATCAGCAAGGTGACCGGAGACGTTTACCGGTTCCAAAACAACTTCCATTTCGCCATGTTCGTGGTGACCAATGACGGGATTGTGGTCACCGACCCGATCAATCCGGACGCCGTCAATTGGCTCAAAGGCGAATTGGCCAAACGGTTCAACAAGCCGGTCACCCATATGATTTATTCCCACACTCACGGCGACCACAACACCGGCGGCTAGGCCTGGGGCGGCGGCGTGACCGTGATCGCCCACGAGAACGCCAAGAAAAACATTGAAGCCGGTAAGGCGGATACGGTGCTGCCGACCGAAACCTTCTCGGACGAAATGGTGTTCCGCATCGGCGGCAAGACGTTTGAGCTGAAGTATTTGGGCGAGGGCCACGGCGATGATTTGATCGCCACGGTGGTGCGCCCGGAAAACGTGGCGTTCGTGGTGGATGCGGTGTCGCCGAAGCGCCTGCCGTTCCGTAATTTCCCGCGCACCGATATCGCCGGGCTGATCAATCAGATCAAAGTGATCGAAAGCCTGAGCTTTAAAACCCTCGTTACCGGTCATAGCGTCGTCGGCACCAAGCAAGACGCCACCGATACACGGGTTTATATCGAAAAGCTCATGGCCGAGGTGACAACGGGCCTGAAGGCCGGCAAGTCCATCGACGACCTGGTGAAGTCGGTGACAATGGATGCGTACAAAGGGTGGGGAGCGTATGGCCAATTCCGCCCGTTGAACATTCAGGGCATGGCGGCCTGGCTAAAGCAAGCGGGGAAGGTATGAAGTATTAGAGCTTGTTCTTGATCACTTCGGTGATCTGAACCGCCAGCTTATCCTCGATCACAACGACTTCGCCCCGGGCGACCAACTGGCGCTCGGCGCGAAGCTCGACCGGCTCGCCGATCAGGCGCTCCAATTCCACGACCGCGCCCCGGCCCAGCTGCAGGATTTGGCTGATTTTTAACTCGGCGGTGCCCAGCACGGCGACGATATCGATGCTGACATCCATCAGCGCCATGCCGTCCCCGGCGCCACCGCCGCCGGACGGCGCGGAGCCCGGTCCCGGCCCGGCGGGGGCCTCGTCGCCTAACGTGTCGAGAAAATCTGCCATTTTGCCGTCAAACCACCTCTGCCTTGGCTTTGATGGTCAGCCTAAGCCGATTCGCTGCCAAAGTGAATTCGGATTTTTGTGACTGAGAAATATAGAGGCGAAGGGTTAGTTCTTGGTTAAAATGGAAGCACTTGGTTAGACAGGAAGGACCAACTACTCATGCCCACCACTCAAACCGAAGCCATCCTCAACCACCATATGGAAAGCTTTAACGCCAGCGATTTGGACGCCGTGATGAGCGATTATTCGGAAGACTCCGTCATTCATTCACAACTAGGGTCGGTCAAAGGCTTGGCGCAGATCCGTAAATTTTTTGGCGATTTCCTGGGAAGCCTGCCTGACGGCGCGCTTCGGGACATGGAAATGCTGCACACCAAGGTCGACGGCGATGTGGCGTTTATCGTTTGGAAAATGCCGCCTCGGATGAAAATGGGCTCGGACACGTTCCTGATCCAAAACGGCAAGATCATCGCCCAAACCGTTGTGGCCTATACGGGGAAGTAGCTACCCGTCCTTCTTCAGCATATAGCCAAGCCGCTTGCCGCCGAAGATATGGACATGGAAGTGGGGGACTTCCTGCATGCCGTCGTCGCCGTGATTGGCCAGGAACCGGTAGCCGGGCTCGGACAGGTTTAGCTGTCGCGCCACCGCGCCGACGGCCCGGAAAAAGCCGGTGATTTCCTCGGCGGACGCTTTTTCCGAAAAGTCATCCATGGAGACGTAAGCGCCCTTTGGGATCACCAGCACATGGACCGGCGCCTGGGGGTTGATATCCTCGAAGGCCAGGGAGTGATCATCCTCGTAGACTTTGGTGCAGGGAATTTCGCCCCGGAGAATCTTCGCGAAGATGTTGTCATTGTCATAGGCCATGAAAATCGCTCCCTAAGCTTCTGTGCCCTTTAACATTTAGACCGCCTCAATTTTAAGACCTTTTGGCCTTTTCTTCGATGCCGGACGTGCCTTCCCGGCGCGCCAGCTCATCCCAGACCTGATCCGGCGCGATTCCGCACTCTGCCCACAGAACCAGCAAATGATAGAGCAAATCAGCGCTCTCCGCGGTGACGTTCTCGTTGGGCTTTCCGCCGAGCGCCGCCGTGATGGTCTCGATCGCTTCCTCGCCCACCTTGCGGGAAATTTCGTCCAAGCCCTTGGAAAACAACGACGCCGTGTAAGAGCTGTCCGCGTCCGCGCCCTTGCGGCTTTCGATCACCGCATAAAGGCGCTCCAGGATATCCTTGTTATCGCTCATGTTTCCAATTTCCGGTCAATCAACGGGACGGATCGCCACACCGGCCGCCGCCATGTGGGCCTTGGCCTCGGCAATACTATAGGTGCCGAAGTGAAATATGGAAGCGGCAAGCACCGCGCTGGCATGGCCTTCGGTGACGCCGTCCACCAGATGATCCAGATTGCCGACACCGCCCGACGCGATGACCGGGATGGTGACCGCATCCGCCACCGCGCGGGTAAGCTCGTTGTCGAAACCCACCTTGGTGCCGTCCCGGTCCATGGAGGTCAGCAAAATTTCCCCCGCGCCCAGACCTTCCATCTTTTGCGCCCAGCCGATGGCCTCGATCCCTGTTTCCTTGCGCCCGCCGTGGGTGAAAATTTCAAACCGGGCAGGCTCCCCCGCCGCCGAGACTTTCTTGGCGTCGATGGCGACCACGATGCACTGGCTGCCGAACTTTGTCGCGGCCTCGCCGACGAACTCAGGATTGTGAATGGCGGCGGTGTTGATGGACACTTTGTCCGCGCCGGCCAGCAACAGCTTGCGGATATCGTCCACGGTGCGCACGCCGCCGCCGACGGTCACCGGCATGAAGCATTGTTCTGCCGTTCTTGCCACCACGTCATAGATCGTATCCCGGTCTTCATGGCTGGCGGTAATGTCCAGGAAACAGAGCTCGTCTGCGCCGGCGGCGTCATAGAGAGTGGCTTGTTCCACCGGATCGCCGGCGTCCACCAGGTCGACAAAATTGACCCCTTTGACCACCCGGCCTTTGTCCACATCCAGACAGGGAATGATGCGCGTGGTCAGCATAATGTCCCCCCCATCCCCACAGCGTTGCTGCGGGACTTCCCCCGCAAGGGGGGAAGAGAAAAAACTGAGTCAGTCAGCCCAACACTTCCCCTCCCCCTTCGACGGGGGAGGGCAGGGTGGGGGTGATGACCGCCCAATGAATTAATTTTAACGACCAAACTCATCAAACCGATTCGCCCTTGAGAAAAGAGGCCGCTTCGCCCGGGTCGATTTGCCCGTCATAGATGGCCCGGCCGGAAATCACGCCCTCAAACAGTCCGTCGCCGGCGATTTTCAGCGCTTCCAGATCATCCATGGAGGACACGCCGCCGGACGCGATCACCGGTATGGAAATCGCGCAGGCGAGTTTCAACGTCGCCTCCACGTTCGGGCCCTTCATCAACCCGTCCCGATCGATATCCGTGTATATAATGGCGGCGACGCCCGCGTCTTCAAATTTTCTGGCCAAGTCTTCCGCCGTGATGTCGGCGGTTTCGGCCCAGCCTTCAACGGCGACCTTGCCGCCCCGCGCATCAATGCCGACGGCGATCCGGCCGGGGTGCGCGGCGCAGGAGTCTTTCACCAAGTCCGGGTCTTTCAGCGCCGCCGTGCCCAGGATCACCCGGCGCATACCTTTTTCCAGCCACATGTCCACGGTTTCCCGATTGCGGATGCCACCGCCCAGTTCAATGGGGATGGAGACGGCGTCCAAGATACCGTCCACCGCCGCGCCGTTGACCGGCTCACCCTCGAACGCGCCGTTGAGGTCGACCACATGAATCCAGTCGCAGCCGGCGTCTTCGAACGCCTTGGCTTGGGCCGCCGGGTCGTCGCCGAACACGGTTGCCTGATCCATCTCGCCCCGGAGCAGGCGCACGCATTGCCCATCCTTTAAATCGATGGCCGGAAAGAAAATCATGGCCGCCACTCCAAATAGCCGCGAATAAACGCTAGCCCCACACGTTGGCTTTTCTCCGGGTGGAACTGGGTGCCGATCATATTGTCCCGCCCGATCACCGCGGTAATAGGCCCGCCGTAATCGACGGTCGCCAGCACGTGCGCCGGGTCGGTCGTGCGGAAACTATAGGAATGGACGAAATAGGTATGCGCACCCGCCGGCAGATCGGCAAAGGCCGGGTGATCGCCCGTGATCTCCAGCGCGTTCCAGCCCATGTGCGGAATTTTGAGGCCTTTGTCGGCGGGTGCAATCGCCGCCACTTCGCCGCCAATCCAGCCGAATCCCGGCGTGTCGCCGTGTTCCCGGCCCCAGTCGGCCATCAGTTGCATACCGACGCAAATGCCGAGGAACGGTTTGGCCTTATTGATCACTTGGTCTTGCAGAGCGTCCATCATGCCGTCGACGGCGGTGAGCCCGGCTTTGCAGTCGGCATAAGCCCCGACGCCGGGCAGCACAATGTGGCTGGCCTTGGCCAGATCGTCCGGTTTGTCGGTCACCGTAACCGTGCCACCGAAATCGGCGGCCACCCGCTCGAACGCTTTGGCGGCGGAGTGCAGATTGCCTGAGCCGTAATCGATAATAGCGACATTTAAAATTTCGTTGGCCATTATCCTAGCCCCGCTGCGCCACGGCCCGGCCGGTAAAATAGCGCTCCACCGCGCCCTCGCCATTGGGCGACGCCACCACGGCCCGCTCACTCAAGCCCCGGCGCGCCAGGTTCCGCCGGCGCAAATCATTGGCCAGAAAGCCCACGCCCACGGCGATGGCGACGGAGATCACGGTTTGCACCACCGGGTCCGCGCCCAGCTGGGTCAGGATTCCGCCGAGACCCACATTGACAATGACCAGGGCAAGCGCCACCCACCACAGCCGGTGCCACAGCGCCCATAGAATCGAGAAAAAGAACGCGGGCCAGCAAAAGCCTTCCTTCACCGGCACGGCCCCTTCAATCAAGGCGCCCAGCCGGTCCGGGCCGGTGACGCCGACCGCCGGCCCTGTTCTCTTAAGAGTTGGGACATGGATGGTGTATAAACGCATGGCGCTTTATCTACTCAATAAATTCGGGAAAAAACAGGCCGCTTTGACGGCGCGGCCGGTTATTTATCAGCCGTCCTTGTCGGACAGCGTTCCCTTGGTGGACGGCACCGCGTTGGCGGCGCGGGGATCAATCGTCACCGCTTCCCGAAGTGCGCGGGCCAAGCCCTTATACGCGCTCTCGATAATGTGGTGATTGTTTTCCCCATAGAGATTGTCCACGTGCAGGGTCAACCCGGCGGCTTGCGCGAAGGCCTGGAACCATTCGCGGAACAGTTCCGTGTCCATCTCGCCCAGCTTGGGCCGGGTAAAGCCCACTTTCCACACCAGGTACGGCCGGTTGGAACAATCCACTACAACCCGGGTCAGCGCCTCGTCCAACGGCACCAAAGCATTGCCGTAGCGGGTGATTCCCGCCCGGTCGCCCAGCGCCTGCTTGACCGCTTCGCCGATCACGATGCCCGTGTCTTCGGTCGTGTGGTGAAAATCGATGTGGAGGTCGCCCTTGGCCGTCACGTCCAGATCCATCAGGCTGTGACGGGACAGCTGCTCCAGCATGTGATCGAGAAACCCGATCCCGGTGGAGACATTGTAAACGCCGGTGCCGTCCAGGTTAACGGACGCCTTGATCTGCGTTTCCTTGGTGTTGCGTTCCACGCTGGCCTGCCGCATGGTTTTTACTCCTGACGATAGGGGGCCGCCACAATTCGGCGCGCCCTTGTAACAGGTTCCTGGAATCTGCGCCAGCGGGAAGGTGTCATTCCGTCCTCTTGCTCCAGGGTCACCAATTCAATTATACTCGCAAAGAGATTGCTGAACTGGGGAACATTCTAATGAAAAGTGCGCAAATTCTTGGCCGGACCCCGCTGATGGCTATCGCGGGTTTGGCTCTTGCCGGATGTGTGTCAGGCGAGGCGGTTCAGGTAAAACAAGTTGCCGAGAAGGCAGCGGTCCCCATTCCCATCGGGTCCGAACTGGCGCCAATCAAGTTCAGCAATGCTATTTTTAAGATTAAACGCGGCACGACCATTGGCGACTACTAATATAGCTTGGCCGGTTGCTACCCGTTTGCGGCGAATT
>CAZSXT010000027.1:0-5603 GCA_964611435.1 uncultured Rhodospirillaceae bacterium | reverse complement strand
CGGCGAATTGGTTCTGATTCACGAAGCGTTTGCCGCCGCCGCGCAAAACTTGACGGCAGATGAAAAATTTGTGGGCCTGCTCCGGCGCCAAGCGCCCAGTATTGCGAATGTTCGCCCCTTGGACGCAAAACCCCTAGAATTGGATCGACAGCCGCTTTCCGACCGGCCGATCCAGACGGTGATCGATCAAGTCAGGCTGGGGGTTGTCACGTTGGACACCGGTGTGGGCCACGGGTCCGGATTTTTTATCAGCCCGACTCATGTCTTAACAAATCACCATGTGGTCAGCGGACGGAAATTTGTCAAAGTCCGCCTCATCACCGGACGGGAGATACTGGGCGAGGTCATACGCTCCCACGCGGAACGAGATGTGGCAATTGTGCAGGTCGAGGCGGGAGGATACCGCCCGTTACCCGTCCGCATGAAACCGGTCAAGATCACTGAAGACGTTTTCGCCATCGGGTCGCCGATTTCCAAACGATTGTCGGGCACGGTGTCGAAAGGGATTGTCAGTAAGTTTACGTCAAACCGCTATGGGTTGGAGGATATTCAGGCGGATGTGAATGTCCACGGGGGCAATAGTGGCGGCGCATTGTTGGATGCCCGGGGGAATGTGGTCGGCGTGATTTATGCGGGCGTCAATACCAAAACGGCGCCGGCCGCGGGACTGAACTTTTTCATTCCCATCTACGACGCCTTTGCCAAAATGAACCTAAAGTTTAAACCCAAGAACAACGCCCCTAGATCCTGATCCGCCAGCGGGCAAGCCAATGTAACCAACCCCCATTGACCCCCCGCTGTTAAAAAACTACATCCTCTGTTCAACGAACAGCCGGCCGGGCGCGATCCGGCCGCCCCACCAGGAGATCAGGGCCCATGTCCAACGACGGAGCGTCGGGAAATTTCCCGAACTGGCACGCCACGACCATCCTTTGCCTGCGCAAGGGCGGCGAGGTTGTCGTCGCCGGCGACGGCCAGGTGAGCATGGGCGACACGGTGGTCAAATCCAACGCCATGAAGGTGCGGCGGCTCTCTAACGACAGCGTGATCACCGGGTTTGCTGGCGCAACCGCCGACGCGTTCACCCTGTTCGAACGGCTGGAAGCCAAGCTGGAACAATATCCGGGCCAGCTCACCCGCGCCTGTGTGGAACTTGCCAAGGACTGGCGGACGGACCGCTATCTCCGCCGGCTCGAAGCCCTGATGGCCGTGGCCGACGAAAACGTCTCTCTGATCGTATCGGGCACCGGCGACGTGCTGGAGCCCGAAGACGGGATCATCGGCATCGGCTCGGGCGGCAACTATGCCCTGGCCGCCGCCCGCGCGCTGATCGACCGTGACGATCTGGACGCTGAAGCTATCGCGCGGAAGTCCATGGAAATCGCCGCCGACATCTGCGTCTACACCAACCGCAACATCATCATCGAGAAACTCGCCGTCAAATGAGCACCAAAGGTACCAACTTTTCGCCTCGGGAAATCGTTTCCGAGCTCGACCGCTATATCATCGGCCAGAACGACGCCAAGCGCGCTGTCGCCGTGGCGCTCCGCAACCGCTGGCGGCGTCAGCAACTGGACGACAATCTCCGCGAAGAGGTGCTGCCCAAGAACATTCTGATGATCGGCCCCACCGGTGTGGGCAAGACGGAAATCGCGCGGCGGCTGGCCAAGCTGGCCCAGGCCCCGTTCCTGAAAGTGGAGGCCACCAAGTTTACCGAGGTCGGCTATGTGGGCCGGGATGTGGAATCCATCGTCCGCGACCTGGTGGAGATCGCTATCCACGAAACCCGGGAGCGCCAGCGCAAGACGGTGACCGCCAAGGCGGAAATCCACGCGGAAGAACGGGTGCTGGACGCGCTGGTCGGTGAAAACGCCAGTGCCGACACCCGCCAGAAATTCCGCAAGATGCTGCGCGAAGGCCAGTTCGCCGACAAAGAGATCGAGATCGAGGTGGCGGAAAGCGCCGGGGCGGGTATGCCCACTTTCGATATTCCCGGCATGCCCGGCGCGCAGATGGGGATGATCAACCTTAACGACATGCTCGGCAAAGCCTTCGGCCAGCAAAAGACCCAGAAGCGTATGAGCGTTGAGGAATCATACGAAATCCTGATGGCGGAGGAGAGCGACAAGCTGTTGGACGAGGACGCCATCATCCGCGACGCCATGGAGACGGTGGAAAACAACGGCATCGTCTTCATCGACGAGTTCGATAAAATCACCGCGCGCTCCGAACGGATGGGCGGCGATGTCAGCCGGGAAGGGGTGCAGCGGGATTTGCTACCGCTGATCGAAGGCACCACAGTGTCGACCAAGTACGGCACCGTGAAAACCGATCATATTCTGTTCATCGCGTCCGGCGCGTTCCACCTGGCCAAGCCGTCGGATCTTCTGCCCGAACTGCAGGGCCGCTTGCCGATCCGGGTCGAGCTTCGCGCGCTGACCGAAGAAGACTTCGTCCGCATCCTGACCGAGCCCGAAGCCAGCCTGATCAAACAATACGTGGCGCTGATGGGCACGGAAGAGCTCACCCTCGACTTCACCGACGACGCCATCAACGAACTGGCCCGCCTGGCGGCCGAGATCAATGGCACAGTCGAAAACATCGGCGCGCGCCGGCTGCACACGGTGATGGAAAAACTCCTGGAAGAAATAAGCTTTACCGCCACCGACCGGGCCGGCGAAACGGTCACCATCGACGCCGCCCTGGTGCAGGAACGGGTCGGCGACCTTCTCAAAGGCGGCGACCTGACGAAGTTTATTTTGTAGGTGCCGCTATTCCACAATCGTCCGGAACGTGAGATTAATTCGGGGGTCATGCACCCGCTTGGTGGTGGGCAGGCGGTGACGCCAATTGTCCTGGGTCGCGCCGGTCATGATCAACAGGCTGCCGTGGGCCAGGATCATGGACCAGCTGTCGCCGCCCTCGGCGGGTTTCATGGCGAATTTGCGTTCCGCGCCCAAGCTTAAGGACGCGATCGCGCCGGTGGGTTTCAAATCTTTCTCATCATCACTGTGCCAGGCCATGCCTTCGCTGCCGTCGTGGTAGAGGTTCAACAGACACGAATTGTAGGTCTCCCCGCTTTCGGTCTCGATCAGTTGTTTGAGCTCTTGCAACGCCGGGGTCCATGGCAGCGCCGTCCGCGACACCCCGGAATAGGCATATTGAAACGGGGCGTCGCCGTACCAGGCGACCTTGCGCTTGGTGGTGATCTTGCGGCCGAACATGATGGCCGTGTCCCGCCGCCAGTCGATCCCGCTCATTAATTCGTCGAAATACAGATCCGCGTCGGCGGTCCGCAGAATCGGACCGTAGTAATAGACCTCCCCGCCGTGGGCCAGCAGATTGGCCGTCCGGTCAATTACGGGTTCGAAAAGGTCCATGCCTGATACGCCTCTTTCATACAATTGCCGCAAGGCCTGTAGCCCGCGTCCCGCGCCTCGTTTTCATCTTCAAAGAACACCCGGTTTTCCCGCGTCATCCGCTTGCCCGAGCCGCAGTCCAACGCGCCGTAGATTTTTAAGCGGCTGTTGCCGCCCACGCGCAAGACCCCCGCTTTAAGATGCGTACGGAGGTCCTGATCGGAAATATCTGAATGCCGGATCATGGGAACAGACTAACAGTCCCGCACAAAAGACCCTATCCGGAATTTGCGGGCTACTTGACCTCGTAGACCGAGAGCTTGACCGCGTCCGCCAGGCGGGCCCCGGTGGCAAGAAAGATCGTGTGGTTCACCCAGGCGTATTTCTTATTCTTGGTCGCCGTCTCCAAAACGGGGGTGGAGCAGAAGTAATATGAGTTCGGGTCCGCGTCTTCGCCCTTGGCGAGTTTTTCCAGCACGTCCGGCGGGCCGTGGCGGAAGCCAATGTTCTGGATATAGATAACCGCGCCGTCGTCGGTCTCCATGGCGTAGCGGGTGTCGAGGAACGCGCTGCCGTCTTCCTTGATCAGCCGCCAGTCGGCGCCCGAATTGAGGATCGTGCCGTTGATGCGCTCGCCCTCCACCGTGCCCCCGGTGATGTTGATAATTTGCCGGATGCCCTGCGGCGTTTGGCCAATATCAACCGGCGGATCCAGGGTGACAGTGGCGTCGAAGAAATGAACAAGCTCAATATCCATACGTGCAGACTTACCCGGCCCATCCGCCTTTATCAATGAGGTAAATCACATATAGGCCCATTTAGTTCCGGGCGGCATCTAGCGGTAAGGGGCTGGACCGGGACGGTCTGATCGGAGACACTCCGCGCCCGAGAAGGAGAGTTAGAATGAGCCTACCCAACGTGTTCAAGAAAATCGCCTGCCTGGAGGATTTTGAGGCTCGGGCCCGCTCCCGCCTGCCCCAATCCCTGTTCGAATTTGCCGTGGTCGGGGTGGAGGCGAACATCACCCGTGCCGCCAACCGCGCGGCCTTCGACGAGATTTTCCTGAAGCCCCGGACTCTGAAAGATGTCTCCAACCGGGAGATCAAAAAAGACCTGTTCGGCCATACCTATGATATGCCCTTCGGCATTTCCCCCATGGGGGCCTCTGCCATGTTCGGCTTTGAAGCGGACCTGGCCTTTGCCCGGGCGGCCAAGGCGGCGAACATCCCGTTCTGCATGAGCGGCAGCGCCCTGATCCCCATGGAAAAAGTGGCGCAGGCCAACCCGGAGGTCTGGTTCCAGGCCTATGTAGAGGCCAGCCGGGAGTCCATGGAGGTGCTGACCAACCGGGTCGGCAATGCCGGCATTAAGACTCTGGTCGTCACCGTCGATGTGCCGGTGCCGGGCAACCGCCGCACCCAATTGCGCAAAGGCTTCGAATATCCGATCCGGCCGAGCGCGCGGATCGCCTGGGACGGGCTCACCCATCCCAGATGGTTGATGGGCACGTTCTTCCGTACCCTGATGACCACCGGCATGCCGCATATCGAGAACTACGGCGCGGGCCGGGGCATCCCCATGATCTCCACCTCGGCGCCGCAACGGAAACATGTGCGCGATGCGCTGGACTGGGACGATATGAAATGGCTACGGGATAAATGGAAAGACCGGCTGCTGATCAAGGGTGTGCTCGCGCCGGAAGATGCACAGCGCGCCAACGAGATCGGGCTGGACGGGTTGATTGTCTCCAACCATGGCGGGCGGCAATTGGATACGGCGCTGCCGTCGCTGAAGGCGCTGCCCGGCATCGTGGCGGAGAAAGGCAATCTCACCATCATCCTCGACAGCGGCATCCGTCGGGGCACCGACGTGGTGAAAGCGTTGGGTCTGGGCGCGGATTTCGTCTTCGCCGGCCGGCCGTTTCTCTATGCCGCGAGCCTGGGCGAGGAACCCGGCGTGGCCCATGCGATCGAAATCCTGGCGAGCGAAGTGGACCGCACCCTGGCGCTCTTGGGCCTCACCGATTTCGAGGATGCGGCGGAGAGGTTGGTTGTGGCATAGACTCCCCCGACTTTCGCCCCTAGTCTCTCCCTCAGAACACCAATCAGTGGGGGAGGCAGTCCATGACAAACAACAGATTCGACGTGAGCGGGAAAGTGGTGATCATCACCGGCGCGGGGCAGGGGATTGGCCGGGATTACGCCCTGGCCTTTGCCGAGGCCGGCGCGGTCCCGGTGCTGGCGG
>CAZSXT010000026.1:0-52577 GCA_964611435.1 uncultured Rhodospirillaceae bacterium | reverse complement strand
GGGGGAAGGACAAACTGTCAAAAGGACAACGCATCCGATGGCTGTCACTGATGGGGCAACGCTCGTTGAATTTGGATTGTTCTAGTTTCATAGATCGGCTTTTACCGGACCGGATCGGGGTCGTAATTGATGCAGATCAATTCCTCGCCCAATTCTCATGCGGGGTGGCCTATGCGAACACGTCTAAACAGGGCCATAACCAAAAACTGAACCAACTCGTGATTGCGGATATGCCGGGAACTGGTTAAAAGCTCCACCAAAAAACCAGGACGAAGCATCCCCATCTTCTCGACCCAAGCCTCTATATTCGTCTCTTGAGCGCTCGCTCGATTGACGGCGTCTTGGCGAGCCTAACCCCTTGAGGCCCCCCCCCCGGACTGATAGAGGCTAGAAGGAGGATCGCAACGGGAGGAATGCACGATGGCCTTATTGATCATGAACCTGATGACCGGAGAGCCCGACGACTGGCGGAAAGCCATCAATGCGGATCTGCCGGACCTGGAAATCCGCTTTATGCCCGATGCCGGCGATGTGGCGGATATCGAGTATCTGGCGTTTGGCCGCCCAAATTTCGATGAGGTGCCCGATCTCCCGAATCTGAAGTTGATGCTGACACGCCAGGCAGGTGTAGACGGGTTTGCCAATCATCCTCGATTGCCCAAGGTCCCGCTGACCAAACTGGAGCCGGTGGGCGGTGATCCGATGATGACAGAATATGTGATTACCAATGTGCTCCGTCATCACCGGCAACTCGCGGCGTACAAGGCGCAGCAGCAAGAAAAAGTCTGGCAGCCCCTGCCGCAAGTTCGCCAGGAAGACCGGCGGATCGGCTTTATGGGTTACGGCACCATGGCGAAGGAACCCGCTCGAATCCTCCAGGAAATCGGATTTGACGTGGCGGCTTGGACGCGCACATCCAAAGACGGATCGCCGGTGAAGAATTTCCACGGAGCAGACGGGCTGGAGCCATTCCTCAATCGGACGGACATCGTCGTCTGCCTGCTGCCGCTGACGGCGGCCACCGACCGCATTCTCAACGCCGAGACATTGGCCATGCTGCCAGAAGGCGCGATGGTGATCAGCCTTGGCCGGGGTGATCATGTGGTGCAGGAGGATCTGGTCGCCGCCCTGGACAGTGGCCATCTCGCCGGCGCGACCCTTGATGTCACCAGCCCGGAGCCTTTACCCGAAGACAGTCCGCTCTGGGATCATCCCCAGATCAACATCATGCCGCACATTGCCCGCCGTCCGCCGGTGTCCCAACTGGCGCCGGCCATCACCGCGAATATCAAATTATTTGAGGCGGGTGAGCCCTTGCCGCAACTGGTTGATCTTGAAGCCGGCTATTAGGCGCCGGTTTTTTGACTACGACAGCTCTGCGCCACCATAGGCCCTGAACGCACGGCGGCCAAAATTGGCCAGCATGATCAGCAGCAGGGACGTATCGCTTCCTGCGGCGCGAAGTATATTGGTTGATATCCTCTAATCTCTGTGGTGGCGAATGGATAGAGTGTCTCTCTTTTTTAACGCCTTTGAAATTGCGCTGCCAATGACAGCTGTGCCGCTTATCAACGTCAAATTCTCCTTTTAGTCGGGCTATTCACTGCGTACCCTTGTCCCGGTAAACGCCTGAACAGGGAGAGGTCAGATGGCAGCGAATGACCGTATGAAGCTGGCGGCATATTTCAATCCGACGGGCCACCACGTGGCGTCCTGGCGGCACCCACGGGCTCAGGCCGATGCCCATGTCAACGTCGACCACTATATTGAGATCGCGAAGACCGCCGAGGACGCCAAATTTGACGTGCTCTTCCTGGCGGACGGATTGTGCGTCCGTGAAGCCGATATCGAAGCCATTAGCAGGTCGGTGCAGTTCGTCGCCGGGTTTGAGCCGTTTACCCTGCTGTCGGCATTGGCCATGCACACGTCGCAAATCGGATTGGTCGGTACAGCGTCCACCAGTTGGAACGAACCCTTCCACATCGCCCGAAAATTTGCCTCGCTGGATCATATCAGCAAGGGAAGGGCGGCCTGGAACGTGGTGACTTCGGTCAATGATGGGGAGGCCCGGAACTTCGGCGAGGCGCAGGCGTACGAACATGGCGACCGCTATGAGCGGGCGGGCGAGGTGGTGGAAATCGTCAAAGGCCTTTGGGATAGTTGGGAAGACGACGCCTGGCTCCGGGACCGGGAAAGTGGCCGCTATTTCGAACCTGGCAAGATGCACACGCTCAACTACAAATCTGATCGCTACAGCGTGAAGGGGCCATTGAATGTTGCCCGCCCGCCCCAAGGATATCCGGTGATTGTTCAGGCCGGCGCCTCCGATCCTGGCCGGGAACTGGCGGCGGCCCACGCGGAGATGATCTTCAGCCCGCACCTGAACAAGGAAACCGCCAAGGAATATTACGACGACGTCAAAGGGCGGATGGCCAAGTACGGCCGCGACCCGTCGCATCTTGCCATACTGCCGGGGCTCAGCGCCTTCGTGAAAGCCACGGACAAGGAGGCCGAGAAAGACTTCGAATATGTCCAGTCGCTTATCCACCCCATGGTCGGGCGCGAAATTCTGGCGTCGATGATGAAAATTGATATAAGCCAGTTTGATTTGGATGAGGAATTTCCCGATCCCATGCCCGGTCCGCAGGGCAGCGTCGGTCATTACGAAAGCCTGTTGGAAATGGCCCGGCGGGAAAAACTAACCGTTCGTCAGATGGGCGCTTGGGCAGCGGGGGCGCGGGGTAAAAACACGATCCACGGCTCCGCCGAGCGGGTCGCAGATTATATGCAGGAATGGTTTGAGTTTGGCGCCTGTGACGGTTTCACCATCATGCCGCCATATATTCCCGGCTGCCTGGATGATTTTGTCGAATTGGTGGCGCCCATTCTAAAGGACCGGGGATTGATGCAGACGGCTTATGATGAGGGCACATTGCGCGACCGGCTTGGCTTGCCCCGGCCGGAAAACCGTTACGCCTGACCTCTAGCTTGTCTTGGCCCTGGATTTTTTGCCATTGAACAGCGGGTCCGCGGGCGCGGATGTCGTGAGGACCCTTTCGCCGGGGGCGGCGAGGACGGGGCGAATACCGTCCCAATTGCGCCTGCCGTACAGATAATTTTTTAGGGTCTTTATTGTTTTTGACTCTCTGTCGGTCGTCAGTCGCGCCGATTTAGGGCCCAAAGAGCGCCGCAGGATGGAATTCTCGGCCATAAAGGAAAACATGGTCAAAAGATGACTAGAACTCCGCTCTGAATTCCGTCCCGCAACCCGCAAACCTTCGTATTTACCGTTTACTTATCTCGCCTGAATCGCAGATTCCGGGCTGGGAAGGGTCGGCTTCATCCCGATTGACCGGCCCCAACATAGGTATTTTCCCCTAAACGCTTCAATGAATTGTATTATTTTTGATGGAGGGGAAATAACTATTGGAAAATCTATTCAGAGTTCCCAAATATCCAGAAAGCCGAGATACCGGCTTTTGCGCTCTGTTGAAGAGTGGTGTTGAAGTTAACTGAGGCCCTTAAATGGCTGAAGAATATAACATTGAGCGATTGAATTTCCTTGTCGTTGACGACAACAAGCATATGACCATGATGGTCAAAAGCCTGATTCACGCGCTCGGCTCGCGGAATGTGCGGGAAGCAAACGATGCCGCCGAGGCGTTCTCGGAGCTCAAGCATTTTGAAGCCGATATCATCATAACCGATTTCAACATGCAGCCGTTGGACGGACTGGACTTTGTCCGGCTGGTGCGGACCGGCAGCGACAGCCCCAATCCCTATATTCCGATCATCATGTTGTCGGGGCATACGGAAATGAACCGGATACTGGAATCCAGGGATGCCGGGGTCACCGAGTATTTGGCAAAACCGATTTCGGCGACATCCCTCTATTCTCGCATCCGTAAAATTATCATGGAACCCCGGCCCTTTGTTAAGGCCGGGCATTACTTCGGTCCGGACCGGCGTCGAAACACCGCCGGCAGTTACAACGGCAAGGAGCGCCGCAAAAATGGGGAGCTGAAAGAAACCCCGGCGGAGTTGCCGAATGCCGCTGAAGCGGCGCCCGCCGCGGTCGCGGCGGCTGCCGACGACGCCGGTGGCATGGATCAGAGCGCGGTTGATAGCCTGTTCGACTAAGTCCTTTAAAATTCCATTCTGTGTTGTTCCCGCCCTGTCACAAGGGTAGCCTATGCGCATGGAAAAGCGGGAATTCGGAAAATCCGGGCTTATGGTGTCTCCCATCGGATTGGGATGTATGAGCATGTCCGGCCTTTATGGCGAGGCCGATGACGCTGAATCCATCGCAACAATTCATCGCGCGATTGAGCTGGGGGTCAATTTTCTGGATACCTCTGTCAGCTACGGCTCCGGCCACAATCAGGAATTGCTCGGCAAGGCGTTGAAGGGCAAGCGGGATCAGGTCATCGTCCATTCAAAATTCGGGGTGAAACGGGACGCCGCGGGCAACACGCTGGGCATCACCGCCGATCCGGAAACCGTGCGGCAGGACTGCGAGGAAAGCCTGCTCCGGTTCGGGTTTGACGTGATCGATATCTGGTGTCCGTCACGGCCGGACCCCGACGTCCCTATCGAAGACACAATCGGGGAGATGATCCGTCTCAAGGACGAGGGCAAGATTAGGCATTTCGGTCTGTCTGAGGCCGGACCCACTTTTATCCGCCGCGCCGCCGCCGAGCATCCACTGGTCTCTCTACAGATGGAATACTCGCTTTTATCCCGAGATGCCGAGGAAAGGCATGTCGCCGTCTGTGAGGAACTGGGAATGGGGATTATGGGCTACGCGCCCTTTACCCGCGGGCTCCTGACCGGCGAATTGACGCCGGGCAATTGGGTGGACGGAGACTCCCGGCAAAAATATGCGCGCTTCCAAGACGATGCTTTGGAAACCAATCTCGCACTCATGTCCGTGATGAGGGATATGGCTGCGGACCATAATGCGACCCTGCCGCAGCTTGCCCTGGCCTGGGTGCTGGCCAAGGGTGGACCGATCGTGCCTTTTCCGGGCAGTAAGTCGCGGGGTCATCTGGAGGAGAACCTGAAATCCTTGGAGGTCAATCTGAGCGCGGAAGATGTTGCCCGGTTGGATAAGGCCTATCCCTTGGGCGCCGCGGTCGGCGCGCGCTACGCTGAAGACCAACTTGCGTTCTGGCATCAATAGATCATGAAGTCGAAGCCCGAAATTTTGATCATTGGCGGCGGGATCGGCGGACTGGCGGCTGCACTCGCGTTCCAGGACATTGGGTTGAGCCCGAAAGTCTATGAGTCGACCAAAGAGATTAAGCCTCTGGGCGTGGGTATAAATTTGCTGCCGCATGCCGTCCGGGAGTTGACGGAGCTTGGGCTGTTGGACCGGCTCGAAGCGACCGGCGTTGAATTGGAAGAACTACGCTTCTATACCCAATACGGCCTTGAAATTCAGCGGGAACCGCGGGGCCGGGGCGCGGGCTATAACTGGCCGCAGTTTTCGATTCATCGCGGGCATCTGCAGATGCTTCTTTATGCGGCGGTGCAGGAACGGCTGGGATCGGACTGTGTCAACACCGGCCACGCTGCTGTCGATCTCGATCAAACCGGCGGCAAAGTGCACGTGCATTTTCAGGACCCCGCCACCGGTAAATCCCTGGAAACGAAATCCGCTGACATTGTCATTGCCGCCGACGGCATTCACTCCACCATCCGCCGCAAATATTACCCGGACGAGGGGGCGCCCATTTATGGCGGGATTAATCTCTGGCGGGGTGTCTCAAAGCAGAAACCTTATTTCGGCGGCCGGACCATGCTTCTGGCCGGCACGTTAAAGTCGGGCAAGATGGTCATTTACCCGGTGACTCAACCGGATGAGCACGGTGATGTCCTGATCAACTGGGTCGCTGAAGTGCGCACCGATGAATTTAAGAACAATGACTGGAACCGGCCCGGCAAGTTGGAAGACTTTGCGCATCTCTACGATAGTTGGACATTTGACTGGCTGGATGTGCCGCAAATGATCCGCAATGCGGAACGGGTGATGGAGTACCCCATGGTCGATCGGGACCCGGTGGATCGCTGGACCTTTGACAGGGTGACGCTGCTGGGCGACTCCGCCCATCCCATGTATTCCATCGGGGCCAACGGGGCGGGCCAGGCGATCCTGGACGCCCGGACTCTGGCCGGTCTTTTGGTGGCCATGGACGATCCATTGGAGGCCCTGAAAGCCTATGAAACGGAACGTTTGCCGGTGACCGCCAAGGTGGTGGAAGCCAACCGGGGCGAAGGACCGGACTATTTATTGGAGATCGTGGCGGATCGCGCACCGGAGCCCGTGGAGAATATTCACGAAGTAATTTCCCAAGCCGAAATCGACGAAATTGGGGAGAAATACAAGAAAATCACCGGTTATGACCGGGAGATGCTGAACAACCGGCCGTCCCTGGTGCCGAAATCCTGACGTTTTGACCGGACTTAATTCCGCCATATATTTGTTTTCAGATTAAACCTGCGCACGGTGTGGAAAGCGTTGTATTTCCGCCGGACCTGTTGATTTCGATGGATTCCCTACACTAGTGTAGTACTATAAATGATCAATCAATCCAGGGAGGATGACATGAAAGCACGTATACTTGCCGTAACTGGCATTGCCGCAATGGCGATGGCCGGGGCTGCTCACGCAGAATCTGTCAAGCTGAAGCTCAGCTACTGGGTGCCGCCACCCCATAAACTGACCCCCGGTTATAAAGACTGGGCCGCGTCGGTGAAGAAAGCCTCGGGTGGCGATATCTCCACGACACTTTTTGCTTCCAGCCAATTGGGTTCCGGCCGCGACCACTATGATATGGTCCGCCGCGGCATCGCCGATTTGGGGCTGATCAACCCCGGTTACACGCCGGGCCGTTTCCCGATCCTCGGCGCCTCTGACCTGCCGTTCACGATCGTCGACAGTCTGCCGGCCGCCAAGGCCCTGACCCGCTGGTACAAGAAATACGCCAAGGCGGAAATGAAAGATCACTATGTCTGCCACGTCTTCACTCATGACAAAGGTACGATCCACACTACGAAGAAACAGGTCTCGGTGCCGGATGACGTGAAGGGTCTGAATATCCGGTCCGCTAACCAAACCATGTCCCGTTTCGTGACCGCGCTGGGCGGCAACCCGGTCCAGGTGCCGATCATGGAAGCCAAGGACACCCTGCAAAAGGGCATCACCGACGGCATCACCGTGACCATGGGCGGCCTGGAAGGGGTCTTCAAGTTCAAGACGGTGATAAAGTACACGCTTGATGTGCCGCTCTACGTTTCCACCTTCACCCATGGTTTCAGCCAGAAGAAGTATGACGGTCTGAGCGCAGCCCACCGGAAAGTGATTGATGATCATTGCACGCCGGAATGGTCGGCCAAGACTTACAGCTACTGGTACCATGCCGACCAGAAGGATCAGGAAAATGCGCGTAAGCTGAAGAGCGTGACCTGGACCAAGCCGTCGGCTGATCAGCTGAAGCTTTGGCGGAAAGCCGCTGAGCCGGTTGTTGCCCAATGGCAGGACTCGGTGAAAAAGGCTGGTCAAAACCCGGATACGGTTCTGAGCGAACTGCACGCCGAACTGAAAAAAGAAGGCGTTCTGTTCTAAGGTCTAACAAGTTGTGCCGCCCGGTGGTGGTTCTCATTGCCGGGCGGTTTGACTTTTCTTGAATAGATTCCCCATGGACAGAATTATCTCAACGATTGAGAAGATCGCGGGTTACGCGATCGGTTTTCTTGCTGTCATCACGTTCAGCGAGGCCATTCTGCGATATGGCTTCTCCACGCACATCCCCGATCAGTTCGTCGTCGGCCAGATGATGCAGGGCATTGCGATCTGCTGGGGCATTGCGACGGCGACCTACGCCGACCGGCATATCACCGTCGATATTATGTATGAGTTCTCTCATTCCAAGGTGAAGCGCTTCTGCGATGTATTTGGCTATACGTTGAATTTGCTGTTTATGACTGTCTTTGGCTACGCCATTACTTTTAAAGTTTTTGATATGTATGAAGCCGGCGAGATTTCCAATGATCTCGGGGTGCCGCTCTGGACCGGTTACGTCTTGGCCTCGGTCGGTATTCAGGCGGCGTTGATCATGGCGGCGATTCGCTGGTGGCAGGTCGTGATGCGGCCCAACCAGGGAAAGCCGGAAGTGCCGGACGGGATGATCTAGGATATGTCAGAAGAACAACTCGTCGCCGTCATTGGCTGCTCCGCCGTTATTGTCTTGATGCTGATGCGGGTGCCGATCGCCATTGGTCTCGGCGCCGTGGCGGTTGTCGGATTTGGTTATCTGACGGATATTGATGCGGCCTTGGGCATTTTGATCGATTCCCCTATCCGGACGGTCACCAACTTCAATTTCAGCGTCGTGCCCATGTTCATCATGATGGGGGTTCTAGTCAGCGCCGGTGGGATGAGCAGGGAACTGTTCCGCGCGGCAAACGCCTGGCTAGGGCACTATCCGGGCGGCATGGCCATGGCGACCGTATTGGCCTGCGGCGGATTTGCCGCGATCAACGGCTCGTCGGTGGCGACCGCCGCCACAATGACCCACGTGGCGCTGCCGGAAATGCGCCGGGTCGGTTATGACCCGGGCCTGTCTGCGGGTGTGATTGCCGCCGGGGGTACGCTGGGCATCATGATCCCGCCGTCGGTCATGTTCATTCTTTACGCTATTATCACCGAACAGGATGTGGCGACCCTGTTTATCGCCGGCATAATCCCGGGCATTGTCTCAATTGTTCTCTACTGCATCGTGATCCAGGCGCTCTACCGGTTCAAAAAGGATTGGCTGCCCCGCAACGAAAAGGCCAGCCGGAAGGAGCGCTGGGAAGCGTTGCGCGATGTGTGGGCCACGATCCTGCTTTTCGTTCTGGTGATCGGCGGAATTTACGGCGGCTTTGTCACAGTGACCGAGGCCGCCGGCCTCGGCGTCCTGGGTGCGTTGGTGATCGGTGTCGCCCGTAGGCGGCTGACCTGGACTGTATTGATCGACGCCATGGTGGAAAGCCTGCGTACATCGGCCGCTATTTTCTTTATTCTGATCGCCGCCTTTTTGTTCCAGTTCTTCTTGGCGGTGACCCAGGCACCGCAGGACATTGGCGCCTTCCTCACCGGGCTGAACCTGTCCCCGATGACCATCATGCTGATGATCATGGCGTTCTATATCCTGGCCGGGATGTTCGTTGATGGGCTGGCGGTAGTGCTGCTGACCATCCCAATCTTCTTCCCGGTGGTGGTGGAGCTTGGATTTGATCCGATCTGGTTCGGCGTGTTCATCGTGATGACCGTGGAAATTGGTCTGATCTCGCCGCCCATCGGGATCATCTGCTTCATCATCAATAATATGGTGAAGGACATCAGCCTGGTGCAGATCTATAAAGGCGTCATTCCGTTCATGTTTGCCGACTTTACCCGCTTGTTCCTGTTGCTGTTCTTTCCCGCCATGGCGCTGTTCCTGGTGGAACGCATGGGCTACGCCAACTGATGAGCGGCGGCGCTGTCATCCCGACGGCAACTGTCACGAAATCCAAGCCGTCCCAATCACAAATCTGGTCCGTTGAGGCCGACATCTGCGTCGCCGGCGCCGGTATTTCCGGCATCTCGGCGGCGCTTGAGGCCGCGCGCCTGGGCCGCAAGGTGGTGCTGGTGGACGGTTTGCCGGCGCTGGGCGGGCAGGCGGTGAACTCCATCATCGGGACGTTTTGCGGCTTGTTTGCCCATGGAACGAAACGCTATCAGTTTACCCACGGCATTGCCGATGAAATCCTGGATGAACTCGGGGCGAGCGGCGACCTGTTCTATCGGGTCGGTCCCGGCTGGACGACGGTGTTCTATGACGAGATCGCGCTGTCCCGCTGGATGGAGGAGAAAATCCGCGCCGCCGGGGTGAAGGTCATCGTCGGCGCCGTCATCCGTGAGGTAAAATCCGACGGCCGCCGGCTCACGCGATTGGAATTGGCGACCCGATATGGCGACGTGACTGTAGAGGCGAACGGTTTTGTCGACGCGACGGGTGATGCTGTTCTCGCATGGCAGGCGGGCCTTCCTTGCCAGGAACCGGCTGACGGGCCGATCTACGGCACCCAGATGATCGTCTTGGAAGGCGTCAACGAGGATCATACGCCGAGCCGGGAGGAAATTGGCGCGCGGTTGTTGGAGAAGGCCAAGGACTATGGTGTGGTCCGCGAAGACGGACTGGCGTTCTTTTTTGAGGGGCGGGGGACTGTCGGGCTCAACATGACCCATATCGAAACACCGCTGGAACCGCTGGCGGCGTCGCGTATCGGCCTGGAAGGCAAGGCCCAGGCCGACAATGCCGTGACGTTTTTGAAAGCCGAATTCCCAAAGGCGTTCAAAGACGTCCGGGTGCGGGCCTATGGTTTGCCGGGCATCCGGCAAACCCGCTGGATTAACGGGGCCTATCACCTGACCGTGGCTGATGTGCGCGCCGGCGCCGAGTTCGACGACGCCATCGCGCGCACTGCCTGGGGCATCGAAATCCACGATAAGCCCCAGCATATCTATTGGGAGAATTTCGAGGACGGGCATGTCCATTATGTGCCGCTCCGCAGCCTGACGCCCAAGGACGCAGACAATCTGGTCGCGGCCGGGCGCTGTATCGATGCGGATGTGGCCGCGCTTTCCAGCGTGCGGGTGATGGGGCCCTGCATCGCCATGGGCGCGGCGGCGTCCCATGCGTTGGACCTGGCCGGCGGCGGCAGTGTGCATCAGATTGATCTGGCGGCCCTGCGCGGCCGGCTCAAGCACAATCTGGAGGGTGAGCACATGCGCGCCGAAACCCAATGAGCGGCACGTTGCCGACGGATGGACTGGTGGTGGTCGTCAAACGGGATTGCCCGACCTGCACCACGATTGTGCCTGCGCTGGAAGCGTTGGCGGCGGATGGGATCACCATCTACAGCCAGGATGATCCTGCCTTTCCCGAGAGTATGGACGGGGTGAACGACGACCGGGAACTGGAAACCTCCTATCACCTGGGCATCAACATCGTGCCGACCTTGATCCGTCTGAAGGACGGCAAGGAGGTGGACCGCGCGATCGGATGGAATCAAGGGGAATGGCGGGCGCTCACGGGTATTTCCGATTTGGGCGAGGGGTTGCCGGAAAATCGGCCGGGCTGTGGCTCTCTCACAGAAGAACCAGGGGCGGAGTATCGTTTGAAAGCGCGCTACGGCAACACCGGCCTCAATGCGCGCAAAGTGGCCATCCCGCATGACGCGGATCCGGTAGAGGCGTGCTATGAACGGGGCTGGACCGATGGTATGCCGGTGACACCACCGACGGAAGAGCGCGTCTTGCGCATGCTGGATGGCACGAACCGCGCCCCGGATGAGGAAATTGGCTTACTGCCGCCCAACTTCATGCCGTGCACGGTAGAGAAGATCGCCATCAACGCGGTGATGGCCGGCTGTTTGCCGGAGTATATGCCGGTGGTGATCACCATGGTGGAGGCCTCTTTGATCCAGGAATTTAATCTCCACGGCAATCTGGCGACCACCAATGCGGTGGGCCCCGTGGTGATGGTGAACGGCCCCATCGCCGATAAAATCGGCATGAACAAAAAGAAAAACGTATTCGGCCAAGGCAACCGGGCCCATGCGGCCATCGGCCGGACACTGCAATTGCTGGTGCGTAATGTGGGCGGCGGCATTCCCGGCGAGATCGACCGGGCTGTGTTCGGCAATCCCGGCAAGTACAGCTTCTGCTTCGCCGAGGATGACACCGACCCGCGCTGGACCACCTACGCGGAGGACCAGGGATTTTCACGGGACGCGTCCACGGTGACGCTGTTTCCCGGCGATGGCGTCACGCCGATCATTGACCATATTTCGAGAGAGCCCGAGGACCTGTGCCAAACCTATATCAACAGTCTGCTCGCCACTTATAATCGGTGGCAGGTGAACGAGGTCGGCGCCTTCCTGGTAATCGGCGGCGAGCATCAACAGGTGTTCTACAACGCCGGCTGGTCCAAGCAGCAGGTGCTGGCCTATCTTGATGAGCGCCTGAAAATCCGGGTCGGCGATGTGGTGCCGGGCCGGAGCGGTTGGGGTGGTCTGACCGAGGAAGAGCGCGCCGATCCCGACCGCTTGCTCCCTAAATTTCGCACCGGTAAATTAAACATCATTCGCGCGGGCGGCGCGGCCGGTAAGTATTCCGCCATTATTTCCGGCATCGGCAGCGCCGGGATGATGCCCGTGACCAAGGAGATAGCGCCATGAGCCCTGATCAAATTCTTCTCGATCCCACATCGGAAATCTCACCGGAAAAAAAACCCAAGATTGACCGGCCTGTAAAGCTGGACGGATTGACGGTGGGGCTTCTCGACATCAACAAGCCGCGGGGGGATGAGTTCCTCGACCGGATCGAGGAGTTGCTGAGCGAAAAAGGGATCTGCGTCAATCGCTATAAGAAAGAGCGATTTTCCAGGGTCGCTGCGCCGGAACTACGTTCCCAAATCGCAGAGGAGTGTCAGGTCGCCATCGAGGCCTTGGCGGATTGAGGCTCCTGTACGTCGTGCTGTATGCATGATGTTAAAGGGTTGGAAGGGCTGGGGGTGGTCTCCGTCGGGATTGCCACCACGGAATTTATCGACGCGGCGCAGATCCAGAACAAGTATCTGAGCTACGATCCGGCGGTGGTGTTTGTGCCGCACCCGATCCAGGATCGAACGCCGGAGGAAATCCGTGCGCTGGCCGACAATGCGTTCAAGGAAATTATCAGAGCGGTGAGCAGTACTGCGTCAGGCTAAACGGGGGAGACGATGGCGGAATTTGATTACATTGTGGTTGGTGCGGGCTCTGCGGGATGTGTTCTCGCCAACCGGCTGAGCGAAGACCCAGACCGTAAGGTCCTGTTGCTGGAGGCCGGCGGCAAGGACAGTTATCTTTGGATTCATATGCCCATCGCCATGCGGCCTGTGTCCCAGCGCAAACAATTGAGCTGGGACTTCAAGACGGAGCCGGAACCTCATTGCTATGACCGGCAGATCCCGTTCCCTCGCGGCAAACTCCTCGGCGGCACGTCGTCCATCAACGCCATGATTTATGCGCGCGGCCATCCCATGGATTACGATCAGTGGCGTCAGATGAGTCTGACCGGCTGGGGCTATGAAGACGTGCTGCCCTATTTCAAGAAGTCAGAAGGCAGCTGGCGCGGGTCGGATGAACATCATAATGCAGACGGGCTCTTGAAGACGTCACCCTCTTATATCAAGACGCCGCTCTATGAGCTGTTTTCCGAAGCGGGGGAGAAGGCAGGCTTTCCCAAGAGCAAGGACTATAACGGTGCGGAACCCGAAGGCATTGCCGAGCCGGACTTCACCATCGGCGACGGTCGCCGGTCGTCCACGGCCTATACGTTTCTGCGGCCCGCCATGGCGCGTCCAAACCTGACCGTGGAAACCCACGCACTGACCCACCGGGTGCTGTTCGAGGGCAACAAGGCCATCGGTGTGGAGTACAGCCAGCATGGCCAGGTGAAAACCGCCCATGCGGCGGGCGAGGTGATCTTATCCGGCGGCACGTACAATTCGCCGCAATTATTGCTGCTGTCCGGCATCGGCCCGGCGGATGAGCTGAAAGAGGCCGGCGTGGATGTTCTGGTGGACAGTCCCAGCGTCGGACGGAACCTACAGGAACACGTCAATACCTTCGCTATTTTCAACTGTAGCCAGCCGGTGTCGTTCGATCCATGGATGCGGTTTGACCGGATGGCCCGCGCGGTGACCCGTTGGATCATGTTCAAGTCCGGCCGGGCGGCAAGCCTGCCCCTGCAGGCGGCCTGTTTCATCCGTACTCAGGCGGAGAGCGAACGGCCGGATATCGAGCTTCTGGTCAGTCCGGTTTCACCCGACGCCAATATGTGGTTCCCCAATGTGAAGAAACCCATTGGGCATCGCTACTCCAGCCGGATCGCGCTATTGCATCCGCGCAGCAAAGGTAAGGTGACACTGCGATCGAACAATCCGGCGGACCCGCCCCGGGTGTTTTGGAACCTGTTCGACGATCCCCATGATCTGCATGTGTTGCGGGACGGGGTGAAAGCGGTGCGGGAGATTTTCGCGGCTGAACCCATGGCCAGTGTGATTAAGGACGAAGTTCGTCCCGGCCCTGATGTGAAAACGGACGCGGAGATCGAGGAGTTTCTACGCCGCAACTGTGAAACGGCCCATCATCCGTCCAGCACCTGCCGCATGGGCACGGACCCGGACGCCGTGCTGGATGCAGAGTTGAAAGTTCGGGGCGTGGAAAACCTGCGGGTGGCCGACTGTTCAGTTATGCCGGACGTTGTGGGCTCCAACACCAATGTGCCGACCATCATGATCGCCGAAAAAGCCGCCGACATGATCAAGGCGTCGGCTTAATTTCTAGCGCCAATCATCAATGACCACGGTCGCGCCACGATAATCTCCGGCGATCATCTTCCAGTTTCCCTGGGTTTCACCCCCTGCGACCACGATAGAAATGTCGTCCGGCTCATACATGTTCACGAGTTCATCCGGCGCGGCGGCCAGACGAGATGCAAACGGTTCCACTCCCGCTGCAGCCAACGGGTGCCGTAGGGTTTGTATCCATTGGTCATCCCAGTATTCGCGAGCGGTCAGCTGGGCATTCTCGGCACACCATTCGGCCAATTTCTCTTTGGTGTCGAATCCTAAATCGACAAACCCTCTGGCGACGATCGGGTCCATCACAAATATCGGCGCAATCAGTTGTTCGCACCCCGCGAGTGACCGGCGCAATTTTTCCTTCCAGGTGTCCCGAGGGCCGTATCCGGCCTGGGTATACCAGCCGCCGAAAAAGACGCTGGCTGTGCTTTGATCCGGCTCAAAGCCCTTGCCGACGTGAAACGGGGTCCAGGGACTGCGTTCTTCGGCTTCGGCAAAAGTGGCGGAGTAATTATATCCATTTCCGAGAGTGCCCATGTAGGTATCTCCCGGAACCGACCCCCCCTGTAGATTGATCGACAGGAGATTATAAGCCCGGCCGATGGTGGCATTGGCATGGTTGTAGGGTCCCATCGCGCCAATACCGTCATTCATAGAGATCTCGTTCCGGATGGGGCCATTGATCAAGGAAATTGTGGCAAAAGAGTTGGTGCTGCTTGAGCGGGCCGAGGTCCCGCTTGCCGCCAGCGCCAGCACCACCGGTAGATATTCCGGTTTGCAGCCCGCCATTACCGCGTTCACGGCGACCTTCTCGACGGTAAACTCCCAAGCCTCCCGGAAGGCGGTTGGCCGCAGCTGGCCCACAACTTCGTCTGGTTTGCGCGATGTGCCTTCCAGCATCTCCGCGACCCGATCTTCGGTCGGCAAGATAATCGGCAAAAAATCGGTCCAGTGGTTGTCGATAAACAGCTGCCGTAAATTATCCTCTGAATCAGGCTCCAAGAGTCTGGGTGTTGACCGCTCAAATGACTGGCCTTTGAGGTCGTTGTCATTGAGCGGTTTGGTCAATCCTTCGATGATGCCTTGCATGAAGGGATGCTTGCTGACAGGGTCCGTTCCCTCGATATAAGCGCGCAGGTCGGCGGGGGATTTGTCGACCAAGGGCTGCGGAACATAAGCTTGACGCTGAGTCGGCATGCCGTTGGCCAGCGCAACGGACTGGGATAGCCGGTGGAATTTATCCGTGTGAACGGAGATCGTGGGGATGCCGCCTGCTTCCAAGGCGCTGGCGAGCCCGACGACCGTCGGGCTGCAGGTGCTTCACAATCCGACGCCAAGGATCGCGGCATCGGCTTCCGCCTCAACCTCGGCCCGCATGTCCGGATCGTCTTTCCAACTTTCCCGAGGCTTAATCATCCGGGTTTGTATGCCTGGCAGGTTTTCAGCAAACCACATCCGGAGTTGGTCCATAAAGACTTCCGAGTTGTCGAAGAGACAATCGACCAAAAACACGACCTTCCCGTCGAGGCTTTGCAGACGAGGCGCCAGACGTTTGCCGTCAACCTTTGGGGGATAGCCTCTGGGATCATGCACGGTAATTTTCTCAGTCATATGAATTACTCCCGTTCAGATAAATACCTATGGGCGGACAGCGCCACCAACGCGCCGTCACCGGCCGCGGCAACGGCTCGGCCAGCTGCGCCGGCGCGGACTGTGCCGGTGGCAAATACACCGGGGACAGAAGTCGATAAATTCGCTTCGGTAAGGAGGAAGCCTTCATCATCCAGCGCCACGGAACCGGCAAGAAATTCGGTATTCGGCGCAAGTCCGACAAAGACGAATACGCCCTCGGCGGAGAGCTCCTCGCCATTGTCCAGTCTAACCCCTGTGACACCGTCATCGCCCAGGATTTCCGCGACTGTTCGGCCCGCATGAAAGGTGATTTTAGCGTTGCTTTCCGCCCGATGTCGGTAGTCGTCCTGAGCAATAGGTGCGTCCCCTAAATGGACGATATCGACTGTTGAGGCGACATCTGCCAGGGTAAGAGCCTCCTGCAGCGCCGAATCCCCGCCACCGATCACCACCACCGGCTTATCCCGCAGCAGGGGGGCATCGCAGCTGGCGCAATGGCTGACGCCTTTGCCCAAGAGCTCGGATTCTCCAGAAATGCCAAGATTTTTGAGGCTCGTGCCGGTGGCAATGACCACTGCACCGGCTGTAATCTCGCCATCGGCCAGAGAAACATCAATTCTGTCGCCATTTGCCGAAAGCCCGCTGATTTCAGTAGCCCTAACTTCTGCGCCGGCCTCAACCACCTGACCTTGCGTGATTGGACATAACTCAAATCCGGCTATTCCATCAGGATACCCGGGAAACCCATCAATCTGCTCGATACTGAGAAGGTGTCCGCCGAGAACGTCGCCGGTTACCAGCAAGACATTTCTTCCCAGCCGGGCCGAATGCAGCGCGGCCGTCAACCCCGCGATTCCGCCACCCGCAACCAAAATATCAGTCGTCTCGCTCAACCTGAGCCTCCTCAATCCCGGTTGATATGGTGCGCCAGCGCGCCAGTGGGTTCAAGACCCGCCCAGCAATCTCTAGTGCAATATTGGTGGCCAGGTAAATGATGATTTGGCATGCTGAGGGAAAGAGGGGGAGGCTGCAATGAGCGACGGTTCGACGTTTGACTATATCGTGGTCGGTGCGGGATCGGGTGGCGCGGTGGTCGCCAACCGGCTCAGCGAAGATGCGGATATGAAGGTTTGTCTGCTGGAAGCCGGACCGCCCGACCGCAATCCGTTTATTCACATTCCCATGGGGCTGATCACCTTACCGATGAACACCAAGGTGAACTGGCGTTTCTTCACCAAACCGCAGCCGGGGATGGGCAACCGGCCGATCTTTACCCCGCGCGGTAAGACCTTGGGCGGGACGTCGTCGATCAACGCCATGGTCTATATGCGCGGTAACCGGCTGGATTATGACGAGTGGGCGAGCTTGGGGAACGAGGGCTGGGCCTGGAACGACGTAAAGCCGTATTTCTTGAAAGCGGAAAATAACGAGCAGTATGGCGACAGTGAACATCATGCCACAGGCGGGCCGCTCAATGTGACTTTCGCCAATGTGGTGAGCCCACTGGAGAAGGATTTCGTCGAAGCGGCAGGGTCTTTGCAGCATCCGCACAATCATGACTTCAATGGGGATACGCAGGATGGTGTCGGCATTCATCAGGTGACCCAGAAAAATGGCCGGCGCTGGTCGACCGGCATGGCATATGTGCGGCCGGCCATGAAACGGCCCAACTTTACCCTGATGACCAACGCGTCTGTCCGGCAGATCGTGGTGGAGAATGGCCGCGCGACAGGCGTGGTGTTGGCCGACGGGCGGCGGTTGACCGCGAGCCGGGAGATCGTTCTGTCCGCCGGCGCCATCATGTCGCCAAAGATCATGATGCTGTCCGGTATCGGTGATCCGGCGGACCTTCAAGGCCACGGGATTGACCTGGTGCATGAATTAAAAGGCGTTGGGAAGAATCTGCAGGATCACGCGGCTGTCGGCACGCTGATGCGCACCAAGTCTCGCATTCCCTGGGGGTTCTCCTGGCCAAAGATGCCCTCTTTCGCCTGGGACACGTTCCGCTATCTATTTGCCCGGAAGGGGATTTTCTCCTCCAACTTGATCGAATCCGGCGGATTCATGCGGACCGAATCCGGTCTCGACCGGCCTGATATTCAACTGGTGTTTATCCCCGGCCATAGGGTCCCGCCACCCAAGATGTTGGAGGTGGGCCACGGCTATTCTGCCTTTGCCGTGCTCCTTCGGCCCAAAAGCCGGGGGACAGTGACTTTGGCTTCGGCTGATCCCAATGAACCGCCCGTAATCGACCCTCGGTTTTTCTCGGAAGAAGAGGACCTGGATGTCCTGGTGAAAGGGTTGAAGGAATGCCGCCGGATCATCCATGCCGATGTGTTCAAAAAGTACGAGCCATGGGAGACCGCGCCCGGCCCGGATGTGCAGACTGATGACGGGCTGAAGGAATTCGTCCGCAATTCCGGCGGCACCATTTTCCATCCCGTCGGCACGTGCAAGATGGGCAGCGACGACATGGCCGTGGTGGATAACCGTTTGCGGGTACACGGCTTGGAGGGCTTAAGGGTCGCGGATGCGTCGATCATGCCGTTGGTGGTCGGCGGCAATACCAATGCGCCGTCCATCATGATCGGCGAGAAATGCGCCGATATGATCAAGCAGGATCGCGCCGCTGGCGGGCTGGCCGAAGCCGCGTAAGTGGGTCCAGACATGATCAACGCGGTCAGGATGTATGAGAACGGCGGACCCGAGGTTCTCAAATGGGAACAGATCGAGATGTCGGGACCGGGACCGGGAGAGGTGCGGGTCCGCCATTCGGCGATCACGCTGAATTTCTCCGACGTGAATGTGCGGAGCGGCGGGTTTTATATCGCCAATCCCTTACAATTCCCGATGATCCTGGGCAACGAAGGCGCGGGCACGGTTTCCGCCGTGGGCGACGGCGTCACTGCCGTGGCCGTTGGGGACCGGGTCGCCTATGTGGGCTCCGGCGGGCCGTTTTATGAAAATACGGGGTCTTACGCGGAGGAACGCATTCTCCCGGAACGCTGCCTGATCAAATTGCCGGACGATATTTCCGAAGAGGTCGCGGCAGGGCTTTTGTTGAAGGGCCTCACCGCGTCACTGGTGATCAACCGGCTGCACAAGCCCGAACCTGGCGAGGCCATTCTGATCCATGCGGCGGCCAGCGGCGTCGGGCTTATTCTCACCCAATGGTCGAAGCACTTAGGGGCGACCGTGCTGGGCACGGTGGGCTCAGCGGAGAAAGCGGATTTGGTGGCGGCCCAGGGCTGTGATTATCCGATCCTTTATCGGGAGACCGATTTTGTCGCCGCTGTTCGGGAGATCGTGCCGGAAGGGGTGCACGCCGTGTTCGACGGGGTCGGCAAGGACACGTTCGAGAAATCCCTCGACTGCCTGCGGCCCTTCGGCATCAACGTGAATTATGGTAATGCGTCAGGGCATCCGCCGCCGCTGGATCTTCTGCTGTTGGCGAAAAAGGGCTCTCTCCGGGTCTCGCGCCCGGCGTTCAGTTCCCACATTGCCGATCCGGCGGACGCCAAGGCGGCCTGCGACGAGCTATTTGATTTGGTGCGCCAAGGGGTGCTGAAGGTGGAGATCAGCAAGACCTATCCGCTGAAAGACGCAGCCCAGGCGCATCGGGACCTGGAAGGCCGGAAGACCGCCGGTTCGGTGCTGTTGATCCCCTAAGGGAACCCGGGACTCAGCCCCAGAGTTTCTTGCTGGCCAGCGCCGCCCCTTCGTTCATGGCCTGGAACTTGGCCCAGATCACCGTCGGGTGCACTTCCGTGTGGTAGCAGGCCTGGGACGAAAATCCGCAGTCCGCGCCGGCGATCACGTTGTCCCGGCCGACCAGACCGGCAAACCGAACCAGCCATTCAGCGATTAGTTCCGGGTGCTCCACAATGTTGCTGGCGTGGGTAATGACGCCAGGCATGATCGCCTGGCCGTCTTTCAGCTTGTAATCCTCGAACACGTGATAGTCGTGTTCGTGCCGGGGGTTGGCGGCCTCGAAGGAAAAGACCGACGCCTCAACCCGGAGGACATGCTCAATCACGTCCCTGAGCGATGCTTCGTGGATGCGCGGGCCCTCGTTGATGCCGTAACACGTGTGATAGCGGACCCTCTCGGGCGGAATGCCGCGAAGCGCGTTGTTGAGGGCCTCGACAAAGATATCGGCGCGGCGGACCTTCTGGGCCTGCTCCATCTCGGATTCGCCGAAATTATCCGACAGATAAGGATCATCGATCTGCAGATCGAATCCGGCCTCGATAATCGCCAGGTATTCGGTGCGCATGGCTTCACCGACGGCATTGTAGAATTCTTCGTCGGTTTTGTAATAGTCGTTCCGGCCCACGCCGCTGGGTGCGATAGAGGGGACAAAGGCGCGCACCCCGCAGGCTTTGTCGCAGGCCGTTTTCAGGTTTTCCAGATCGCGTTTGAGAATATCTTCACCCGTATAGGTGATCGGCCCCGTGCAGAAAAAAGGCGCGACCGGTGCGACACTGCCGCCCATCATGGCGCGTTCGAAATACTCTTTATAATACTCCGGAAAGGCGTCGACCTCGGCCTGATAGAAGGGCACTTTGACGTCCGGCCGGGCTTCGAAACCGTCCAGGCGTTCCCGTACATAGGCGAAGAAACCGGCTTTGGGGACCTCGCCGTCGCCGACAATGTCGAGGCCGTTGTCCACCTGCTGTTGGACGATCTCGGCCACAGCATCGGCCAGCCGCGCGTTGTAGGCCGCCTCGTCGGTGGCCTCACCGGTGAGATAAGTCTTCATCATATCCAACACATCATGAGGCCGCGGTAGGCTCCCCACGTGGGTGGTTTGAATTCTATTTTCCCCGTACGCCATTATTGCCTCCCTGGCTTGTTGTTGGCGGTTAGCCGTCGCCGAGATCAGGTGCGGTCAGCGGTTTCCAATCATCGGCTTGTGTCAACGGCGCGGCGGTGCGCTCTTGCAGCTCATCAAAGCTAAGCTCCTCCAGATGTTCGGCGACGCTGAGGCCGTCTGGAGTCACGTCGATCACCGCCACATCAGTAAAGATACGATCCACGCAACGGACGCCGGTCAGCGGCAGTTCACATTCTTCGACGATCTTCGGCGTGGCGTCCTTGGCATTGTGTTCGGTCAGGACAAACAGTTTCTTTGCGCCGGCCGCCAAATCCATGGCCCCGCCTACCGCCGGTGTGCGTTTGCCGTCACCCAGGTTCCAGTTGGCCAGGCTGCCGTCGGCGGCGATCTGGAACGCGCCAAGCGCGCAAATGTCTATATGACCGCCCCGGATCATGGCGAAGGAATCCGCGTGATGGAAGAAACTGCCGCCGGGCAAGAGCGTCGTTGCCCGCGTGCCGGCGTTGACCAATTCCCAGTCTTCCTGACCTTCCCTGGCCGGCGGACCCATGCCCAAGAGGCCGTTTTCACTGTGGAGCACCACCTCGCGGCCGTCCGGGATGAAGTTGGGAATGCCGAGCGGTATCCCGATGCCGAGGTTCACAACCGCGCCGTCCGGGATGTCCTGGGCCGCGCGCCAGGCGATCTGAAATCTGCTGAGGCCGCTCATTCGTCTTCCAATTCTTGAATTATGGCCGGGTTCTCAACGACCAAAATACGATCGACGAAGATCCCAGGGGTGACAACCTGCTCCGGGTCCAACTCGCCGGGCTCCACCACCTTTTCCACCTGGACGATGGTCAACTCGCCGGCCATGGCCATGATCGGGTTAAAGTTTCGGCACGCCTTGGCATAGATCAGATTGCCCCAGCGGTCCGCGACCTTGGCCTTGATCAGCGAGACATCCGCTTTAATGGCGTGCTCCAGCACATAGGTTTCGCCGTCGATCTCCCGGGTTTCCTTGCCGTCGGCCAAAGGGGTTCCGGCGCCGGTCTTGGTGAAAAACGCCGGCACGCCGGAGCCGCCGGCCCGAATGCGCTCTGCCAACGTACCTTGGGGGACGATCTCCAGTTCCACGTCCGCCGTGGAGGTGCCGGGATCAAACAGTTTTGCGCTGGGCGCACGGGGAAAGGATGAGATAAATTTGTCCACCGCGCCGCTGACGATCAGCTGGCCATGGCCGATCCGCTCAGACACCGCGCCGTTGCCCACCATGGTCAGGTGCTTCAATCCCAATTCCGTCATCCCGGCGATCAGGTCATTCGGCACGCCCGCATCGCCAAAGCCGGCAGCCATCACCGATGCGCCGTCGGGAATACCGGACAGGGCAGTTTTCATATCGGGTACTTGCTTGTCGATCATGGCGAAAAACGATAGACCGTTAGGAGTGATTTTCGGGATTGAGCGTAAAGACTCAGCCCGAAGGCAGGCAAGGCCTTTATCACGTTTATCATCAATAATTCGGACGAAGCCGATGACTGAATCAGGGAATGAATTGCCGGCAGGCGCCGGTCCGGACGCGATTTACGCGGCGGGACTAGCAGCGGGAGAGTTTAAAATCCAAAAATGCGGCGGTTGCGGGGAACATGTGTTCTACCCGAGGCAACTCTGCACCCATTGCGGCTCGGCCGATCTCGGCTGGGTGACGGCGTCGGGTAACGGTACGGTGCATGCCACGTCCGTCGTGCGACAGCGCCCGGAGGCAGGCGATCACTACAACATCGCGCTGGTGGACCTGGAAGAAGGCCCCCGGATGATGTCCCGGGTGGTCGATATCCCGGCGGATCAGGTCAAGATCGGCGATCCGGTGACCGCCTTCATCGGCGAGATCGACGGGGAACAGGTGATCTTGTTCCGCCCGGCGGGAGATGGGTCATGAGCGGCTCTCTTCGCGGCGCGGCGTCCATCGTCGGTATCGGCCTGACCGACTTCGGCGAGCTACCGGGCCGGTCCAAGATGGAAATCATGGCGGAAGCCGTGGACCTGGCGCTGAAGGACGCCGGTCTGACCCTGGATCAGGTCGACGGCGTGTTCGGCGCCGATTTTGCCGAGGCTATGCAGGGCCTCTATATGGCGGAGTATCTGGGCCTTCATCCCAAATATATCGACGGCACTAATATCGGCGGTTCGGCCTTTGTGAACTTCCTGCAATCCGCGGCGAGCGCCTTGCAGGCCGGCCTGTGTGAGGTTGCGCTGATCGCCTATGGCAGCAATGCGCGCTCTGCCGGACGGGGCGGGCGGGGACCGGGTCCCGTCATGTACGAGACTGTTTATAAACCCCGCCAGCCGATCAATTCCTACGCGCTGGCGGCCTCCCGGCATATGTATGAGTTCGGCACCACCCGCGAACAACTGGCGGAGGTGGCCGTGGCCGCGCGCAAATGGGCGCAGCTCAACCCCAAGGCGGTGGAGCGGGATGATCTCACGGTGGACGATGTGTTGAACGCCCGGCCCGTGGTCGATCCGTTTACGGTGCGGGATTGTTGCTTGGTGACAGATGCCGGTTCGGCGCTGATCATGGTGTCGACAGACCGGGCCAAGGACTTTCCGAAGAAACCGGTGCATCTGTTGGGCGTGGCAACGGAAACTACCCACAGTCAGATCGCCTGCATGGCCGACCTGACCCGGACGGCGGTCGCCGACGCTGCGCCGCGCGCCATGGAAATGGCGGGGATCACGCTGGACGATGTGGACGTCGTGGAACTCTATGACGCGTTCACCATTAATACCGTCTTGTTTCTTGAAGACATGGGGTTCTGTCCGAAAGGAGAGGGCGGCAATTTTGTCTCCGGCGGACATATCGCGCCCGGCGGCGGGTTGCCGGTGAACACCAACGGCGGCGGTCTAAGCTGCGTGCATCCGGGCATGTACGGCATGTTCCTCACCATCGAGGCGGTGGAACAGTTGCGCGGCCAAGCGGGTGATCGCCAAATCGACGGGGCCGAGATCGCGCTCTGCAACGGCAATGGCGGGCTGCTGTCCAGCCAGGTGACCGCCGTACTGGGCGCCGACGGCACGCTCTAAAGAAACAAAAGAAGTCAGGGAGAGAGTTATGTACAAGGGTTCTGCGGACGTTGTTTTGCCTACCTCCATAATCGGCTCGCTGCCGCGGCCGAGCTGGTTCACCGAAAACTTAGGGTTGCGCTCCTTCCTGGAGGCAATGGTCGATACCCGCTACCGGGAACAGTATGAGGATGCGGTTGCAGCCTATCTGCAGGCAGAGAACGACGCCGGACTGGATATTCTGACCGACGGGGACGCCCACTATGATTCACAAGTAGGTGGCTTGAGCTGGCAGACGTATGCGCCGTTCCGGATGACCGGGTTCAGTGAGACCAAACCGCAGCCGAGCCGCTATGCGGTTGGTGCGGCGGCCTACCCGCGCGGCCATATCCTGCACGATTTCCTGGAATGCAAGGTGATGCCCAGGATTGTCGGGCCCGTCGGCCGGGGCGATCTGCAATTTGCCGCGCTGTGGCGGACGGCCCAGCGGATGACCGGCAAGCCGGTGAAGTTCGGCACCATCACGCCAGAGCTGTTGGCCGCCTCCGTCGAAGACGACTACTACAAGGATCCGGTGGAACGCACCCTTGCGATCAGCGAGGCCCTGCATGAGGAACTGACGGAATTGGCCGACGCCGGTTGTCCGGTGATCCAGATGGAAGAACCGCAAATCCACATGGTCCCGGTCCGGGGAAAATTGTTTGGCAAGATGGATACGCCTGAGCTGACCAAGCTTTTCAATGACACCGTAAAGGGGCTTCGCGACAAGACCGAGGTTTGGTGCCACACCTGCTGGGGCAATCCGTCCCAACAGCGCATCTTTAAGGAAGTACAGAGCTATCAGCCGACGCTGGAGGCGCTCAATGAAGTGGACGCCGATGTGCTGACCTTCGAGACCTGCAGTTCCGGCACCGGTGATCTGAAGGCCATCGGCGAGGTGATCACCGACAAGAAGATCGCCATTGGCGTGATCGATCACCATACCCTCCAAGTGGAGCGCCCCGATGAGGTTGCCGATTTGATCCGGGAAGCGCTGAAACATATCCCGGCGGAGCGGCTGATTATCACGTCTGACTGCGGCATGGGCCGGGAAGGCATGAGCCGTCGCCACGCCAACTACAAGATGGTGTCCATGGTTCTGGGGACCAATATTGTGCGTCAGGAGCTGGGACTGCCGTTGGCGACCTGCCGCACCGAGGATCAGGCATATTCCCTGGCGGCGACGGCGGAGTAATCAGTCCAGCTTGAAAATTCGTCGGGCGTTAAGCTCGTAAAATTTTTCCGGTGCGGCGAGGTCGATTTCCGCCGCCTGATCGACCTGCTGTTTGTTTTCTTCGTAAGGATAGTCAATGGCGAACATCAGATTGTCCTCGCCGACGACGGATTCGACGAATTTGACGGCTGGGGCCCAATTGTGACCGGAAGAGCAGACGGCAAAGTTCTTCAGGAAATACTCGCTGGGCAGACCTTCGCAGCGCCAATGGGGATAGGATGCCTTGGCGCGCCGCGACCGGGAGAATGACCGGTCGATGCGGTCGAGCCAGAAAGGCAGGCCTTCTCCCAAATGTCCCAAAACGATGGTCAGATTCGGATAGCGGTCGAATGCACCGGTGACAATAAGCCGCAACGCATGCAGGGCCGTTTCCGTTTGGAATCCCCAAATCGCGGCTTCTAGGTGCCGCTCCGCAAAAGGCGCGATGGCGGCGGGCGGAGAATGTCGGGGATGTATGTAGATCGGTACGCCCAGGCTTTCCGCCGCCTCAAGGATCGGACTGTACTGAACTGCATCCAGATATTCGCCTTTGGTATGAGAATTCACCATAGCGCCCTTGAACCCCAATCCAATAGCCCGTTCTAGTTCCTTGGCCGCTTGTTTGGGCGCTTGCGGTGCGATCGCGGCGAGACCGGCGAACCGGTCGGGATGGGCTTTCACCGCGTCGGCGAGCACATCGTTTGCCTCCTCGGACAAGGCCTGCGCGGTGTCGGCGTCGAACACCTGGACGCCGGGTGCGGTAATGCCGATGAGCTGCATGTCCACGCCGCCTTCGTCCATATGTTGGAGGCGGCTTTCACCCAGGTCCATAAGACGTTCCGACGCCATCGCGCCCCAGCCGCCATCCGCGTTGATGATCCGGCCGATATTGTGGTCAAGGCCCGCTTCGCCGGGCGCGCCGTCATCCAGCAGCACCCGCCATTCCTTCACCAAGGCTTCTGTAGCGAAAGCTTCCTCGACGGCGATCTTTTTCACCGGATGATCCTCCTCTAAGCCACGAAAGACCAGGACGGCGCGAACTCGTCGATGGTGGTCCGGCGCATGTCGCGCTTGTGGGCAATGTCGTCATAGGGCGTGCCCCGGTGCAGGGTGCAGCGGTTGTCCCAGATCACCAGATCATTGGTCCGCCATTTGTGCACATAGACATACTTTTCCTGAGTGGCGAAATTGGTCAGCGCTTGCAGCATGTCTTCGCTGCCTTCCTCTGACAATCCGGGGATATATCGTGCATGCGCGCCGGTGATGTAGCACTTTCTGCCCGACCGCGGGTCGGTGCGGACCAGCTTGTGATATGCCGGCGGCAGGCTTTGTTCATGGGTCGGGGTTACATCGTCGAAGCCGCCCTTGCGCCTTGAATGCCAAAGGGAATGTTCGACCACCAAATTCTCCATCTGGGCCTTTACCTCTTCTTCCAAGTCATCGTAGGCGGCGCGGGTATCGGCGAATTCGGTGTCGCCACCTTCCGGCGGGATGATGCGGCCGTGCAGCATGGACCATTTGGTCGGCAGGGGATTGAACGAGGAGTCCGTGTGCCAGAGCCGGTCGCCGTTGCGCATGGCCCGGCGGGGATGATCCTCGGGCAAGATTTCGTTGTCGATACCCAGATTGGACGCATCGAACAGGTACTTCGGCAGGCGGTAGACAGGCTGCTTGTTGCCGGAGGCCGCCGGCGCCGGGGTTTCGCGGGGGCCAAAATAGCGGGCGAAATCAATCTGCTGCTCGTCGGTCAACTCCTGATCCGGCAACACCACAACCGCATATTTGGCCATCGTTTCTTCCAGAAATTCCACCATTTCGTCGGTGATGGGGCCGGCGGCGTTGTAGCCTTTCACCTCTACGGCGAACAAGGGATGCAGGGGCGTGATGTCGTAGCTCATGGCTCGGGTCCCTTGCTGAAGATTATTCGGCCGCTTCCCGGGTTGCCGATTGTTCTGCGTCGATCATGGCGCGCAGCGCCTTGCGGGCGATAAACATGGCGGTGTCCGCAGGGATGTGCACCAGCGGTCTGTTCGGGTCCAGATTGATCCGTTCCTGCTGGGCTTCCATGATCACCTTGTCTTCCAGGAAGGTCGGATAAGATTCGGTATACAGCTGTTCCGTAGCCGACGGATCATCCTGCCGGTAGCCGTTGGCCGCCGACCAGAAATAGTGGAACGATGTCTCGGTTTCCGGCGTCGCGTGGTGGAGAAGCTGGAAGTGAAGCCCCGGCTGATCCTGGTTTTCTTTGGCGCCCTTGCCGGCGTCGATGGCGCCGGTGTTTTGGATGACCGAACTCGGTGCGACATATTCAAACCGATGCCAGCGGTCGATATTACCTTTAAACCCCACGGCCTTCACATAAGTCGGCGGCGGGGCCCCGTCCATCATCCAGCGTTCCAGCATGCAGCCGTTTTCTGTCGGTGTTGCGGTGACCGCGGCGTTCACATGGACACTTGGGTTGCCGCCGATGGTCTTGGCGTGAACAAAGCCCAAATGGGTGAGGTCCATCAGGTTGTCCATCATCATCATGTAGTTGGCCTTGATCTGGAACATGGCCTTCTTGTGAGGCCACTTTTCAGGCTGATCATGGAATGGATAATCGATGATCTTGTTCTCGTCCGCCTTTTCCGCATCACCCATCCAAATCCAGATAATCTGCTGGCGTTCGACGATGGGATAGGACCGGACACAGGCGTCGGATGGGATTTTTTTCTGGCCGGGGACCTCGACGCAAGCGCCCGTGCCGTCAAACACCAGGCCGTGATAACCGCACTGAATGCCGGTGTCGATCTGTGTGCCGTGGGTCAGCGGCGCCCCCCGATGGCAGCACCGGTCCTCCAGAGCGGCCACCTTGCCGTCCTTGTCCCGGAAGATGATCAACGGCTCATTCATGATGGTGCGGGCGATAAACCCGTCTTCAAGCTCTTCCGGCCAGGCGGCGATATACCAGGCGTTGCGGACAAACGGTTCCATGGTGGTGTCGGTCATGTGGAGCCTCCTATTTTGATCTTTGTCACTGATTCAATGTCATGTTGGTTTCCAAGTCAACGGCGCCGGTAGTGTTTGGCATTCACCGGCGATTTTGGTCTTCTCTCACACACATCACGGGAAAGGCCGAATTCTCTTGAATACGCCGGTTCAAAATATTCTGAGCTCCGGAAATCTGCGGGGCATGATGTGGATGGTTCTGTCGGGACTCTGCTTTGCGGCCAACTATGCGGTGATCCGCCATCTGGCGGCGGATATCCATGTGCTGGAAATGGTTTTCTTCCGCAATCTGTTCGGGTTGATGGTGCTGATCCCGTTTATATGGCGCATCCGGCATACGATCCAGCGGCCCAAAAGCTGGTCGATTATATTTGGCCGAGGCATTCTGCAAACCGGCGCCAGCGGGCTCTGGTACTATGGTGTGACCCTCATCCCCTTGGCCATGGCGACTTCATTGATGATGATCGAGCCGATTGTCGGCTCCATGCTGGCCATCCTGTTGCTGAAAGAACCGAACCAGTTGAGCCGATGGATGGCGGTGGGTGTGGGATTGCTGGGCGCCCTGATTATTGTCCGGCCCGGTCTGATCGAGGTATCGGTGGGCTCCGCGGCGATCCTTGTCGCGGCCATCCTGTGGTCCGGATATTTGCTTCTGGGCAAAATCCAGAGCCGGGATGACCCAGTGTCACTGGTGGTTGCCTATGCTAGCGCGCTCACGGTGCCCTTGTCGCTGATCCCGGCGTTGTTCTTCTGGGTGACGCCGAACTTCGAGCAATTCCTCTGGCTAATCTTCATGGGCGCGGTCGCGACTGGCGGTTATGTCTGCTTGACCAATGCTTATAAGCTGGGAGACGTGACTATCGTGTCACCGCTGACCTTCACGCGCACCATCTTTGCCGCGATTGTCGGGTTTCTGATATTTGCCGAAGTGCCCGAAATATGGGTCTGGATCGGCTCGATCGTCATCGTCGCGTCGAATACGAATTTGGCGCGGCAAGAGATCAAAGCGGGGAAGAATTAGAGGGAAGGGGCACAGCCCCCTCCCGCATTCCATCAGCGCTAATCGCGATAGGACGGGTCGATCTTGTCCAGCCGCCGCAGGTTCGCGGGCCAGTCGGCGGTGCCGCGGCCTTTCCGGTGCGACAGGTGCTGCGCCACAGCGCTCTTGCAGGTTTCCTCTGACGGCACGATCAATTCCGCACCTGACGCCATGAGATCGATTTGAATTTGGCACCCCTTCACCAGATGTTCGGTCAGACGGAACGCCTCGCCGACGCTGGCGCCCATGGTGACCGATCCATGGCTTCGCATCAGGAGCACCGGCTTGTCGGCGATTGCCTTGGCGATGAGTTCCCGTTCCTCGGCGTTTTCCGTGATGCCGTAATAGTCGTGATAACCGACCCGGCCATACAGGAAGATCGCGTCCTGACACAAAGGCAGAAGGCCGTCCTTCATCATTGACACCGCGATGCTGGCTTCTTCGTGGATATGGACGGCGGCGTTGACATCAGGCCGCGCCCGCATGATCCCAGAATGCAGGACAAAGCCGGGCCGGTTGACGCCGGCGCTTTCATCCAGCTCCTCATGCATGTTGACCTTTACCAGACTGGAAGCGGTCACTTCGCTCCAGAGCAGGACATGGGGCTTCATCAGGAAATAATCGGGCTCGCCCGGCACGCGCGCGGATATATGATTGTAAATGCCCGGGTTCCAGCCGTTGGCGGTCACCAGCCGGTAACATGCAGCCAGGTCCACACGGGTTTCCCATTCTTCCGGCGACACCTCCCCCTCCATAGAAGGGTAGAGGGGCATTTCAAATCTCAGATTGCCGTCCATGGCGTGATCCTCCGATTGATAATTTCGGCGGCTACTTTAGACCAAGGGAAGCTCAGCCGTCACTGTTATATTCTACGCCGCTTCAAGGCGCTGGCGGGCTTCACGGGCGGCGTCTTCCATGGTCATGAACGCCGCATCGGCGTTCATCAGTTTTTCGACCAGCCCTTCGAACGCCAGCATCCGGTAGCCCCGGCCGATGACATACGGGTGCATGGTAAACGTGAGGATGCCCCAGTCTGTGGACTTCTGCATGTATTGGAATTCGTCCCACCAATTGTCCATGACGGTGCGGGCTGATTGGAGACCGGGCAAAGTCATCTCCGGGGTCCGGATGTATTCGAAATGCGGATAATCGTCGAGCGACCAGCTTATGGGCATTTCGATCAGACCGGTTTCCTCGCCATAGAAAATCGGTTCACCCAATTTTACCTGATCGCCGCGCCGGGCATAGCTGGGATGATAGTCGCCGCCCATCAGGCTCGAGTCATACTCCATGCCCTCATTGATCAGCAGATCGATGGTGTTTTCGGACAAGTCCCAGGAGGGCGAGCGGTAGCCGCGCGCCCGCTTGCCGGTGAGTTTCTCGATGGCGTCATTGGCGCGTTTGACGTCCGCTTCTTCTTCGTCCCGGCTTTGCTGGGCCGGCGGAATGTGAGCCCAACTGTGGTGGGCAACCTCGTGTCCGGCCTCGACCACCGCCTCGCAGGCCTTCGGGTGGCTTTCGATGGTGAAGCCGGGAACGAACCAGGTAGACGGAATATCCCTGTCTTTAAGGGCCGCCAAAATACGCTGAGAGCCGATGACCCCGAACTCACCTCGCGACAGTGGTGTGGGTGTGGTCCAGCCCCGTGAAATAAAACCGGATTCCGTGTCGAAATCGAATGTGAGGCAAACGATGTGGCGGGTCATATTAGTCCTCCTCAAACGGCGCCATAGATACCCACCGGTCTTCCGCCGCGCTGGTCAGGCAGGCTTCGGCCAATTGTACATCCCGGATACCGGCGGCGAGGTCTGACGGCATGGGCTCATCCGCATGGACATGGGCCAGGAACTTTTCCCAGCCGACGCGGTAGGAGTTTTTGTATGGGCCGGGCGCAGGCACCTTTTTCCAATCTTCATGGTAGTTCACCGCGACCTTCATATCCGCCTCGTCCTTGCCGATGTTCGAACCGGTAATCAGATGCGACTCCTCCAGGGTCTGACTATAGCAATGCCGGAGCCCGCAGACGGCGGAGCCCTTGGTCCCGTCGATTTGCATGGTGAACATGTCGTCCCGCTTCACCCGTGTGGCCCAGGAACTTTGGATCGTTCCCACCGCACCGTTCGCCATCCGGAAGATGACCGAGGCGCTGTCTTCGACATCCACATCAAAGGGCTTTCCGGCTTCGTCCACTCGCTTGTCTTGGGCGATCCATGTGCTCGCGACGATTTCAGAGATCGGGCCCAGCATGCTCTCCACCACATAACGCCAGTGGGGATACATGTCCGACAGGATGCCGCCGCCACCGGCTTTTTGATAGTTCCAGCTGGGCCGTTGGGACGCTCTGTCGATGCCGTTGAACACCCACCAGCCGAAGTCCAAACGGAAGCCGACGATCCGGCCGAAGAAACCCTGATCAACCAGATGCGCCAGTTTCCGGAATCCCGGCAGATGGATCTTATCCTCCACCGCGCCGTGCTTGATGCCGGCGGCCCGCACGTCTTTCAGGAACGCGAGGCCTTCCTCGACACTTGGGGACACAGGCTTTTCCGTATAGATGTGCTTGCCCGCCTCAAGCGCCTTCCGCAGAAACCCCGGTCTCAGGTGGGTCGAAGCGGCGTCGAAAAAGATCGGATAATCTTCGTCGGCTAGGGCGGCATCCAAATCCGTGGTCCAGGCGTCCAACCCGTTGGCATTGGCGACGGCGGCGAGCTTCCCCTCGTTCCGGCCAACCAGAAGAAGCTTGGGCACGACCACGTCATCGCCGACGGGCAAGCCGCCTTCTTGGATGATCGGAACAAGGCTATTGCCGATATGCTGTTTGCTGCAAATTCCCCCGGTCGCGCCGTTAAGGATGATGCCGATTTCTCGAGTGGTCACGGTTGTGCCTATCGCTTATTCGCGACGCTCAGCCGGCCGGTAACGCCGTGCTTGTCGATAAAGCCCTGGACCGTGCCGTTGCCGGTTGTTTCATCCACAAACGCCTGCAGGAACTCAGCGGCCAGCTTGCTTTGCGGGCGGGTGCCGATGGCCTGTTGCACCGTGGTGTAGCATCCGTCCAGCACGCGGGAGCCGGGAAACTCTTTCTGATTGTCCAGGAGCGCCGGACGGAGACCGGCCAGGGCGTCCAACTTTTCTTCTCTGAACAAGGCTACTGCCCCCACCAGCCCCTTGCCGCGCTTTAATTCCGCATGTTTCAAGTGCCGGTCGAGAAAAAGGTCATAGGCCGCGCGCCCTGCGATGGCGATCTGCACCCCGTCCGCGTCGACATCGTCGATGTCCTGAAAAGGTGAGTCTTCGGGCACCAGGTAGGTCGCTTCAACCTGTACGTAAGCCGTGGTAAAGGCGATGGTCTCCGCGCGCTTCGGGTCCGCCGCGATCAGGCCGATATCCCAATTGTCGATAGCGTCGGCCACTTCGCCCGGCGTGTCATAAGGGATCAGCTCTAACGGCACGCCCAGACGTTCCGCGATCATTGCCGCCATCTCGGGGGAAACGCCGACCGGGTCCCCGTTGGCCGCTTTGTCGGTGACCAGCAACACGTTCGAAAGATTGATGCCGGCGCGCAACACGCCGGTTGGAGCCAAATCCGCTACAATATCTTGTGAAACCATCGCTTTGCCTTTCCCTGTTTGTCCGGCTGAGACTAGGGACCGGACCCTAAGCCAACCGGCAGGCCTGGGCAAGCCGGTGAAAGTGTGCTGCCTGTTTTACAATTCCCGGTTCAGCCACCATAATTTGGGATCGAAAATCAAAGGCAAGAACGATGCTCGAACGAATTCAAGAAGAACTGACCGGGCCGGCTGCGTGGGTCGGCTCCGACATCCAATCAAAGGAAGATTGGATACATCAATGGCGGCAGGACTCTCTCGACGAGCTGGATGCGGCCTTGGTGAAGGTCAAGAAGGCCGGGCTTAAAATTCCCTTCGACAAAGAAGACTTTTCACTGGTGGCCGCCGCCGAAGAGCTTAACGGAATGATCGAAGAGGTCAGCCACGGAAAAGGGTTTGTCATCGCCCGGGGCATTCCCCGGGACAAGTACAGCCAGGAAGAGTGCGAACTCCTCTATTGGGGGATCGGCGTGAATATCGGCTTCCCGGTGTCACAGAACGCCCGGGGGCATTTGCTGGGGCATGTGATGGATGAAGGCCGGTACTTTGTCGATCCCATGGCGCGAGGTTATCAGACCGCCCAGGAAATGGATTTTCATTGCGATTTTCTGCCGGTGGATGTGTTGGGGTTGTTTTGTCTGCGGCAGGCGAAGCAGGGTGGGCTCAGCCACTTGGTGAGTTCCTTGACCGTGCATAATGTGCTGCGTCGCGAACGCCCTGATCTATTGGAGGTTCTGTACGAACCCTTTTACATGGATTGGCGGGGGGAGGAGCCCGAAGGGTATACCCCTTGGATGAGATTGCCCATGTTTAGTGCGAAGGACGGCCACATTTCGGCCCGGTTCGGCAATCGCAGCTACTATAGGTCCTGCGAACGGTTCGGTCCCGAATACGCGCCGACGGAGCGGCAATTGGAAGCCCTGGACACCGTGCAGGAAATTGCCCGGCGGCCGGAACTGCGCATCTCTATGATGTTCCAGGAAGGGGATATTCAGCTCATCAACAACCACGCCACCATGCACGGCCGGGACGCGTTCGAGGACGATCCAGAGTCTGATTCAGGCCGTCACCTGTTGCGCATGTGGATCGGCCTGGACGACGACAAGCGTCAGCCCCTGTCTTCCGCCTTGGACGAACGCTATGAGATCGTTCGGATGGGCGGCATTCCGGTCAAGGACGTCTAGGCCGCCTTGGAGCGACGGCTGACCCGGACCTTCGGCTTCAGATCATCCCGGCAGAAAGCGTGCAGGAAGCAGGTGCGTTCGGCAACGCCGACGATTTCTTGGACCTGATCATCCGTACAGTCGCTTTCCAGGTAGATATGCGTCTCCACCGGCTTCGCCACGGCTGCCTTGCCCGTGCCGCCGGACGCGCCGCCCAGAGAGAAGTGCGTGTCCTGGACAATGCTGTACTCGCCGACCGGTAGTTTGGCCATGTGGCTGTAGCGGCCGATCTGGGTCATGAAACAAAGTCCGATACCGGCGGAGATCAGCGATGCCGCATCCGGGGCGCGGCCTTGGCCGCCAAAGCCGTTGGCTTCCTCCGACAGGTAACTCCATTCCGGCGCGGCGGTGGAACCGCCCTGTTTCTTGATGATGTCCTTGATGCCGTCGGGGCGCATCATGCAACTGCTGTTCATATGAATGAGCAGTTGATCGTCGGTGAGTTCCGGGTCCTTTGATCTTTGCGCCATGAACTCCGCATAGCGGGGATGACTATCGTTCAGGAAGCTGATCAGGCCGTCGACCGCAGGGCTGTTTTCCATCCGCGTGATCTTGGAGAACTTGTCGCCCGGATCGGGATAAGGTTCGGTCCCCAACGGCGTGACCTGGGTCGTCGTGATCTGCTTACCGTTATGGACCAGGTTGAACAGGCTCGGATGACTGCCGAGCGCCAGGCCGTTCAACGGCGCGGCGGCGACACCTTCGTACAAGAGCGCATTCAAGGTCTGATCATCGGCATCTGTTTCGCAGACGGCGAGCAGTTCCGGCGGAAACGATCCGCTGACCATGGTGCCTTTGCGGAAATCCCCTTCCCGCCAATAGAAATTGTCGAGGATTAGCTCCAAATCCTTAAGCTCAATCCCCCGCTGTTCCGCCAGGGCCGTGATCTCGTTCATATATGAGGCGACTAAGCCGGTGCAAAGATAGGTGAGGGGATTTGGCGCCTTGTCATAGCCGCCCAGATGCGCCCCTTCGTCGCAGGCAAATCGCCATGTCACCCCGGTGGCGGCGTTGACGACCACGGCCTCTTTCTGCTGGCCGCCCAGGGACCTCACCCAGGTTCGCAGCGATTGACCCAGCGGGTTCGGCGGGGCCTCAAATCCCGCGTCTTCGGCGTTGCCAACAATGAAGTAAAACGGTTCACCGATTTCTTCGAGGGGAGTCAGAGACATGATTTATCCTTCATAATCTGTTGTGTTTGTTGACCTAGGGTCCGGCCCCTAGTGGTTTACCGAGCCGCCATCGACCACAATGCACTGGCCGGTCATGAAATCGCTTTCCGGCGACGACAGGAAAATCAGCGCGCCGGTCAGGTCTTCCGGCACCTGCGGGCGCTTGAGGGCGCGGCTGTTGACGGTCAGGTCCGCAGAGATCGACCGGCCCCCGTCCATATTATTGATGACGTTCTCGCTCATGGTCAGGCCCGGTGCGATGGTATTAACGCAAATATTGTCGTCGCCGACTTCCCGGGACAGTGACCGTGTCATGGCCAGGACCGCGCCCTTGGAGGTGACATAGTGCAACAGGTTTGGGGTGCCTTTGAACAGGGTCCCCGAAGCAATATTGATGATCTTGCCGGATTTCTGTTTGCGCATTTGCGGCACCACGGCTTTGGCGCAGAGGAATGGGCCTTTGACGTTGACCGCCATCAGTTTGTCCCAGTCGTCAGCGGAAATATCCTCGAATGGGCCCGGCGTCAAATTGCCGAACAACGCGGCGTTGGACACCATGATATCGACCCGGCCGAACCGTTCGACCGTTTTGGCCACCATATCATTACAGGCGGCTTCGTCACTGACATCGGTGCTGAGAGCCAGGACTTCAGCGCCCTGGTATTCTTTTTCAATCACGCCGGCGATTTCGCTGCAATCGAGAACGTCCGAGACCACGACCTTGGCGCCTTCCGCCGCGAGGGCCTTGGCATACGTCGCACCGATTCCTTGCGCGGCGCCGGTGACAATCGCAACTTTGTCTTGAAGCCTGCTCATCCCTGGTTTCCCCTTTAAATCATATTCTATTAGATGGCGCGCAGTGTATCAGTTTCACCCGGCATTTCCAGGCACCATGAGGTTTAGAAAGGCCAGGTTTTGGGCCTTTTGCGGTAGCCGATGGCGCGGGCCACGCAGATGGAGGAAAACAGGTAATAGAGGGCGCAGACGACCAAGTGATAAATCTGTGCGCGGTTCATTTCCTGGCCCAGATCATCGAACAGCGCGAGGGGGAGGAGGAAGACGGTGAAGTTGCCCAACAGGCCGACGATCCAATAGGTGAACGGCAGGCCAAGCTGGCCGGTCCACATATAGAAGAAAAAACTGACGATACCCTGCAGGGCCGCCACGGCGCGGTTCCTCCGTAGGTTCAATACCGAAGCACGTAGCTTAGACCTGAACGGGAAAAAGCGCGACTCAAGAATGCTTGAGGGGATATTCCTATTTACCGCTGCCGATGGCGTAGATGCCGCGGGCGATTTCCCCTTCCAGAGGGAAAGACAGCATCCCCATGACTTCATAACCCATTGCCCAAGGCATGGCGTAAAAGCGAAACAGGAAGAAAAACCACGCGACATAGAGGGGCACCAGCGGCCGGATCAGGAATTCCGGGGTGATCCGGTCAAACGCCTTGAGGATCGGGTTGGTGACCCGGACGAAGAACTTCATGAAAAAGAATTCGGAATCTTCCCGCAGGAAAATATTCATGCCGGTGCGGCCCATCAGGGTCCACATGACCATGCCCAGGATATAGTCGATAACAATGACCCAAATTGGGAAGGCTTCGGTCACGGCTGCTGTCCAAGCTTAGAAATTATGAAGAAACAGATTAAAAAAAACGGGGCGAAGACAAGCTTCGCCCCGAATTTTGTCAGATCACAGGAAACTAGTGATCGCCGGACAATATGGTCGTCCCTTTCGGGATCCGCATATTGTCGACCATATCCTGGGTCTCCTGATCCGGCTCTTTGGTCATCAACGTCACGACGACCATGGCGACAAGGCTGACAGCCATGCCGACAATACCGAACCGCAGATGGTTGAGATCGAGAATCTCAGCCCCACCCAGCCACCTGATATGGACCAGATAGTAAGTGCCTGCGGCAAAGCCTAGGATCATACCTGCAACGGCGCCTTCGCGATTGGCCCGCTTCCACCAGATGCCAAGCACCAGCGGGAAGAACAGGCCAGAGGCTGCAAAGTTAAACGCCCAAGCAACCGCACCCAAGATGCTGGTCAGCTTCAGACTGGCGACTGCTGCGCCGGCTGCACCGATCAAGATCAAGAGGACGCGCGCCGCAACCAAACGTTTCTTGGTATCAGCGTTCGGGTCGATCATCTTGTAGTAGAGATCGTGCGACAGGGCGTTGGCGATCGCCAACAGCAGACCATCAGCCGTGGACATGGCGGCTGCCATACCACCGGCGGCGACAAGACCCGAGATCACGAACGGCAGACCGGCAATTTCCGGTGTTGCCAGCACGACGATGTCGCCGCGCATAAAGAATTCGTTGATCTGCAATATGCCGTCACCGTTACTGTCGATGATCTTCAGGAAGCCGACATTGCTCCATTTCTGGATCCAATCGAGGTTCGAGACATCAGCAAAGGACTTGCCGATGATGCCTGTCGCCAGATTCGGATCAAGAATTTGAAGCTTGGTGAATGTCGCCAAGGCCGGCGCTGTAAAGTACAGCAGGAAGATGAACAGCAGGGACCATGCCACGGACTGACGGGCCGCTTTCACCGAAGGCGTGGTGAAGTAGCGCATCAGAATGTGCGGCAGGGACGCCGTACCGGCCATCATCATGAAGGCCAAGGTGACAAACTTCCAGCTATCCACGGCGCTGCCGGGATCGTTGTGAAGTTTCGTCAACGCGGCAAGACCGACACCGGCAACCGGTTTCAGTTCACCAACCTTGTGCATGACTTCCAATTCCGCGACCCGCATCACAGCTTCGCCGTAGGCGAATTCCGGAATAAGGCCAAAGCCTTGCTTGTTGGACATCCAGAAGACCGGCACCAGATAGGCGATAATCAGCACGATGTACTGCGCCACCTGGGTCCAGGTCACCGCGCGCATACCGCCGAGCATGGAGCACAGCAGGATGCCGAGGAGGCCGAACCAAACGCCGACTTCAAACGGAATTTGCAGCGCGCGGGCGGCAATCGTGCCCGTGGCGTTAATCTGCGCGGTCACATACGTGAACGACGCCACCACCAGAACGATCACGGCGCAGAGCCGCGCAAGGTTGCCGCCATACCGCGTGCCGATGTAATCGGGTACGGTGTAGCAGCCGAACTTACGCAGATACGGCGCCATCAGCGAAGCCACCAGCACATAGCCGCCGGTCCAGCCGACGACGAAGGCCAGATAGCCATGACCGCCGAAGTAGATGCCGCCGGCCATCGCCACGAAGGACGCGCCGGACATCCAGTCCGCAGCCGTCGCCATGCCGTTGAACAGCGCCGGAACCTGTCGGCCGGCGACGTAATACGCCCCAACTTCCATGGTCCGCGACAGCCAACCGATACCGGCATAGATCAAGATGGTAAACGCGACAAAAAGAATGCCGATTGTCTCCGCGTCCATGCCTATTTGTTCGAGAACGGCCATGAGCAGGATGAAGACGATGAAGCCGCCGGTATACAGGCCGTATACTTTTGGCAGATTGTCGATGAAATTACCCTTCATTGAGCTGATCCTTTCATCCGCTATTCGTCTTCGGCCACGCCGAACTCTTCGTCGATCTTATTCTGCGCATAGGCGAGATAAAAAATCTGGAGAACGAAGACGAACAGCGAGCCTTGCGCGGCCATGTAGTAGCCGAGCGGGAAGCCCATGAAAGTTGATCCATTCAGGTCATTGGCGAACCAATGGACCACGAATGAAAAGATGAACCAGATGACCAAAGTCAGGATCGTCAGGTTCCGTGTTTTTGCCCAGTGTGCTGCTCGCACTTCGGGCGTGATATCAGACATTTGTTGAAGCCCCCTTCATAGTTGAAGCCGATACCGCGCAGAAACTGTTACGCTACGTCGGTCGCCACGCGGCTGATTTACTCCCAGTCTTGATCCGTTTGTTTATGTGTTTTCGGACCAAAAATTTATACATCCCTACAACCCAAACCGGGATATGCTTGTCCGGAAGGCTTGCAGAGGCCTATAAATTTTGCGTCAAAGTTACATCAAGTGTGGGTAAAAGCATAGTTAAATGTGGCAAAAAGCCTTTTCTGTCTTTAAAGATCTATTTTATTTCATAGGGTTAGCTCTTCGCGCCCTGCATTTCTGGCGCACGGATGACCCGGTAGCGAGCCCCGAGGACCTGGTCCGATTCGCCGAGACTCGATCCAAGTATGTGAGCCAGATTACCCTCTATCAGTATGTAAAAACTCGGGCGGGCACTCGATACACGTTGCTGTTCGAGGACGAAACTTTCTCCAAGTCCCTCAATATTGCCAAGTGGGAAATCTATTTGGTGTGTTTAGGTGATCTCTGTGTCTACCTCACCGCACGGATTGGTCAGGCGACATCCCTGAGCCAGGATGAGCAAAAGGCTCTTGCGTTGTATCTCTTTGACACGGTGCTGGAAGACGAGGAAGTGCCGGATTTTCGTCCCCAGGGATTTGATGAAGCGATCAAAGAATTCCACACCGGCGTCGGCCGGATCAACTGGGACGAGGCGCCCGTGGACGATATTGCCTTCCTGCGCAGCATGGATGCGCTCTACGAATGGGCGCCGGTGGCGGATGAACTGAAGAAATATGACGGCTTGGCGGTGAAGAATTCTATCCGGTTTCGCTGGCGGCATGTGCGGGATCAGTTGAATAAGATTTGGGAGCCGGAGACCATCGCCCAGCAATGGCGGGACCGGCGGGCAGCGGCGTAGGCCGATTCAACCGTAAGGGCGGAAGGAAATGACTGATCCATCGCCGATGACCGAGTTTTTCTTCAAACGGGTTCGCGACTATATCGGCGGCGCTCCGGCGCTCGTTCCTCCCGATGCGCCACTGCGCGATGTGGCCGGCGCAATGACAACCGGGAAAAAATCTGTGGTCATTGTGATCGACGACAATCAGCGGCCTTTAGGGCTTGTCACCGAACAAGACATCGTACGCCGCGTGGTTTTCAGCGCCGATCCGGGGCAGCCGGTAAGCGATGTTATGTCAGCCCCCGTCGAAGCCGTGGGGGAGGACGATTACCTCTATCAGGCGCTGACCAGTATGCGCCGGCGGGGGCGTCGACATTTGGTGGTCATTGATATTGAAGGACGGGTGACCGGCGTGCTGGATCGGTTCCGGGTGACCGAATTGGCGTCTGGCGATCTGATATCCAGAATTGATGATATCACCCGCGACCGGGATTTGGACGGCCTGACGGAAACCAAGGCCGCCCAGGTCAGTCTCACCAGGGATTTGATGGGCGGCGGTGTGCCGGCGCCCGAGGTCCTGGCGCTTCTCACCCACATCAACAACGATATCTACAGTTTGGTGGCGGCGCTGAATGCCAAGGCTCTCGAGAAAGAAGGGCAAGGTCCTGCGCCGCTGGATTACTGTCTGGTGATCATGGGGTCCGGCGGCCGGGGAGAGAACTACCTGACGCCGGACCAGGATTACGGTTTCATTCTGGAAGACGCGGCGGACGAAGAAATCACTGCGGCTGATCCGTGGTTTCTGGAACTGGCGACGCGGACATCCCGCGATTTGGACCGGATCGGTTTGACCTATTGCCAAGGCGACGTGATGGCGACCAATCCCTTATGGCGAAAGCCGCTCAGGGGCTGGATTGCCCAGGTTGATCACTGGAACCGGTCACCGACGGAACAAGCGCTTCTCAACTTCGACATTTTCTTCGATTTCAGGGGGATTTCGGGAGAAATCGGGCTGGCCAACGACTTGCGAATTCATGTCACCGAGATTATGCGCGGCAACAAGCCGTTCGTCAGGCGGCTCTACTCGGCAGACCGGGATTTAGGCACCGCGCTTCGCTGGTTCGGGCGGTTCGCGACGGTGAAGGAAGGTCCGCACACCGGCAAGATTGATCTCAAGCTGCATGGATTGTTTCCCCTTGTGCAAGGCATCCGGCTGTTGGCTTTGCGAGAAGGCGTGGCCGAGGTGGGGACGCTTGCCCGGATGGCGGGGCTGAGGGAACAAGGAGTGCTGACCGAGGATGAGCACGACGAGTTGACCGGGGCGTTTACATTCCTGGCCGGGTTTATCCTCCGCACGCAGATCAGGGATTTCGAGGCGACGGGGGCGGCATCAAACTGCGTCGATCCGGCGAGCCTGACCCGGCGTGAAAAGGTCGACCTGCGTCAGGCGCTCACTGCCGTGGATGGGCTCCGGTCGAAGATAAATTTCGAAGTGGGCGGGGAGCTTTATTGAGGGGGCTCGGCGTCCACTAATGCGTCATCCCTGATCACATTTTCAAGCGTCACCCCCGAGTTGGCGAAGACAAGTCTCGGGGGACCATGGGTTTAGTCGAGAAAATTGAAACGCCGGATGGACCCCCGACAGCCGCTTCGCGGGTCGGGGGCGACGCGATAAAGGACGGCTCAAGCCCGTGGATGACGGAGAAAAGTGCCGGTTATCTACTCCGGCGCGTCGCCACCCCGTTGCGCGACGGCGTCAGCGATCTTCTCGATCTTCTTATCGGAATTATGACCGTGAACCACCAATAGGGCATGGATCACGGCGACAATCCAAAGCGGGAAGCTGAGAAACGAGCCGAATCCCAGGGTGCCGACGAAAATAAGGCCCGACAGAACGAAAATAATCAGGTTGAATATCGCCTGAATCGGTTTCCCGACCACAAAATGATACCAAGAATATACAGCATATTGCGGTCTCCGGTTGATCGGTTGTTGCCAAGACCCGGCAGATTGGCGTCTATTGAAGCTAGGCGTGGCTGGAATGTAAACCTGTAACCGGGACTGTCAGCTCTCAAGGAAAAAAATGCCAATGATTCCAATGGGGCAGAGGAAATGAAACTTTCCAGATGGAGCACCCGGCGATTGGTGACGTGGGCCAGTCTGGCCTGGACATCGGCGGCGATTCTATTGGTTTTGTTGATCGCCTACGCACAGTTGCCCATTGGGGAAGGAAGCTATCCGAGTTTCGCGCTGGCCGTGGTTGTGGTGCTTGGCGTATTGGGTGCGATCGGCTGGTGGTTTCTGCATTCGGAATTGGCGGCGCGGGAGGTGGATTCCCGTGCGTTGCCCGACCGGCCCGAGTTTTATGATTATGGGCTGTTGAACCTGCCCCGGCATGGGGCCGAGCTTGGCGGCAAAAATATTACCGACATCGCCTATACGGTGTTCGATACGGAAACCACCGGTCTGCGGCCATCCGACGGCGACGAGATCATTTCCATCGGCGCGATCGGCGTGCGGGACGGGAACGTGGCGTCAGATCTGTTGTTTGACGTATTGATCGATCCGGGCCGGCCGATTCCCAAAGCGTCCATCCGTATTCACGGTATTTCCGATGATATGGTGACGGGACAGCCGGCCATTGGCCCTCGGATCAAAGAGTTTCACGCGTTTGCCGGCGACACGGTGCTGGTCGCACATAGTGCGCCGTTTGATATGACCTTCCTAAAACTGAAAGAGGCCGAAACGGGCGTATCCTTCGACCATTTGGTTCTGGACACGCTTTTGATCTCGGTCTTTTTGGACCGGGATGCGAAAGACCAGTCGTTCGAGGCCATCGCCAGGCGGCACGGCGTGCAGATCGAGGGCCGGCATTCGGCCATCGGCGATGCCGTCGCCACGGCGGAAATCTTCGCGGCTATGTTAAAGCGCCTACCGGCCCGGGGGGTGACGACCCTTGATCAATTGATCCGGGCCTGTGAGGAAATGACCGCCGTCCGCAAATTGCAGGAGCAGTACGGAGCATGAGCAGAAAACTCGCAGTGATCACAGGCGCGGCCGCATTCACCGGGCAATCCATCATCATGGATGGCGGCCTGACGGCATAATTATCAGCGCTTCCGGACTTGCCCTGTCGGGGGCGGCTATGATGTATATGGGCCAGATATTTTCCAGGGGAGAACCAACGTGAAAATCGCCATACCTGATCTAATTTCCAATTCTTATTTCCCGGCCGCTGCTGCCGTGGAGCTTGGCCTCTTCAAGGAAGAAGGCCTGGATATGGAGCTTGAGCTTATCTTTCCCGTCGACCGGACGCTGGAGGTTTTGCGCGATGGCGAAATCCAGTTTGTGGGCGGTTCCGCACACTCCACGGCCCACGCATTTCCTGAATGGAATGGCGGCAAACTCTTGGGCTCGTTGGCCCAAGGCATGTACTGGTTTCTGATCCTGCGCAAAGACCTGGGCGCTAAGCAGGGGGATATCGAGGCGGTGAAGGGATTAAACATCGGCGCTGCGCCCCTGGTCGATCTGGGTCTGAAACAGCTTTTGATCGAGGCCGGAATTGATCTGGAAAAAGACAAGGTCAATATCGCCCCAGTCCCCGGCGCGTTCCAGGGCAACAACGTAAACTTTGGCGTGACCGCCGCTCAAGCTTTGGAAGACGGCAAGATCGATGGTTTCTGGGCCAACGGCATGGGGGCCGAAGTCGCTGTGACCCGGGGCGCGGGGACCATGGTGATTGATGCGCGGCGGGGCGACGGACCGCCCAATGCGTTCAACTACACCATGCCGGCGCTGATCACATCGCAGAAAATGATCGACGAACAGCCGGACGCCTGCGCCGCCGCCGTGCGCGCGCTGGTGAAAACCCATAAGGCGTTGAAGGAAGACATCAGCCTGGCGACCAAGGTGGGCGAGAAACTATTTCCGGCAACGGAAGCCGGCCTGATTGCCCAAGTGGTGGAGCGGGATTTGCCGTACTACACCGCCGCTATCTCCGAGGAATTCGTCCAGGGTATGGCCGCGTTCCAACGGGCGGTCGGTTTGATCGAGGGCGAGGTCAGCTACGAGCAGGCGGTGGCCACGGAATTCTCCCAGTACTGGGAAGAATAAGATGGCGAATGCGAACACTGATCGGGTTTTGATCGCCGGGGCCGGGCCCGTGGGCCTGATTTCCGCGCTGAAGCTCTCGCAAGAAGGTATTCCCGTCACCTTGTTTGAGGCCGGGGATCGGCTTTATGACGATCCCCGCGCTGCGACCACGCACCCGGCGACTTTGGAGATGCTGGAAGATTTGGGCGTCGCCAAGGAAGCGGAAGAGGTTGGCCTTGTCTGCAAGGATTTCTGTTTCTGGGACCGGCCGACGGGCGATCTGGTGGCGCGCTTTGATCACAGTCTGTTGGCCGACGAAACCCGTTTCCCCTACGTGGTGCAGTGTGAGCAGTTCAAGTTGTCGAAAATCGTGCGGAAGAAGCTGGGCGATTTTCCGGATGCGGAAATTCTGTTCTCTCACGAAGTGACCGGCCAGGAAGACAAGGGCGATGAGGTCGTGGTTGACGTGACCACGCCGGAGGGGCCGAAACAGTTCACCGGGCGTTATCTAATCGGGTCCGACGGTGGGCGCAGTGTGGTGCGAAAATCGGCCGATATTTCGTTCGAGGGGTTTACCTATCCGGAGCGCTTTATCGTCTTCACCACACCCTACAATTTTCAGCAGAATAAAGACGTCTCCTATCGCAATTACTTCGCTGACCCGGACGAGTGGTGCAATCTGTTCAAGGTTGCCGCGGACGGCCCGCCGGGCCTGTGGCGGACGGTCTTTCCCACCAGGGAAGAAGAGACCGACGAAGAGGTGATGAGCGACGATAGCATTCAGGCGCGGCTCGCCAAGTTTTTCCCTAAGGATGGCGAATATGATGTGGTCCATCGCAATATCTATGTGACTCATCAGCGGGTGGCGCAGACCTTTCGCAAGGGCCGGGTGATGCTGGCGGGCGATTCGGCGCACGTGAACAATTCCATCGGCGGTATGGGGCTGAATGGTGGTATTCATGATGCAGTCAACCTGACGGAAAAGCTCAGCCAGGTGTGGAAAGGTGAAGCGGAAGAGAGCCTCTTGGATTTGTATGACCGGCAACGCCGAACCACCTGCGTGGAATTTGTCCAGGCCCAGACCATCCAGAATAAGAAGCGGCTGGAGGCAAAGGACCCGGAATCCCGCGCCAAGAACCTGCAGGAATTGCGGGAGACGGCGGCTGATCCTGCGCGCGCCAAACAGTTCATGCTGGGCACGGGGATGATCTCCATGATCCGCCGGTCCTACGAGATTGAATAGGATGTCGGATGAACGACCTCGACGTTTATGAGCGGCAGAATTTTGGCAACCAAAGCGGCTTTGGCGAACGGCCGGCGCTGCTGATCGTCGATTTCGTCAACGGTTTCGCCGATCCGGACGCTTTCGGTGGCGGAAATATTGACGAGGCCATTGCCAACACCAGGCGTCTTTTGGCCGCCTGCCGCCAGAAGAACGTGCCGGTGGCCTTCACCCGCGTGGTCTATGCGGATGACGGTTCCGACTCCGGCGTGTTTTGCCTCAAGGCGCCAGGCCTAAGAGGCCTTACCGAAGATGCGCCCGCCAGCCAGGTGGTGGATGATCTGAAGCCGGTAGAGGGCGAATACATCGTCCGCAAGACCCAACCCTCTGCCTTCTTCGGCACCAGCCTGCAGAGTTGGCTGACCGCCAAGCATGTGGACACGGTGATTGTCACCGGTTGCACCACGTCGGGCTGTGTCCGTGCATCCGTGATCGATTCCATGAGCTATAATTTCAAGACTATCGTCGCCAGTGATTGCGTCGGCGACCGGGCCATCGGGCCGCACGACGCCAATATGTTCGATATGGCGCAGAAATATGCGGACTTGATGACCGCCGACGAGGTGATGGTCAAACTCGCGTAGTTTTCTATTGAAGCGCGTCCGACTTGCGGACCGCGTTGATCATCGACGTTTGCAGCATTACCGCGATGGCCTGTTCTTTATCCGCCGCTTTGGCCCGCAGTTCGTCATAGGTCTTTTTACGCACCGCCGGGTCCCGCTCTTCGATCATTTTTTTGTTGCGGATGGTCTGCTGCTGCACGTATTCGATGGCGATGGGCCGTCGTTGCCGGTCATATTGATCCAACAGCGCTTCATCACCGTTTTCCTGCAAGATGCTGATCAGCTTGGTCGCCAAATTGACCGCGTCATGGACCCCGCCGTTGAGCCCCATGCCGCCCAGCGGGTTGTTGACGTGCGCCGAGTCGCCGGCCAGCATCACCCGGCCCTTGCGATAAGTCTCCGCCACCCGCTGGTTCACGTTATAAATCGTGCGGTGTTCGATGGGGTAATCGGTGTCGGACTTGGCGATCCGCTGCATCCGCATCTGCAGATAATCGTCTTTCATGACCTCTTCGTCGCTGAGGTCCAGTGACGTCGGGAACAGGAATCGCCAAAACTGCGGTGCGTGGATCAATGCACACCATTCGTCCGGATGAGAGATATAGGCGACGCCGCCCATGTCCGGGATGATGCTATCGACCGGCAGGGAGGTGCTGACGGTGACAAAATGCTCCGGATAGGTGAAACCCTCGAATGTGATGTCCTGGGATTTGCGCACCGTGCTTCGGGAGCCGTCGCAGCCGACCAGGTAGGACCCTTCGATGGTTTGTGTCCCGTCAGGGGTCTCGAATGTCGCGGTCACGCCATCGTCGCTCTGCTCGATTTTCACCACCTTGGCGTTGAAGAGCAGGTTTGTATCCGGGTAATCATCCAGCATATCGACAATGATCCGGGTGACCTTGAACTGTTCGCACTGCAGCCGGTAAGGGTGGCGGGTGTAGTCCGTCAGCATACCATGGTCGAACTCGGCGATCAGGCCGTCGTCCAGGTCCCGGTATTGCAGCATGGGCGTGATCAGCCCTTGTTCGATCATCTGAGGTGTGACGCCAAGATCATCCAGCATGTCCAGTGTCGGCGGGTGGAAGGTGGAGCCCCGCATATCCATGATCAGATCGTCTTCGGACTCCAGGATAGTGACCGGCACGCCGGCCTTCGACAGGATCAGGGCGGTGACGCAGCCGACCGGCCCGCCGCCAACAACCAAAACAGGCTTTTGAGTGCTCATGGGATTTAGTGTCTCTCCAGTAGCCAGCCCTTGTTGATGAACTTGTCATCAACACCGGTGGTTCGGAACGTGTGCCAGATGGTGGCGACGTTGATCGGAATGACCGGCTTGCCCAGGTGCTTTTCCAAGGTCGGGAAGATATCGAGCCCCGTCAGGTTGGTGCCGGCCTGAACAATGGCGTCCACGTCGGGCGCGTCCAATTGATTGACGACAATGTCGATGACTTCCTGGGGCGGCGTGTGCGCGATGGACGTGGCCGTATCACATTTAAGGCCAACCACCTTGTGTACTTCATAGCCGGTCTCTTCCAGGAAGCGATGAACCTGTTCATCGCCGACGGGCTGATAGGGGGTGAGCGCCGAAACTTTCTTCGCGCCGAAGGCTTTCAGCGCCGCGTCGAGCGCGTTCGCGCCGGTGGTGATGCCGATTTCATCGCCGCAGACCTCCCGCAGGCGCCCCGTGAACTCCGCATTGCCTGCCAGGCCGCCCCAGAAGGTCTCCGCCGACATGCCCATCATGATCTGCGACGGCTCGCAGGTCATGGCGTCCCGCATGGCGTGGGGAATGGTGTGGCGGATAGCGTCGATGAAGGCCAGGAACATGTTGTCGCTGGAAAGGTCCGGCTGTTCCACGAAGAAGCGGCAGAAATGCCAGGTGATCCCCGGCGGGATGATCCGCTGGCAGTCATACTCCACGCCGATATTGGTCGATGGGATGATGACCGCGATCCTTCCCCGCGAGCCGATCCAGGGTTCTTGTGCCTTGGTCAATTGGGTGGCTTTATCCATAACGGCATCCTCCTTTGGGATTACCACATCTTGATTTCGTGTTATTCGTAATATTGGATAATGGTCAAATGAACCCGACTCTTCAAGACGCCCTCGGCCCCCATGGATAATACCGACTGCATTCTCATCGCCGGCGCCGGTCCGATCGGATATACGACCGCGCTGAACCTGCAGCATTACGGCATTCCGTTCATTCTGTTGGAAGCTGAGCCGCAAATATTTGACGATCCGCGGGCGGGCACCATTCATCCGCCGACCTTGGAAATGTTCGAGCCTCTGGGCATGACAGAACAGTTGCTGGCGCGAGGCTATGTCGTCGGCAATTACCATTACCGGGATCGCAAGACCGGACTCGTCGCCGATTTTGACCTGGGCGTGCTGAAAGACGATACGCCGTATCCGTTTCGCCTGATGTTGGAGCAGCATAAGGTTTCAGCCTTGATTGACCGGGCTTTGGAACAAAACGGTCAACAACAGTTTATGCGCAACCACCGGGTGACAAAGGCTTGGCAGGATGCCGATGGCGTCACCGTGGAGGCCGCCACGCCGGACGGGTTGAAAACGTACCGTGGGCGTTATCTGATCGGGTGCGATGGCGGGCGTAGTCAGGTTCGGAAAAGCATGAATGTCCGGTTCGAAGGGTTCACCTTCCCGGAACGCTTCCTGGTGGTGACCACGACGTACAATTTCGAAGACGCCGGCTATGCGCTGACCAACTATGTCGCGGACCCGGAGGAATGGTGCGCATTGTTCAAAGTGCCCGGACCGGACGAGAAAGGCATCTGGCGGGTGGTGTTTCCGACCGATCCGGAATTGTCCACGGACGAAATCTTCGACGACGTGACTATCGAGGCGCGGCTCCAGGGGTTCCACTCCAAGCCGGAGCCGTTCAAGGTGGTGCACAAAAACCTCTATGAAGTGCACCAACGGGTGGCGTCTAATTATCGGGATGGGCGCATCCTGATCGCTGGGGACGCGGCCCATATCAATAATCCTTTGGGCGGCATGGGAATGAACTTCGGTTTTCACGATTCTTTCAGCCTGACGGAGAAACTGGCCAGGATTTGGCACGAAGGCGCCAGCGAAGACTTGTTGGACCTTTATGACCGGCAGCGGCGGACGGTGGCGGAAGAGTATCTCCAGCGCCAAACCATCGAGAATAAACGAAATCTGGAAAACAACGATCCGGCCAGCCGGGAAGCGTTCCACGAGGAGCTGCGGGGCATTGTCGCCGATGTTGAAAAATCCCGGCCCTACCTGCGCCGGGCCGCCATGATCGAAGGCGTCAAGCGCGCCGCGTCTATAGATTGATCAGACGGCGGCCTTTTCCGCTTTCCGGCGGTTGAGCTCCATCGCTAAACCTGCACCGCTCAAGATCAGGCCGGCCAATTGCACCCAGCCCGCACCGGTAAAAGCCTGTGTCGGCATCAAGAGCGCCAAGCCGCCCAAGACATAAATTGTACGCTGGGCCGCATTCAGGTGGGTTAGGAAGAAGCCGGTAAAGCCGGCGGACGCGATCCAGATGCCGGCGACAGCGGTCACAAAGGTGAGCGCAATGTCAAAGGCGGAGCCGACCATGATCAGGTTGGGCGCGATGACGAACAAGAACGGCACGATGAACGCCGGCCAGCCAAACCGGCAGGCGGCGACAGCTGTCCGCATGGGCCCGGTCTCGGCGATTTTGGCGGCGACAAAAGCAGCCAATGCGACCGGCGGGGTGATCATTGACATCAAACCGAAATAGAGCACGAACAGATGCGCGGCGATAGGCTCGACCCCCAGTTTGACCAGAGGCGGCGCGACCAGCACGGCCAACAGGAAATAGATGGCCGTCGTCGGCATGCCCATGCCGAGAATGATGGAGACAATGGCGGTTAGGAACAACAGCAGGAACAAATTGTTCTCGCCCACATCCACCAGGATAAGGGTCAGGCCGAAGGCAAGACCGGTGGCGTCCAGGATGCCGAGGATAACCCCGGCGGCGGCGCCGATGATAATGATGTCGGCCGAGGCTTCGCCGGCTTTCTTGAAGCACTCCATGACCGAGCCCAAATTGAGCCGACGGCCCTTGTAGGAAAAAATCATGCCCAGCGCGACGATGGAGAGCGCGCCAAAGAGCGCGGCCTTCTCCGGCGGGGAGTTCCACGAAAAGAGCGCAACCAACAGGATCACGAAGGGAACGATGAAGTACCAGCCTTCTTTCATCACCTTGCCGCCTGGTGGGATCTGATCCTTGGGGATAGGTTTGATTCTCAGGCGGCCGGCCTCTAGGTCCGCTTGCAGGAAGACCGCGACGTAATAGAGAAGCGCCGGCAAGAGGGCCGCCAGGATGACTTCCTTGTATTCGATCTCCAACAGTTCAGCCATCAGGAAGGCGGCGACGCCCATAATCGGCGGCATGATCTGGCCGCCGGTCGATGCTACGGCCTCAATTGCGCCGGCCACAGGTCTGGTGTACCCGCCTTGACGCATCAACGGAATGGTCAATACGCCGGTGGACGCCACGTTGGAAACCGCGCTGCCCGAGATCGAGCCGAACAGGCCAGAGGCCACCACGGCGATCTTGGCCGAGCCGCCGCGGGTGTTGCCCATAGCGGCCGAGGAAATATCAGTGATAAAGACGGACCCGCCGGAACGCAGCAAGGCCTGTCCGAGGAAGATAAAAATCACCACGATGGTGGAGATTATATTGATGGGCAGGCCGAGTAGGCCGGTCGTATCGATGCCGAGGAACGAGAAAAAGCTATCCGGGGCCATAGCGCGGGCCTGCAGCGGGCCGGGGATCAGATGCCCGAACAGCCCATAGGCGACGAATACCATGAGGACCGAGAAGATGCCTAACCCGGCGGTTCGCCGCAGAGCCTCAACCGCGAGCAGCACTAAAATCCCGCCAACAATGTTCGCCTCAACAGGGAGGTAAAACACGTCCTCCAGAAGGACCGGATAACGGAAAAACAGAAACCAGCCGGTCACATACCCGGCGAAGGCGCAAATGGCGTCGTACCAGGGAAGTTTGCCGTCCGTCCCACCTTTTCGGGCGCGCACGTTCAGGTAAATGATCGCGTAGGCGTGGCCCAGGATCAGGCAGATCACCTGAACGTCGATCAGATTGACCCCATAGTCCACGATCAGACCGCTCGCCCAGACGAGGGCGATCACGGCCAGGGTCAAGCCCAGCCAAGGCGTCAACGCCCGCGCGACAGGTGAAGACTGCGGCGCGGGCGTTTCCGTGGGTTTAGACGAGGAATCCTCTACTGATTCCAAGTCCCTTTCTCCTTGTAGAGCTTAATAGCGCCAGGGTGATATTTTAGGTTCCCTTGCTTCTTGGACATGTTCTTGGCGGTGAAGCCGCGCCACAGGGGCGAGGTCTCAACCAACGCCGCCTTGTTTTCATACATAGCCTTGGTCACCCTATAGACCACGTCGCCTGAGACCGTCTTGCCGGCGAACAGCGTGTAGTCAAAGAAGACCAGATTGGTCGGTCCGTTAATCCCGGTCAGGCCTTTCCGCGGTTGAAGGGTCTTGATCTCCGCGCCCGGCGCATATTTGTTCAGACGCGCCACCGCGTCCGCGGAGTTGTCGAGGGACACGAACTGCATACCACCCAAAGCCTGAGAGATGCGGTTCATGAAGCCCGAACCGGCCGCGCCGTAGGCGAAGTCGATCTTCTTTTCCATCAGCGCTTTCCAGCTCGGCACCAGGGCCGCGACCGGAACCGGCTTGTAATCCTCCATGGTCATGTTGGACGTGGCGAGCGCCGCCTTCATCAATTCCACAAACAGCGGCGCGGCTTTGTAGCCGACCGGACCCCGCTTGCCTTTCAAATCGGTGATGGATTTGATCGACGGATCCTTGGCGGTGATAATACCGGTACGGAAGGGCATTAAGGTGGCGACCATCATAACATTTGGGTTCGGGCGGCCTTCGGAAAGGACCTTGCCTTCGACCGACCAAGTGGTCTGCATGATATTGGCGGCGCCAAATTCCAGCTTACCGGCGTTGACGGCCGGGATATATTTTTGCGTGCCGGCCATCGGCGCGGTCCGCATTTGCATGTTGCCGAACTTGGATGCAACCTTGGCGATTGCCGCGGTTACTTGGCTGGTGGCGCCGGTCTTGGTGGTGCCGATGCCAACCGTTTGCGCAGACGCTGTGCTGGCCATGAAGGCGGCGGCGCCCAAAATTGTCATAAAACCTGCAAGTCTCATCGTGTTCCTCCGCTTGAGTTGCCCCTGCAGGTTGTCAAAGATTCTGTCCGCAGGAGTTCTTTGCTTGTCCGCCCGCATGTTACATACTGGGGCTGAAATATCAAAGATTATCGATGTTTATGGCAATCTCATGGCTGCCGTATTTCGCAAACGAGGACACAGACAAAATGCCCATTTCCGCTGAAGAACGAGACCCCAACCTCAAAGGCCCCCTGGCCGGTGTCCGGGTGATCGAAATGGGGCAGCTATTGGCCGGGCCGTATACCACCTCCAGGCTGGCGGACTTCGGCGCCGAGGTTATAAAAGTCGAAACGCCGGGCAAGGGTGACCCGATGCGGGAATGGGGGCACCACCGCTATGAAGGGCGCACGCTTTGGTGGCCTATTTTGGCGCGGAACAAGAAGTCCGTGACCGCGAACTTACGGGAAGAACGGGGTCAGGACCTGGTGCGTAAGTTGGTCGAGGAAGCGGATGTCCTGGTGGAGAACTTCAAGCCCGGTACGC